>CALMYG010000100.1 GCA_937873455.1 uncultured Verrucomicrobiota bacterium
TGACATGCAGCGCGGCTTGCGGGTTGTTGGTGTTGATGCCGACCCCGCGCGGGGCGCGCACGAGAAACTGGTTGGTCGCGGTGGAACTGAAGGTGCTGAAGGAGCCATTCCAGACGAAGCTTCCTTCGTGCTGGGCAAAGGCGTTCCGCCCGGCGGCGAAACTGAAATCGCCGTTGGCCTGGTTGCCGTTGCCACCCGGCACCATGGATGCCGTGCCGACGGCGACATTGTTCAATCCGCCCGCGACGACGGAATCGCTTCCTCTGGCCCGGTTGTTAAAGCCGCCCGCGACGGTGGCGTAAACGCCCGTGGCCACATTGGCCGATCCGCCACCCACCACGCCGGCGAAACCGGCCTGGTTATCCCACCCGCCAGCGATCACGCCGTAGGAGCTGGCGACACGATTGCTCTGTCCGCCAGCCACCACGCCGTAGTCGCCGTTTACCAGGTTGTAACTTCCGCCCCCGATGGACGCGAACAGACGGCTGGGGCCGATCAGGTTGTGCTCTCCGCCGGTGATGACCGACCGGCGCGCAAAGCTATCCACCTTGTTGCTGTAGCCGCCGAGAATCGCGTTTTGCGCGGCGAAATATTCAACCCGGTTGCCCCGGCCTCCCAACACGATCGACTCCTCGGCGTCGGTGTCGATGTAGTTCTCGCGCCCGGCCACGATGGCGGCATTGGTGGAGGCGACGAGATTTTGCTGTCCCCCCAGAATCACCGCATTCTCGCCCGCGGGGATGACGAGCCCCTGCCCATACGTGCCCAAGGAGAAGGAGTTTCTCTGGTTTGGCCAAAGCCCGTAGGTGGCGACCGAAAACGGCACGGCGGCGATCCGTTCGCGCGGGGTGAGATCGACCCCGTTCACGGCGACCTGCAACCATCGCGGACCGCCATCGCCGCCATCCAGGCCCAAGCCGGGCAGCAAATTTCCAATGGTCGTAAATTGTCCGATGGTCGAGGTGTACAAGCCATCGACGGCGGTGGCGATGTTGGTCGATTCGTAAACAAGAAATCCGCCGGATTCGGCGTTGAAGATGCGAAACCGCAGATTCACCGGCCCGTTCATCAGGTTGGTGCCGTCCATCAGGCGCCCCTGGTAGTTGATCAGCAACGGGGCTTGGGCCTTTGCCTCCGGGGTCGGCACGGCAAAAAGCGCCAGCAACAGGGCAAGGCCACAAAAGAATATCATTCGTTTCATCGTCAACGCTCCAATTGTTTACAATCCGAGTTTTCGCTCCAACGCTTCGAGGCGCTCGCGCAGACGGGCATTTTCCTCTTCCAGTTGGGTCATGCGTTCACGCGTTTCGTGGGCGAGGGCTTGATCCGCCTCCCGCTGCACAGCCAGCGCCTGCACGGCGGCAAAGAGAACACCATCGGCGTCGAGGGTGTTGATCGTCTTGTCGTCGCCGAGCCCGAACGCGGCGTGGAAGTCCTGGGCGACCGGACCGATGTAACGCCGTTGGTTCGGGTCTTCCTTGTAATTCCATTCCGTCAGCGGCATCGCCGCGACCTTCCCCAAAATCGCCCCGGTATCGACCGGCGCAAAATTTTCCTTCGCCTCCCGGTCGCTGATCGCTGACCACGAGGTGCCGTTCGGCGGGATTTGCGCGCCGTTATTATCGCTTGTGAAGAAGTAATACCCGTTGGGGAAGTCCATGGTTATGCTGGAATTGGTTACAGAATCGCGACCCAGAGATCCGGAAAAAACAAAAGAGCGTCCATCTTGAGGTCGAACGCGCGCACTTACACCAGCGGCCAAACTGAAATTCGCCATGGCTCGATTGCCGCTTCCTCCAGGAACGGTAGCGGCATATCCACCGACGATGTTGCCCGCTCCTCCCCCGATAACGCCGTAGGCTTCAACTTCGCTCGGAGTGCTGTTCGTAAGATGATTGTTATGTCCGCCCCCAATCACGCCGACATTATGGTTGGAACTTATCGTGTTGTTGTAGCCACCGCCAATGAACGACCGTTTTGGCCCGCGAGGAAAGATCGGGTAAAGAAGATTTTCTTGTTGGATGAGGTTGTTAAAGCCTCCGGCAATGGTGGATTCGGAGCCGGCATTAACATTCATTCTCCCCCCCACAATAACGGCATTGGTGGCGTCGGCGCCGATCTGATTGATCAGCCCGCCGCCGATGAAGGCATAGGTCGACATACTTCCGATCTGGTGATTGGCCCCGCCGGCGATGACGCCATGCGTTGAACCCGGCTGAATGGTATGGGTTTGCCCGCCGCCGATGACGGAATGATGCGCGCCTTGCGCGATGACATGAGCTGACCCGCCCCCAATCGCCGCGCTATTCGCGTTACTGATGGTGTTGTTGGCGCCGCCGCCGATGAAGCTGTTGGTGGCGGCGAAGTCAAGCCGGTTGAACGATCCGCCCCCGATCACGCCCGATCCGGCATTCGGCCCGGCTTGATTGCCGATGCCGCCACCGACCGTGGCATACGCGCTGTTGGTCATTACGGCATTCAGAATACCGCCGCCCACGGTGGAGAAAAATGCGTTGGTTTCGATCCGGTTGGCCGAACCGCCACCCACCACGCCATACGACGCGCCGATTTCATTGTTCTCGCCACCGCCGATCACACTGCGGTTGCCGCCACCGAGGATCCGGTTGATACGTCCGCCACCGATGGCGCTGAAGGGGGCGACGGCGCGAATGCGGTTGCCCTCGCCGCCCGCAATGACGGATTGACCCGAGGCGACTACATTGTTACTGCCGCCTCCGATGACGGCATGGTTCACCTGATTGGAAAGGATGTTGGCGAATCCTCCGCCAATCACTCCGAAATCGGAGAAGAGTGTGATTCGGTTCAATCGTCCGCCCGCGATCACCGAGTACCAGGCATCCTCGATGGTCTGGTCGTTGCCCCCGCCGATGACCGAGGCCCGCGCTTCCGCCCACATCGTATTGGTGCCCTGGACAGGAGCAAGGGTGACGGACTGGCGGTTGTTGATGGCGAGACCATGCACCTGACGCGCATACGGAACCGATACCAACCGCTCGCGCGGGGTGAGCGGCGTGTCGTTGACGATGACCTGCAGCCAGGCTTCCGGCGCGGTGAGGGCGCTATCGAGACTGCCGGTGGTAACATGTTGCCCGATCAACGTGGCGTATAAGCCATCCACGGCGATGACGGTATTGGTGGACTGAAAGAGCAGATCGTTCAGGGTTGGGTGGCTGTGAATCTGAAAGGTCAGACTGACCGGACCATTGACCAGGTTGGTTCCATCAACCAAGCGACCCTGGTAATGAATCAGGTTGGGCGCCTGGGCTTGGGCGAGGGTGGCGAAGGCGACTGTGCCGGCGATCCATAGGGCGTGGCGTTTGTTCATGCGGGGTTCTCCTGGAAAAGTTCCAATCATTGGAAAGGGGGTGGTTAAAAAGTTCCAATCATTGGAACTTTTTCCGGGAAAGGTCTTATTCATGTTCGCGGCGTCGCGGAGCTCCGCCCTCCAGTGCGCATCTTTATCCTCGTCCTGATCCTTGTCCTGATCTTTGTCTATTCGACGAGGATCGGGACTAAGATCGGGACAAAGATGAAGATGGATGGAGGGGCGAGCTCCGTGAGCCCGGATTTCCCTCGATAGCGTCTCTTTATCCTCGTCCTGATCCTTGTCTTGATCTTTGTCTATTCGACGAGGATCGCGACAAAGATCGCGACAAAGATGAAGATGAATGGAGGGGCGAGCTCCGCGAGCCCGGATTTCCCTCGATAGCGTCTCTTTATCCTCGTCCCGATCCTTGTCCTGATCTTTGTCTGTTCGACGAAGATCGCGACGAAGATCGGGACGAAGAAATTGGCCGCTGACACCGATCATGGATAGGTTACGGCTTGATGACTTCGACGGCGTAGAAACGTGCGGTAACCGAGGGATCGGTGATGGCGGCCGTGGTGCTGTACCACGGCGCGGATCCGCCGCCGACGGTGTTGCTCCAGAGAACCGCGGACGGCACTCCGGTATAGGAGTCATCGATGGCGCGCACGACATAGATGCGCTCGTTGTTGCCGCGTGCGTTCCAGGTCACTTGGGCGTTGTTGCCGGAGCGATTGACCTCGATGATTTCAAACCCGGCGTCGATGTCGTTCGGGTTGGTGCCGGCGATCATTTCGGCGAAATCGGAGATACCGTTGCCGTCGGAATCGACGAGATTCGGATTGGTGGGCGATCCGGGCGAGAATTTCTCGCCGGTGACTTCCCAATGATCCCACAGGCCGTCGCCGTCGTTATCGGGGTCGAGTTCGTCGGGCAGGCCGTTGCCGTTGGTATCCGTCCCGGGTTTCAGCAAGAAGGTGTTCAGGAACCCGGCGCGGTTGATGCGACCACCGGCATAGTTCGCCGAACCACCTTCATACGACACTCCGATGCCGCCCGGTTGGGCGCCGGCCCCGATGTGGGTGTAGGCGCCGCCGGTGGAGCGGCCGCCAAAGCCATTCATCACCGAGGCAACCTGGGTAATCTGCGCCTGGGCCTGCAATACACTTAGTGCCCAGATCAATCCGGCAAGGACACCTTGTTGGACTATTTTCATACGATTTTCTCCGCTTATTATTTTATTATGTTATAATCCATTCCCCGATGGCAACCCCTATCGACCACACGTCGGCAATTTTCCGTTGTCGCTCCACGCCCTAACGGGTGCGGCTACGAAAAACTGAGCCATTACGGGATGCGCCCTTTACCCGGAATGGGATTGCGAGCTTGCATCAGATGACCACCCCACCCTAGTCTTATCCCTGATCGTGTAACCCGAGTATTTTTGTGGATGTGCAACGACCTCGGTTTCACACACAAGGAGAATAAGCCATGAGGTACGTGCATTGTTTAGCGCTGGGGATTTTCTTGTCTGCCATGGGGCTATCTATGAGCAATGCCCAGCCCCCGACCCTGATCAACTACCAGGGCCGGTTGGTGGACGGGACGAATCTCGTCAATGGCGTTGTGGGGTTGACCCTGCAGTTGATGAATGCGCCAACGGGCGGGTCGGTGTTGTACCAGACCTCCAACCAGGTGGTCGTGGTGGACGGTTTATACCAGGCCCAGATCGGTAGCAATGATGTGTTTGATGTGGCCATGGATAGCGCGCTGGCCAACACCAATGTCTGGCTGGAGGTCGTGGTCAACGGCCAACCGCTCTCCCCGCGCGAGCGGGTGATGTCCGTGCCGTATGCGCGGATGGTCCGGGGTCTGCAGGTGTCGTCGTTGAGCAGTGTCGCCATGAATCCGGGGCAGTACGGATTCTCCGCCAACGAAATCAGCACGAATATCTTCGCGGCGACGATCGGCGGCGGCGTGGACAATGTCATTGTCGGATCCGCCCATTACGCGGTTGTCGGAGGTGGCAGCGGAAATGGCATCTTGAGCAACGCACAGTATGCCACGGTGAGCGGCGGCGCCGGCAATAGCATACGATCGTTTGGTGGCGCGATTGGTGGTGGCCAGTGGAACGGCATCTACGAGCAAGCCACCAACAGTGTCATCGCCGGCGGGTGGCTGAATCAGGTCCAAAACGGAGCCCAGTTGTCCGCGATCGGCGGCGGCGTTTTCAATCTGGCCCAGGGCCCGCTCGCCATGATTCCGGGTGGTTCGGAAAACAATGCAACGAACTATGCGTTCGCCGCCGGACGCCGGGCCAAGGCCGTTCACGTCGGCTCGTTTGTGTGGGCGGACTCGATCAATAACGATGTGGGGTCCACCGCGAGCAATCAAGTGACCTTCCGCGCCGGCGGCGGCTTCCGCGTGCTCGGCGGTCCGATCCAGGGCGATGCCGGCGGGTTGTCCAATTTTCCGGCGGCGGTCGTGCAGAATTATGCCGCCAACAGCGATGGCCTTTCACTCACCACCAACAACAGCCTGCTGGGCTCCTACTCGTTGATCGGTGGCGGGCAATACAACGAGATCGTGGCCCCCTACAGCACCCTGGCCGGCGGCTTCTCCAATCGCATCATCAACGGATCGCAATTCGCAACGATCGCCGGCGGTGCACTGAATACCATAACGATGTCCGACCTCGGCACCATCGGAGGCGGTCTGCGCAACGTGTCGGACGGCAATTTCACCACCATCGGTGGCGGCGAGGGGCATTATGCGGCGGGCAGTTATTCGACCATCCCCGGCGGATATTCCAACCGGACAATCGGTGCGCACAGCTTTGCCGCCGGTCGGCGCGCTCAGGCCCTGCACGATGGATCGTTCGTCTGGGCGGATACCCAGTCGACGAATTTTACTTCCGCCACGAACAATGAGTTCGCGGTGCGGGCCAATGGCGGAGTACGGTTGGTGACCGGCGGTTCCGCGCTGACCGTCGAGGGCACGGTGCGCGCCGCCAACGGAACGCCCCTCCTGCCCAGTCTTACGTTTTCCGCCGACATCGACACGGGCATTTACCGCCCTTCCGCGAATGCGTTGGGGTTCTCGGCTGGCGGCGAAAAGGCACGAATTTCTTCGGCGGGCTTCTTCGGCGTGGGCACCACCAATCCAGCCGCGTTCGTGCATATTAGTAGCAAGGGCACGACGCCGCAGTTGTTCCTCGACCAGACCGATGCCACCAACGCCTTCACCCGTTTGCGCATGTCGGTGGGCGGACAAGAGCTCTGGGATATCGCCTCCGGCGGGACCAACAACGTGCTGAATTTCTTTTCCCGTCCCAATCCCGGAAACCGTATGACCCTCGACACCAACGGCAACCTCTTCATCACCGGCACCCTCAATCCGCCCAGCGACGAGAACCTCAAGCAGGACTTTGCCCCGGTGGAAGGACGTGAGATTCTCGACAAGCTGGTCGCCATGCCGGTGCAGAGTTGGGTCTACCGGCACGATCCCGCCGCCCGCCACATCGGCCCCACCGCCCAGGACTTCCAAGCCGCCTTTGGCATTGGCGCCAGTGACACCTCCATCTCCACCGTAGATGCCGACGGCATCGCGCTCGCCGCGATTCAGGCGCTGGCGGCGGAGAACGCCCGCCTGCGCGAGCGCTTGGAAAAACTGGAACAAGCATTGGGATGGTAGCGGCTCCCGATCGCGACCAAGCGCTCAAGCCCCGTACGTGCGATTACGTACTTGACGGCGGGGCGATCAAACGCGTTTAGTTTCCGCGAGGAAGGTAACCGTGATCTCGATCATTCAGTTTGATTTTTGTGCCCGCAAGGAAAAGCCCATTGAAGAAGCTGAGCTGGAATCGGCTTTGGCGGCGGGCTTTTTTTGCTGGGTGGACATGAATTGCTCCGTCTGCGCGGATCGTGACCGGATGTGCACGCGGTGCGCGACCTGCCTGGAAAGACTGGGCGTCAACGAGCTGGCGCGCCGCGAGGTGCTAGGGCCGGACCGCGAGGGACGTTATGACGTCCATGACGACTGTCTGCATTTTGCGGTGACTGAAGCCGGGCTGGCGGAGGGTCGCCTGCAAACCGCGCACGTCGATATTGTGTTGGGCGCGCACTACATGGTTACCTTCCGTCGGCATGAGGCAACCCTGGTCAATCAAGTCAAGCGCACGTACCGCGAGGACTTCTACAAGTTCGCCCAGTCCCCGGGCTTTCTGCTCTATGAAATTGCCGATCACCTGACGGAAACATACCGCCGCGCCATAACGGGATTCGCGGAGTCGGTGGAGCGCATTCAACTCAAGCTGTTCGGCGAAGTGGACGACACCATTTTCCGGGAAGTATCCACGCTCACCCAGGACATCCTCGGGTTGCGCAAAGTGGTGACGGCATCCCGCGAGCTGCTGCATGAACTGGCCTCCCGCCGTTCACCGTTTGTCAGCGAGACGACGCAGCCGTTCCTCGAAAACATGGCCGGCACCCTGGAGCGTTTAAGCGCCGACTTGACCACGGAGCGCGAGGTGTTGAACGAAACCCTGAACCTCTACATGGGCATGGTCAGCCATCGAACCAACAAGGTTGTAAACCGGCTGACCATCATCAGCGCCATCTTCCTCCCCCTGACCTTTATCTGTGGCGTCTACGGGGTGAACCTTCAAGGTGTTCCCGAATTTGAGTGGGAGCAGGGTTATCTGTTTTTCTGGACGGTTTGCATTCTTATTGCGGTCGCGCTGGTGACCTACATGCGACGGAGAAAATGGCTGTGAAACGCCACGAAACAGCACGACACCTGGTTTGGGACATCTGTGAACCGGACGACCAGGCGTCACGGCTTGAGCGTCGCTTGCATGCTTTTTTACTCGGCTTGATTCTCCTTAATGTCGCCGCCGTCATTTTGGAGTCGGTTCCATCCCTTGATGCGTCATACGGACGGTTTTTCAACCTGTTCGAGTTTTTTTCCGTGGCGGCATTTTCCTTGGAATACCTGGCCCGGGTATGGTCGTGCACGTCGGATCCTCGCTACGCGCACCCGCTATGGGGTCGCCTCAAGTTTATCGTATCGCCGATGGCCTTGGTCGATCTCATTGCCATCGTGCCGTCTTACTTGTTTTTCATTGATTCCGACCTGCGGATTGTGCGCGCGTTCCGGCTGTTGCGTCTGGCCCGTTTGGGCAAGCTTGGCCGTTATTCGGAAGCCTCGGTTGTCCTGATGCGCGTGTTACGGGCAAAGCGCGAGGAGATGATCGTTACCCTCTCGCTGGTCGCCCTGCTCGGCGTGATGTTCGCCAGCATGGTCTACTACGCGGAACACGAGGCCCAACCCGAGGCCTTTCCCGATATTCCCCACGCCATGTGGTGGGCGTTTGTTACCATCACGACGGTTGGTTATGGCGATATCGCCCCGGTTACCCCGTTGGGAAAAGTTATTGGAATATGCACCGCGGTGCTTGGAATCCTGATGATCGCGCTGCCCACCGGCGTCCTTGGCGCGGCCTTTGTTGACGAACTCAACCGCAAAGGTAAATCCAACCGAAGCTGCTGTCCGCATTGCGGCAAACAAATCGATACGTAATCGTCCAGCAAATCATCTCGACGGATGCGCAGGCGTCCGCTGGCGCGATCTGGCGACTCCGGGTGAAATTGACGGCCGGATAAACTTGCCGAATCATCAACGATGATGCTAGGGGTTTCCATGAGGTGCACGTGATGGGCGCGGTTGCACCGGGAGGAGATCCCATGAAACCAATAACGCTTGCCCGGATGACCGTAGTGACGACCGCATGGTGCTGGTGGACTTCACCGTTGCCGGCCCAGCCACCCGACCTGATCAACTATCAAGGCCGTCTGGTGGACGGAACGAACCTCGTGAATGACGTCGTTGGCATGACCCTGCGGATGTTTAATGCCCCATCCGGAGGTCTTTTACTTTATTCCGACTCCAACCAGGTGAAGGTGGTGGATGGGTTGTATGCCATTCACATCGGTTCCGGTACAAGCGAAGGCCATTTGGAGGGGGCACTGACCAACCAACAGGTTTGGCTGGAAACCATGATCAACGGCGTCGTCATGACTCCCCGGGAGCGCTTGGTCGCCGTGCCGTATGCCATGAGCGTATCCGGCATGCTGATTGGCACCAATCATGCCGTTACCTTGAATCCCCACCGGGGAACCAATAGCGCATCCGGTGCTTTCTCGGTGGTCGCCGGCGGACGCCAGAACGTGGCCAGCGCGGTAGGCGGAGCCATTGGAGGCGGTCGTCAAAATCAGGTGACGGCCACCGGATTGTTTGGAAGTATTGGCGGCGGGTTGCAGAACCAGGTGGGAAGCCCATACGGTACCACCGGCGGAGGCGAAAACAACCGGATCGGCATTAATGCGTTCAGCGCCACCATCGGCGGCGGCTCCGGGAATGAGATCGAGGCAAGCGCGTGGTATGCCACGATTGGCGGGGGCATCATCAACCGGATCATGAACAATGCCTCCTTTGCGACCATTGCCGGGGGTTGGGAAAATCAAGTCCATGGCGAGGCCGCGCATGCGACCATTGGCGGCGGTTTGCTCAACGAAATCCTGCCGTTCTCGATCCATGCGGGAATTTTCAGCGGCACGGAAAATGTGATCGAACAGGAAGCCGGTTACGCCGCCATCCTTGCCGGGCGCCAAAACCGCATTGGCAAAAGCGCAACCAATGCCGTGGTGGGCGGCGGGCGCAACAACCTCATCTCCACCAATGCGCAATATGCGTTTATTGGCGGCGGATGGAACAACCTGATCGACACCAACGCGTGGGGGGCGACGATCAGCGGCGGACGATTAAATGAAATCGGCTACAGCGCCTCTTATTCGGCTATTGGCGGCGGATGGCGCAATTGGATCGGCCCTTCAGCTTCCTTTGCGACGATTGGCGGCGGTCAAGAAAACTTCATCTTTTCCATCGCCAATCACGCGACCATTGCCGGTGGTTTTCAAAATCAACTTGGAAGCCGGGCCTACGCGGCGTTCATCGGGAGCGGCGTCGAAAATCAGATCGGCATGGACGCCCGCTATTCCGTTTTGGCGGGAGGGCGATGGAATCAAATCCGGACCAATACGATTCTGGGAACCATCGGGGGAGGCGTGAACAACATTTTGAATAGCGGCGCCCACGCCTCGGTGATTGCCGGAGGCTACGACAATGTGATTGGCGCTCGGGCCACCAACAGCGTCATCGGCGGCGGATGGTTCAATACCATCGGCACGGAGGCCAGCCAGTCCGTGGTCGGCGGGGGACGCCGGAATACCATCGCGGCCCGTGCCGACCACGGGGTGATCAGCGGCGGGGCGGACAACCGTGTTGCCACCAACACCTCGTACGCGGTTATTTCCGGTGGCTTCACCAACAGCATTGGTTCGCTTGGACACTATGCCATGATTCCCGGCGGCCGGGAGAATGTTGCCGATGGCGCCAACAGCTTCGCCGCCGGACGGCGAGCCCGGGCCATCCATGACGGTTCGTTCGTTTGGGCGGATGATCAAAATACATTTTTTCCCAGCACGGGTACCAACCAGTTTCTGATCCGGGCTACCGGTGGGGTGGCCATCGGAACCAACAACCCGGCCGGTTACCAACTACGGCTGTCGCAAAACGCCGCGGCAAAACCGACCAGCAGTTCGTGGACGATCTTTTCCGATGCGCGGTTGAAGCAGGACATCGAAACCCTGCGCGGCGCGCTTGAGCGTGTACTGGCCTTGCGCGGGGTAACCTACCGCTGGCGGGATCCGGGTCAGCAGGGCGGAATGGACGGAACGTATACCGGCCTGATTGCCCAGGAAGTCGAACAGGTGTTTCCCGAATGGATTGAGAAAACGGCGGAGGGCTACAAGACCCTGACCGTGATCGGGTTTGAGGCGTTGATGGTGGAGGCCATTCGTGAATTACGGCGGGAAAAAGACGAAGAGGTGGCCGCCCTAAGGGCGGAAATTGAGCGCATGAAAGAGGTCTTGGGATTGTAACTCAATCTACCGATCCCAAAGGCTCGGGTGGCTTTACGGATTCCGACATGACCAGGGCCACCACCATCATTGATTTCGTGCACCCTGCTCCTGCCCGCCGGTTGCTTCTTTCCCTGATCCACCATCCGGTGTAGACTGTATTTTGTGATGAAGCGTAACATACCATGGTTGTGCGTGGCCGCTTTGCTGATGGCCGGCTTGGCCGTCCAGGGCGAGGACGAGCTCATGCGCACCGTGGTGTATCCCATCGTCTTTGGCGATCCGTCTGCGCTGGAAACGATTAGCCGGTCCATGGTCGATGGGCAAGGCCACGTGGTGCTCGACGCCAAGGGAAACCGGCTGATCATCGTCACCACGGAATCCCGTCATCGGCAATTAAACGAGGTGCTGGGTCAGGCCGATGCCCAAACCGGCAATGTGCAGATTCAGGTGCGTTTCCGGGACGTGTCCTCGGAGCGTGATCGGGGTTTTTCCGTGCAGGGCAGGGGCGGGGTGGTCGTCCATGATGGGGAAACCCGGGGCGTTATTTCCATCCAGCCGGAAGTGCGGGATGCGTTGACGGAATCGTCCGGCGATACACGGCAAACCTTGCTGGTGGCCAGTGGCCGGGAAGGCAGGATCCGTGTCGGCGAGCAGGTTCCTTATATCGATTGGATATCCGACTACGGATGGCGGGGCGGATATAGCCAAACCTCCCTGCAATGGCAGGAGGTCGGTTCCTTTCTCACCGTGATCCCGACCATCATGGGGGATGGGAAGACCATTCATATTCGCCTCATACCGGAACTCCGTGGATTGGTGGACGGGAATCCCTTCCGGGTTCAATTTGCCGGACTGGCCACCGAGGTCATGGTGCAGGACGGTGTCACGATGACCGTGGGCGGCGCGGCAAAAGACGAGGCGTTTTATTCCCGATTTCTTGTCGGCATGAATCGCTCGGGCCGGCAACGGGTGCTCGACATTGAGATGACCCCGCGCATTGTCAACG
This sequence comes from uncultured Verrucomicrobiota bacterium, assembly GCA_937873455.1. Taxonomy (GTDB): domain Bacteria; phylum Verrucomicrobiota; class Kiritimatiellia; order CAIVKH01; family CAIVKH01; genus CALMUP01. The sequence continues at coordinate 12,317 of CALMYG010000100.1, forward strand.
CGGGAATGCCCTGATCGATAACCTGGGTGTGAGGCCCTTCATGTTACGCCATTCAAGCTTGCGGTGTCCGCCCTCCATGTGTTAGGCGATTTGCCTATACAATACTAATCTTTCCGCGCGTGGAAATGTGCCCCGTTGGCCATGCTGTACGTGGACAATGACATCAGGAGAAAACCATGACATACCGCAGATTTCCTTTAGGCTGGCTGATGTTGATCGCCACCATCTCGCTGTCGACGCCTTCCTCGGGTCAACCCCCGGGTCTGATCAACTACCAGGGCCGGCTGGTCAATGGCACCAACCTGGTCAACGGCACCATCAACCTCGAACTGAGTTTATACAATGCTCCTTCGGGAGGTACCTTGCTCTACACCGATGCCTCCTTTGAGGGGGTGGTCGACGGTTTGTACAATACCTTTCTCGGCGATCAAACCGCCTTTGGGAATCTCACAACGGCGTTGAACAACACCCAGGTTTGGCTTCAGGTGGTGGTGGATGGAGTTCCGCTGACCCCGCGCGAGCGCATTGTTTCCGTTCCGTATGCCCGCATGGTACATGGAATGACGGTCGGCACGAACCGGAATGTGACGATCAATCCCGGCTTCAATCCGCTGAATCCGCTTAGCCTGCTCAATCTGGCCATGGGCTATGGCGCCGTGGTGGGTGGCGGGCATGAAAACCAGGCCAGCGGCAATGAGTCCACCATCTCGGGCGGGTACGCAAATTTCGCGCGCATGGCGTATACGACCGTCGGCGGTGGGTGGGGCAATTTGGCCGAAGGAAGCGCCGCCACGATCGGCGGCGGTGACTCCAATTACGCAACGAATCAACATACGACGATTGCCGGCGGGGGCGGCAATGTGGCCGGGAGAGCATACGCCACCGTGGGCGGCGGCAACCTCAACGTGGCCCGTGGCGACCGCTCCACCATCGCCGGGGGCGGAGGAAACATTGCCCAGGGGGACTTCAGCACCATCGGCGGAGGTGGTAGCAGTACGGCCAGCGGTCAATCATCGACGGTCGGAGGCGGCGCCATCAATGTGGCCACGGGCGAATACTCCACGGTGGGTGGTGGCGCACTCAACCAGGCGATCGGTGACGCCTCGGTGGTCGGCGGTGGATGGCGAAACGCCGCCCGGGGAAACCGGTCTACGGTCGGCGGGGGTGAGGCAAACAGCGCCACCGGGTTGTATGCCACGGTGGGTGGCGGCCGCACGAATGTTGCCGCGGGACCATACGGAACCATCGGTGGCGGGTTAGGCAATCGCGCGCTTGGCACCAACGCAGTGGTCGCCGGCGGCATGAGCAATGTAGCCTATGCCTTGAACGCCTCGGTGGGAGGTGGTTTTCGCAACATCGCATCCAACGAATGGTCCGCGATCGGAGGCGGTAGTGACAACCGGGCGAACGGCGATGTCGCCACCGTTGCCGGCGGTGCATTTAACCGCGCCGGTGCGACGTGGGCGTCGGTCGTGGGCGGAGCCCAAAACAACGCCAATGGTTTGGGCGCTTTCGTTGGCGGAGGCTATGCCAACCTCGCGGGCGCGAGTTACGCTTCGGTTCCGGGAGGCTTTCAGAACACGGCCAGTGGCGATAACGCTTCCGTTCCGGGCGGATACCAGAATACCGCCAGCGGGAGCGCCAGCCTGGCCGCAGGTAACCGGGCCAAGGCCATTCACAACGGCACATTTGTGTGGGCGGATTCCATCTCGTCGGACTACACCTCCACCGGAACCAACCAATTTCTTATTCGCGCCGGCGGGGGCGTTGGCATCAACACCGCCAATCCCCTAGCCAACTTGCATATCGCCGGGGATGATCCTTCCGGTCCATTCTCCGGCCAATTGTTTATAGCGGGAACGCTCACCTCGGGCGCCTCCAACTCCGGCGCCGGATTGCGCCTTTCCGGCAACGACGGCAACGGCCCGCGCGAATGGGGCTTCATCCGGGCGCTTAAGTCGAACAGCACGGTTGGCAATACCCAGTCCTACATGAGTTTTGGCACCCGGTTGAATGGCGGCAGCTTGGTTGAACGGATGCGGCTTGATACCAGCGGACTTACCGTCAACGGAACCTTTGTCAGCGCTTCCGATCGCGAGAAAAAACAAGATATTAACCTTGCCGATTCGCGGGATATCCTCGACCGGGTGGTGGCGATGCCGGTGCATTTCTGGCGCTATAAAGACAGCCCGGAAGTCCTCCACATCGGCCCGATGGCCCAGGATTTCTTCGCCGCGTTCGGAGTGGGACCCGATGACCGTCACATTGCCTCGGTGGATGCCGATGGCGTCGCGCTGGCCGCGATTCAGGGCCTGGCCAAAAGAAATGATGAATTAAAGAAAGAGAACGAGGTATTACGCGCGGAGATCGATGCGATCAAGCGCAAGCTGGGAATGTAATGAAGAACAGGCACGCATGCCTGTGTTGCGGAGAAAACGATGACAACAAAACGGCATATCTGGAGACTTCTGCTCCTGCTTTCAACCTTCACCTTTCACCCCTCCCGCTTTCGCCGAAAAGCTGTCGCTATTGCGGTCACGGGCTTTTGGTTGGGTTTCGGCGGGCAAGCATCCCTTCTTCTCGCCCAGCCCTCTCTCCTGATCAACTACCAAGGCCGTCTTACCGATGGCACCAACCTGGTGAACAGCACCGTGGGCCTATCCCTGCGGCTTTACAATGCCGAGTCGGGCGGCGTTTTACTGTATGAGGACTCCAACACGGTGACCGTGGTGGATGGACTGTACAACACCTTTATCGGCGACCAGTCCGCCAACACCAACACCCTGGTACGCGCGCTCCTGGAAACCAATGTCCATCTGGAAGTGGTGGTGGATGGCGTGCCGCTTTCGCCGCGTGAGCCGTTGGCCGCCGTGCCGTATGCGTTGGCCACGCGTGATCTGATGCTTACACCTCTCTGGAACATGACGGCGTTCCCTGGCCGCAACACCCTGCGTAACGACGAATTTGGATTCTTCGGCTCCACCATTGCGGGCGGGTCTGGAAACCATATTGTCCAGTCCGCCGACTCGGTCATCGCCGGCGGCAGGAATAATGTTATAAGTAATTTTGCAAACATTGCATTCATAGGGAGTGGTTTTCGAAACTTTATTGATCCAGGGGCAAATTCATCCGTGATTGTGGGTGGAGAAAACAACCGTATGCGTAACGGTTCCGAATACAGCGCCATCGGCGGCGGTCGCGCCAACGTCATCGACCCGGGATCCGTTTATTCCACAATACCGGGCGGAATATTCAATCGCGTAGGTACGAATGCCTTGGCCTCCATGGCCGCTGGGTATGGCGCTGAGGCCGTACACTCAGGATCGTTTGTGTGGTCGGATATTGCCGGACCCGGTGTGATGCGCACCACCGCCGACAACCAATTTCTCATCCGGGCCGCGGGTGGCATGGGCATTGGCATGGCGCCTTCGAATGCGCCGGGCGCGGTGCTTTCCATTCGTGGCCGGGGTGAGCATAGCGAATGGATTGCTTTGGCCAATACCAATGCCGTCAACCGCTGGCATCTCAATGGCCGGTCCAACGGATTCAACATCGCTGAAACTGGCGTGTCCGATGCGCGCATCTTCATCCGGCCCGGCGGCAATGTCGGTATCGGAACGGATAATCCCACCAACCGCTTGCACGTCATTGGCAATGTCCAAGCCACCGCATTCGTGACCTCCAGCGACCGGAATACCAAGGAAAATATCCAGCCGGTTGAGCCATCGGCGATTCTGGAAAAGGTAATGGCACTTCCCATCTCCACCTGGACCTTCCGGGAAGAACCCAGCGGCACCCATATCGGCCCCATGGCCCAGGACTTCCATGCCGTCTTTGGATTCGGCAACACCGAAACCGGCATCATGACGGTGGATGCCGACGGCGTGGCCCTTGCCGCGATCCAGGCGCTGGCCGCCGAGAACGCCCGCCTGCGCGAGGAGCTGGAGGCGATCAAACAAAAATTGGGTTTGTAACGTTGACGTGCGAATAATTTAGACTAACCATACCGTTATGGAACTTGGCGCTTTTCAGTCTCTAGCCCACGCGCTCAGCCGGAACGGGGTGGATTACCTCGTCGCGGGAGGCATGGCTGTAGTGGCCCATGGATATGGCCGAATGACCTTTGATATCGACTTGGTCCTGCGGCTTGAGCGGGAAAACGTTATGCGGGCTTTCTCCGCCCTGGAAAGCCTCGGTTACCGGCCTCGCGTTCCCATCACCGGGGAGCAATTCGCCGATCCTTCCATGCGTGCCATATGGATCCGCGACAAGGGGATGATGGTGTTGAATCTTTGGTCGGAAAAATTCCGGGACACGCCGGTGGATATCTTCGTTTCCGAGCCTTTCGATTTCGATGAGGCCTATGCGGGAGCTTTGGTGGAGGAATTACCGGATGGGATACCTGTTCGTTTCGTTGATCTCTCCCGACTACTTGAAATGAAGAAGGCGGCGGGGCGCGACAAGGACCGGGACGATATCCGCCACTTGGAGCTGTTACGCGATGAATGCTGATTGGACCATCCGCGACCCCAAGGCGGACTGGCAATGTGACTGGCAAGGTAGCGCCCGCTTTCAGCTACGCTATTTCAGGAGTCTTTCGCTGGTCGAAAAAATCCAAGCGGTGGAAAATATGTGTCGCACGCATGCATATTTTCAAGAGCAGGCGCGCCGGCGACGCGCGGCACAGGCCGGTCGATCACAGCAACCTTTTTGAATATGACCGGCAACCCCGCTCCATGGCCCATTCGGCCTGAAAACCCGCACGTTCCGCCGGCGATGGATCCCACCGTCGAGCAAAGGTGGCGACTCCTTTTTGAGCAGAGTCCGTTGAGCATCCAGATCTTCGCGCCCGATGGACAAACCATCGCCTTCAATCCGGCCTGGTCGCGGTTGTTTGGCCTGAGCGATGAGGAGGCCTATGCTTTCAACGTGCTACAAGACCCGACGCTCGAGCAGTCTGGTGCGCTCGCGTTTATCCGCCGGGCCTTTGCTGGTGAGGTTGTTTTCGTTCCCCCCATCCGGTTTCCCGTGCGCAATCATCCCACCGATATGCGTTGGATCGGCGGTACCGTATTCCCGGTGATTACCCCGGATGGTATTCTGCGCGAGGTCGTGGTGGTGCATCATGACATCACCGAACTGAAGCAGGCCGAGGAGACCCAGCGGAACCTGAATGTCATCCTCGAGGCCAGGGTGGCGGAACGGACTGCGGCGCTTCAGGCATCCGAGATGGAGTTGCGGGCGGCGCTCGACGCCGAGCGCGAACTTAACCTGCTCAAGACCAGTTTTGTTGGCATGGTCAGCCACGAATTCCGGACCCCGCTGGGGGTCATCCAAACCGCTACGGATCTCCTCCAACGCCATCACGACAAACTGACACCTGGCCAGCGGGAGAAAGAGCTTCAATCCATCCTGCGCGCCGTCAGCCGCATGACGGGCATGATGGAGGACATCCTCCTGTTGGGGCGCCTGGATAGCCATACATTCCAACCGCGCTGGACGCCCGTGCACATACCGGCATGGATTCATCAGAATCTGGATGTTCTTTGCCCTTCGGCGGCGGATAGTGACCGAATGGATATTTCCATGGATGCATCCTTGATCAGGCGTGATGTCCTGCTCGATGAAACCCTCATGCACCACATTCTCGGCAATCTGCTGTCCAATGCCTGTAAATATTCGCCGCCGGATTCGCCGGTTCGGATCACCGTTTCGCAGGATAATTCGGAGCTGGTATTTTCGATTACCGATCAGGGCATTGGCATCACACCGGATGACCAGGCCAGGCTGTTTGAGGGATTTTTCCGGGCCTCCAACGTAGGGAACCGGCCGGGTAGCGGACTGGGTCTGGTCATCGCCCAGCGCTGCATTCAACGTATGGGGGGGCGGTTGGAGTTGAGCAGTCGGCTTGATGAAGGAAGTACATTCCGGGTATTCCTTCCCGTGATGGAGGCAACGTCATCATGAGCACCTTGCTGTTGATCGAAGATGAGCGGGACATGCGGGAGAGCCTCGCCACCTCATTGCGTTTTGAGGGCTTTACCGTTTATGCCGCAAATGACGGCGCCTCCGGCATGACGCTGGCCCGGCAACACCAACCCGACTTGATCATTTGCGACATCCAAATGCCCGGCCTGGATGGGTATGACGTGTTGACCGCGATTCGCGCGGATCCTTCACTTGGACATATTCCGTTTATATTTCTGACCGCGCGAGGCGAAAAAAGGGATATGCGACGCGGCATGACCGGCGGTGCGGACGACTACCTGGTGAAACCGATCTCGTTGCATGACTTGCTGACCGCCATCCAGGCCCGTCTGGACCGCTTTGCCAAGGTTCCGCAACCGCATCGTCCGGATTTTTCCGATGCCCGTCCGCTGGAAGCTCTCGGCCTGTCTCCCAAAGAAGCTCAAACCCTGCTTTGGGTCGCCCAAGGCAAAAGCAATGCCGAGACCGCCGCCATCCTTGGCATCACCGAAGCCACGGCGAAAAAACATCTTGAGCACATCTTCGCCAAGCTCGGGGTTGAAAAGCGCGGCGCGGCCAGCCTGATTGCCATTGAAACGCTTAGCCGGTGAATGGACTATTCCCTCACGCCTCTATCGTTTTGGTCCTTCCGGGAATGAAGTATGATTATTCATTGACTGATTTGTACCTGTACACCCGGCGGACAGGCGTTTAAGGGTATCCGATCACGGGTGGGGGTTACGTGTGGTATGCGCAACCCCGAGACCCCTCGACTTCGCTCGGGGTGACGGATGCGACGAACCGGTCATGTCGACCGTAGCGAAGCGCAGTGGAGACATCTTCGTGATTTACAACAAACCTCTTCGTTATCCTTCGTTGCCTTCTGTGATTAAACGTGCGGCCCGGTCACGGCCCGTGAGCAGGGGGCCGGAAACAGTCGACTCCTCTAACTATAATCCCACGCTAAACCCGGAAGCACCATCGTTATCCCGTCACACCCTCAGCGGGTTTTTCGTGTGCAAACCGCTGAAACGGGAAAAGTCGCGGTCTACCGTCCACAGTTCACGTACGCCATGGTGGAGGCATAACGCGGCAATGCGGGCATCATGCACGTTGGGGCCGCGAAATAACATCGCGCAGTTGATTCCAATTCGGCCCGGAAATTATTTCTCACAAAGATATAGACAGACCGGTCTGTATTGTGTAGATTAACAACCATGGCTTCAGAAAAAAACAACGTGTCTCCCCGGGACCGGATCACCCGAACGGCCTTTGATCTGTTTTACCGGCAAGGGTATCATGCTACGGGTATCAACCAGATTATTGCCGAATCCGGGGTGGCCAAGGCCTCTTTTTACGATCACTTCCCCTCCAAGGAAGATCTACTGATGGAGTACGCACGGGAAATGGCCCAGCGCGAGGCGGATGAAATGAGGCGCTTTGCGTATAGCCTTCCCGCCGGACGCGAGCGATTCTTTGGCGTGTTCAAGATGCTGACGCCTTGGTTTGAACAAACCGGGTACCGGGGTTGCCCGTTTCAAAACCTGATGGCGGAATCCGCCTGCGAACTACCTGCCATCAAGGGCATTGCCGCGTTGCATCGTGAAAACATCCGGGCCCTGGCGCGTGAACTATTTATGGCATGGACCGAGGAAAACCCGGAGCTGGCCTCGAGGGACATAGAAGATATGGCGGCGACGTACGTGATTCTGGTCGAGGGCGCGATAGCCACTGCCGTGGCTTATCAGGCGAATTGGCCGGTGGAACAGGCGATGACGGTATTGTCCCGGTATCTTGGCGAAGCATAATTTTTTTTGATTGAGGCAGACATACTGGTCTGTCTCTTGGGTGGCGTTAACATAAATAAGGAGAAAAGCATATGTGCATGACCTGTGGAACGACATTAGATACGACCAAGATGGATGCGTTTGCCGACCGCTATGTCGGCATGCTGAATAGCGGGATGACGGCTATGATGATATCCATCGGGCATCGGGCTGGATTATTTGATGCCATGGCGGATGGCGCCTCCCGCACCAGCAGCGAGTGGGCGGAAGCGGCAGGACTTCACGAGCGGTACGTCCGTGAATGGCTGGCCGCGATGGTGGTGAGCCGGATCATCGAGCGGGACGCGACCGCCAACACCTTCCGCCTCCCTGGCGAGCATGCTCACTGGCTTTGCCGAAAGGCGCCGGTTGCCAATCTCGCGGTCTTTGCCCAGTACCTTCCCCTGCTGGCCCAGGTGGAGGATCAAATTCTTGACTGCTTCCGACAGGGTGGCGGCCTGCCCTATGAGGCCTACTCCCGGTTTCATGATGTGATGGCCGAGGACAGCGGACAGACCATCGTGCCGGCTCTACTTGATCATGTGGTTCCCCTGATTCCCGGATGGCATGAGCGCCTGACGAATGGCATCGATGTCCTGGATGTGGGTTGTGGCAAGGGGCGGGCCCTGATGGCGCTGGCCCGCGCCTATCCCAACAGCTTCTTCACCGGCTACGATTTGAACGCGACGGTGATCGAAGCCGCGCGGAAAGAAGCCGGTGACTTGCCCAATATCCGTTTCGAAGTCCGGGATCTTACCCACTGGGATGAGCCGGCCGCCTTTGATTGGGTTCTGGCCCTCGACGCCATTCATGATCAGGCCCGTCCGGATTTGGTGCTTTCCGCAATCCGGCGCACCTTGCGACCGGGCGGCGCTTTCTTCATGCAGGATATCGACGCCAATAGCGACCCGTCGGATAATCTCGAACATCCGCTCGGCGCCTTTCTTTACGCCATATCGACCATGCATTGCATGCCGGTATCGCTCGCCCAGGGTGGCATGGGTCTTGGCACGGCGTGGGGCGTACAACTGGCCGAACGCATGCTTCGCGAAGCGGGATTCGATGCGATCACCACCCACAGCTGGCCTCGAGGGACATAGAAGATATGGCGGCGACGTACGTGATTCTGGTCGAGGGCGCGATAGCCACTGCCGTGGCTTATCAGGCGAATTGGCCGGTGGAACAGGCGATGACGGTATTGTCCCGGTATCTTGGCGAAGCATAATTTTTTTTGATTGAGGCAGACATACTGGTCTGTCTCTTGGGTGGCGTTAACATAAATAAGGAGAAAAGCATATGTGCATGACCTGTGGAACGACATTAGATACGACCAAGATGGATGCGTTTGCCGACCGCTATGTCGGCATGCTGAATAGCGGGATGACGGCTATGATGATATCCATCGGGCATCGGGCTGGATTATTTGATGCCATGGCGGATGGCGCCTCCCGCACCAGCAGCGAGTGGGCGGAAGCGGCAGGACTTCACGAGCGGTACGTCCGTGAATGGCTGGCCGCGATGGTGGTGAGCCGGATCATCGAGCGGGACGCGACCGCCAACACCTTCCGCCTCCCTGGCGAGCATGCTCACTGGCTTTGCCGAAAGGCGCCGGTTGCCAATCTCGCGGTCTTTGCCCAGTACCTTCCCCTGCTGGCCCAGGTGGAGGATCAAATTCTTGACTGCTTCCGACAGGGTGGCGGCCTGCCCTATGAGGCCTACTCCCGGTTTCATGATGTGATGGCCGAGGACAGCGGACAGACCATCGTGCCGGCTCTACTTGATCATGTGGTTCCCCTGATTCCCGGATGGCATGAGCGCCTGACGAATGGCATCGATGTCCTGGATGTGGGTTGTGGCAAGGGGCGGGCCCTGATGGCGCTGGCCCGCGCCTATCCCAACAGCTTCTTCACCGGCTACGATTTGAACGCGACGGTGATCGAAGCCGCGCGGAAAGAAGCCGGTGACTTGCCCAATATCCGTTTCGAAGTCCGGGATCTTACCCACTGGGATGAGCCGGCCGCCTTTGATTGGGTTCTGGCCCTCGACGCCATTCATGATCAGGCCCGTCCGGATTTGGTGCTTTCCGCAATCCGGCGCACCTTGCGACCGGGCGGCGCTTTCTTCATGCAGGATATCGACGCCAATAGCGACCCGTCGGATAATCTCGAACATCCGCTCGGCGCCTTTCTTTACGCCATATCGACCATGCATTGCATGCCGGTATCGCTCGCCCAGGGTGGCATGGGTCTTGGCACGGCGTGGGGCGTACAACTGGCCGAACGCATGCTTCGCGAAGCGGGATTCGATGCGATCACCACCCACCGATTCCCACACGACAGCCAAAATGTTTATTTTATCATGAAATTGCCGTGAATCATGCGAAGTGACTGACGACTCATCGCTCGGTGACGAATCCATTTCAAACGGGTTTGGGATCCGCTGAATGGGTGATCCTGCGTCAAAGTAATGGATGAATGCGACGGCCCCAGTTTCGCCCATACGTCGAAAGACGAATTCCCCACCTGTAGATCTTCATGATAGTGTGATCCCCTACAAGGAGGTAATCCCCCGGAATGAATTAAGGAGGGTTATCTGGGAGGAATGGGATTATGAAAAAAGTAGCGATGATGTTGCTTGGCGTTTTTGCGGCAAGTTTCGGAGGTTCGGCTTGGGCTGTTACGCGTTATGTAAACCTGAACAGCCCCTCGCCGACGCCGCCCTACACCAGCTGGGAAACAGCGGCCACGGTAATTCAGGATGCTATAAACATCAGCGCCGCGGGGGATGTCGTACTGGTCACCAATGGCGCCTATGCCGTCGGAGGTGGAGCACGAACAAATTTCCCCGATCAGTTGTTCCGTGTATTTATTACGAATGCGATCCATATAACCAGCGTCAATGGCCCACATGTCACATCCATTGTCGGCGCATTCGACCCCATTACCGGCGGCCCCGGCTCCAATGCCGTGCGGTGTGTTTATGTCACTGGACGGGGCCAAATTTCCGGCTTCACCCTTACCAATGGGGCAACGGGGACCATTCCGCTTGAACAAGGCATTAATGTCAGATCTGGCGGAGGATTATATCTCCATGGCGGGGTAGCATCCAATCTCATTATTCGAAACTGCCGGGCGGCAAGTTATGGCGGAGGGGTGATTCTGGATTCCGCCGCTGGAAATCCCACCAATTATTTCTCATATAGCCTGGTGATCCACAATACGGCCATAAGCCAAGGGGGCGGCGTCTTTTTTAATTCCGCCTCATTGATGCGCAATTGCGTCATCGCAAACAATACGGTTTCCGGCCTCGGCACCGTCGGCGGAGGGGTTATGGTAGGTATCTCCGGAACAATCGAGTCATGCACCATCGCCGGCAATGTTGCAAGTCCGGGCGGGACAAGCGATTCTCACGGATTGAGGATCGGTGGTGGATCCACAGCCAAGGTGATTAATTCCATTATCTACGGAAATACCACGAATGTACTCAGCCAATACTCCGTGCCCGCCGATGCTATTTCCTGGAGTTGCACCACGCCGTTACCGGCCGGAGTCGGTAACATTGACACCGACCCCCGGTTTCTTGAAACCGAGCTGTATCGGATTCACCCTTTGTCGCCCTGCGTGGATGCGGGAACCAATCAGGCCTGGATGCTGGTCGCCGGCGCGCTGGACGTCGAGGGCGAGCCGCGTCTGCGTAACGGGCAGGCGGATATCGGCGCGGATGAAGCCTGGCAATTCCAGGCTTTGTCCATCGCCCGCCAACCCGGCGCACTGGAGATCACGTGGGACACTACCAGCGCGGGAACGTTCGAGGTGCAGGGCAGCATGCATCTTCCTGATCCATCCTGGACGGATACCGGCGTGATCGTGACCAACCTCGTGCCTTACGCAACAACCACCTTGCTTAATGCCTCGGCGGATTATGAGGCGTATCGCCTAAGACGGTTGGCGCCTTAATGAAATCCCCATGAACCGGCCCCGGTAGCGTGTCCGCCATTCATCTCGCATACGCCGAAAGACGTATAGGCGGTCGGATCAGGGCGGTATAATGTATTCCCCGACGAGTAGGGATAGGCACACGCCAAGGAGGTCGGGTCCACTATTATGGGAGGTTATTTACTTATGAACTTTTTTGATCGCACCTTGTTTGCCTGGACGCGGCGGACCGCGAGGTTGATGTATATCGTGGGATTGACCGGGATTACAGCTCCCGCCCTATCCGCTACCTACACCGTGGTCAATACCAACGACACGGGCGTCGGATCCCTCCGCTGGGCGCTCACGAGTGCCATGACCAGCTCCCCTCCGCGGGCGGTTCACTTTAATATCCCTGGCCCAGGGCCTCATACGATCAAGGTCGGCAACATGTTGCCGACGCTCACCAATGCCGTATCCATCCTTGGCAATACTCAACCCGGTTACACCGGAACTCCCGTAGTGACCATTCTCGGTCCCACTTCAGACTTCTTGGATTACGGGCTGAATATTTCGGCTGGTGCCTCGGAGGTTCGCGGCCTGCGTTTTAGTGGCTTCACGCAGTTGGACTATGGCGCGGGCATCGCCATGTACGTAGGGCAGGTGGCTGAATGCGTATTGGATGGAAACTATAACGGTATCATCGCGCAGGGCGGCACCGTGGGTGGTACAACCGTCACCGACCGCAACATCATCATCAATAACGAGAACGGCATATGGATGGTTACGGGAAGTACGGCAGTTGTCCGCGGCAACTTCATTGGTGTGCAGGCGGATGGTGTAACCCCGGCCGGCAACAACAACGGCATCCGGACCTTCTACACAAGTGGCCGGACGATTGAGGGGCACCCCAACTACCCGCAGGTCATTTCCGGCAACACGTCGGCCGGGATCCTGCTTGGCCCCAATGGCGGCTACGTGTTTTTCTCCTCCGGCAACACCATCCGTGGAAATTATATCGGCACCGATAGCACCGGTATGATCCCCGTTCCGAACAATATCGGCGTCCACATCTGGGGCGGCGGGGGCAACATCATCGGGGGCTCATCCGCGAACCAGCGCAACATCATCGCCGGAAACCTGGGCGCCGGCGTGCTTGTCGACGGCATCGTGGCCGGCATCGATCTTTTTACGATCAACAACCAGATCATCGGCAACTACATCGGCCTGGCCGCCGATGGCGAGACGGTGCTTTCGAATTATTACGGCGTGCGCATCTTCCAGGGCATCAACAATAAAATCGGCGGGACATCCGAGGGTCAAGGCAACCGGTTCGGCCGGGCCACGTTTTACAATGTTCTCATCGATGCCAATACGGCGTTTTGTTACAGCAACTCCGTTCAAGGCAACTGGTTCGGGTTGTCGGTGAGCACCCAGGTGGTGGCCGCCGGACCGGCCGGCGTGCGGATCGGCAATGCCTCCAACAACCTCGTGGGCGGCACGTCGCCGGGCGCGGCGAATCATTTCGCGGGCGTAAATACCGCTGTGAGTCTCGAGGGCGACCGCGCCCGCGACAACCGCGTCATCGGCAACTTTATCGGCGTTACGCCGAGCGGTGAAGTCAAACCGGTCAACACCTACGGCATCCACATTTTCAACGCCCCCCGCAACCAGATTGGCGGCGTTTACACCAACGAGGGAAATGTGATTTCCGGCTGTCAGTGGTACGGCGTGTTTATTGAGCGAACCGGATCCTTTGCCAATGTGGTTCAGGGCAACCGGATCGGCACGGATCCGACCGCCACCTTTTCGGTCAGCAACCGTTACGCGGGCGTGGACATTGCCGGGGGGGCGTTCAGCAATATTGTGGGCGGAACCGATTACAGCCGGGCCAATGTGATTGCCGGCAACGGCGGGGCCGGCGTGAGCATCCGCGATGTGGAGACGCGCGCCAATGAGGTCAGGAACAATTATATCGGCATGACCACGGGTTTCGTGGCCATTGGAAATTCGGGCAGTGGCGTCTCCATCTTTAATGCCACCACGAACCTGATCGGCCCGAATAATTACATCGGGAACAGTCTAAACGGCGGATCGGGCATTTTTGTGAGCGGGACAAACGCCGCCGGAAACATCATTTTTTCCAATGTGATCGGCATGGACGCCGCGGCGAATCGGCACCCGAATTACTACGGCATTGATGTTCTGGACGCGCTCAATACCCAGATCGGCCTGCCGGTATTCCTTGGCGGCAACTTTATCAGCGGAAACCTGCAGGACGGTGTGCGTATCCGGGGACTGGCCCGGAACACCCGGGTACAGGTGAACTACATCGGCACGGATTTCAGTCGCACCATGGCCGTTACGAACGGCGGGAGCGGCATCAACGTGGATGCCTACGACACGATCATCGGCGGACCTGATGGCTTCAACCAGATTTCGGGGAACGCGCTTAACGGCATCCACGTCAACGGGGGCGCAGGCACGGTGATTCAAGGCAACTACGTGGGTCTAAACTTCAATGGCACCGTCGCCCTCGACAACCGTCAGTATGGCATCTCCATCAACAACGCCACGAACGTCACCGTCGGAGGCACGGGCGTCTTCCGGAACGTGATCGCCGCCAGCCGGCTGACCGGGTTGGTCATCGGCGGGTCATCGTCCAATGTCATGGTACAGGGGAACTATATCGGCCTTAATGCCGCCGGTAGCGCGGCCATTCCCAACGGAACAACCGGTGTAGGCGTCGATGCATCGGACGTAACCATCGGAGGATCCGGCACACTGGGCAATGTCATTTCCGGCAACAACTCGTTCGGCCTCGAAGTCAACACCGGCCGCAATGTGCGGGTGATCGGCAATACCATCGGCCTGGCCGCCGATGGCGCGACACCGATGCCCAACGCTTCCGGTGGTGTGCGGTTGCGTGGCGGCTCCACCGGTGTGCTGGTCGGGGGTATCAGTGACGCCGAGGCGAATGTCATCGCCCGCAACGGATCCACGTCCGAATTCGCCATCGACGGCCCGTCGTCCGGTCACCACATCCTCGGCAACTTCATCGGCGTGAAGCGGTTCGGCGTCACCTTTACCAATCACGACGTCGGCCGCGGCCTGTTCATCAACAACTCGACCAGCAACCGCATCGCCGGGAACATCCTCGGCCAACTTGGCGAGGCGCTTTATATCAGCGGAACCGGCAGTTTCGCCAACGTGATCCAAGGCAACTTCATCGGTGAATACAACCTTGAGCCGGTCACCAATTCCGGGTGGGGGATCGTCATCACCAACGCCCGTAACAACGTGGTGGGCGGATTTACCGCAGAGGAGCGCAACCTCATCACCCGCAACAACGGCGGCATTCTCATCACCGGCACCAACGCCATCAACAACGATGTGGCACGGAACTTGATTTTCGGAAACAGTTCGCGGCTCAACATCGATCTAGGCCCGCTGGGCTTCAATACCGACGACGTCAACGATGCTGATGAAGGCCCGAATCGTCTACAGAACCGGCCGCGCGTGGTCAGCGGGGTCACCCTGTCGTCCCCCACCCCGCTGGTGTATGCTCAGGGCGTTCTAACCAGCGCGCCGTCCACGACCTATGCGATTGACCTCTTCCGCTCGCAGGGCACCAACGCCAGCGCCTTCCGCTATATCGGCCGCACGTTCGCCACCACCGACGGCAGCGGAGTGGGTTCATTCACCGCCGGTTTTGCGTTTAATCTCGCGGCCGGTGAATTCCTGTCTGCGACGGCGACCGATCCGGAGGGCAACACCTCCGAGTTCGGCGTCAGTCCGGCCGGCGTGACCGGGGCCACGAATCTCGACACCGACGGCGACGGCATTCCTGATTATTGGGAGACGCTTTACGGCCTCAATCCGGCGGCTTCCAACGCTCCGGATTCCGATGTGGACAACGATGGTTTCAGTGATCTGGAGGAATACCTCGCCGACACGCACCCGAATCATCCTGACGCATATCCGGTAATCATCGCCTTTGAGAATACCACTCAACGGGAAGTCACCTTCCCGTCCTCCGGCGCCCGCGTGTACAGCCTGCATGCCAATGACGCCCTGGTGACCAGTGACTGGTTCCAGGTTGGCGCGGCGGTTCCAGGATTATTCGGTTTCACAACCCTGACGGATACCAACCTACCCGATCACCGCAATTACCGGATGAGCGTTCGGCTGCCCTGAGCGCCTGACCCCGTGATGGCGCGACCCCGCCTCGACCCGGCGTTGGCTCGGCGAAGACCGTTTACCGGTTCGCATGGCACCGGCGCTTCCAGGTCAGGGCGGCGGCGGTGCGGTTTTCGACTCCGAGCTTGAGGAAGCCCCGCTTAAGGTGGGTTTTGACGGTGTTGACACTAACGCCGAGGATCAGGGCGATTTCTTCGTTGCTTTTTCCCTCGGCGACCCACTCGAAAATATCCGCTTCGCGTGTGCTGATGGGCTTTTCCTGACTCGGCCGGGAATCGCGCCGCACACTCAGGCTATACCGGTTGCCGTTGAAGTCGCGGTAGAGGGTAAAGCTCCAGGTGTCCCCATGATGCCGGATGGTCAGGGGCGCGAGCCGTGTATCCATCCAGCCCTCGTTCATGCGCTGGACTTGGTGGATCAACCACTGCTCGACTTCTTCCGGCAACCTGCCCCCCCGGCCGAATTGCCGCTCCAGCGAGGGTCGCAATTCATCACCGGTTGTGGCTATACGCCCGTATTCATCAAGCGGAATGCGCCAAATCGGAGCCGCGTCCTGGTCCGTTACCAGTCCGGCCGCCTCGAACAGCGCCGCATTTTCAAAAGCCTGGGCGAGGTGGGGATGCAACTGGGCAAACAAGGATTTGTCCCGGTCATTAAATCCGCGACGGCCACGCAATACGTTGACGGTCACGAAACTGGCGGGATCGCCGACTATCTCCATGTTCATCTGGTCTTCAATCCCGTCCGGCGCGAACACCTCGTTGTAAAGCGGGTGAGCATGCCAGGCTTTCCGGGAAATGATATCCGAAAGCGCGCGGGCCGGTTCATGTGGATCGAAGATGGTGTCCCAGAAGGGATGCATGGCCATGATACCCGATTCGTTGATGTGGGGCATGAGGTTGGCCCGGCTGAAGGGGTGCTTCGCCACGACCGAGGTGATGATCCGTCGGGATCCGTCATGACGGCAGATAATGGCGTTTTCCCCGCCGATCAGACCCGGCAAGCGAAGGCAAATCGTCTCCGACAAATCCGCCACGGTTTGCCGACGGTAAAGGTCATGCAAAAACGCCAGCATTTCCTTGGTTGATGCGGTCATACCCCTCCTTGGTCATCACCCGATTGGGTGACAGGTGATCGCCTATGTTTCTCTAGACCTTATGATTTGTCACCGGTACCGTGTCAACATGGATCGGTCGTTACGATTACATTCCGCGGAGACAACGCGAAGCACGTTCAGCGCACGTCTTCGCCGATTAATCACTGGTTTCCTGGCTTTGTCGGTCTTGCTTCCCATCCATACCTGGGCTCAATTTGGCCGGGTGGAGATCCATCAGCGCGATCTGAGTACACCCCCGTTCATCATTGATCAACCCGGTCAGTATGTGCTGACCAGTCAGCTTAACCCGAAAACCGAAGTTGAAGGGGATCGGGGGTTGATTTTCTGGCATTCAT
>CALMYG010000101.1 GCA_937873455.1 uncultured Verrucomicrobiota bacterium
CATGCGCCTGCGGCGCATAAAGAAGACGGGCTCGTTGTACGATCCCCTTTAAATCCTGATGGGAGGGCTGATGAACGGAATGGCAACAGTCAAGTACTTAGGGATGCATCCCGGTTGGGGGGGCATACCTGCTTGTTCACGGACCGGATCGGGTTCCTGCAGAACCTCTGTTCCGGCGACTCCCCTATTCGGTTAACGCAGCCCGTTCGCGCCGGATAGCCTCGAGCAGGCCGTCATCGCGTTCCGGCTTGGACCGTTGTTCCGCCGCCGCCCAGGCCGCCGCGGCCGCGTCCCGGTTGCCGGCGCGCATTTCAACCCGACCCAGGGTCCACCATGCATGGGGCGAATCCGGAATGACCTCCGTAGCCTGGATGGCAAGGCGTCTCGCTTCGTCCACGCCATCCGGACGGGTTGCCAGCAACATGGCGAGGTTGCTCAAGAGCGGACCGCTGTCCGGGCTTATCGCCAAACCTTCGCGATACCGGCGCTCCGCTCCGCTCCAATCCCGCCGGGCCTCGGCTAGGCGGGCCAGGTGAAGGATCGCCCCGAGATGCTTGGGCAACATGGCATGCACCTGAAGGAGATCGCGCTCGGCCTCGGGCCAGCGACTCGCGGCCATCGCCCATTCGGCCCGAATCAGCAGCAGGTGGGGATGACGCGGATTCCAGGCCAGCGCCGCTTCGAGATGGCGGGCGGCCGCGTCAAGATCGCCCAATCGCAAGGCTGCGGCTGCCGCATCGGCCCGTGCCTGGGGGTGCCGTGGTTCGAGCGCCAACGCCGAAGTTAACGCCTGAACCGCACCGGCCGGATCTCCCAATGCCAGAAGGTGCGCGCCGGCGGCGGCATCGCGCGCAGCATCGCGGGGATGACGTACACGCAAGGCTGCCAATTCCTCCGCGACTCGGCCCGCGGTCCACCCGTGCCGTTCCGCGCGGGCGCGGTTCATCGCCTCCTCCAGCGCGGCAATACGTTGCTCGCCATACAACTGGTTGGCGAATTGCGGCCACCGGTAAAATTCCCGGATGATGGTCAGAGCCTGAAGCTCATCCATGGGCGTAAACAACAACGCACGGGTAATCGCATCGCCTTCATCCCCGGCAATCGTTTGGGGCGCGGACAGCCAACCGGCCTCGTGCAGAACATCCACCCATCGGGACGCCACCTGAATGCGCCCGGGAATGTTCAGGTGAACGTGTTCATAAAACCACCGGGCGTCGTCGCCGCCCGCGGCGTCCTCCTCGTGCAAAAGGCGGTCGACATCCACCAGTCTCACCCGGTTGCCGCTACGTATTCCGCCCATCGTGCGCAAGGCCCCGTTGATCCGGGAATCGGCGCGAAACCGGACCCGGTCCAGGTCGGCGGCGCGACGATAAAACCGCCAGGCTTGCTCCGCATAACCGGCTTGGCGCAGCTCCTCGGCCCAGCGGTAGGCCAACACCGCGGACCGGAGCGCATCCGGATCAGGCGCCGCCGCGTACTCAAACCGTTCCGGCCCGGGTTCGTACTCGGACGCCATCGGCGGCCAGTCGGTAAGGTTTACCGCCATGGTGCTGACCAGCACCTTGATATTCCGCCGGGTCAGAAAATCGACCAACTGCCCCAGATTTTTCTCGAAGTTTTGACCCATCGCATGAAGGCGGGGATCATCGTCGGCAATTTCCACCCCGCGAAATTCATCCAATCCGCCCCAGGTTTTTCGTTCGTGATGCCCGCCCCGCCCGGCCCAGGCATCCGCCACCCGCGACAAGGACAAACCGCGAAGCCCCTGTTGAAGCCTTATCCACCACAGGGAGGAAGCATACCGGGCCATGACGGCCGCCGGTCCGAACGGACCCACCACTTCATTGTTGCCCGCATAGACCACCACGATGTCCGGGCTCAGACGCCGGGCGGCGGCCCGGCCCAATTGACGAATCTGATGGGAATTTATACCGGCCATGGCGAGAGAAATCGCGCGGACATTCGCCTCGGGATTGCGCTCCCGGATGACCGTCTCCAGTACCCGACCCATGCCGAACGCGGACAGCGGGAAGCCCTCCGCCGCCGACTCGCCGAGCACCACGATGCGAACTTCGCCCTCGGCCTTGTCCGCCGGCAACCACAAGGCGGGAAGCGTGGGGCCCGCTTCACGCGGAAAAATCGCCCGCCCGTATTGGGGATTGGTCGTCCACCAATCGCCATCCGCCTGGCGCACCCGGATTAAGGGGTCAGACCGAATGCCGGCCAACCGAAGTCCGAATTCCAACCCCGCCACCACCAGTATCGGAAACACCACCGCCATCACGAGGCGAAACAACCACACTTTTCTTTGGGTGAGCATAAGCGCTAATCTTAAAGCGCAATCCTTGCGCGTCACCAGTCAATTTATGGCGGCCCGGAAGAAAAGGGCGCATCCCTGATAGGCTGACTTTAGCGTGACACAGGCATCCTTGCCTGTGCACGGACCTGAGCCAGGCGGGAATCCGTCGGCGGCTTCCCGCGGTATCGCATGCGCCTGCGGCGCATAAAGAGAACGGGCTCGTTGCACAATCCCTTTATATTCCTGACAGGATGGATGATGAACCAAATGGCATCGGTCAAGGGATCAAGGATGCGCCCGGAAGAAAAAATCATTGTTCGATCATCCGGGTTTTTGCATGGTGTCGAGGTTGCGAAAAGGAAACCCAGGATCGCCCAACCACCATGATTGCCGCCGCCACTGCGCCCAACCGATTTCCGGCTTTTCTCTTCGCCAGTTTGACGCTGTTTTTTATCGGGCATCACCTATGGGATATTCACCTGCGCGACAGCTTCACCTGGATGGATCCGACGCAGTACTACCATGCCGCTTCGGCGATTGCCGCCGGGCAGGGGCTCTCCGGATTTCTGGTGGCCACGGTATATCCGGTCCTCCTGGGTGCGGTCTTGCTAATTCACGACAGCATTCCCGTCGCCTTGAGCGTCCATGCCGCATGGATCCTGATTGCCGGAATAAGCCTGTACCGCATATGCCGGCGACTGGACCTCACGGCATGGGCGCTGCCGGCCTTCGCCATCCTGATGGCGGGGCCGGCCATGTTTGGGCTTTCCCGCGAGTTATATCTCGAGTTTCCCCTGACCGCCCTGATGTTGGTTCACTACGCGGTGTGGTTGCAGCGTGACGAATCGAACCGCCTGATCATCCCGCTCGTGTTCGGCTTGTTGATGGCGCTCGGCTTTGCGATCAAAATGACGTATCCGGTGTTCATGGCCGGGCCGTTGTTGGTGGAGGCGATGGCCGCGATCAAGCGGCGCGACGAACCGGCGTTGTGGCGGTTGGCCGGGTTCACCCTTGTCCCGGTCGCGGGGGTCATGCTGGTCTTTTACCTCTTTTTCCCGGGCATGTTTCAGTATTACCTGTCCATCGGGAACACCGCGATTCCACCCATGCGCCTCATCGGGCCTCCGGAGTTGGCATCGTGGGAGTCGATTCTTTTTTATCCCGTACAGATGGTTCGTCAGTATTTAGGTTGGTTGACCCCGCTGCTGGCGGTTGGGTGGTGGCTGTCCCGTCCGTGGAATGGCCCGGATCAGCGGATGCGCTGGGAGCTGTGGGGGTGGGCCTTGCTCCCGGTGGGGTTGTTTGTCTTCATGCCGGTCAAAGAAATCCGCCATCTGGCCCCGGTGACGCCTGCGCTGTTACTGCTGGCCGGGCTGGGTTTTCGTCCGTATCTGCGGATGCCCCGCGGGCAGGAAGCCGCGCGGTTGCTCGGTTTGATCGCGCTGATTCCCTACGGATTGGCCGCCACCCATCGCGTGAATGCGCCCTACTTTCTCGATCGCCCGATGCGCGCCGCCCTCGTGGAGGCCGAACTGTTCAGCCTCACACCCAACCCGGAACGATTTCACCGCGATGAAGACGAACCGGATCTCGACGGCTGGCGTTTTAGCCGAAGCCTGCTCATTTCCGGCTTTCGGCCCAACGAAGCTCTGGCCATCGCCTGGTCCATGGCTACCGGCTGCACGATTGCGCTGGAAGACTACGATCATCCAGCGCAACCCGCGCGACCACATGGTTACCAAGCCTTCACCGACCTGTTTTTGTTGACCGGCTTTAATTTGTACAACCGGCGCATCGGCTGGAATGGGCGCTACGAAACCCTCAACCGCGACCAGGCCCTGGCCGCCGCCGATGCCTGGGTCGTCGCCCGCCGCGTCGGCGCGGATGTGCCGACGCTTCCCGGTTTCACCCGCGTACGACAGATCCCCTGGCATCAAGGCGATGTCATGGAGATTCACCTTCCGGACCAGCCCCCGGCCCGTTCCTTCCGGAGGACCTACGCGGAGGAATTCCTGCAACGCAATCCCCGCCTCAGCCGCACGGAAATCAACACCATCCGGCTGGACCTCGCGCTCGACCAGTTTTACCGGAGCGGCGACGCGACGCGCCG
Source organism: uncultured Verrucomicrobiota bacterium (assembly GCA_937873455.1). Classification (GTDB taxonomy): domain Bacteria; phylum Verrucomicrobiota; class Kiritimatiellia; order CAIVKH01; family CAIVKH01; genus CALMUP01. Next base: position 4,410 of record CALMYG010000101.1, read on the forward strand.
AAACGAGCCGGAACCGTTTTCCGACGATTTTTCTTTTCAGAGCCCGGTCATCCCGATTTATTTTATGGGTGTTTACCGGAATCTGATCGGTCAGTACCGGCAAGCCACCATGAACCAGCCCTCGACAACCGAGTAAGAGTAACCATCGTATGGAAACCCCCGCCCCTTCGCGTTCCACCCTTCAATGGGTGTATGGCATCCTGACTGTTGTATTGGTCGCGCACCTGCTCACCAGCGTGAGCGGACGCGACGGCTTTTCCTGGATGGACCCCTATCAGTATTACCATGCCGCGCGCGAACTGGCGTCCGGCGAATCGGTTCGCCAAACCTTCACCGTCGCCTCCACCTATCCGGCGGCGCTTTCGCTGTGGTTACGCATCCGCGCCGACAGCGCATTTGCCCTGTCCTCGCATGCCGTGTGGTTGGCCGGCTTGGCCTGGGCCATTTATCGCCTTTCCGTGCGGGCGGGAATTCCCGCCCTGGCCCCCTTGGTTCTGGGCGGGGTCATGGCTGCACCGGCGGTATTCGGCTTATCCCGCGAGCTTTATCTGGAGTTTCCGCTGACCGCGCTGGTGGCCTTGCATTACGCGCTCTGGTTCCGCCGCCCCGAACCGGAGGCTGGCGACGCCACACCAGCCTGGTATTGGCCGATCTTCGGGATGCTCATGGCGATCGGATTTTCGATCAAGATGACCTATCCGATTTTCCTCGCCGGCCCGATGCTTCTGGAGGCGATCGGGGCGCTTCGCGCGCGTCGCACGGCGCGCGCGGTATCAATCGCCGCGTGCCTGCTGCTTCCGGTCCTCCTTGTGGTCGGACTTGCCTACGCCTTTTTTCCGGAGGCGTTTCGTTACTACCGTTCACTGGGGAACACGGTGATTCCCTCCATGCGGCTGATTGGCCCTCCCGATTGGTTTTCTTCCGGGGCGTCCTGGTTTTATCTCGATCAGGTTTTCCGCAATTACCTTTTATGGTTATGCCCGGCCGCCTTGCTGTTCATCTGGTATGCCCGTGGCGACGGTTCCGCGAACCCGGCCGTTCGACTCCGGCGGGACCTTTGGTTATGGCTCGCGATTCCGCTGGTCGTCTTTACGTTCATGCCGGTTCGCGAGCCCCGCCACATTGCACCCGTCGCGGTTCCGTTGCTGCTGCTCACCACGATCGGCCTTTCGACCATTCGGGGGGTGGCCGTACGCCGCTTGGTGCTCGTGGCATTCGGCCTCGCCGCGATCTTTCAGTATGCCCTCATCGCCACGGGAAAAATCGCCGCCCCGTATCATTTAAACCGCCCGATGAAGACGGAAAAAATTCTCGCCAACCTGTTCATGGCCACTCCGGACGCTGAACGGTATCTCGACGAAGGGGGCCAGCCGGATGCGGCGCGTTGGCGGTATACCCGCAGCCTGCTTATCTCCGGGTTCGCGCCCAACGAAGCCCTGGCCGTGACGTGGGTGATCAACCCCGCCGTGGTCATGGATCTCGACGCCTATGACGACCCCAAACGGCGGCAGCTTCCCCATGCCTACCAAACCTTCACCGATTTGTATTTGGTAACCGCATTCAACCACTACAACCACCGTTGCGGCTGGCCGGGACACTACGAGACGTTGTCGCGGGAAGAAGCGCTGGCCGCCGCCGACGCTTTGTTGATCGCCACGCGCCCGGGCCATACCCCGGCCATACCGCCCGGCTTCCGTCCGGCCGGGATGATGCCATGGGGACCGCGGGATTCCATTGCCTTCTTCGTCCCGGAAACGCCTCCAGCGAAATCTTTCCGCCGGCTCTATGCGGAAAAGTTTCTGCTGCGCAACCCGGACGCTCCGGAAGCGGAATTAAACGCCATCTTCCAGGAATTGATGATGGACGGCGCCTTGCGCGATCGCCTGGAAACTGTCAGCCTAACCCGTCCGCTCTTTCCTCCCGGTTTTCAACCGGGCGGCGCCCTGAACAACATCTACTTCCTGCCCGGATATGCCGCGCTTCGCGAAGAATCGGCACGCCGCATCGCCACGGTGCGATCCGCCCTGCCGGCGGCGGAACCGGAAACGCCCGCGCCCGCCGCGCCATAGCTTCCCATGAAAAAGATCGGGTTGAGTTTGGTGGCCCTTGCCTTCGCCCTGCTGCTGGCCGAGGGCCTGCTCCGGCTATTGGCTCCGGAGCAGGATATCTTTCATCTCGAGGCCGGCATGATCCGCCTCTCCGCGGATCCCGATCTCCGCTACGAGATGACACCAAATTTCCGTTCGCCGCGGGGCGATGTCACGATCAACACCCACGGCTTTCGGGAACGGGACTGGTCTCCGGAAAAACCGTCGAACGTCAACCGGATCGCCTGCATCGGCGACTCCATCGCCTTCGGCATGGGCGCCGCACAGGAGCAGACGTTTTCCCGGTATTTGGAGAATGTCCTGAACGAACAAATGACCGCACGAAATTTGCCGCCTTCTCACGAAGGCAGCTACGAGATCGCAAGCTTCGGCGTCCCCGGCTTCAACATCACCCAGGTGGCGCGGACGCTCGAAACGCGCGTGCCGGAATTTCAACCTGACCTTGTGCTATACCTCTATTGCCTCAACGATCTTCAAGACTACAGCCGGGAACTGGAAAATCTGTTGGCCGGACCGGGGATAACCGCATCCCAACGCCGTTGGATTGAGCGGCAATGGCGGCAAGCGCGTATACATGGCCCGCGCAGTGAACTCGTTAGTCGTGTCCGGTTGCGCTTTGCCGCAAGCAACCGGGAGGCCGCCCCGGCCGACCATTCCCGCGACGATATGCTTCAGTTCCTGCGCGGTACCGGGCTCGAATTTTATCAAACGCTCTATGCCGATCCCATCCGGCTTGACCGGATTCGATCAGGATTCGCGCGCATAAGCGCATGGAGCCGCGAAAACAACACTCCAGTCATTGTGACGCTCGTCCCGGTTCGTGCCTCCATGAGGCGACCGGGTTTCGAAGTCTTTCACGCGCTCGTCACGGATCTTGCCGGACAGGCCGGACTGGAAACCATCGATTTGCTGGACGTTTTCCGCGCCCACCCCGGCAACCCTTACGAATGGTTATACGCCGACCCGCTGCACCCGAATTCCGCCGGATACCGCCTGGCGGCGGAGAAGGTGGCGGAGATCCTGTATGTGCCTTCACACTAAAGGCAATATCCCGCTTGCCAATTAACGGAACCCCCTTATAGGTTGGCCCCCGAAGAGAATTCCAAGGATTGGAACTTTTTCGACGTTGTTTTTCCAATCATTGGAACTTCTGCCTTCACAAACAGGAGAGCAACGAGATGCCCCCCTATCCACGCCGAACTGCGCCTTGACGATCGACCTTTTTTCATGAAGCTTTCACCCAAGCAAATGAACGCATCGACCTCGAAACCAAGCTCCGTCTACGGCATCTTTCTCGCCATCTTCCTCCTCGCCTGGGCCGTGCGGTATGTGTTTCTTTTACAGATGTCCGGGCACCCGGCCTTCGCCATCCCGGTGGTCGATGCCGGCGAATACCATGATCTCGCCGCCAAGATGGCGACCGGCGTGGGCCGGCTGGACAAACTGGCCTGGCAGCCCTGGTTCTATCCCGTCGTACTCTCCTGGGTCTACATCGCATTCGGGATCTCCATCTGGGCGGCCAAGGTATTTCAGATCACCGCCGGGGCGCTGGCCTGCACCGCGATCGCCGCGCTGGGTCTGCGATTGGGAGGCCGCCGCCTGGGCTGGGTATCCGGCATCATCGCCGTGCTGTACGGGCCGATGATCGCCCAGGATGGCGAATTGCTGGCCGAAACCTGGGCCGCCTTGTGGATGGCCCTCACCGCCCTGACCGCCTTGCGGGCACGAAACGGATTGACGTCGCTGAACGGACTCGCCCTCGGCGCCCTCGGCGCACTTTGCCTGTTCACCCGTCCCCCGCTGGTCCTCGCTTGGGGCGCCGCGGTGGCGTGGCTTTTCATCATGCGCTTCGCCAAGCCGCCCCCGAACGCGCTGGGGCCAGCGCGATCCACCGCGTGGGGGCTTTGGCTGGGCCTGGTTGTTCTGGGCGCGCTGGTAACCGCCTCCCCGTTTTTGCTCGCCATCCAAAACGCCACGGGAACCGTTCGTCTGCTGCCGACCACCGGCGGCATTAATTTTTACATCGGCAACAGCGAGGACCCCTGCCGCACCATCAACATCCGCCCCGGCTACCAATGGGAAAAACTTACCCAGTGGCCGGTGGTCGAAGGATACCGGAGCCCGGCCGAACAAGATGCCTTCTTTTACGCCCAGGCGCGGGAGGCCATCCGGAACAATCCAGCGACCTGGATGAAACATCTCGGCATCAAGACCGCCCAGTTTTTTTCATCGCGGGAAATTCCCCGCAATATCGAAATCTACGCCTTGCGGGATCAATCAACGCTGCTTGCCGCGCTGGTCTGGAAGTGGCGGGACTTCGGGTTTCCGTTCGGCCTGCTGGCGGGCTTGTTTGTGGTGGGCTTGGTGTTCCGGCGGGCAGGCGGGGATAAACATCCGCTTTCTTACGAAAGCGGCTACGATTTCAATCAGAGCGGTAGCCGCGGTCGTAAGACCGCGGCCCTCATGCTCCTCCTCATGCTCCTCGCCTACGCGGTCGGCATCATCCTCATTCACGTCTGCGATCGCTACCGCATTCCCGTTCTGCCCCTGATGCTCCCGCTGGCCGGTATGGGGGCGCTTATTCTGTGGGATACGGTCCGCGCACGGCAATGGGTCGCGGCCGCAGGCTCACTGGTTGTCATCGCCGCCCTGGCCGTGCTCACCAGCTTGCCCGGTCCGTTTTGCGCCGAACAACTCAATTACCGGGCCGAGCTGGACCGCATCATGTCCACCTACGCCTTTAAAGGGCGGAACCTGCCGCTCGCGGAAACGTATGCCCGTTCCGCCCTGGTACACGACCCGAACGAGGCGCATGCGTGGAACCAGCTTGGTTTGATCCAAGCCACACGCGGGGATATTGACCAGGCGGCGGCGTATTTCGAGGAAGCCGTAGCGCGCGATCCGGACATGGCCGTAGCCTGGTTCAACCTCGCCCGGGTAGCGTTGTCGCGGGAAAACCCGGCGGACGCCGTCGCTCACTTTCAGCGCGGCTTGACCATCATGCCCGGCCACCTCCAGGCCCGGCTGGACCTGGGCGACACCTGGCTGAAGCTGGGCGACCGAGACCAGGCCCGGGTTGCCTTTGAGGAAGTCCTTCGGATCATGCCCGGCTACCCGCCGGCGCTGCAGCGAATCCAGCAGCTTGGGATGGCATCGCCGAAGTGAGAACACGAAGACGCGGTCAACGCCCGCGTCTACAGATTTTGTCAGAAGAATTTTGTAGCCGCGCGCGATGAGCGCGGCCGTGAAAGACAGATTTTGGTCAGAAGCATTCCTGTAGCCGCGCGCGATGAGCGCGGCACACGAAGACGCGGTCAACGCCCGCGTCTACAGAGGATGTCCAAGCGCTTTTCTGTAGCAATCCGGCTCGGTCGACGCCCGAGCCTACCGCGGCGAATCGAAATCCACAAAGCCCTGCCAAGGCCATTCATCCCACTGGGCGACCAACCCGGCGCGGACCGGATTCTCGCGCACGTACGACCATTTTTCGGCATAGGATTCGCCGCCGCGCAAGACATGATCGAAAAACTGCTTCTGCCAGATGGGGGCACTGAGGTTCAGCGTTTTGACCAAAGCTTTGGCGGTCCACTCCTTCCATGCCCCGATGAATCGGGAAAGATTTTGCTTCGCGCCAGCGGCTTGCTCCGCGCAAAAGAAATGAACATGATCCGGCATAATGACATATCGCCCAACAAGCCATCCATGCCGCGATGCCGCATCGGACCACTCGGCCCGGAGTATCCCCGCCGCCTGTTCGTTGGCCAGAAGGGACCTACGTCTGTCGACGCAGATAGTGATAAAATAAACTGCGTGAGGAACGGTGATACGATCCAGACGCCGAAGATGTTTATGCATTGCGTAATGATGAGACGCGGTCAACGCCCGCGTCTACAGATTTTTGTCAGACGAATTTTGTAGCCGCGCGCGATGAGCGCGGCACACGAAGACGCGGTCAACGCCCGCGTCTA
>CALMYG010000102.1 GCA_937873455.1 uncultured Verrucomicrobiota bacterium
TCACGGGGCGACACCTTGAATTTTGTATCGCGTTGATTTACAGCGTGATGCAGAACGACATAATTTCTGTGTCCCCGAAAAAAGTTGTTTTTATCTTTGCTTTGGCGGTGTTCTCGGCGATGGTGCATGCAAGATGACTGTAGACAAGAATGTATTGGGCGGCGCTCTGATTCCATGTAGCCTCGGCCCGATGACCGGTTTCTTCCGCGACGGCCATTGCCGGACCTGTGAAGAAGATTTTGGCTCACACACCGTTTGCGCGGAAATGACGGAAGCGTTTCTGCGTTTTTCCGCCGAACGAGGTAACAACCTGATCACCCCAAATCCCCACTGGGGGTTTCCCGGCCTGAAGCCGGGCGATCGCTGGTGCTTGTGCGCAGCACGCTGGAAGGAAGCCTACAACGCCGGTTGCGCGCCTCCGGTAGTCTTGCGGGCAACCCACCAGCGGGCTCTGGAAATCGTTACGCTGGATCAACTGCAAGAACACGCGGCTCCATAACCCACGCGTGGCCCTTCGGCATGCGGGCCTTGGCTATGCGCTACCGGATGGCCAGATCGCGCAGGGCGTATGGAAGCTCTTCGACAATATCTCCAGCCAGCAAACCGGCCTGACAACGCCGCCATGCGCCATAATCACCAGCCCGTCCGTGGGTGTACACGCCGGCACGAGCGGCATTATACGGCGAGAATCCCTGGGCCAGCAGGCCGCCGATCATGCCGGCAAGAACATCCCCGCTGCCCGCAGTGGCCATACCCGGGTTTCCATTTAAGTTAACCTGCACCGGAGCGTCCTCCGCGGCAATCAACGTTCCCGCGCCCTTGAGCACAACCACCGCCCGGGTCAACGTTACCGCTTGCCGAACCGCGGCGAGCCGGTCGCGCTGAATCTCCGCGGTCGCCACTCCGAGCAGTCGAGCCAATTCGCCAGGATGCGGAGTTAACACCAGCGCCGCTTCCGAGGCCGCAAGTTCAGCGGCACACCCGGCGAACATGGACAAAGCATCAGCATCCAAAACCAACGGCACACGAAGGTGCTTGAGCAACCCGTGCACCAGCGCGCGCGTGTCGTCATCCACCGTCAAACCCGGGCCCACGACCACGGCGTTGAACATAGCGGCCTGTTCCAATACAGCTTCGAGATTCTCCGCAGCCAGAGACCCCCGGGCATTTTCCAATCCAGGCCAAACCATCAGCTCCGGCGTGTCGCACGCCACCGCGCTTTGCAGCCGCTCAGGGGTTAACGCGGTGACCAGCCCGGCGCCGATCCGCAATGCGGAACGCGCAGCCAACGCCGCCGCTCCCGTATGACGGCGCGAGCCGCCCACCACCAAAACGTGACCGAAATCGCCTTTATGCGCCGAACGACGGCGGCGCGGAAACAACGGCTTGAGATCCGACGCATGAACAAATTCAAGATCACCGGATGCCGTCAACTCCTCCAGACATTCCTCGGGATGTCCGATATCGATCACGTCCAAACTGCCCACCGCATCCACCGCGGATTGGGACAATAAACCGATCTTCGGGAAGCCGATGGTGGCGGTAATATCGGCCAGCACCACATCCCCCTCGGCGATTCCGGTATCGCCGTTCAGCCCGGAGGGCAAGTCGATGGAAATGACCAGGGAATCACGGGCGCGATCACGGATGTATTGAATCGCGCCGGCCGCCGGTCCGCGCGCGGGACCCTTCAACCCGGTGCCCAACACCCCGTCGACGACAATTTCGGCGTAAAACGCCTCGTCAATCATGTCCTGCCAATCTTCCAGCGTGGGGATTTCATAGGCCTCCACCCCGGCGGATTTCATGCGCCCGTAATGAATGAGAGCGTCACCGCTGATTTGATTGATATGCCCGGCGATCCACACCTCCACCTGGAGCCCCTGCTCCTTGAGCACGCGCGCGGCGACAAAGACATCGCCCCCGTTCTGCCCGCGCCCGGCGATGAGATGAACCACCGGATTCATGAAGCCGGCAATTTCCGCGACCCGCCGGACTATAGAGGCGACGCCGCCCCCGGCCCGCTCCATCAGCGCTTCGCCTTTGATTTCAAACTCCTCGATGGCGCGTCGGTCCAACTCGCGCATCTGCGCGGTGGTGACCGGAATCATGGCGACGCATCCCCGCCGACATAGGCGGACATGGCGTGAAGCATTTCCCGCGTCGCCGCTTCCATGCCGACCATGACGGCCCGGGCGACGATGCTGTGGCCGATATTGAGCGTGTCGAGATGCGGGATGCGCAGGATGCCCGTGATGTTGGTGAGGTTGATGCCATGGCCGGCGTTGACCTTCAAGCCATACTGGCGGGCCAGCACCGCACCGGCAATCAGCCGCTCCAGCTCGCGCGGGTCACCGCCATCGCAATAGGTACCGGTATGCAATTCGATATACGGCGCGCCCATCAGCGCGGCCGCCTGAATTTGCTTGGGCTCGGGATCGATAAATAAACTTACGATGATCCCGGCTTCTTTGAGTTTTTGGACGGTCTCGTTGATCGCGTCAAATTGTCCATGCGCGTCCAGCCCGCCTTCCGTCGTCAGCTCCTGCCGCTTTTCCGGCACCAGGCACGCCTCGTCGGGACGCACCTCGAGGGCGATGGCGACAATTTCCGGGTGATTCCCCATCTCGAGATTCAGCGGCAGAATGGCGGCTTCCTTGAGCGCAAATACATCCCGATCCTGAATGTGCCGGCGGTCTTCCCGGAGATGCACGGTCAACCCATGGGCGCCGGCCGCCGCGCACAACCGCGCTGCCTCCACCGGTTCCGGATACGCCGCACGACGCGCCTGGCGCAGCGTGGCGACGTGGTCGATGTTGACACCCAGTCGAAGAGGCGTGGTCATAACCGGTCCATGGTTGCTTCGGCGCGCGGTGCTTCGGCCATCGCCGGGTCGTATTTGATTACCTGATTCCGTCCGCGTTGCCGCGCAGTTTGGAGGGCGGTTTCCGCCGCCACGAAATACTGCACCGCCGTGCCCTGCACGTCGGGATACCCGGCGACACCGGCGGACAAGGTAATCTTCGCCGCTTCGCCAATCAAAAACGCGCTACGGCGCACCGCCTCGGTGATCCGCTGCACCACCGGCACGGCGACCACCGGCGTTAACGGCATACCGATCACAAATCCGCACGGGCCGAACCGGCACAACAAATCGTTTTCCCGGCAGTTGCGGTTCAGAAAAGCGGCAAGTTCCTTAAGCAGTGCATTGACGCCGTCGCCTCCATGCGTCTCGACCAGGCGGTCGAATTGATCCAGCTCGAGATAGGCCAGGCACGCCGGGCGCTCGGCCTTCCGCTCCCGGGCGACGTAACGGCGCATCATGTCGATCATTTTTTCCTCGCGAATCAATCCGGTCAATGGATCGACCAGGTCGGAGGGCGCCTCTTTTTCCTCGGCCACCGCTTCCGGCGGGGCCATTCCAGCGACCCGCTTGCCGGTTGCCTCCGCTTCGTCGATCATCGCCAGCGCCCGGGGATACAACTCCGAGGTTTTGAAACCATGCTCCGGATAACCCGCCACCCCGAACCGCCAGCGCTCGATCCCGGCGAGGTCGCCGAGCGTTTCGCGGGTAGCGACGCGATTGACCACGATCCCGGCCTTTTCCGATCCGCAGGCCAAAAGCAGCCCGATCAGCGAAGGCCCGCAGCGCATCACCACGTCTTCCCGGCGCAACGCGGATTTCAGCCGGGCCTCACTCGCCTCCACCGGCGCGCCGTCGGGCGGCAAGCGCAGCAACATCACCGTGATCGGTTCCCGGACCTTCCGGGCGGCGGCGATCCGGTTCAACACATTCAGGCGGAAATCCTTTTCCTCGCCGAGCCCGAGTTCTTCCGTTTCCGTCGCCCGCTCGGCCATCAGTTGAAACCGCACCAAACTGGTGACCGCGCACAACACAACAAAAGAAACAACGATGACCAGGACGACCTGGCCTATCGCACTCCACCACTCGGCAGGGGTCATCTCCATTACAGAGCCTCCCCGGTAGCCGCGTCAAAAAAGTGCGCCTTTTTCATGTTCATCACCAGGGTCAATTCCTGGTTCACTTCGGCCGCCTGGGCCGTGCCAACGCGGGCGATGAACGATCCGCGGCCGGCATTCAGATACAAGAAAATTTCCGCGCCCATCGGCTCGACCACTTCCACCCGGGCTTTTACCACATGCTCGGGGTTCGGCTGGGTGACGAACAGGGCATCGGCAATATCCTCCGGACGGATTCCGAAGGTCACCGGCTTGCCGATCCGTCCGGACAACCGCGTCCCCGCCGCATCGTCCACCCGCACCGCGAACGTATCCGAGACAAACCATAACCCGCCGGACCGCACCTCCAATTTTCCCTGGAAAAAATTCATCGGCGGGCTGCCG
>CALMYG010000103.1 GCA_937873455.1 uncultured Verrucomicrobiota bacterium
GTTTCGCCCCGCGCGCTGAAGGCGCGGCGCCCGATAGAACAGACTCGTTAACACCATCGTTAACCCACTCGTTAACACACTCGAAAAGACCAAAAACCGGAGACAATGTTGCCGCAAACGTGTATCTGATTAAGTGGGGCGATTAAGCGTTTCCTTTGCGCCTTATGTTCAATTTCCAAGACGAATCCGGTACACGGCGGATGTTCCCGGCGTTGCGGCATCGGTCCAGGACATGAAGGCCTGGGCGGGCGCGCCGGTGACGACCTGCACCAATGGCCACGAGGCCGGTTGCGGGGTAAACGCCCGCTCAACCCGGTACGCTTGCCCCGGTACCGAGGCCCAGGTGATCCGCATCAACCCGTTGGTGGTGGGCAGGGCTTCGTGCGCAAGAAAATCAAACGCGGGGTCAAGCCGGTCGAATACGCCGTCGAGGTTGCGATCGATGATGGTGGCCAGCGGCACGGCGAGCAATTCGTTGGGATCAAGGTTCGGGCCGCTGCCCGCCGGAGCCTGGGCGACCAACGCGCCGCCGTTGGTGGTCTGGTAGGCCACGGCGGCGAGGTATACGGTGGCCGGGACGTAACCAAACGTCTCCACCAAATCAAAATACCCTTCCATCTGCCCGGAATTTTGCGGGTGTTTGTTGGCGGCGCTCGCTCCCGGAACGTTGAACCAGGCGACGTAGTCGTTCATGCTTTCCGCGGCGAGAAACGGCGCGCTGGCCGGAACGGCGATTAAGCCGGATTTGGCCCACGGCGCCGGCGCGGAGGCCGACGAAAGCCGTTGGTCGGACACAAAAATAAAGTGATCGCTCCGTCCGGTATCGCCGGGATAAATCCCGCTGGACCAACCGGCGACATAGAGCAGGTTGGACCGCACGGCGGCGTAAAGGGTCATGCCGGGATTGGCGAGCAAGTAGCCGGGGGCGTCGGCAAAACAATCCATTATGAAGTTGGGATGGTTGGGATCGATCTGCGGTTGGCGGTACGCGGCGATCGTGGCGAGGGTTTCCCGGATGGTGCGGGCATTGTTGCGGCTCGCGGTTCCGGTGGGCACGCCAAACCAGTTGGCCGAGGGATTGGAAAAATGCGGTACGGTGAAACCGGGGTCGTAGGCCATGACCGTTTTGTTGGTGAAGACGCCATCGTTGATGAACCGGTGGCCGTAGGAGTAGCTGTGGGCACGGCAACCGCTGGGATTGTCGGGATCGTGGTCGCAGCCGAAATTGTGGCCGAACTCGTGGGTGACGACGTATTGGGTCAGCAGGCTTCGGGCGACAATACTGAAGCCGCGACCGGGATCAAAGCTCGAAGGATCGCACAAAATCCAGGCCAGGCCGCCGAACTGTCCGTTGTTGACGACAAGGGAAATCAGATCGGCCCCGTAGCGGTCGCGCAGGCAATGCACTTCGTCCATGAAGCCGTCGGCTTGACCGGTGATGCGTTCCAAGTCGTCTACCATGTTCCCTGAATCGTTGTAGGTTACTTCGGCGGTATGAACGAGCCGGTAGGTGGCGGCAATGGCGCTGTTGGAGAATACGGCGTTGGCCTGGGCAACGGATTGGACGATGGCCGCTTCGATGGCGTTGGTTCCGCCGGCGGCAATGCGGGCCTGGGGCGTGTAGACGATCATGACATCCACGGTGACGGTTCCGGAGGCGTTCAGCGGCATCGCGGCGGGGGCGAACGCGGGGGCCGGACGGCTCAACCCGGCAGGGAGGGTCAACCCGCCGCCGCAGGCCGGGCGGTCAAACGGCTCGGCTTCGCGAACCTCGAAGGCATCCACCGCGCCGGAGATTTCCAGCAGGCGGCGTCCGGGCAACTGAAGGGCGCCGGAAATTTGGTCGCCGACCACGGCGAGGGTCATGTTGATGCTCTCCGAGCCGCCGGCGCGTCCGGAAAGGGTCATGGCGGCGCGGTCCGGATCGAGACGGTGTTCGGCGATGCGCATGGAGGCGCGGCTTCCCCCGCCCAGAGGCAATTCGACGATCGCGCCGGCGAGGCCGGCATCGGCCTCCAGTACCAAGGGCTCCAACCGGTAGGTTTCCGGCGCTCCGGCGGCGCGCGGCCCGGTCGGCGAGGCGGCCTGCCACAGGAGGAAGGGGCCGGCCTGGAGCGGGGTTGCGGCCAGCAGGACAGCCGCCGCCGCATAGCGTACCCGTTGCATGTGAACACGAAACATGGCGGGAACATACCCCGGAGTTCCAAACCTTGGAACTTTTTCAGGACGATTTTTCCGAGGATTGGAACTTTTTTCAGTTTACAGGCGGCGACCAAGGCACTATAAGCCACCGATCAAACCAAAGAAAGAACCACACAGGGCGGGCCTTCAGGAGGCCTGAACACGTCATGGAAAACGTTGCAAAAGCGACCATTAAAAAGGAATACCGGACCCACGAGAGCGATACCGGCTCGGTGGAAGTCCAGGTGGCCCTGCTCAGTCAGCGGATCAAAGACCTGACCGGGCACCTCCAAAGCCACCAGAAAGACCACAGCTCCCGCCGCGGATTGATCATCATGGTCAGTCAGCGCCGCAAGCTGCTCGATTACCTCCGCGGCAAAGACGAAGCTCGTTACCAGAGCTTGATTCAACGTCTGGGCCTGCGCCGGTAATCTCCTTATTCCTTCGCGAGAACAAGCCGATACCGGCGTCGCGGCCCACCGCGCGCGGCATCGGCTTTTCGCGTTGGCCGCAACGACCGACCTGATCGCAGAAACCCGCCCCCACAAGGAAGCAAAACATGAATAACCTCCGCAAGCGCGTCGAAATCAATCTCGGCGGCAAAATCCTGACCCTGGAAACGGGTCTGATGGCCAAGCAGGCCCACGGCGCGGTCACCGCCCGCCTCGGCGACACCATGGTGTTCTCCGCCGTCACCGCCACCAAAACCCCCCGTGAAGGCGTGGATTTTTTCCCCCTTCAGGTGGAATACCGTGAAAAGTTCTACGCGGCCGGGCGTTTCCCCGGCGGCTACTTCAAACGCGAAGCCAAACCGTCGGAACGCGAAATTCTCATTGCCCGGGTCACCGACCGTCCGCTTCGGCCGTTCTTCCCGGATGGCTACCGCAACGACGTGCAGATCAACAACGCCCTGCTCAGCGCCGACGGCCAACACGAGCCGGACGTACTCAGCGTGCTCGCGGCCAGCGCCGCCCTGACCATTTCGGACATCCCGTTCTTCGGCCCGATCGGCGCGGTGCGGGTCGGACGGATCGAGGGCCAGTTCGTGGTCAACCCGACCCACGACGAAATGGAAAAAAGCGACATCCGGTTGACCATCGCCGGCAACCGCGATTATCCGATCATGATCGAAGGCAACGCCGATGAAATCAGCGACGCGGATATGCTCGCCGCGATGAAATTCGGCCACTCCTTCATTCCGGCCTTGATTGACGGCCAGTTGGAATTGCGCCGCCAGATGGGCCTGCCGGACAAGGTGGTCACCGAAACCCTTCCGGATTCCGCCCAACTCGCCGCCGCCCGCGCCATCGCCGGCGAAGACATGATGGCCGCCTTGGCGGTCAGCGGCAAACTGGAGCGCCAGGACAAGATCGCCGCGATCAAGGTTTCCCTGGAATCGGCCCTCAAGGAAAAATTCCCGGAACTGACCTCCGAGGAATACTTCCACTTGTTTGATGCGTTCGAAATTGAATCCACCCGCCGCCTGGTCCTCGAGAAGAAGACCCGGATCGGCGGCCGCGGCTTCGGCGATTTGCGCCCGTTGTACGGCGAAGTCGGGCTTATTCCGCGCACCCACGGCTCCTCGCTGTTCCAACGCGGAGAAACCCAGTCGCTCGCGACGGTCACCCTCGGCACCAGCGACGATGTCCAGGACCTGGACGCGGTCGCGGGCGGCCCGGACGAAAAACGGTTCATCCTGCATTACAACTTCCCGCCGTATTCCGTTGGTGAAGTTGGACGCCTCGGCATGACCAGCCGCCGCGAAATCGGCCACGGCAACCTGGCCGAACGCGCGCTCGTCCCGGTCATCCCGAAAGACTATCCCTACAGCATCCGCGTGGTGTCGGAGATCATGGAGTCCAACGGCTCCTCCTCGATGGCCAGCGTATGCGCGGGCACCCTCGCCCTCATGGATGCGGGCATTCCCATCACCAAGCCGGTGGCCGGGATTTCCGTCGGCCTGTTCAGCGAAGGCGAGAAGGCCGAAATGGTGCTCGATATTCTCGGCGCCGAGGATCACTGCGGCGACATGGACTTCAAGGTGACCGGCACCCGCCAGGGCATCACCGGCTTCCAGGTCGACCTCAAGATTCGCGGCTTGCGCTGGGATCTCGTGGAAGGCGCCTTTACGATGGCCAACAAGGGGCGGCAGCAGATTCTTGACTACATGCAGTCGGTGATCGACGCGCCGCGCGGCGATCTCTCGCCCTATGCCCCGCGCATCCAGGTAATCAGGATCAACCCGGAAAAGATCGGCGCCCTCATCGGTCCGGGCGGCAAGAACATCCGCCGCATCACCGAAATGTCCGGCGCCAAGATCGATATCGAGGACGACGGCAGCGTCTCGGTCTTCGCCAGCGAGAAAGAGTCGATGGACATTGCGGTACGCGAGATCAGCGCCCTGACCGCCGAGGCCGAAGTCGGCAAGATCTATCAAGGCACGGTCACCGGCACCAAGGAGTTCGGTGCGTTCGTGGAATTCATGCCCGGCAAGGAAGGCTTGGTGCATATCAGCGAACTGGCGGACTTCCGGGTCAAAGCGGTGGAAGACATCTGCAAGGTGGGCGACCTCATGTGGGTGAAGTGCCTCGCCGTGGACGAAATGTCCGGCAAGGTACGGCTCAGCCGCAAAGCGGCCCTCGCCGAGATGGACGAAGCCGGCCAGCAGGAATAAGCGCAACCGGACAACCGGGATACGCAACGGGCGCGGAACACTCCGCGCCCGTTTTTTTGTCGAACACCGGATGGCCTTGACTGTCCAATCAAGTCGATTAGTTTAATGCAACGAGGTGAACCATGATTCTTGATCCCCTATATTTTATATTCGCCCTTCCGGGTCTAATTCTCGCGTTACTGGCGACGATGAGGGTGAAAAGCACCTTCCACAAGTATTCCCGTTATGCGGCATCCTCCGGGTTGACCGGGGCCCAGGCCGCACGGCGCATGCTGCAGGCGGAAGGCATCACGGACGTCAACATTGAGATGACGCAAGGGTTCCTTTCCGATCATTACGACCCGCGTTCCAACACGCTGCGGCTGTCGCCGGACGTGTACAATTCGCCCTCGCTCGCGGCGATCGGGGTGGCCTGCCATGAGGCCGGGCACGCGTTGCAGAAGGCGCACGACTACGCGCCGCTGACCATGCGTTCCGCGTTGGTGCCGCTGACCAGTTTCGGCAGCCAGCTTGCCATGCCGATTTTCGTGGTCGGGATGATGGCGCAGATTCCATTCCTGCTGACGCTGGGCATTTGGCTGTTCATCGGCGTGGTGGCGTTTGCCCTGGTCACCCTGCCGGTCGAGTGGGACGCCAGCGCCCGCGCGAAGCAGCAGATGGTCCGGGCCGGGATTGTCGCGCCGCAGGAACAGGTCCACGCCGCCAAGGTATTAAACGCGGCATTTTTGACTTACGTCGCTTCGGCGGTATCGGCCATCCTCACCTTGGCCTACCTGTTGTTCGTGCGCGACCGGCATTGACCTACGTTTCGCCTTGTTGCTGATCGTCACGTGGTGATGGTTGTTTCGTGAGCCCGGCGGAAAACCGTCGGCTAAGGGTCGTCAGCGCCAGCGATCCCCCAGCGGTGTTATCCCGATGAGGCGCGGTCATTTCGAGCGAAGTTCGACAAAGGAGAACGTAGTCGAGCAATCTTCGCCGCAGCCAACCATATGGAGACCCCTCGACTTCGCTCGGGGTGACTTATGACGCCAAGCGAGCGGTGTGTTCCTATTTTGTCCCAAACGCGCAAGCTGGCGCTGTCGTTCGAAATGCATCCGGGCGAAGCGTTGATCGGCGTGTAAGAGTAAGAAAAAGGCGGAAATAGTGTAGGCCGGGGCTCTGTCCCCGGCGTTTCTCCGCGACTGCGGGGGAGCGGCCTCGTGTGCTTTGCAGGTCGGTGTCTAAAGAGTTTCGTAGACACGGTTACGTCTTGCGCCATTTAGGTGATGACCGAAAAAAGAAATGCCTTTGGCACCCATTGCTTGACGCATAACGTTATGCGTTATAGTTTAGCTTCAGAATGATTGAAAGTTTTGCGTGCAAGGAGACCGAGAGAATATTCAACCGGCACTTTTCCAAGCGTTTGCCGGCGGACATTCAGCAAGTCGCCCTTCGAAAGCTGAAAATGCTGAACCGGAGCTCAACCTTGTTGGATCTGCGTATTCCGCCCGCGAACCAACTGGAAGCGTTATCTGGCGGACGAAAAGGTCAACACAGCATACGAATAAACAGACAATGGCGAGTTTGCTTTGAGTGGAAAAACGGAAGCGCCCGAAACGTTGAAATCGTTGATTATCATTAAGGTGGTCTGATGAAAAAATTATGCCCCGTACACCCTGGCGAAATTCTTTTTGAGGAATTTCTCAAGCCCATGAATATCACCCAGAATCAACTGGGCCGCGACCTCGGCGTGTCCCCGCGAAGAATTAACGAAATTATTCACGGCAAACGAAACATCACGGCCGATACGGCATTGCGGCTGGCCGTGTACTTCGGAAATTCCGCGTCATTTTGGTTGGGCCTGCAAATGGACTATGATCTTGATGTGGCGGAAGATCAACATGCCTGGAAAATTCATCAAGAGGTTCACCGCATGGCCGTAGCATAACGAATGGCCCCGGAAGCTATTACAACGGCAGCGACAGCAAGATGCCGCAACCCCCCTGTAGCGGACGGCTATCCGTTAGTTTCTCTAATCCGGCGCGACGCACCCGCGTACCCAGTCGAGGTACGGTAGATAACCCGCGGTGATGGGCAGGGCGATGATGCACGGGCATTCGTAGGAGTGGTGTTCCTTGACCAACCGTTCGAGGCGGGGAAAGGCGTGTTCGGTGGTTTTGGCGACGAGGGCGAATTCCGTGCCGCGCTCCACGCGTCCTTCCCACCGGTACACGGACCGGATGGCGCCAAGAAGGTTGACGCACGCCGCCACGTTGCGGTTGACCATCAATTCGGCCAATCGCTCCGCTTCGTCTTCGTTCGCGGCGGTAATATAGACCCAAAGCGGATTCCCGATTTCTTTCATGCGTCTGCCTCCTGTTTCCGTACAATTAACCAGCTCCGGGGCGGAATCACCTGTTCCCCGCGCGGGCAGGCCTTGCCCGTCCAGGCATTGGCGCCGGCAAAAGGAACGGCAACCGTTACCGGCTCATCGGCCGCGTTCAGGGCCACCCGTATGCGTTCCCCTTCCCCACGGCGCTCGTAGATCAGCACGCGGGGATGATCATGCTTGACCCAGGAAAGCGTGCCCCGGCGCAGGACCGCATGCTCCCGGCGCAGGGCGATGGCCTGGCGGTAAAACGCGAAGAGGTTCTTATCCGGCGCGCGCGGGCGTGCGCGGGTCTTGCCGCGCGGGGTATGGGTTTCCGGCTGGTGGCGTACGTCGTCCCATAACATGGGTTGGCGATCGCACGGATCATTGGCGCCCCAAAGTCCGACCTCGGTGCCGTAATAAATCATCGGCGCGCCGGGATAGGTCATTTGAAAAATTACCGCCTGGCGCAGACTGGTCATGGCCGCGCGGGTGGGCTTGGTGGTGCGAAACGTTCCGCCCTGCTTGACCCGGGACAGATGAAAATAGTGCTCGAAATTTTCGATGGGGAGCAATTCCGGATTGTTGAACATCGAGGCGATGCGCCCGACATCGTGGGAGTCATACAGGTTCTGCTGCACATAGGCGACTTCCGGCGGATAGGCCTTGCGCACGTGATCCAACGCTTTGCGGAATTCCGCGGCGGACATGGCTTTTTTGGCCTGGCTGAAAAAGCTGACCGAAGGAAACAACCACATGTAGTTCATGACCGCGTCGAACTCGTCGCCGCGCAGGTAATCCTTGGCGAGGGTGACGATCTCCGCGGTGAGGTAGGCTTCGGGATTGATCCGCTTGACGTGCCGCCGCCAAGCCTTCCAGAACCCGTGCGGGACGCAAAAAGCGACATCGAGCCGCCAGCCGTCGATGCCGTCGGAGGGGTCGCCGTCGCCGTTGGGGTCCATCCAGCGCCGGGTGATGTCGAAGATGTAGCGGCGCACGGGGGGAATCAGATCGTTTTCGGTGCGGGCGAGTTCCGGCAGCGCGGCGTGGCCGAACCAACCTTCGTAGTCAAAGGTGCCGTCGGCGTTCCAGTGTTTGATTTTGTACCACTTTTTGTAGCGGGACCGGTCGCCATTACGCAACAGGTCGCGGAAGGCGAAGAAGTCGCGCCCGGTATGATTAAACACGCCGTCGAGGATGATTTTCATGCCGCGGCGATGCACCTCGCGGATCAGCTTGAGCAGGAACCGGTCGGCGGCGGTCCAGACCCAGGTCTTCGGGTCTTCGGTTTCGCGGGCCTTGGCGAGCATGGCAAGATCGCCTTCACGGTCCGGGCCGAACGCGGGATCGACATGGTGAAAGGACGAGCCATCGTACTTGTGCAACGAGGGCGCGTGGAAGACCGGGTTGAGGTAGATCGCGGTGACGCCAAGTTCCTGCAGGTAGTCGAGCTTCTCGTACACCCCGACGAGATCGCCGCCGTACCGGCGCAAGTAAACCGAGTGGAAGAAGTCGCCGCGTTTTTTCTCCCAAGCCTGCTGGGCATACCAGTCGCCGCCCCACGGCATGATTTTCCATCCGGGAACGGGTTGGGTGGTGAAGTCTTCCAGCTTCGGATTGCTGGCCGGGCACCCGTTGCGAAAGCGCTCGGGAAAAATCTGATACCAGATGGCGTCGCGGGCCCAGTCGGGAACAAAACAGGAGCGCGGGGCTTTTTTATTCATGGCAAACGTTCCAATCCTTGGAAAATCGTGGTCGAAAAAGTTCCAAACCTTGGAACTTTTCGGGTACGAAAATTCCAAGGTTTGGAAATAGCGTCATGGTTCGGCGGTTGCGGGAGCGGACTCTGGTTCTCCGGCGGGTTCCTCAAACGGAACCGCTTCCGGCGCGGGCGCGGATTGGCGTCCGGCGAAGATGCGGGCGAAGTCGCGGTAGGTCAGCAGCAGGAAAAGTCCGAGCAGCAATACCGCCGACACTTTCCAGAGAAACGCGACGACCTTGTGCGGCACCGGACGGCGGGTGATCAGTTCCCACAGCGAGAACATGATATGGCCGCCATCAAGCACCGGGAGGGGAAGCAGGTTCATGACGGCGAGGTTGACGTTGAGCAGGCAGGTAAACCACAACGCCTGCAAAAAGCCCAAGGCGGCGAATTTCAGGAAAATATCAATGATCGCAACCGGACCGCCGATGGCTTCGGCGGCCGCCTTGGACTCGGCCGGGGTGACCAGGGCTTTGAGAATGCGGAAAATGAGGGTGGCGTGGGAGTGGATTTGATCCCACGGCTTCTTGACCTCGTCGGTACGGAAGGAAATCCCGATCATCGCCCGCCGGTGCTCTTCGTTGTAGACGGGGGTGATTTCGAGTTCAAGGCGTTCGCCTTCGCGTTCGATGGTCATGATGACCGCCCGGCCCTGGGAGGCGTTGATGAGATCAATCATGTGGTCGCGGCTGAACAAGGAGATGCCGTCGAGGCCGACGATGCGATCGCCGGGCCGCAGGCCGGCGGCACGGGCGGGGGATTCGGGAAAGGTATCGAGCACGATGCAATAGTTCATCGGGTACAGGCCGGTGATCAGGCGACCGCCCGGCACGCGCTCGGTGGGGAGGGTGACCGCGTAGGTTTCGCCGTCGGGGCGCCGGAGGTCGAGGGTGACTTCGTCGCGCAGGGCGGTGACGACGATGAATTTTTCCCAGGTGCCGATGGACTCGCCGTTCACCGCGGTGATGACATCGCCGATGCGGATGCCGGCGGCATAGGCGGCGGAATCCGTCTCCACATACCCCACCGCGCTGTTTTCGTATTCCGGCGCGATGGCCTTGCTTTGCCAGAAGATCACATAGGCGAGCACGACGGCGAAGATCATGTTGAAGGTGACACCGGCGAGGCTGACCAGGATCTTGGGGATCGGCTTGATCGGGGGCAGGTTGCGGCCGTCTTGTTCGGCGGTTTTACCGGTTTCCTCGCTGGGCCCCATTTGCGGGAGGGCGACGTAACCGCCAATGGGAAACGCGCATAGTTTGTATTCGACCCCGTTGATGGTGCGCTTCCAGATCGCCGGACCCATGCCGATGGCGAAGGCGTCGACGGTCATGCCGCACCAACGGGCAACGAGAAAATGCCCGAGTTCGTGGACAAAAATGGTGAAACCAAACAGCAGCGTCACCAGCACAATGGACAACAACATGGTCAGCATGAACAATCCCTTCGTATCACAAACAAGGCACTATACCCGTTCAGCCGATAATGTCCACGAAGAGCCGCATGTAGATATAGAGAAACGGTGCGGCGAAGATCAGGCTGTCGACGACATCCAGGATGCCGCCCATCCCCTGGATCAAGGTGCCGGAGTCCTTGACCCCGGAGGCGCGCTTAAGAAGGGATTCAATCAGGTCGCCGGCGATCCCGGCGGCGGAGAGGATGAACCCGAGGACGAGGGCGTCCACCCATCCAAAGTCCAGATGGGACAGCACCGGTTGAAGAAAATAGAGGGCGGCCATGCTGAACGCGACGCCGGTGGCGAGACCGCCGATCACCCCGGACCAGGTTTTCGCCGGGGAAATGGTCGGGAAAAATTTCCGCCCGCCGAACCGGCAGCCGACAAAATACGCGCCGACATCGGTGGATTTCACCACCAGCGCGAGGTAGAAAATCAGCCACCGCCCCTCTTCCAAACCGAAGACCAGCAGCAGTTTGTTGAGGAAGTTAAACAACCAGGCGACATACACCACCCCGAGCAAGGTGGCGGCCATGGATTTCAAGGCGTGATCGAGCGCGGGGACGAACATTTGCCGGATAAACACCGCGGCGGCGACGGCAAACAGGACGATGGCCTCGACATCGCCGTACAACCGGGCGCCGGGCGCCTGATGGTAGGCCCACCACGTCGCGACAATCAGCGAGATGCCACCGACCAAGCCGATGCCGCGAAAGTGAGGAATGCCGCCGGCTTTTAACAAGGCGTAAAACTCCCACAACGACCAGCCACAGCAAAGGGCAAGCAGGATCATGGCCCCGGCCGGGGGCAGGAAAATCAGGGCGGCCAACAAGGCCGCGCCCAGCAGTACGCCACTTCGCACGCGATGCTTGAGCATATTACGCAATATCTCCAAATCGGCGGTGTCGACGCCGGTATTCTTCCAGGGCGGCATCAAATTCCGGTTCCCGGAAATCGGGCCATAAAACCGGAGTTACATACAATTCGGCATAGGACAATTGCCAGAGCAGAAAATTGCTGATGCGCATTTCCCCGCTGGTGCGGATCATGAAATCCGGATCGGGAATATCCGGGGCGTACAAGTGTTCACGGATGGTTTCCTCGGTGATCCGGGACGGGTTGAGACCGCCGTCCTTGACCCGGCGGGCGATGGCCCGCATGGCATCGGTCAGCTCGGCGCGTCCGCCGTAACTCAAGGCGAGGGTCAGGGTGCCCTTGGTGTAGGCGGCGGTTTCGTCCATCACCCGGCGGAGCTCGGCTTGCACGCCGGAGGGCAAGTCGCGAACATGGCCGATGACCCGCAGCTTCACCTGGTTGTCGTGCAGCTCAAAGGATTGTTCGCGCAGAAACTTTTTCAGCAAGGCCATCAAGCCGGTGATTTCGGGTTTGGGGCGGACCCAATTTTCCGAACTGAAGGCGTAGAGGGTGAGGTATTCGATGTCGCGGGCACGGCACGCTTTGAGAATGGCGCGCACCGAATCGGCGCCGGCTTGATGCCCCTTGATGCGGGGCAGGCCGCGTTGCTTGGCCCAACGACCGTTGCCATCCATGATGATGGCCACATGCCGGGGCGTCGCCGATGGTGGGGATTTGCTCATTGCGTGGGGTTCATGCCATGAAGGCCGGATCCAGAATGATGGTGCTGTCCCGGCGGGGGCCGACGGACAACAGCGCGGTGGTTACGCCGGTTAATTCTTCCAGGCGGCGGAGGTAAGCGCGGGCTTTTTCCGGGAGTTCCTCCCAGCTTCGGGCCTCCTTGGTCGAGCACTGCCAGCCCGGCCAGGTTTCATACACCGGGCGGCAACGCTCCAATTCGCGGACGTTGGCGGGAACCGTTTCCAGCCGCCGGCCGTCCATGTCGTAGGCGACGCACACCTGGATGACCTCCACGTCGTCGAGGACATCCAGCTTGGTAATGGCCCAGCGGTCGATGCCGTTGACCATGACGGAATAACGGGCGACCACGGCGTCGAACCAGCCGCAGCGCCGGGGGCGGCCGGTGGTGGCGCCGAATTCATGGCCGGCGCGCCGCAGTTGTTCGCCCATCGCATCGTGCAGTTCGGTGGGGAACGGCCCCTCCCCGACCCGGGTGGAGTAGGCTTTCACGACGCCGAGCACTTGATCGATGCGATGCGGCGGCACACCGGCGCCGGTGCAAGCGCCGCCGGCCGTGGCGTTGGAGGAGGTTACGAACGGATAGGTGCCGTAGTCGATATCGAGCATGGTGCCCTGGGCGCCTTCAAACAAGATGGACTGACCTTGGGTCAGCGCGGCGTGGAGCAGCGGAATGGTATCCTGGATGAACGGCGTGAGGTAGCGGACGGCCTCGAAGGTTTCGGCGACGATGGTGTCGGGGGAAAGTTGCGGGCCGCCCAGAGCGGTGAGAATCCGCTGGTTGGCGGCGATGCGATCGCGAAGCAGGGATTCGCGGTCGGGGTCGAGCAGATCGCCCATGCGCAGGCCGGTGCGGGCGGCTTTGTCGCCATAGGTCGGACCGATTCCCCGCTTGGTGGTGCCGATGGTTGAACCGGCGGCCGGTTTCTTTTCCCGGTATTCGTCGATCAGCTTGTGGTACGGCAAAACGACATGGGCGCGGTCGCTGATGAAGAAGCGCCCGGCCGGATCAATGCCGCGCTCGACCACGCCCTGGATTTCCTTCACCAGGGCGACCGGATCGACGACCAGGCCGTTGCCGATGACGCAGGTTTTTCCGGCATGAAGGATGCCGGAGGGCACGAGGTGCAACACGTATTTATCCGCGCCGATTTCCACGGTGTGGCCGGCGTTGTTGCCGCCCTGGTAGCGGACAACCCAATCCGCGCGCTCGGTGAGCACGTCGATGATTTTTCCCTTGCCTTCATCGCCCCACTGGGCGCCAATCAAAACGGTGTTCGGCATGCAAATTCCTTCTGGTTGCCCGGACGGTGGTCGGGTGACAATTCGCCGATCACCCTAGATAAAATCAGGGCGGCAATCAACGGCAAAGAACGCGGGGAGCTGCTTATTGATTGGTGATGATGATGACCGTGGGCGGCGGAGGCGCGGGTTCCCGGGGCTTGTTGACAAACACGACGCGCCGGTCGGTCGAGGTGACGCTCAAGGCGACGCGGGTCTTGGGTTCCCAGGTAAAATCGGGCGTCTTGATGCTTTCCAGTTTTTTCGTTTCGTCGGGTGCGATCTTGAACGATTCCCACTCACCGGTCAGAGGGATCACCGACACGGTTTGACTCGAAAGGTTTTCAAAGCGCAAGTCGCGGCCTTTGTTGTTGTCCAGCTCACATCCCCACAATCCGGCCAGGGCCGCCGCCGACAAACACGTCATGATGATTTTTTTCATAACCGGGCCTCACATTCTCTTGATAGCGTCATGATAGGCGAGTGGCGAAGTGATGTCAATTCGCGGGTATTCG
>CALMYG010000104.1 GCA_937873455.1 uncultured Verrucomicrobiota bacterium
CGGAGCACGATTGGCGATTTATCCGGCTCGACATTCGCTTGCCATAACCGCCCCCGCCCCCCCCCGCCTCCACCTTTGGATTGCATTGACAAGGCCAAGCCGTATGATGCTGGTCGTTTATTCATCAAACCGGAGTTGGCGAGGATATGACCTACGAAAACAAAGCGCTAAAAGCCCAGGCGAGTCGCAATCAGCAGTTGTTGGATGCATCGAAATATACCGGTGACTCCTTTTCCTCCTCGGTCTTGCCGTTCCGGTTGGAGCCGGACAACCAGGACGCGCTCACGCCGCGGCAGGCGTTGCAACTGGAGGCCCTGCAGCGGCAGGCGGCGCGCACCGCGATTCACGCCGTGGCCGAGCTGGCCAAGCTGAATGAAGTGGATCACCTCGGCGGCGGGCTGGACTTGATTCCCTCTCTGTTGATGACCCTGGCCATGACCGACTACCAGGCGGTGGAGTACACGATTGAAAACGCGCATGCCAGCATCGGTTATTACGGCGCCTTGTCCGCGTTGGGATTTCTGGAGCCCGACCACGTGGCCGCCAAATTCCGGCAAAGCCTGGATATCGCCGGGCATGTGGCTTGGGTGCCGGGCGGTACGCAACTGAATGGCGGACGCCTCGGCGTGATGGTGCCGGTCGCGGTGGGCCAGGCCCTCGGCAAGCGCGCCCGCTATGGCGATGATGCCTGGATCCTGTGCCATTGCGGCGATGCCGGATGGGTGTCGGGTCAAGCCCTGAACGGGTTTAATGCCGCTGATTTGCACCGGGCCCCCATTACGTTTGTGATGCAACGCAATGGCATTCAGTTGTCCGGCTCGAACCAGCACATCATGGACAAGGATCCCCGGAAGATGGTGGAAGCGATGGGCATAACCATCCTGGAAATCGATTCGCTGCACGATGCGGCCGATTTG
Organism: uncultured Verrucomicrobiota bacterium; assembly: GCA_937873455.1. Lineage (GTDB taxonomy): Bacteria > Verrucomicrobiota > Kiritimatiellia > CAIVKH01 > CAIVKH01 > CALMUP01. The sequence goes on from CALMYG010000104.1 coordinate 918, forward strand.
TTCCGCGCCTACCGCGAAGCCCGCCTGCTCGCCCGCCGCGGTCGCCCGAGCATGATCTATCCCGTGGGGTATCACCATGTCGGTCCCCGACCGGAAACCCTGACCACCTTTGCCGTCCGGTATGGCATTGTGGATGAAGTGACCGCCTTTGCCGCGCGTAATCAGGTCGCAATGGACACGGGAATCTGGACGCCCGGCGCGCTGATGAGTTTCCGCGATGTGGAGGCGATGCTGGAGTGCCTGTTTCTCGTGAACCGCCTTCCCGGCGGCAAAGGGCATCACGATGGTCACCTCAAAGGACGTGACGTGGCCGCCATTCTGGCCAATCCGATGCTCATGGAAACCGACGCACACCGGGAAGTTTTGGCCGAATTGTCGCAGGCGAAGCCGCGAACGGTGATCACGCTGGCGCGTCCGGCGCCCGGTACGCCCAATGTGTTGTTGGACGACCAGGCGGTTGCCGAGGTCAAGCTTCCGGCCCCCGGCGAAGAAGTAAGCGCCCGCGCCGGCGTTCAACCGGCTTATGCGCTGATCGCCAAGAACCATCCGGGAAAAGTGTTCGTGGTCAGTTGCGACCTCGACCCCTCAACGAAGCTGGACAAGGCGGCGGCCCTGGCCGGACCGGGACATCATTTTGAAATGTCCATTCAAGAGCAGGCCTCGGCCCTGCTGGCGAATGGAATCGCCATGGCCGGGGAAGGGCCCCGGTTCGTCGTATTCTCCACCTTCGCCGCGTTTTTCGAGGGAATCGCCCGGGAAGCCATGGAGTTGTGGCGCTACCAGCGCAATTTGAACGGTATCAACGAGGGCTTAAACGTCACCTTCCACATGTCCCATGTCGGCGCCTGCACCGGACGCGATCACTTTTCCGGCTGGTCGCTGGATTGGATCAGTATGGCCATGGGCTACCTGCCGTACCTGCACCGGTTTTATGCTCCAGCGGATGCCCGCGCCGCTTTTGTGGCCATTCGGGATGCCGCCGCGCATTATGGCGGCCACCTCATCGGCATTCCGCGTGACAACCTGCCCATTTTGACCAAACAAGGTGTGAACGAGCCGCTCTGGCAGGCCGGAGACGCCTGGGAGTCGGTCACCCCGTACCGCAAATACGAAGGCGCGGCCCGGGCGATACTTGCGTTGGGCGCCCCGGCTCACCTCGCCGGCAAGGCGGCTGATGAACTCTACAAACGCGGCCAACCTACGGATGTCTATATTATCAACGGCCTGCCGATCGACCCGGAACACTTGTGCCGGTTTTTCTCGAAATATCCGGATGGTCTGGTCACCGTCGAGGACGGCTTGATCGGAAACCGTTCGGTCGGACTGCGCGGATTTGCCGGCCTGATCGCCGCGAACGCCGGCGGCATGCGGGTTCCCGTGGCGCATGTCGGTATTGTCGATCCCCGCATCGCGCCCTCCGAAGGGCATTACGAAGTCTGGGAGCATTTCGGCATCACCCAGGGCGCGATTGTCGCCGCCGTGGAATCGTTGTAACGCGATGGAACAGGTTCCCGCTTGATCCGCCGCTTTGTTCCTTTTATGTTAATGAATTGTTTCACCGAACCGGAGCCCTTATGCCCAAAGAACTCGCGTATGTCCTCGTCAATCCCTACACCATTTCCAAATCCCGCACCGGTGGCGTCATCAGCCGGATTACCAGCCGCACCGGGCTTGATCTGGTTGCGTGCCGGATGTTCGGGCCGAGCGCCGAGCTGGTCGACCGCTATGCCGACCTGATCAACCGTTCGGAAGATTTACCCGTCGAGGAACGCGCCCTGCTGGTTGATCATCTGCGCCGCACCTACGCGCCCGATCCGCGCACCGGCAAACGGCGCCGCGTGTTGATGTTGTTGTTCGAGGGCGATGAGGCCATCGCGAAAGTGCGCGATGCCGTCGGCCCGATCCGTCCGACCACGTCCTCCGGTGAAACCGTTCGCGATACCTTTGGCGATTTGATCGTCGATGAGCAGCAGCAGGTTCGTTATTTCGAGCCGGCGGTTTACATCGGGCGTTCGGCGGCGACCGTTCGCGAAGCGCTGCGCTTGTGGGCGTCGTATTCGGAGCGGGACGGCGGCCTGATCGCCGACGCGGACGATCTGGTCGAGGGGCCGGACGTGCAACGCACCCTGGTCATCATCAAGCCGGACAACTTCCGTTTTCCGAGCGGACGTCCGGGCAACATCATTGATTTGTTCTCCGCTTCCGGCTTGCGGATCATCGGGGCCAAGGTTCACCGCATGAGCGTAGCCGAAGGCGAGGAATTCTACGGACCGGTGCAAGAGGTCTTGCGCAACAAACTCAAGGAGCCTTCGGCGGCGCGCGCCACCGAGGCCCTTCGCGAAGAATTTGGCTTCACCTTGCCCGAAGACGTGCAGCGCCAACTGGGGGAGCTGGTCGGCCCCTGCTTCGGCGACGAGCAATTCTACCAGATTCTTGAGTTTATGACCGGAAAACGTCCGGTCGGCTTGACGGCGGCGGAAAAGGCCGCGCCGGGAACGTCGCGCTGCCTGGTATTGATTTACCAAGGGCCGAAAGCGGTTGAGCGCATCCGGCGCATTCTGGGCCCCACCGATCCCAGCAAGGCCGGCCCCGGCTCGGTGCGCAAGGAGTACGGCAAAGACATCATGATCAACGCCGCCCATGCCTCGGACTCGCCGGAAAACGCCGTGCGCGAAATGAATATCGTCAAACCCCAAGCCGACACCATCCAAGCCTGGGTGGATGCCTACACCACGACCTGAACGGGAAAAGCCATGTTTGAAAACCTGACCGCGGCGCCGCCCGACGCCATCCTCGGACTGACCGATGCCTTCAAAAAAGACCCGAATCCCCTCAAGGTCAACCTTGGGGTAGGGGTATTCAAGGACAACCAGGGGCAAACCCCCGTGCTCGAATCGGTCAAGACCGCCGAGGCCCGCATCCTTGCCTCGGCCTCCAGCAAGTCCTACATGCCGATCGGCGGCGCGTCCGAGTACGCCGCGCTGGTTCAGGAAATGATCCTCGGCGAGGAGCATCCGGTGATCACCGGGCGCCGAATCCGCACGGCCCATACCCCGGGCGGTACCGGCGGTTTGCGGGTGGGCGCGGACTTCCTGCGCAAGGTGCGACCCGGAGCGACCGTCTGGGTGAGTCGCCCCACGTGGGCCAACCACAAAGGCATTTTCGAGGCCGCCGGATTTACCGTTAAGGAATATGCGTATTATGACCCGGCCTCCCGGGGATTGGACCGCGAGGCGCTACTGGCTGATCTCGGCAAGGTATCCGCCGGTGATGTCGTGGTGCTTCATGTGTGCTGTCATAATCCATCCGGTGTTGATATGGATGATGCCACGTGGCGGGAGGTGGCCAGCCTGGCCGCGCGTCAAGGTTGGTTGCCGTTTTTGGATTTTGCCTATCAAGGGTTCGGCCTCGGGATTGAAGAAGACCGCGCCGGCCTGCTGGCGATGGCGGAAACCTGCCCCGAGCTGTTGGTGGCGAGTTCGTTTTCCAAAAATTTCGGGTTGTACCAGGATCGCACCGGGGCCTTGAGCCTGATCGCGGCCAACGCCGCCCAGGCGGACACCGCGTTCAGCCATGTGGAAATCGCCATTCGCGTCAATTATTCCAACCCGCCCGCCCATGGCGGTTTGATTGTCACCACGATTCTATCCGACGAGGAGTTGCGCGAGCATTGGATTCAGGAGCTGGCCGGCATGCGTCGGCGCATTGCCGATGTCCGGGCCCAACTGGTTGCCGCGCTCAAGAAGTCCGGAATCAAAACGGATTTTTCCTTCATTCAGCGCCAAAAGGGCATGTTCTCATTCAGCGGCCTGACCGATGAACAGGTTGCATTCCTGCGCGAGAAGAAAAGCATCTACATTGTCAAAGGCGGTCGGATGAATGTCGCCGGGATCACCAGCCAGAACCTGGGCTACCTGTGCGCGTCGATCCGTGAAGTGGTCGGTTGATCGTTCGGCTACCGGGATAAACTGATTACGTAAAGCACGCGATTGGTTTCGCCCGGCACGGGTGTGTTCACGAAGTCGGCGATGGCGATCCGGTTGGTGGTGGCCGGCCCGAAATACGTCGTCCACGTTTCACCGTCATAGGCATCAGTCAAGGTCATCCGGCCTTCCGGGGTGATCGTACCGGCGAAGTTTACTCCGATTCCCCCGGTGCGGGTGGTGGTAATGGTGACGGCTTCCTTGTTCTGCGTGATGGTCGCCTCCAGCGGACGGCGGTTCTGGGTGTCGGTGCGGTAGAAATTTCCCGACCACTTGCCGGCGATTTTCGGATAGCCGCTGCTTTGAACGGTGGTAACGCTGTTTGTTGTTCCGCGGATGGTGGAGGACGCTTCGGATTTGCTGTCGCTGTTGCATGCCCCGAGGAGCAGCACGGCCAGCAGGGCGGCGACCGGACCCGACCAGTGCCGGCAGGTCCGGCCCCGGTGGTTCATGGTTTCATTGGTTATTCCGTTGTTCATAGTTCATTTCCCTGCAACTGTTCCCGTATGCCGCTGAAGGTGTCCGCCGCCGACAGGCGTTCGGCCAGTTGGTCGCCGCCCATCAGGCGGGCCAAGCCGGCCAGATTGCGCAAATGCTCGGCCGCCGGCCAACCGACCGGGCTGATCAGCAGCAACACCACCCTGACCGGGTTTTGAATGAGCGGCACATTAAAACCTTCGCGCGATGTTGCCAAGTACAGAACCGGCTCCGCCTCGTCCGGCACATGGGTGTGCACCAGCACCACGCCGGGAGCGATTTCCGTGGAGTATTCACGGGCCTGTCGCACCAGGGCGTCTTGAATCATCTTCCGGTGCTCGGGCGCTCCGGGATGGGCGACGAGGCAGCGTTCCACCGCCTCGTGGAAGCCGGATGCCGGGAGACCGAGGAACGCGCGCGCGGGATCGAGCAGGCCGATCGCGCCTTTGCCATAATCGGTATCCTCGGGATACTCCGCCGGGTAAAAGAGCACGAGGTTGTTGTCGGGATGTTGCTCGACCAGTCGACCCGGTAAATCGCGCAGTTCCGGAGTCCAGGCCAGGCGGCCCTCCCGGATATGCAGCAGCACCAGCAGGTCCTCCGGCTCGATCGGCGCGAGCGGGATTTCGCCGTCCAGGATGGCATCGCCGGGCAGCGCATGGAAGGTGGTGGGATGCACCGGGCGGACCGGTTTGATCTGGGTTTCCAGTCGGCGGGACTCGTCCGCGGCGGCTACGACATGCAGGCGCGCACTTAAGCGGCTGGCCATCACCTTGACGGTTCGTATGGCTTCACCGAAACCTGCTTCGCGTTCAATCAGGGGAGGAACCAGCAGGATCAGGCGCGGGCTGGTATTGATCGGACGGGACAGCCGGCAGACGATGACGGCAAGCCGGTTGTCCCGCAACAGTTGATCCAACACTTTGCCGAGGGCTTGGCGTCGTCGCGATGGTGCGCCGGTCCATCCAATTACCACCGTACTGATTCGCAGCTCGGCGATGGCGCGGGTGATGCCATTGGCGATGTTGGTGTCGATCCGGGTGGCCGGCTGAACCGGTACCCCGGCTCCCGCCGCATACAGCACGGCGTGGCCCAGCATGCGTTCACCTTCGGCAACCTGACGGGCGACATCGCCTCCGGGATCGGCCACGGTAAGGGGGTAGACCGGTTCGGGCGAGTGGGGCCGGCGAATCAGAAAGGCCAGATCCAGCAAGGCCGGCGCCGAGGCCGGATTGGCCAGGGGAATCAAAATACGCAACGGTGAATCGCCCGGCCTAAGCGGGGAGCTTTCTTCGTGCAGCGCGACCTCGCGACCAAAACGCTCCACATAGGCTGGTCCGACCACGCAGGTCACCAGGATCATCAGGATCGCTCCGTTCAACACCTCCTCGTCAAACAGGCCGATGCGGTAACCAACAAATACCGCGGCCAGCGTCGCCGCCGCCTGGGTGACGCTGAGTCCGTACATGACCCGGCCTTCTTCCGGCGAAAACTTCAACAGCCGCTGGGTGGCCATGGCGGCCAGCCATTTGGTGATAATCACCGTCAGCACCATGCCGCCCCCGACCAGCCAGACATGCCAGGAGCTGAAGATCAGCCGGATATCCACCAGCATGCCGACGGAAATCAGGAAAAACGGGACGAACAGGGCCTGCCCGGCAAAATGCACCCGTTGCATGAGGGAGCTTTGCGACGGAATGGATTGGTTCAGGGCCAACCCGCCGAGAAACGCCCCGATGATCGCTTCCAGTCCGGCCAGAAAGGCCAGGTACGATGCCAGATAGGCCACCGCCAGAACGAAGACGAAATCCCGCGCGCCTTGATCGCTGTATTTATGAAAATACACCCGGGCCAGCGGGGGAATGCCCATGAAGATGATTGCCCCGAAAACCAGCAGGGCGCTGGCCGTCTGGATCCAGAACCAGAACGTCAGATCGCCCGCCGCCGACGCGGCAATTACCGCCAGCACCAGCAGGGCCAGCGTATCGGTGATGATGGTTCCCCCGATGGTCGCGATCACCGCCGGATTGCGGGTAATGCCCAGGCGGGTCACCACCGGATACCCCACCAGGGTGTGGGAGGCGAACATGCTGGCCAGCAAAATAGCCGCCGGCCAGGAAAACGACAAAATGCCCAGCGCCATCAGCGTGCCGAGGATCATCGGGATGACGAACGTCATCAAGCCGAAGACCACGCTGTTGAGTTTTTGCTGGAAAAACAGGAACAAGTCCACTTCCAACCCGGCCAGGAACATGATGTATAGCAGACCCACCGTGCCCAGCAGGATCATCGTGTCGTCCCGGGCGAGGATGTTCAGGCCGTGCTCACCCAACATCAGGCCGGCCAGAATCAAGCCGATGATGTCCGGGAGCTTAAAGCGGCGCGCGATCAGCGGGGCCAGCAGAATCACCCACATCGCCAGTGCGAATACCAGCACCGGATCGCGGACCGGCAAAAACTCGCGTATGGAATTCAGAATCGACATTTCGGGGCAGGGTAGTCCAGCCCGGTGATGCCGTCAAACCCTGCCTCCTCAGTCCTCCAGCGCCACTTCGATCAGGTAAAAGCCTTGGCCGGGCCACTCCGGGTCCTCATACGCATTGCGCGGCGGCGTCGCCGGCATCCAGTCGGATACCGGCAAAAACGGCTCGGACAACGACGTGGTTCGCCAGACCTGATAGCGCCGCCCGGATTGCGACGACCAGGTCAGTGCGGGCGCTTCGCCGGGGAGAGACGTTGTGGCGGCCATCAGCAAACACGAATCGGGATTGTGCGGGTCGGTTCCGGCCAGCCACTCGTGGTAATCGCTCATGCCGTCGCCGTCGGTGTCGGTCGTATCCGAGGCGAACACCTGCAGGACCGGTTCCGCGTAGCGGGTTTGTCCTGCCGCATCGCGAACCAGCAGGGAAAGTACGTGAAGCCCGGCTTCCTGCAAGTGACCTTCAATACGGCCCGCCTCCACCAGGTGCAAGCCATCCGGCCACGGCAGGGCCGGCCGGAATGTCACGTCATCTCCGCGATCCCGGGATCCGGCGTTGCGCCCGGCCACCACGGTGTAGCGCGAGGTGTCCCCGGCGGATATGCCAATCATTCCCCCGAAGGTGTTGCCTTCGCCGTAGCGCAGGATGATGGCGCCGTCCCGTTCCAGTGTGGCGGAAAAAGCGACCGTCGCGTTGGAGTGGCCGTAATACGCCCCGGACCAGCGTATGGTAATGCGGTCGGACTCGGATGCCACGAACACGTCGCCCTGCCGCGTGTCGAGGTCGTCCCACAGCGCCGCGATCATCGGTGTCTGAGCCAGCAGGATTTCCTGGGCATCGTATGAAGAACCGCTTCCGTCAAATCGAATTCGCCCGTTGCTGTCCACCCAGCATTGCGTGTAGACCCGGTTGTAAAACGGAAAGCCGAAAGGCAGCGTCAGCAACCATGAACCATCGTCCGCCTTCCAATGGCGTCCCGTACCCGCGAGGACAAAGGTGGAGGGTTCGGTGTACCGAAGGTGATCATCCGGAGGTTCCAGCCACTGGTAGGGGGGCACGCCGCCTTCCGCCCGCAATACGCTTTGGTAGGTCTCGCCCTTCAGCCCCGGCGGCAGCTCTTTGGAGGCGATGCGAATGGGCGGCGGGAACACGGTGATTGGCAGGTGTGCCCTTGCCGTCCGGCCGCCTTGGCCTACCACCGTAACCGATGCCGTAAAGATGCCGTGGTTCGGGTACGCCGTCTCGAAGCGCGTCCAGTACGGTCCGGCGACGTCCGGGCGGCCGTCCCCGGTCGCCCAGCGGTATTCGACAATCGCGCCCTGCGGATCGTGCGCTGTGGCGTCCAGGATCAACGCGTCGCCCATGAAGATTTCCGTAGCCGAGGCGGCCATCGTCACCGAGGGCGGCGCGGCCGCACTGGTCTCGATCCAGGCGTAGCGGATGGTGGAATTGCTGGCGATTAGCGGCATGCCGCCCGGTCCGCCATCGGGTGCCACCGCCACTTCCTGGCCTTGGCCATCCAGCAGGCGATACGAAAGCGCCACGCCGGGCTGGTTGGTCACGCGTGTATTGGACAGGCCGGCGAAGTAACGCACCGTTCCATTGGTCAGCAGTTCGGTGAAGTCGTAAACCAGGGTAAACGCCGGTGCGGCCGACGGCTGATTGGAATACGAGCGTCCGTCGAACCCCAAATCGCCGGCCGTACCCGATGGCATGCTGAAGGTTCGCGTGGCCGTGGGCGTGGTCTGGTTGGTTGTGCCCACGCCCAGCCGCAATGCGCATTCCACTCGCCGGGCGTGCCGCACGGTCACCTCCGCCACCAGCGCCGGCGTGTAGTCGGCACGCGCCCGCAACCAATACGGGCGGCGGTCATAAAATCCATACTGGCGGTTCGTTCCCGGAGTCCATCCGGCCACGCTGGTCGTGCGCCGCAAGGCATCGTAGGCCATCCAGCGATAGCCGCTGTTGCCGTCGCCGGCGCCCCAGGAATTAGCGATCTTGAACGCGCCCTTTTCGCCGGGATCAACGATGTTGTTGGAATTGATATCGCACCAGACATGGTCGTTGTAGCCCACCACGGTCATGGCATGCGCCCCCGCGGTTCCGTTTACCTCAAACGCAATGTGTTGGTTGACAAACGGATTGTCGTTGGTGACGGCGGGGTCGTCCTTGATCCGTGTCGAGCGCCAGGAACTGATGTATGTGGAAATGACCAGCACCTGCCCGTTGGCCAGCGCGGCTTTTAATTGCTCAAAGCCGGCCTCCGTGTCGGCCTCGGCCAACACCCCGTAATCAGCCAGCCGCGTGCCCAGCGCCCGCCGCCAAACCTGTGGGTCCGGACACCACTCCCGGTAGGCCAGCGGGGTGTTCGTCGTGTGATACGGCCATTCCGACCAAAGCGCCACCCCGTGCTGCGAGGCGATCATGATGTTCCCCAACACCGATGACCCGTTATCATTGCCCCGGTTTAACGCGTTATACCCCCACTTTGGCGAGAAAACCCGGCTGAACCCGCCGGTTCGCGCATTCCAACCCCGCGCCCGAGCAGTTTCGTAACTCATAGCATAATAGAGGGTTGCCCATGACGCACACGAACCTATGCTCCCCTGACTTCTTATTGGTGGGAAAAAGTCTCGTGTTTGAGAATGTGAGGAGTTGTCCACCGAAGATGGCAGGGGGAGGTTTAACGGCGCTGGGCCATCGGACATTGAGGAGCGTGAAGCGATGGTGGCGGCGGTTTGCCCCGAAATTTCCTCACCAAACGGCACCGGTTCCGGGAGGCTGGTGGCATCCCAAAGCCCCAAGGCTTGTCGATCATCGGCCAGCCGGGAAACGGCTAATGCGTTGAGGCGCACGGTGTCCGCGATGATCATGTGCTGCTCCGCCCACGCGCTTTCCTCCGCGCTCGGTGGTAGCAGTCCGGTGGCCAAGCCGGGTGCGGCATACGCGGGATCGCCAGCCGCCCCGACCACGAGCGCGACCAGTCCGATGAGCCCTTGTAGTGTCCGCTTCCGCATACCTGCCATTAAGAGCAGATAACGTGCCGAACTCCATCGAACTCACATACTTCCTTCTTTACTCGTGTCATCCTCCGCGCGTAAAACTCGCCCGGTCATGGAACCGCCTGCACACATCCCGGATCATCCGGCGCCGGACGAAGTTGTCTCCCGGGATGACCGCCGCATCCGGGCGGCTCAGGATGTCCTGCGCACTACGGTCCGCGATGTCTATGCCGGCCACTTTGGCGTGCAGGCCCCGCCCGAAACCTGGCGCTTGCAGCTTCAGGTTCGCGTATCCCCCGCCGACCAATGGAATCTGGAATTTGATCCGCCGCTGCTCGAGCAACTGGTGCAACAATTGGCCGACCACGCCGCGGCGCGCGAAACCGTGAAGATCGGCCGCGTTTATTGTTATCGCTGCGGCTCGTCCGGGTGCCCGCACGCCGCCGCCCCATCGGCCAGTCAGGTGTTCAAGGGCTACGATGAAACCGGACGCCCGGAATGGCATGAATTCGTTCAGGCGCTTCTTGATGAAAAAGACGAACGCGTCGACCGGTTGTTCGCCAAGCCTCCGCGCCTGGTTGCCCGCTTCCAGTACGGCCGCGAGGTCAAGGGCCGCCAACTGGTTGCTTTCGGCAAGGGCTCCCTCAGTTATTCCATTCTCGGTCAAGTCATCGCCGGCTATATGGAGCGCAACGGCGAGCGTATGGCGGTTTCCCTCCAGTTTGTCGAGGCCCGCGACGGGCGCGGTGACTTGTTGCTGCGGCTCAATCCGGTTGGCTTCGGACTCGACGACGCCTCGCTGGTGGAATGGCTCGCCTCGGAAAGCCGGTACGGATTGTTCCGGGCGGTTCAACGCGCCGAACGCGAATTGTCCGGCCTTGAACGTTCCGCGCGGGCCGCCCGCGCGCGCGCCGACCGCCCTCGGCTTCAAGCCCTTCTCGGGCGCATCCCCGGCGTTGCGCGGCGGTTGGTGGAAGCGTTGGAGCGCGGCGACCGCCAGGGCGAGCGCCGGACCCGCCATGTCGAGGCGCGTCGCCAGGACCAGCGCCCCGTCCACAAAGCCATCGAAGACGCCGACCAGGCTGGCGCGCCGGATTGGTACCGCGACGAAAAAGCCGACACCTGGGTGGTTGTCGGCGACCGTGGGCGGGTTCATGCCTTCAACCGCGAGGGCCGACACGTCACCAGTTTTCTTATGAAGCCGTCCGCCGTCGCGTTCCGCGAACGCACCGGACGCTGGCGAAAACTCACCGAAGAGGAATGGAGCGCGCTGCCGGCGCGACGCAGCGAAGCCGGCGCGGGAGATGTTGCCGATGAAACCTAAAACGATCCCGGGCGACCGCCCGTACTTTTTCGATCACGGGTTGTGTTTCGAGTGCACCGGTTGCGGGCAATGTTGCACCGGGGAGAGCGGCACCATCTTCATCAACGACCGCGAAGCGGAGGAGATCGCCGTCCGCCTTGGCATGGAAAAAGCCGCCTTTCTCGCCGACTATGCCTATCCTTACAAGGGCGGACACAGCATCAAGGAAAAGGAAAATGGCGACTGCATCTTTCTGAACGGCACGTTGTGCGGTATCTACGAAGCGCGTCCGACCCAATGCCGGACCTTTCCTTTTTGGCCGGAAATTCTTCGTTCCGAAGCCAAGTGGAACGCCGCCGCCAAGGGATGTGAAGGGATTGGTCGCGGACGACGCTACGAAAAAGAGGAAATCCTCACCATCCTTAATCGGGTCATGAACGAATGCCAGGATGCCGAGTGGTGAGGGGAAGCCGTCGGCCCGCGTGCTGAAGGCGCGCCACCCGATAGCCCGGCGCAAAACGCCGGGATGCCCTCATCTTCAACGAGGGGCTCCGCCCCTCGCTATCGAATGCGGCCCCGTTGGGGCCGAACAAGAAATGGACGGCGTGATCACCCGGCGGGCGGGAGGGTCCGCGGCCCCAATAAGTAGACGCGGGCGGTGACCGCGTCTGTTTGCTTTCATCATCTACGTTCACCTTGAATGCAACGCCACATGGATGTTAACCGCGCTAATGCAAACGCACCGGGCTGCCAGCCTCGCCGAGGTGATCGGTTCCGCTTGTGATCAGCCGGAATTCATCCTCACGGCGCTCGATCCGGGTGATGGATCCCACCTGCATGGAAACACCGGTCGCCCCGGGAACCAGCCACGCAATGGATTGCCCCAGCGGTGACCCGTGCGCTACAATAGCCATCGCCCCGCCTTGATAATCCTGCAACAACGCGCGCAACGTCGTCTGGATGCGTGCCGATACCTCCACGCGTTCATCATGCTCCGGAAAATGCGAGCTGCCTTTCGGGCGGTACTCGGTATCAACCCGGGCAAATAGAGCGCGGGCTTGCGTCGCATTCGGCAGGTCAGGAGGGCCCGACATCCAAGCGGGATTCAGCCATTCCCCAAAACCGGGTTCCACAAAAATTGGAACGTCCGCGGCTTCCGCCAGCGGCGCTGCCGTCTGAAGCGCGCGGAGAAACGGGGAGCTGATCAGCGTCGTGATTCCCCGATCTTTCAACGCCTCGGCGATCAATGCGGCCTGACGAAAGCCAGCCGCTGAAAGAGGGGGGTCATAGGGGCGCTTCGCGCGTTCCCGCCAGGTTGGATCGACAAAGTCCTCCCGCATGCCGTGGCGGATCAGGTACAGGTGTTGCAAAGAATCCATGGGAGTGCACCTAAACCCATCCGGGCGGTCTCGTCAATCGGCAAACATGCTGGTGGACGTAAACCGCCGACATCGTGTAGTATTTTTCCCTTCGTCCGGGCGCGTGGTGAAATGGCAGACACGCAAGACTTAGGATCTTGTGCCGCAAGGCGTGGGGGTTCAAGTCCCTCCGCGCCCACCAGCATTTACCCTTCGCATCGCGAAGGGTAAATGCTGCCGCGCCGTAGCCTTGGCGAAGGCGGGCA
>CALMYG010000105.1 GCA_937873455.1 uncultured Verrucomicrobiota bacterium
CCTACGGTACGAACAACACCACGGTCACGACGAACGACTGCGGCAACATCCAGCCGTTCCTGCTGCTCGACAAGACGTTCGTGTCAGCGAGCGAGCCGGATCAGGATGGCAACTTCAGCGCGATCTACACGATCACCGTGCGCAACGTGGGCGGTACGACTGGGACCTACGATTTGATGGATAATCCGTTGCCGGATGTTAATGTCACGGTTAATGGCGCTCAGGTCACGGGTCAAATAACCAATAGCTTTGTGGGCCCAGGCGCTTATGGCATTGTCAATGGCATGATGATCGGCGCCGGCGATACCCACGTATATACCATCACCGTCAGCCTCACGCTCGGTTCCGCAATCCTGAATGGGCTTGAGAATGTCACCGCCTGCGAAGAGGGTGAAACCGGCTTCGTCGCCAACTACGGTTTGTTCAATCGGGCGACCTTGACCTACGGCACGAACGAAACCACGATCATCGACGAAGATTGCGGCGAGATCCCGCCGTTCTTGTTGCTTGACAAGACGTTCGTTTCCGCCTCGGAACCTGATCAGAACGGTGAGTTCACCGCCAGCTATACCATTGTTGTGCGCAATGTAGGCGGCACGGCCGGAGTTTATGACCTGGACGATACCCCGGCGCCGGATACGAACATTGTCGTAAATGGCATATCGGTCAGCGGACACATCGTCACCAACCTGAGCGGCGCCGGACCCTTCGTCCTTGCCGCCGGCGAGTCCATTGATGCGGGCGATAACCACAGCTATACCTTGGTGGTCAGTCTCACGCTTAACGCTGATGTGCTGAACGGATTGGTTAGTGTCGGCGCTTGTGTGCGCGATCAAGAGGGTTACCTTGCCAACAACGGCTTGTTTAACGAAGTCACACTGGTCTACGGCACAAATGATCTGACGCTGATTGACGAGGATTGCGGCGAAATTCCGCCGTTCCTGGTTATCGACAAGACCTTTGTGGAAACCTCGGACGTGGATGGCCTCGGCAACTTTGTTGCCACCTATATCCTCGAAGTCGCGAATGTGGGCGGCGTGGCCACATTCTACAATCTCGACGATGAGCCATTGTTCGATACGAACATTACCGTGATTGGAGCCTCGGTCAGCGGTCATGTAACCGATGCGTTTGTGGGCGCTGGTCCGTACAACCTGGCCAGCTTGGAGGCGATCGGCGCCGGGATCTGGCATGTGTATACCATCCGTGTTGATGCGGTGTTGAGCCCGGCGGTTATGGCCGGATCCGTTTTCGTGACGGAATGTGGCGCAGGCCAGCAAGGCAATCAAGCCGGTGAGGGCCTGTTCAATGAGATCACCGTGGTCTACGGCAGCAGTGAGACGACCCTCTCGACCAACGATTGCGGCACGATTCCGCCGATTCCCCGCTACAGTCTGGTGAAGACCCGGGTCAGCCCGGATCATCCGGCGATCATCGGCGAAGAAGTGGTATTTACCCTTACCGTGGCCAACACCGGCGAAGTGGGGCTTGGCGTCGTTCCGCTGGTTGATACCTACAACACCAGCCTGCTCAGCTTCAGCAGCGCCGCGCCGGCTCCGGATAGCGTTGTTCCGGGTCTGTTGACCTGGACGAATGTGGGACCGATAGACGTTGGGCAAACGGTCGTGGTCACCGCTCGCTTTACCGCGGTGAACTACGGCATCGGCACCAACCGGGTAGTCGGTACCCCGTTCACCACCAACGGTATTCCGTTGCCCCCGCAGACGTCCAGCGCTCCGCACGAGGCAACCGCCGGTTCGATATCCGGTACGGTATTCAATGATGTCAATGGTAATGGCGTCTTTGATCCGGAAGACACGATAGGTATTCCCAATGCCGTGATTACCCTGCTCAATTCCAACAGCGTGGTGATCGGCGTGGTGACCACCGGTGTGAATGGAGCCTACAGCTTCACCAACCTGCCTCCGGGCAACTATACCGTGTTGGAGACGGATCCGCCGGGCTACTTCTCGACCGGTGATATCGACGGCGGCGACCCGAATAGCATTTCGGTCAGCCTGAATGTCGGTCAGAATTCCACCGGCAACGACTTCCTTGATGCCTTGTACGCATCCGTGGGCGACTTCGTCTGGCTGGATCTCAATGTGAACGGTATCCAAAACATTGGCGAACCGGGGTACCCGAACATCCGCCTGACCTTGTTTGATACCAACAATGTCGTGATTGGGGTGACGACCTCGGCGGCATCAGGATTCTACTCGTTCACGAACCTGTTCCCGGGTGATTATTACATCCGGGTGTCGATCCCGATTGGAAGCGGACTCAGCCCGCAATTCCAAGGTGGCGATCCGGCTCGTGATAGCGATTTCAATCCGGCTAATGCCCGCACCCCGATCTTTACGTTGGTGCCTGGTCAGAACAACACCAATGTTGATGCCGGATTCTACGAATTCCTGATTTACGCCCAGGTGGATCAGGTCCAAGGCGTCATCGAGGGTCATCAGGCCGTCTTGACCTGGGATACCGAATCCGAATACGGCACGTCCGGCTGGTACATCGAGCGGGAAACCGCCTCGGATGAGTGGGAGCGTTTAAGCGATTACTTACCGGCCGTGGGTGATGTTCTGAACGGCGGTGTTTATGCCTGGGTGGATGCCTCGGCGCAGCCGGGCGCTACCTACCGCTATCGCATCATCGAAGTGGAGGCTTCGGGGACGGAACGCGTATCCGGTCCCTACGACATAACCTATCCCAAGGCTACCCGCCAGGCGGTGAAGTCTTCCGTGGCCCCGTATCGATTCGAGCCCAAAGAAAGCGAGCCGACCGTGGCGACGAAGTCCGTCAAGACCTTGGCTCCGCTGTCGGTTTCCGGCGAATCGGTCGAGGCGGTCAAGGTTGCGATTCGCGGTGACGGCCTGTATCGGGTTGGCGCCGACCAAATTGCCGATATCCTGGAAGTTGCTGTGGAAGACGTGATCAACCGCGACGTCCGGGTTCAGAATCTTGGCGTGGATGTACCGCATCGCCGCGACCAAGGCGACGTGGTGTTCTTTGGTCAAGCCTTCGAAACCCTCTATACGGATATCAATGTCTACCGTATTTCCCTGGATAAAGGCGTGGAAATTGGTGACCTTGCCGTATCGGCTTCGGGTGCTTCCGGCCCGTCTTCCTTCACGGCTACCCTTGTGCGCGAAGAACAGGTTGTGGTTCGTCCCGATCTGTTTAACAACCCGACCGCGGATATCTGGTTGTGGCAGCAATTGATCACCGGATTCCGGAATCAATTCACGACCACGCTGGATCTGCCTGGGTTTGCCGGCGGTGGCGGAACCCTCGACGTGCGGTTGAAGGGCGCGAGCGCTCATACCCATGCCGCGGAGGTTGCCTTGAACGGCACGGTGCTGGGTGTGGTAACGCTGACCGGTACCCAGGCCACTAAGGCGACATTTGATGTTCCGCCGGGCATTTGGAATGCCTCCGGTAATCAGATTCGCGTGACCACGCAACCACAAGGCGGCGTATTGTACAATAGCTTCTATGTGGACGGCTTTACCGCAACCTATGCGAAACGGTATCAGGCGGAATCAAATGCGTTGATCTTCCCGGCTGACGGACCGGTCAGTGTTCAAGGATTCAGCAGCTCCGACATCGAGGTTTGGGATGTTACCGATGGCCGCAGCCCGGTCCGGTTGAGCGGAGTCGTCGTGCAGTCCTCCGGCAACGGTTGGACCGCCAGCTTTACCGCCCCGCAAGCCGGCACGTTTGTCGCCTCGGCCTCGCACCGTGCGCCGGTTCAAGTCGCCGGTTGGTACGTCAACAACCTCAAGAGCGGCATGCACCACGTTGATTACCTGGTGATCCACGGTCCTGGTCTGGCCGAGGGCGCCCAGGCCCTGGCGGCGAATCGTGGAGCGAAAGGACTGCTCACCAAGGTGGTTCCGGTCGATGCGATCTACGACGCCTTCAATCATGGCATTCGCGACGGTCGCGCGATCCCGGCTTTCCTCGGGTATGCTTACCGTCAATGGATGACTGGGCCGCGTTATGTCGCGCTGGTCGGTGACGGATCACTCGATTACCGGAACTATACGGGAGCGGGCGACAGCTTGATTCCGAGTGTGCCGGCGTCCACGCCGTTCGGGGTGTTTGCCTCGGATGATCGCCTGGGTGATATCACCGGCGATGGCGCCATGGAACTGGTGGTCGGGCGTATTCCCGTCACCACCGCCCAGCAACTCGCCAATTACCTGGCCAAGCTTCAGGCGTTTGAGTCCGGCGGCTCCTGGCGCGACCGTGTGGTAATCGCTACCGATGATCGCGATGGTGGCGGCGCGTATGTTGAAGACGGAACGGCGTTGGCCGATCGTTTGGCTGGTCGCCAGATCAGCCGCGCGGATATTGAGACGCTCGGCGTCTCTGGAGCCTCGCAGGCGCTGCGCACAGCCTTGGCGGATGGCGCTGAACTGGCCCTCTATGTCGGTCACGGTAACTTGCAACGCATGGCGCAGGAAGGCCTGCTGACGTCAGCGGATGTTCAAGCCATGCTCAACAGCGACCGTCCGGCCGTCATTGGCGCGCTGGGTTGTTTGATGGGCTCGTTTGGTATGCCTGGCAGTCCCAGCCTGGGCGAGCAACTGATTACCGCTTCCGGCGGCGCCGCCGCGGTGTTCGGCTCCTCGGCCATGGTGAATAATCGCGATGGCGTAGCCTTTGGCGATGCCGTGCTGGCCGCGGTATACGACCAGGGTGTTGACCGCCTCGGCGATGCCTGGGCGACCGCCAAAAACCTCAAGGCTGGCAAGTGGGTTGCCGGAAGTTATCAACTGCTGGGCGATCCTGCCCTGGCGATGGGCGATGCCTATGCGCCGCGTGGCGGTCCGGCGGTTTACCCGACCCGTCCGTCCTATGAGGAATGGGTGAAGTGGGCATTCCCGCCGGCGTGGTTGGAAAGCGGTATGAGTACCGATCCTAACGATGATCCGGATGGCGACGGTTACACCAACTACGAAGAATACCTTGCCGGTACGGATCCGCTGAATCGCGATTCAGAACTCGTGGTGGTTACGGTAAATTCCCTTGGCGAGGGTCGTACCGAACTGTCCTGGCCTTCGGTGGCTGGAAGGACCTACGTGATCGAACGTGCCACGACATTGGGTGGCGCCTATGTGGGAATCGCCCATGCCGTAGCGGCTACGCCGGACACCAATGTCTGGGTGGATGAGCAAGCGCCGGCCGGCTCGGCCTTCTATCGCGTGCGGGTAAAATAACCCCGACTCGGGTTTAAATGAAAACGACCTGCATCCGTATGGGTGCAGGTCGTTTGTTTTGTCGGCGCGTTGAGGCCAATTATGCAGAGACGAACAGGCTGCGCGCCACCGGCTACGTAATGTGCTCCAGCAGCCCACGGGCGCGAAAGTCATCAAGCGATCGCTCCATGTCGGTTTGCAGGCGGTCGGCGGCTTGATCAGGATACAGCTCCGCGAGGATGGCTTGGATCTCTGACATCGAATGCTCGCCATCGCATAGCGACCAGATCAGCAAGGCTGTGGGATTCAATACGGTCAGGCTCGACCCGTCCATCGTCGTGATATAGCACTCACGCCCGATGATTTTTTCATTAAGCCCGGTTCTCTTCTTGGGGTTCATCGTAACAACTCAAACTAGAGCAATTTAATCATACGGTAGCCGCTTTCTTTTGTCATTCCGAGCGCCGTCGAGGAATCTCAACCGCATCCATGGGCTGAGATGTCTCGACTTCGCTCGACATGACCATACTGCTTGAGGCTACGGGTCCATTTGCGTTGCTCTAATATTCAGGTGGATTCAAGCAGTGTCATGATTATTTTGATCGATGGCCATTGTTGCAGGTCCGGTGCTGTCGGAGTTGCGTTGGCCAGCCGGGTCAGGTAAAGCGCGGCATACGCATACGAACCCAGACCCAGCAATCCGCTGATCATGGCGTCGTGTAAGGTCCACGCTTCCGGATACCGTTGGCGCAGGCTATCCGCGAATTTCCAGCGGGCATGAGCGGACGGAAAGGCTTTAAGCAAGGTGAGCGACCAAAGCGGATCGGGGTGCGCCTTTTCCCCGGCCGTGGTGGTTGCTTGCAGGCGCTCAATCACCGGGTCGGGGTTGTTATGATGCGTCCAAAGGCGATACAGCGCCGACTCGGCGGCAACATGTCCACGATCGGCGGCTGCGGTAAATGCGTTGGCCGCATCCTCAAGGTTTCCGCTCATTTCGTGAAGCACCGCCCAGAGGTAATGGAGTTCCGCTCCATGTTCCGTCAAGGCTTCCGGGTCCAAGCATGCCAGTTCCTTTGCTGCTTGCTGTAGGCGACGCGCACGCAGGTGCAAACGGCAAAGGCCCAGGCGGGCCTCGGTTAAGCCGGCATCCAGGGAAAGCGCATGGCGGTAACATGCCTCCGCTTCATCATAGCGCTCCACCAGCAAGGCCATGCCACCGCAATTGGTCCAGGCTGAACTACTAGACGGGTTAAGGGTGGCGGCCTCCCGGAAACACCTATAGGCGACGTCGTAGCGGCCGTCCGTAGCGGCGCGGCGTCCCTTATTCATGCTGTCATCAAACGTGGACATACCAATTGGACCCCAAGAAAATTGCGCGCCTGTTCATGGAAATCATCGCGTGTATCCAGTTGTAACGGCGGGCGTTGGACGCGGCAAGCATGGTTTTCCGCACCGTCACGCCTCGGGCGCATCCCTGATTCCTTTACTGATGCCATTAGGTTCATCATCCATCCCATCAGGATTATAAAGGGATTTTGCAAGGAGCCCGTCCTCTTTATGCGCCGCAGGCGCATGTGCCATCGCGGGAATCCGTCGGGCAGACCCGCGAACGCGGGTCCGGGGAGTCGGTTGATCC
>CALMYG010000106.1 GCA_937873455.1 uncultured Verrucomicrobiota bacterium
TAGTTTCGATTCAGAATCGCAACGGGCGGAGGGCGGGCGCATCCTTGATTGGCTGGATGATGAACGAAATAGGATCAGCAAATGAATCAGGGATGCGCCCGCCCGTTTAGAGCAGGCGAGCGGACAGCCCCCGGGCCTGGAGGGTGCGAAGGGTGGAGGGTCCCACGGCGATCCAGTCCCGGCGGGCGTTTTGTTCGTCCGGGTAGCGGGCAAAATAGGCATCCACGGTGCTGCTGCTGGTGAACAACACGCGGCGGAAGGCCAGGCGCGGCAGGGGCCGGGGCTCGGTGGGCTGGTTGCGGTAAAACTCGACCGGGCGCAAGGTGATACCGAAGTCGCGCAAGCGGGTCGTTCGCGCCTCTTTGGGGGATTCGTTGGAGCAGGGATACAGGTATTCCCCCCGGTCGGATTCGCCGAGGGAACCGGCCAAGGCCTCGATTCCGCCGAGGTTGGCGGCGGCGGCATCGGCGCGCAGGCCGGTGGCGGCGAGTTCCTCCCGGGTGGACGGGCCGACGGCGAGAAGCCGTTTGCCGTGCAACAGGCGGATGTCGCCCAGTTCGAGCAGCGCCTCGACCACGCAGCGGACGGCGAAGCGCGACGGAAAAATCACCCCGCGCAAGCGGTCGAATGGCTCGCGCAGTGCGGCCACCCGCTCGGGCAGGGGACGCGCGGTGAGTTCAATCATCGGCCAATGAAGCAAGGGGCCGTACGTGAGGAAGTGTTCCGGGTCGGTTCCGGTAAACAACAGGCGGTTGTGCAGGTCGTGGGCGTTTGCTCCGACGATAAAGACGGCCGGCGCCTGCAAGTCGATGCGGGCGAGGTCGTCGAGGCTGACATGCCGAATGCGTTCGTCGGGGTAGCCGAGCCGTTCCCCGACGATCACCGGGGCGCGCGTGGTCCAGCCGGCGGCGAGGAAGCGGGTGTGCAAATCCGCCGCGGCGCCCACGCCCATGTAGACGGCGAGGTTGCCGATATCCGGCCCGGGAATAGCCGGCGTTGGCGCGCCGGCGGGCGGGTTGCCGCTGATGAGGGTCAGGCGGTGACCCTCGCCCCGGTGGGTCAGCGGAGCTCCGGCATGGGCGGCGGCGACTTGCGCGGCGGTGACCGAGGGCACAATGTCAACCCGCAGGTTCCAGGCGGACAGAAATTCAAGTTCCTCTTGAAGCCGGCCGTAAATGCCGGGATCGCCACCGTGAAGCCGGACCACGAGCTTACCCTGTTCGGCCTCGTGGAGCATCCGGCGATGAATATCCGATTGCGGCGTGGAGGGACCGCCGCCGGTCTTGCCGACGGCCACCGATTTTTCCGCGATCAGCGCCAACACCTCGTCCGGGATCAGCCGGTCATGAATGACCACGTCGGCATACCGCAGGTATTGAAGCGCGCGCTGGGGAATCAGGCTGAAGTCCGCCGGGCAACCAAGCAGAACAACCAGCCCGGCGTTTTCCCGCACGTCAAGGGGGCGAAGCGCCTCGCGCAACCCGACGTTGTCTTCGCGGACCACCAGCGCGAGCCGGCCCTGATGCGGGGTCGGATCCCAGGGCAGATACCGTTCGATGCGATGGCCAAGCTGCAGGCGTTCGAGTGCGCACGCGGCGACCACCACCGCGTCATAGTTTCCGGCGTCCAACTGCTGCAGGCGGGCGGGTATCGCGCCGCGGATCGGCTTGAGCTGCCAATCGGGAAAAATGCGGGCAAGTTCGGCATTGCGCTTCGGGCTGGTGGAGCCGACGACGCGCACGTCATCAAAGTCCAGGCCGGGCCGGATGACCAAGGCATCGCGGACATCGCGGGCGGGCAGCATGGCGGCGATGACCAGGCCGCGCGGCAGCGGTTGAGGCAGATCCTTGGCGGAATGAATGCCGAGATCGGCCTCGCCGTTCAGGACCAGGTGATCGATGTCGCGGGTGAAAAAATCCTGGTCGACCGAAGGGTCGGCCAGCGGGGTCGACAGGTCGCGATCGCCCGGGGTGGTGCGGGTTTTGATTTCCACGTCGGTTACGTCCGGCAATACCGGACGAAGCGCCTCCAGCGCTTCGTGAACTTGAGCGACGGCGAGGGCGCTTTCCCGTGAGGCGATGATCAGCTTCGGGCGGCCCACGCGCGTGCTCCGTCCCGGATGATCCGCGCGGCGACTTCGGCTCGTTGAACGCGGTCCTCGGTGTTGATGTGCGCCTTGCGTTCAATTTCCAACAGCGACACGTAGGTGACTCCCGGCAAGGTGCGTACCGCTGCGTCACAGTCCGGCGGTTCACCGAGATCGACGATGGTGAGCGGCCGGGCGGTGCGTTCCACGTGGTGCGGGTAAATGAGGGCGTGCGGGGCGGCGGTGGCGGTGATGATCCCGGAAACGCCGTCAAGCAGGTGGTCGATCTGGTCGAGCGCGGTGCTGAAGCCGCCCAGTTCAACGGCCAGGCTAAAGGCGTTATCCGGGCAGCGGCTGGTGATGCGAACCGGATGGTTGCCGCGCTTGTTCAGGTATCGGGCGACCGATCCGGCAAGCGAGCCGGCCCCGACCACGGCAACCGGGGCGGTGGCGGGTAAGTGTTTCATCAAGGTGCGGGCGGCGAGGGCGCTGAGCGAGGTCAGGTTGCGGTCGACTTCGCTGATCCGGCGGGCTTCGCGACCAAGGGCGAGGGCGTCCTGAAAAATACGGTCGAGGACTTTGGCCTCGCCGCTGGTGGCTTCACGAAATGTCTTGTAAGCGGCGCGCACTTGGCCGAGCACTTCGAGTTCACCGATGATCCGGCTTTCCAAGCCGGCGGCGATTCGGGCCATGCGTTCAAAGGCGTCCTTGGCGTCCCACCGGGCGGTGATGCGCCAGCGGGGGTCTTCCGGCACCTCAGCGCCAAAGCACTCCAGGCGTTGACAGGTGTTCAGAACAAGGACCGGGTGCGGCAGCCCGCGCGCGAGGGTCTCCACCACGTTTTCCCGCTGAGCGGGATCGTTAATTTCCAATTCAAAGCCGATAAACTGCATCGTCAAATAGTTCCTTCAGCCCGGCTTCATCATTGCTTTCAATGAGCCGAAGCAAGTCGGGATGTCGAGCTAATGAAAGTAACAAACTTTTCCGGGCTTGTCCACTGGGCAGACGCTGACGGGTTTCCGCCATGATCCGGGACGCGGTGGACCAGCCGGGCGAGAGCTTTTCCTCCAGTTGGCGGCGCAACAGGGCGGCCAGCGCGGGGGCGTCGCCGCCGCTCGTGATGGCCACAATGAGCGGATCTCGGAAAATAAGCGACATGTAGTAAAGGTCGCATAATTCCGGCTTGTCGATGGCGTTGATCAGGCGGCGGTGTTTGCGGGACCAGTCGGTAATATTTTGGGCGAGAGCGGGATCCTCGCAATCCTCGATGATCACATCCGCCCGGGCAATGTCTTCCTCGGTGGGGCCGCGGCGGTGCAGGACAAACCGCTCGTCGCCCTCGGTCAGGGCGACCAATTCATCGGGTAGGGTCGGCCACATGACGTGAATGCGGTACCAGTCGAATAAACGGGCATGGCGGATGCGCGGGCCGATGTCCCGCCCGATCCCGATAATCAGCAGGGTCCGGCAGGTCGTTACCAGTCCGATGGGGACGGCGGGGTGTCTGGGTGCGGGCGGCTGGATCTGATCATTCATTGGAGAAGGGATTTCTCACGTTGACGCCAGCGAAATTCATTTGGTGCTGTAAATCCTCCGACAACACTTCCGGTCCACATGATCACAACATGGCCATTGGCCGTCAACGCTCTTTCCCGAAACCCGAACACCGAGCGCCGCTTCACCCTTCCCCGATCAGATAATAAATTCCGCCGTGTCTTCGGTTCCGGGAACGATGCGTTTGGGTTCGCAAATCATCCCGGCGCCCACAGTGATGTTGGTGGCTTCATCGATGAGGATGAATCCGCCGGTGTAGCGGTTGCGGTTGTAGGGGTCGAAAATCATCGGCACGGTGGTCTTGAATTTTACCCGTCCGATTTCGTTGAGCGCGAGCCCGGTCACCCCGGTTTCCGGTTCGAGGGTGTCGATGTTGATCCGGTGGAGGATGTCCATCGGCATGGCCCGGGCGCTGCGCGTGCCGAGCTTGATGCCGTACTTGCCGCCTTTGCGCATCGGTTCGTCAACCATCCAGCACACCATCGCCTCGAATTCCTGGGCGACATGGGGGATGTTGTCCCGTTTTACGATCATGTCCCCGCGGCTGATGTCGATATCGTCGGCGATCTGCAGGGTGACGGACATCGGGGCGAACGCCTCGTCCAACTCGCCGTCGTGGGTGTGGATTTGGGTGATGGTGGACGTTTTACCGGACGGCAGGATGGTTACCGGGTCGCCCTTGCGGAAAAACCCGCCGGCGATCTGGCCGGCAAATCCGCGGAAATCATGAAACTCGTCCTTGTACGGACGGATGACGTACTGCACGGGGAAGCGGGCGTCCTGGAGGTTCCGGTCGTTGCCGATGTAGACATCTTCCAGGTGCCGCAGCAGGGGCGGACCGAAGTACCAGGGCAGGTTTTCCGACTTGTCCACGATGTTGTCGCCGTGGAGGGCGCTGATCGGGATGAAGGTCAGGTCGCGAATGCCCAGGCCGGCGGCGAAGTTGACGAAATCTTCGCGGATCTGGTTGAAGATGTCCTCCGAATACGCGACGAGGTCCATTTTGTTGATGCAGATGACGACGTGCGGAATGCGCAGGAGGGAGGCGATGTAGGCATGGCGCCGGGTTTGCTGAATCACCCCTTGGCGGGCATCGACCAGAATGATCGCGAGGTTGGCGGTCGAAGCCCCGGTGACCATGTTGCGGGTGTACTGCACGTGGCCGGGCGTGTCGGCGACGATGAATTTCCGCTTGGGCGTGGCGAAGTAACGGTAGGCAACATCGATGGTGATGCCTTGTTCGCGTTCGGCGCGCAAGCCGTCGGTTAGGTTGGCGAGGTTGATCTGGCCGTCACCGGTGATGTCGGATGAACGTTGCAGCGCCTCCAACTGATCCTCCATGATCAGCTTGGTGTCGTACAGCAGCCGCCCGATCAAGGTGCTTTTGCCGTCGTCCACGGATCCGGCCGTGGTGAATCGAAGTAGTTCGGTGTTGTCCATAAAAGGGTTTCGGTGTTCGGTGTTGAATGTTGTTTTTAGCGTCGCCGCTAAAAATAGCCTTCGCGTTTACGGTCTTCCATGGCGGTTTCCGAACGCTTGTCGTCGGCACGGCTGCCGCGCTCGGTAACTTTTGCGGCGGCGATTTCCGTGATGATGTCGGCCACGGTGGTGGCGGTCGACTCCACGCACCCGGTGCAGGAGATGTCGCCGATGGTGCGCACCCGGACATGCAGGTGGTGCGAGGCCTCGCCGGGCTTTTTCGGCAAAAGATCGCTGACCGGGAGCCACTGGCCGTCACGACGGATAACCTCGCGCTCGTGGCTGAAGTAGATGGAGGGAATTTCCAGATTTTCCCGGTCGATGTATTGCCAGATATCCAGTTCCGTCCAGTTGCTGAGCGGAAACACCCGCATGTGTTCGCCGGGGTTGATCCGTCCGTTGTAGAGGTTCCAGAGTTCGGGGCGCTGGTTTTTGGGGTCCCACTGTCCAAAGGCGTCGCGGAAGGAGAAAACGCGTTCCTTGGCGCGGGCTTTTTCTTCGTCGCGGCGGGCCCCGCCGAGGGCGCAGTCGAATTTAAACTCCTCGATCGCGGCGAGCAGGGTGGGGGTCTGCAGGCGGTTGCGGCTGGTTTCCCCCGGCGTTTGGCGGGCGATGCCCTTGGCCAGCGCGTCTTCGACGGTGCGGACAATCAGTTTCTCGCCGAGTTCGGCGGCGCGTTTGTCACGAAAGTCGATCAGTTCGGGAAAGTTGTGGCCGGTATCAATATGCATCAGCGGAAACGGAAACCGGGCCGGACGGAAGGCCTTTTCGGCGATCCGCAACATGCAGATGGAATCCTTGCCGCCGGAAAACAGAAGCACCGGACGCTCAAATTCCGCCGCCACTTCGCGCATGATCTGGATCGATTCCGCTTCCAGCACGTCCAGATGGGATAAGGTATGTGATTTCATGATTTAGTGTTTGGGATTAATGGGCCGTCGCGGGTTGTTATGCAAGCCGCATTCTTTGTGTTCGGGGTTTTCCCACCACCAGCGGCCGGCCCGCTGGTCTTCGCCCGGCGCAATGGACCGGGTACAAGGAGCACATCCGATGGACGTATAGTTTTGGTCATAAAGACGGTTGTAGGGAATCCGGTGTTCGCGGGTAAACGCCCACAGATCGTCGAGCGACCAGTTCAGTAGCGGGTTGATTTTTACGATCCCGCCGTTGGCCGCGTCGATTTCCACCGGTTGCAGATCGGTGCGGGTCACGCTTTGTTCGCGGCGCAGGCCGGTGATCCAGGCGTCGAGCCCGGACAACGCGCGATGCAGCGGCTCGACCTTGCGGATGCCGCAGCACTCCTTGCGGTTTTCCACGCTTTCCCGGAAGGAAAACAAACCCTTCTCGCGCTCCAGCGCCTCCACGGCGGTTCTTTCGGGAAAATACCATTGAATGGCCACCCCGTATCGTTGGCGGAGCGCCTCCGCGCATTCATACGTCTCCGGATTCAGCCGCCCGGTATCCAGCGCAAACACCACCGCATCCGGGCGCAAGGAACAAAGCAGGTGAATGATCACCGCATCCTCCAGGCTGAAACTCGAAGCCAATGCAATCCGCGGATGCCACAACGAAAGCGCTTTGTCTAAAAGCGCCGAAGGATCATCCAGGTTTACCCCGACAAATGCGGCCAACAACTCTTCATGCGATTTCATACCGCACTATATCTACCAATTTAATCGAGATTGCAACTGAAATTATTGCCTTCGGGGCCTTTATTTGAGGGCTATGTGCGTATCTC
>CALMYG010000107.1 GCA_937873455.1 uncultured Verrucomicrobiota bacterium
TGCGCCTGCGGCGCATAAAGAAGTCAGGCGCGTTGCATGATCTTCTTCATGATCCGGATGGGGTGATCATGAAGGAATGGGAATCGGTCAACCAATCAGGGATGCGCCTCGCCCCGCGCCGGGGCGCGTTACTTCATCGCAGACCGGCCGCCCAACGCCGAACCGCCATCAATTTTGGGGAGGTCGAGGGATCCTGCTTGATATACTCCAGCAATCCCCACGATCCGGCCGGGGAGTAGGGCTGATCGGAATTAAACAGGCAGATCAAGCCGCCGCCAATTTGGGTCCAATGGTTCAGATAACTGGTGTAAAGATCGCCCATACGCGGGTCGCGGTTGGCGCTGTGCAGCAGTTCCACCAGTTTGGTGTTCCGGTTGGCGTTACCAAGGGCGGTGAGGTGCTGGCCAGCCTCGTAGCAGGTGAGTCCGAGATTTCGTTCATTGGCCAGCTTCATGGATTCATCCATCCAACGCAGGCATTGCGGAAGCGCCTTGTCATTCAAATAGGAGAAGAGTTGGTCGAGGTTCCAATCGGCAACAACGGACGCAATCGGCATGTCCGGTTGCCAAGAGCTAGGCGCCTCCGGGACATTAAACGTGAGGTATGGCGCGATGGCCAGGACATCGGCGTGGCGGTACACCTCATCGGCATCGACGACAATCCTGACGAAACCGATATTGGCGGCCTGCGAGGCAAGCACCTTGCGATAGCGCTCGCGCGCATGATCCGCATAGACTTCGTCGAGAATGTCGAACATTCTGCGGCAATCCTTGGCATGGTACAACGCGCCGGCTCTCCATCCCGCCTCGTCCAATCCCATGGCCTGACCTTGGGCTTGCGCGTAACGAGTCTGGGCGAACATGCCGTTCCATACCTCGTTGGAAAACTCGAAATACACCGTCAATTCCGGGTCAACGTGATCACGCATGAATTCGGCCATCTTCCGGATGGTGGCATCGGTAGCGAGATGCGGAACGCAAATCCAGGCGTTGACCTTGAGCTGATTGACCAGGCGGGCGATGACCGGCAGGGGAATTCCCCGCTCGTAATAGGTTCGGTCATCGGGATGATGGAAGTCTTCCCAGTCCGCGATTTTGCTGTTGTTGATCAGCATCCAATCCATGAAGCGGATGGTGTCGACGTCGCCCCACAAGTCGATCATTTCGGGTGCGAAGGGTTGGGTCTCGAACGTCGATTCAAACGCTTCCCGGACAAACCGCATGTTGCGCGGGTAGTTATTCGGGTTTACGGCGGTGAGGACGAGATGGACGAATCCTTGTTCGCGGGGGGTGACGTGAACGACATGTCGCCCGGGGGCGGCCTCGATCAGGCGGGAGTTCCCTTTCCATGCGAACTCGCCTTCGCCCTCGTACAGAAAAATGTAGGAACCGCCGGGGAAATTGTCGCCTACTTCCGTCAGCATCACGGTGGCCGCCCACTGTCCGGGGGCTAATCGTTTGACGTATCCGCGTTCATCTACTTCCAGGGGCTGTTGGGTGTCCCAGGTGGAGTCGTTCTGGCTGATCCAGGGCCGGCTGAGTTTCATGATGTTGAGAAGCGGCTGCATCCGATTCCAGTCTTTGGGCGCGTAGAAGTTAATTCCGTAACGCGCGGTTGACTTCCGGACCGGTTTCGTTTTTGCCGGATCATTCGATTCCGGAATAGGAATGGGCGCGAATTCAACAACGGATACCGGATCTCCTTCTGAAGGAGATGGTGCGGACGGCTCCGTTTCGGGTTGCGGCATGCCCCTGAGTGGCATGGGGGTAAACAGGAGTACACCGGCGAACAGCGCGGCGCATATTGGAAAAATCGTTTTGCATGTTTTCATCATAGGGTCCTCAGGTTTATGGCTGTGGTCGAGCGACGACACGGAATCCCAGGTAGGAACGGCCCACCGCGGGTAATTCCTTCCGGGTCATGGAATGCGGATAGATACCGGCCGGGTCGGCAAAGGTGTTGCCGGCGCGAATTTGCCCGAAAAGGTTGCAATCGCCGAAGGTCATTTCCTGGACATTGCCGTCCATGTCGTACAAACCACGTGTGTTCGGTTGTTTGGCCCCCACAGGATGGGTTTTACCGCCGGAGTTTTCGGCAAACCAGCCATGGTCGAGCGAAGGCGACCGCTCATGCGCCGCCTCGAATTCCGCGAGCGTGGGGAGACGGAAGCCGGTGCGACCGGTTTCCGTTTTAAGATCAATCACCGCGCCGGTATCAACCGGTCGATTGGCATAACGTCCGGTATTGGGGTAGGCATATTCGGCATACATGGGAACGCGATGGGTGTTGGCGTCGCGCAGCGGTTCGCCGGTTGACTGGGTGCGGTATACCGGATCACGTCCCATCAGTTCGGACAAGGCGTTGCACCAGACCACCGCATCCAACCAGGTAATGTGGGTGACCGGTTCTTCACGCGAATAGGTGAAGGTATCAACTCCCGGAAGGGTGTACTGCAAGCTTCCCATATCACCGGCATGATTAAACCGGTAGCCCCGGTTCATGCTTGCCCATTGGCGAACCAGATTCCACAACGTATAGGGCGTCTCCATGCGGGCGAAGGCGAGGTCATAGTGCCCGGTTTCCGGGTAGGCACGTCCATGATTGTCGTTGTCGGGAAGTCCGCCTGCTCCGGCGACGGGAATGAGGCCAAGAATTTTCTCCGCCATGCTGCGTAGCTGTTCCTCCGGCATGACGCGGGCCGGCCGGATGATGTCATCGGGGCGAAGGGTGCGGGTGGCCGGATTCAAACCGGCGGCGGCCGACAGCGCATTCGCGGGAGCGCGCAGAACCCGGAAGCTGATGTCGTAGGAACCCTCAAAAGGCTTTTCGCCAAACGGCATCAAGGTGGGCTCTTCGGCGGTTCGGTCGCTGGCCCCCGCTACCACCCGATGGGTTTGCCGGGCGGGATCGTAGCTGGCGCCGTCGGCATCCCAGATGTATTCGGAGATGGGCGGTTCTTCCGCTCCGGCGCCATCGGTTTGAAGGGCTGACCATTCGGCCAGGGTGGGCAAGCGGTAACCGGTAGCCGTTTGCTTCCAGTAAACGGCGGGGCGTTCGTCGCGCAATTCCTTTTTGGAACGGTCGAAAACCGAGCGAAGGGGCGTCGTGTGGCCCGGGTCGGCATAGTACGCGGGTTCAAGACCTTCCTTTTCGGAAAGGGCGTTGCACCAAAGAATCGCATCATGCCAGGAGATCATGGTTACCGGTTCAGCCGGCGTGTGGGACGGATAACGCCCGGTGGCCATGCGACCCATCGCCGCATCGTTGAGGAAGCTATAGCCTCCCATTTCATAGCGTTCGAATCCCTCGGAGAACCGGGAAGCGCGCTGGTTGCTTACCGCCCAGCGCCACACCTTGAGCCACTCATGATAACGAACCGGTCGTCGGGTGGCCGTAGCTTCGGCGGAGGCATCAGGTACCGGTTCCATGGTCAGCACCGACGACCAACCGGCCGGAGCGGCGATGCGGGCCCGAACCTGTACCGCATTGAATTTGAGGGCAATGGGCTCGCCGAGGCCGTGGGGCAAATCCCACAAGCCACCCGCCACGGGACGCCCGATGGATAAATCGCGCTGGGCCAGGAAACCGACGCCATCGATGTTGTCGAAGCGTTGCTCGTTGAATTCCGCCTTGCCGGAATCGAAGAAAACCTTGTGAGGCGCCTCGGGATGATAGAGGGCCCAACGCGTACTGGAGGGGTTGATCGTGTGGGTGGTACGTACCACCGGATTTCGCGCGCCGTTATCCGGGCTGGAATCGGTAAGATCAAACTGTTCGGTCTGGCCGGCGAACGTGGCCTCGGAAATATAAAACTGTCCGTTTTGCCGAATAACCCAGCGGCCCCAGTTGATGCCGCCCCAATATCGGGAAACAAAAACGCCGATATAACTTTCATCGTCGAGCGCGACGGAGAACCGGTCGCCCCCATTGAGGAAATCTTCTTTTTTCCAATAAACCAGCATGGCGCCGGCATACCGGGAACGCTCCGGCTCCCGCTTGATGGAGGGCATGCTCATCAGATTCCAATCGTCGCGCAGTTCGTGGTTTTGATTGATATGGCCCTCGCTTGGCGCGGATACGTTGATAAACCCGCTGCCGTCTTCCTTTTGAGGAAGATCCGTTACCGAGACGATTGCCGCGCCGTAAAATCGCGCGGATGGATAGGTGTAATCGTACACGATATTCTGAGGACTTAGCGGGACATCATCATCGAATGGCCAGCCCCGGATTTGATCATCCTCGGTAGTGCCATTTCCGTTCAGGTCCTCGTCAGCAAGATTACGCCACGGGCTGTTGGATTCCTGATCGGCGCGTTGGCGATACCAAGCGGATCCCCAATCATGTCCCCAGTCAACCAGAACGGGACGGTTGAAAGAAACGGCCATCGATGACATGGCGGTCCATGCGATAATAACGGTTACGGCTAGATGCTTCATTTTCATCGTGATGCGGTGCTCCTGTATAGTGGTCATGATCGGGAAGCTGATGGTCGGTTACGCATGAGGTCGCCACTATATCGGGATGCCGGAGGAGGGTCGCTTATTTTTAACGGTTTCAAGCAGAATGCGGCGGCGGCGATTTGTCGTGTGAGGCGATTATGGTAATCTTCAGGATACAAGATAGTTTGCGGAGTATTATGACGTCGTTTCAGCATGAATTTCCCTTTGATCCAACCTGTGGCTATGACCGTACGGCGCTTCTTGCCGTGCAACCACCCGCGGGACCCGACGATTTCGATGCGTTTTGGCGGGAAACCTGGATGGAAAACGAAGCCACGCCGCTGGATTTGCACATCCGTGAGCTGGAAAGCCCAACCCCCGACTACACGCTGCATGCGCTACGGTACTCAACCCTGCACGGTGTGAAGGTCGGAGCATGGCTGATGACCCCGGTGGGGGGGAGCTTCGATACGGCGGCAGTCGTCGGCCACGGTTACGGCGGACGCGACGCACCTGATGTACCGAATAAACATGCCGCCTTTCTTTTTTTCTGTGCGCCGGGATTTCATCTTTCGTCCGACCCTGAATTGCCGAATGATTGTTATAAGCACGTCCTTCATGGCATCGCCCATCGTGACACGTATATCATTCGGACGTGTGTTGCCGCGGTATGGTCATCCGCTCGCGTTCTTGAAACGTATTTCGAGCGCTCTTTTACCGACATGAAGTATTTTGGCGATAGTTTTGGCGGCGGGCTGGGCGCGCTGGCCATGCCCTTTGATTCGCGATTCACGCATTGCGTCATGAGCGTCCCGACATTCGGCCATCAGCCGATACGCTTGAACTGCCGTGGCCAGGGCAGCGGCGAAGCGGTGCGGCTCTATGCCCAAGAGCATCCGGAGGTGATCGATGTTCTCCAGTATTACGATGCGGGAACTGCCGCGACCCGGATCACGATTCCCAACGTAACCGCCCCGGCCTTGTTCGATCCGTCGGTGGCTCCTCCCGGTCAGTTTGCGGTCAGCAATCCCATGGCGCGTTATGGGCATCAGTATGTGTTGTCGGCCGGTCACTTCCAATATGCCGAGGGCGATCGTGAACATCAGGAATTATCCCGTCTGGTGGATCGGGTGATGTGGGGGGCGTCGGTGTGAACCGTCCCGGTTTTTACATTGCACCGCCGGTGAGCGATCATATGGTCGTGCAGCGTGATGCGCCCCTGCGGGTGAACGGTCGCGATCATCCCGGGCAGGAAGTTCTCGTGGCTTTCCGGGGTCGGCAAGGTGTGGCGGTGGCCGATGAACGCGGTGAGTGGTCGGTCTCGATTCCCGCCGGCGCGGCGGGTGGTCCCTTTGAACTGCTGGTACGAGGTCGTGAAGAGCGGGTCGTGCGTGATGTTCTGGTTGGCGAGGTCTGGTTGGCGTCCGGTCAATCCAACATGCAATGGATGCTGGCCCAATGTCCACCAAGTCGTAAGGATATGGAGCAGGCGAATATTCCCGGCATACGTTTTGTGACCATACCCCAACGTGCGCTGCCCGAACCTTCGGAAGAGATCGACGCGACGTGGCGGCTGATGACGCCGGAAACCGCCGGCGAATGTTCAGCGGTGGCTTTTTTTCATGCCCGGCGTTTGCATGAAGTCTTGAATGTGCCAGTCGGTATCGTTATCGCTGCCTGGGGCGGTACACCGGCGGAGGCATGGCTGCCGTCGGTCGTGAAGCCCGCCAACAAGGTGATCGAAACCATCTGGGCCGATCATGAACAATACCGCGGTCGTTATGATGAGTTGCAGGAATTGGCCGGCACAAAAGTGCATGCCTGGGAGCTTGAGCACATGCCGCGCGACCCCGGCAATCTGGGCGTCGGGCGCGGCTGGGCATCCGCGGACTTTGATGACCGGGATTGGCCGTCGATGCCTCTTCCCGGGATGTGGCAACGTTACCCGGACATGCAATTCAACGGCGTGGTGTGGTTTCGGCGGATGGTGGTTATTTCCGAAGCGATGCGTGGCCGTGATACTATTCTGGAGTTGGGCCCGGTTGACGATTATGACGATACCTATGTGAATGGCGTCCGGGTTGGCGGTCTCGACCGGAAAACCCACGAGGCTTATTCCAAGCCCCGGCGGTACCGGGTGCCGGGGGCCTTGCTTACCGGTTCTGTCATCACGTTGGCGGTGCGGGTTTTTGATCATTTCGGTTTTGGCGGATTCGCCGGGCCTGCTTCAGAGATGCGGTTGGTGTGCGAGGCGGATATGGATGTCGTAGCGCCGCTTGCCGGGGACTGGCGGTACCAAGTTGAACACCGCTTGCCACCGCCACCGCCCGACCTCTTTGCCACCCGCCCGTTTTTACCGGTCGGACTGGAACCCCACCACCGGCCCGGGCACAATTACAATGGCATGATCCATCCCTTGCGGTTCACATCGTTCCGCGGGGTGATTTGGTACCAGGGTGAATCGAATTCCGGTCGCGCCGGAACCTATGCCGACTTGTTCAAAGGTCTGATCCAAAGCTGGCGCGAAGTGTTTTCATCTCCAGAGTTGCCCTTTCTATTTGTGCAATTATCGAACTTTATTGGCGGCGGCGATTGGTCTGTCATTCGCGAGGCCCAAACCAAGGCGCTGGAGTTACCCGCCACCGCCATGGCGGTGACGATTGATGTTGGCGACCCGCAGGATATTCATCCCGCCGACAAGCAACCGGTTGGCGAACGATTGGCCAACCTCGCCTTGCGGCATATCCATGGCCAAGGGGTTAACGCGGATTTTCCCTTGGTGAACAGGATGAACCGTGAGGCAAATGCGCTTACTATAACCTTCGACCATGTGGGGTCCGGGCTACAAACCACCGATGGCCAGTCACCTCGAGCATTTGAATTATGTGGAGAGGACGGGATCTATCACACGGCAGATGCCAGAATGGAGGGCGACTCGATTCAGCTATCTTCCGCATGCGTCAGGACCCCATGCGGATTCCGCTATGCATGTAGCGCCAATCCGGGTGTTAATCTGATCAATTCGTATGGATTGCCGGCCATGCCGGAAACGCGTTATCTATGAGGAAGCGCACCATCATATCCACCGATCGGAATCGAGTTTCGTCTGCGGCAATGCCTGCTCGAATACAATGGCGCAAATACTTAACGAGGTGTCGTAATTGTGTCTACCCCGTGGAGGCCCGATAGGGGTATCAATCATGGGATCAGTCAATTGAACGGAAGGATTCGATATGAAAATTACCAAATATCGTAAATGCGTTTCGCATCGCGCCTTGCTGCTCGGTGCCGCCATGATGGTTGTTGGCGCTTCGCTGCAGGCTCAAGAGCTTGTCCGTAATGGCACGTTTATGAATAACCACATTGGATGGGAGTTCAAGATTTACGACGGCTATCTAAAAGATGCGCCACGGCCCAAAATTGATGCGCGCGCAGAAGGCGTTCTGATATCCGGTTTGTTCGCCGATCATCATCATCCGGCAAATGCCGTGGCTTTAATCCAGCGTGTTGTCATCGAAAACGGACGGCGTTACCGTTTGTCGTTTGAAGTCAAAGGCGATGGTGGCGAGGGCCGCTATGGACGCATCAATTACATTGTGCATGCGCCATTCTGGGGCGCTTCCTGGTCGCTGTTGAACAGCCGACAAAGTCATATCAGCAATCAGTTGGAGGTCACCGGCGAATGGCAAAAGGTTGACGTCGAATTCACGGGAAAATTTGGTCCCAATGATTTTAACGAGATGAAGCAAACCATGCGCGACGGCATCAAGAATCATGTGGAATGGGATTCCGCGCGCAAGAAACGTGAAACGGATATGATTCACTGGAGCGTGAATTTCACCAACTTGGAGCTGTGGTTTGCCAAAGGTCGCGGCGATATTCGCGTACGGAATGTCAGCTTGCAACCGGTGCCTTAAATGATTCTGTTGTCGACCGCCCCTCCGTGGGCGGCGGATCGGTTGTAGACCGCCCCTCTGCGGGCGGCGGATCGGTTGTAGACCGCCCCTCCGTGGGCGGCGGATTGGGTGTAGGCCGCCCCTCCGTGGGCGGCGGATCGGTTGAAGCGGTTGCAGGATAGGCTATGAGACCGGACGAACCCGCCACGTCCTGATTTGGAACGGATGGAGGGTGAAGGAAAGGTTCGACCCTATCCGTTCAGAATCGTGTATGTTTTTCTCGACAGCATTCGTTTCATTTACCCGCGATGTTTTATCGAATTTCAAGGTGGCGTGAGTGATTGCGCCGGATGTTTCACCGACCCTTACGATCCATCCATCGCCATCCTCAGCCAATTTTAGTGTTTCCAGAGTGGTATTGTTCCCCGTCAGCATTACGGGAAGTCGCGCATCCTGTTTCTGAGTCCGGCTTGCCCATAGAAGCGGCTTCCGGTTCAGGGCGCCGGCTTCGTTTCGAATGGTAATGTTTCGGTTATCATCTGTATGCGGCAGGATAGCATACGTAAAGATGTGGTTCCCCCGATCCGCGTCCGGGTCCGGCACCATCGGCGAGGCAAGCAGGGTGAGGCTGAGTTCGTTGCCTTTGACCTGATAACCGAACTTGCCGTCATTGAGGAGGGCGACGCCCGCGTCAGGTTGCGACAGGTCGGCATAACGATGTCCGCACACTTCAAACATCGCCATGTCGCGCGCGGTGTTGCGATGGGTCGGACGCTGGATGGTGCCGAACAGGATGTCGTAGGTGGCTTGGGCGGCCACAATGTTGGTGGGAAAATGCACGCGCAACAAGCGCCGCTCTTCGTGCCAGTCCACCCCGGTGATAAAATCCAATCGCGCCGAGCCGCGCCGCAGGCGAATGGTCTGGCGGATCGACGAAGCCGCGCCGACCGCGAACGAAACAGTAAACTCGGAAAATACCGGCCCGTCGGTTACCGGTGAGATTTCCGTGCAACGCGCCGTTTCAATCAGCTCATCTTCGTAATACACATCC
>CALMYG010000108.1 GCA_937873455.1 uncultured Verrucomicrobiota bacterium
AAATAACCGATGCGCTCAAATTGGCAATACGTGCCCGGCGCGGCTTGAACCAGGGCCGGCTCAATGCGCGCGGTGACCGTTTCCAACGATTGCGGATTGAGAAAATCGGTAAACGGACGGGTGTCATCCCGGTCCGGCTCCTCGACGGTGAACAGGCGGTCGTAGAGACGGACCTCCGCCACAGGCGCATTGGCCGGAACCCAGTGAATCGTCCCTTTTACCTTGATGTCGGCATTGGAGGGCGACCAGCGACACATCACCGTTTCAACCTCGCCCGCCGCGTTTTTTTCCACCCCGACACACGTCAGGTAACCCGCGTACCGGATACGCACGGAGCGCCCGGGAGCCAGACGGAAATATTTGGGGGGCGGGTCGAGCATGAAGTCATCCTGCTCGATGAACAACTCCGCGCCGAAGGGAATTTCACGTTCCCCCGCTTCGGGATTTTCGGGATTGTTGACGGCGCGGACCGAGGCCGGCGCCTCGTCGGCGTTTTCAAGTCGCACCCGCAGGGGCTTGAATACCGCCATGCGGCGTTCGGCGACCTTGTTGAGGCGCTCCCGCACGCAATGTTCCAGCAGAGCGACATCGGTCAGGCTTTCGTATTTGGTGATGCCGATGGTGTCGCAGAATTGCCGGATCGCCTCGGGGGGATACCCGCGCCGCCGCATGCCCGAGATCGTCGGCATGCGCGGGTCGTTCCACCCGCCAACCCGGTTCTCCTGGACGAGCTGTAGCAGCTTGCGTTTGCTCATCACGGTGTAGGTGAGGTTCAGGCGGGCGAATTCATACTGGCGAGGCCGGTAGGGCAATGCCAAGGACTCCACCACCCAATCGTAGAGCGGGCGATGCACCTCGAACTCCAACGTGCAGAGCGAATGGGTGACCCCCTCAAACGCATCTTCCAGCGGATGGGCGAAATCATACATCGGGTAAATGCACCAGGCATCGCCGGTGCGGTAGTGGTTTTCCCGCATGATGCGGTACAGGACCGGATCACGGAGGTGCATGTTGGGCGAGGCCATGTCGATCTTGGCGCGCAGGCAGAGCGAGCCATCGGGAAAGTCGCCGTTGCGCATCCGGTGAAACAGCGCGAGGTTTTCCTCCGGGGTGCGGCGGCGAAAAGGGCTTTCCTTGCCGGGCCGGGTGGGAACGCCCCGGTAGTCTTTCCACTGCTCACTGGTTAACTCGCAAACATAGGCTTTGCCTTGCCGGATCAGGTCCTCGGCAACCTGAAACATCCGCTCAAAGTAGTCGGCGGAAAAATAAAAATGATCTCCCCAATCGAATCCCAGCCAGTGGACGTCCTGCATGATCGCTTCGACGTATTCCATGGATTCCTTGGCGGGATTGGTATCGTCCATGCGCAGGTGGCAGCGCCCGCCGAATTCACGGGCCATGCCGAAGTCCAGGCAGATCGCCTTGGCGTGACCGATATGGAGGTAACCGTTGGGCTCGGGCGGAAAACGGGTGATCACCGCGCCGCCATGCTGGCCGGCTTCGACGTCGGCGGCGATAATGTCGCGGATAAAATGGGACGGTTTCGGGGCGGTTTCGGGTTCTGGATGGCTCATGACGATTTCCTTCGTGGGCACTAGTAGTAGCCGAGAAACCGGGAAAAACAAGTCCTTACCGGAACGCAAAGGCTATTCATGCCTGACCAGGCGCGAACACGACCACCGGCAGGAAGGCGGCCCGGGAAAGAGTTGCCCCATCGGGAAAGCACGATTACCCTTGATGCATGAACCATCTGTTTCGCCACCTTGCCATCCTGGTCCTGGTCTCCCTGCAAGCCAGCGCCCAACCGCTGAGCCTGTCAGACCAACGAATTCCCGGACAAATACCATCATCGACGCTGATGCTCCAGGAACGGGAGGCCGACACCGTATCGGTTCGCCACTCCGGAGACGACTGGGGAAGTGACCACGCCATGCACCGCAACCCGGATAACCCGGCGCTCTGGCGCCTGGCCGTGGACGAGCTGAAATGGTCGCCCGGCGTTTATGAGTTCAAATTTCTGATCAATCACGCCTGGGAAGAAGGACCCAATCGGTTTGCCTACATAAACGCCGAGGGCTTGCTTTATCAACCCACGGCGCTGTACCTGACCTGGCAAAACGATCCGACCACCACGATGACCGTTCATTGGATCAGCGAGGAGAACGAACCTTCCGGCAAAATTCGTTTCCGGGAGGAAAACCATGACGCCTGGCAAACGGCATTCGGCCGGAGCGAAGCGCTGCCCGCCACCGACCGCATGATTCATACCGTCGAAATAACCGGACTTTCACCGGATCGGACGTATGTCTTTCAATACGCGGGTCGAACCAACGAATACCGCTTTCGGACGTTGCCAGCCGACCTGAATCGCCCGGTGCGCTTTTTGCAGGGTGGCGATGTCTTTCAAGAAGGCGCGGTGATGGACCGCATGAACCGATTGGCCGGATCGCTGGACCCCGACTTCTGCGTGATCGGAGGCGACCTCGCCTATGCCGATGGCCGTGGTGAAAATGTCGGCCGGTGGTTCCGGTATTTCCATTCGTTTTATGAACATCTACGCGCACCGGATGGCCGCTTGATTCCGGTCGTGGTGACCATCGGAAACCATGAAATGCGGGACCACTACCTGACCAACCACGAGGACTACCGTCCCGGACCGGAATGGCAGCGCCGCGTGGCGCCCTATTTCTACCGGTTGTTTGCCATGCCCGGCCACCCCGGCTATGCCGTTCTGGATATCGGGAATTACGCCAGTTTCCTGCTGCTCGACAGTGGACACACCACGCCGGTGAGCGGCCCGCAGGCCCGGTGGTTGGCCGCGCGCCTGGCCGAACGCGAACATTTTCCGCATGTGTTCCCGGTCTATCACGTTCCGGCATACCCCTCGGTGCGGGATCCCAGCGATCCGCTGAATGCGGAAATCCGGGAAGTTTGGGCCCCGCTTTTCGAGGCGCATGGCATACGCCTGGCTTTTGAGCATCACGATCACGCTTTAAAAATCACCCACCCGCTGCGCAACGGGAAAATCCATCCCGAGGGTATCGTGTATCTGGGCGACGGCGCCTGGTCGGCAAACCTCCGTTTACCGCGAACGGTGCAGGAGTCTCCGGAATTCCGGTTGACCGCATCCGTGAATCATCTGTTTGAGGTGACCCTGGAAGAGCGACAGCGCACGGTGCGAACCGTGGCGATCGACGGACAAATCCTGGATGTCTTTGTTCAGCCAGTCGGCGATAAGGCGACCGGCAGCGAGCCTTAACGGCGGCGGAACAACAACCACAACCGAAACTTGATCCGGGCCCAGAGCGGAGCCTTCTCCACCGGATCCCGGACGCGCGGACGCGGAGCGGACGGCGGTTCAGGGCGTCGGCGCGGGCCCTCCTGCATATAATCCCGGTCGTAGAGTCCCATGGCGTGTGTTCCAATCAGATCAACATCCCGGCGACGCAGGCGGTCATCAGGGCGGCAATGGTTCCACCCACCAATGCCTTGAATCCAAGCCGGGCCAGGGTTTCCCGCTGCCCCGGAGCAAGGGCGCTGATACCACCGACCTGAATCCCGATCGAGGCAAAATTCGCGAAGCCACAGAGCGCGTAGGTGGCGATCAGGATGGACTTTTCCGAGGTGATCATACCGGCATCCTTGAGTTGTCCGAACGTCACATAGGCATAAAATTCATTCAACACGGTTTTTTCACCGAGAAGCTGGCCGATCAACAACAAATCACCCGATGGCACCCCGATCAACCAGGCCACCGGCGCGAACACGAACCCGAGAATCAGTTGCAGCGAAAGCCCCTTGTACTGTCCGTCACTCCAGGAGGCAATCCGTTCATTCAAACCGGTCCACGATCCCAAAGCATCGTGCAACAGGTAGTTTACCAGGGCGATCATCGCGGTAAACACCAACAGCATGGCGGCGACATTCACGGCGAGCTTGACCCCCTCGGCGCCGCCCCGGGTCAATGCATCGATCAGGTTGCTGCCCATGCGGTGCCGTGGCACCAGCAGTTCGTGGTCAATTTCCCGGGTTTCCGGCACCATCATTTTAGCGGTTAGCAGGGCGGCCGGCGCGGATATAATGGAGGCGACCAGCAGATGCGTGGCAAAATACTGCATCAGCACCGGATCGTTCCCGCCAAGAATCCCCACATACGCGACCAGCACCGCCCCCGCAATGGTGGCCATGCCGCCGGTCATCAACGCCATGATTTCCGAGTCGGTCATTTTTTCCAAGTACGGCTTGACGACCAGCGGAGCTTCGGTTTGACCGACAAAGATGTTGGCCGCGGCGGCCAGACTTTCCGCCCCGGATAGCCGCATGGTCCGATGCATGATCCAGGCAATGCCGTAAACAAGATATTGCAGCAGGTTCAAATAATAGAGCGCCGAGGTGAGCGCGGAAAAAAACACGATGGTCGGCAGCACTTGAAACGCAAAAATAAAGCCGAAGCTGGCCGGGTCCATCAAACCGCCGAACAAAAACTCGGCGCCGCTGCGGGAAAAATCCATCAGCGCGACAAAAAACCGGGAGACCTGTTCAAAACCCGCGCGAATCCAGCCGACTTTCAATACGGCAAAGGCGATGGCCAGTTGAAGCATGACCCCGGAGGCGACCAGGCGACGGTTAATGCCCCGCCGGTTTTCTGAAAGCGCCCAGCCGATCAGCAACAAGAACCCGATTCCCAACAACCCGCGAACAATGCCTATTCCGGTTTCATTCATGGCCCTACCTCGTGGTGACGGCAAGATTAGGATCAACGTCGGTTCCGGAACCATCCGGAAAAAGCGGGGCATAACAGGCCGCGGCCGCGGCGGCAATCATCGCCGCATTGTCCGCGCAAACATCCGGCGCGGCGAAGACAACCGGTCGCCCGATCCGTTGGCCCAATTGGTTTAACGCCTCGCGCAACCGTTGATTCCGGGCAACGCCGCCGGCGCAACCGATGAGGGCGATGTCTCCCGCCTCCCGGCACGCTTGTTCCACCCGGCGGATCAGGGTGTCGACCACCGCCGCCTGGTACGAGGCCGCGACATGAGGGAGGCGATCGACGGCAAGGTCGCCCGGGTTTTTACGAAGATGATACAGCAAGGCGGTTTTTAATCCGCTGAAGGAAAAGGGATGGTCCCACCCGCCGCTTCCCGGTGCGGGCAATCCTCGCGGAAACGGAATCGCGGATGGGTCGCCGGATACGGCCAGGCGTTGAATCTCCGGTCCGCCGGGATAGCCGAGACCGAGCAGGCGGGCGCCCTTATCGAGCGCTTCGCCGGCGGCATCGTCCAGTGTCTGTCCCAGTACGCGCCAGGTCTGAGGATCATCCCGGCGCACCAGGCAGGTGTGGCCGCCGGAAACCAGGAGAATGAGGTGCGGATACATCGGCGCGAGCGGCGGCTCGTCCCCGCGCAGCCAAATGGAATGCAGGTGCCCGATCAGGTGGTTCACCCCAAAAAGCGGAACACACAACCGGGTGGCTAAAGCGCGGGCGTACACCACGCCGGTTAGCAGGGACGTGGCCAGGCCGGGACCCCGCGTAACCGCCAGGCCGCTGACCGCATCCCACCCGATTCCAGCCTCGGCGAGCGCGGTTTCAACCACGCCGGAAAGCGCCTGTACATGACAGCGGGATGCGAGTTCCGGAACCACGCCGCCGTAAGGTTGATGATCGGCGACCTGACTGAAAATAATACTGGACCGCACCCGGTGATCGCAGTCCAAAACGGCCGCCGCGGTTTCATCGCACGAGGTTTCGATACCGAGCAGCATGGCGACAGTCACCGGAGCATGCGCTCAGCGCGAACTACGCGCTTGAAACGTCATGATCCCCTTGAGCACGGAAAGGGCGCGTTCCAACTGAACATCGACCACCCGCTCCTCTTCGGTTTCCTGATCGCTGAAGGCCAGGGGATTTTCGTCGCGGGCGCGTTGCTGCATCAGCCGACGCCAGTCGTCCGGGGCCATGGGCACCAGAATATCGGGTTCGATCCCCTGCTCGTGAATCATGCGGTTGGCCGGGGTGAAATACCGGGCGGTGGTGAGACGCAAGGCGGTGCCTTCCTCCATCGGCAGCACGCTTTGCACCGACCCTTTGCCGAATGTCTTTTCGCCGATCAGGACGGCCCGGTTATGGTCCTGCAAGGCGCCGGCGACGATTTCCGAGGCGCTGGCGCTTCCCCCATTGACCAGGACCACCATGGGAATATCGGTGAGGCGTTCGCGCCCGCCGGCCCGGAAGGTCTGATCGTCTCGGTTGGTGCGCCCCCGGGTGGAAACGATGACCTCGCGGCTGCGCAGAAACTTCTGGCTAACTTCAATCGCCGAGCGCAACAGTCCACCGGGATTGTTGCGCAAGTCAAGAACCAGCGCGCGCATGCCTGCCTGCTTCAGTTTTTCCAACTCGCCCTGCAGGTAGGTTGCCGTCGGCTCATTGAACTGCGTGATGCGCAAATAGCCGATGCCATCCTCGATAATGCGGGCGTCCTTGACGCTGGCCACTTTGATTTCGGCGCGCTCGAGGGTCAGCTCACGAACTTCCTGGGTCTTGGGGCGAAGCACCTTCAAGGAAACCTTGGTGCCCGGCTCGCCGCGCAACTTCTTGACCGCTTCGGGCAAGGTGATGCCGTCGGTGCTCGTGCCGTCGATTTCCAGAATGCGGTCTTCAGAGAGCAAACCGGCGCGGAATCCCGGGGTGTCTTCCATCGGCGAGACAATCGTCAGGGCGTTATCTTTGAGGCTGATGACAATACCCAAGCCGCCGAACTGCCCCCGGGTATCGTCCTGCATGTCGTCGTACATCTGCTTGTCGAGAAACTGGCTGTGTTCATCCAGCGCATCCATCATGCCGCGGATCGCCCCGCGGATGAGGGTTTCGTACTGGACGGTATCCGGATCGACATAGCTCGAGCGAATCTGCTCCAGCGCACGGGTGAACATGCCGATGGTTCGGTACGCTTCGTCCCGCTCGGTCGTGGGAGCGACTTCCTTGGAATACAAGCGGGAGACGGTGAAGGTCGCCCCGAAGAGCAACCCGAGCAGCGTCCAACGCAACAACACCATGGATGGTCGAGAAGTACCCATATCACCTTAAGATAACCGAAGCGCGCGCCACGCTCAAACAGGTTTTAGAAAGAATTCCGGCTCGTAGGGCGTGAGGCTTTCAAACCCTTCGGGCGTGACCAGAATGGTTTGCTCGAACTGGGCGGAAAGCGAACCGTCGACGGTCAGCGCGGTCCAGCCGTCCTTCATTACGCGGGACTCGGGGCGGCCGAGGTTGATCATGGGCTCAATGGTAAACACCATGCCGGGAACAAGTTTGATCCCGTTGCCGCGCCGCCCGGTATGCATGATCTGCGGCGCTTCGTGAAATTCCAGGCCGATCCCGTGGCCGACAAAGTCCCGCACCACCGAGCAACCCTGGGCTTCGGCATAGGACTGGATGGCCCAACCAATGTCGCCAAGCGTATGGCCCGGCTTGACCGCGTGCATGCCGCGGCGCAAGCACTCCCGGGTAACCTCCACCAAGCGGGCGGCCTCGGGTTTGACCGCACCCACCAAAAAGGTTTTGCTGGCGTCGGCGTAGTAACCGTCCAGAACTGTTGTTACATCGATATTGACGATATCGCCCTCGGCGAGGGCGCGCTCCC
Organism: uncultured Verrucomicrobiota bacterium; assembly: GCA_937873455.1. Classification (GTDB taxonomy): domain Bacteria; phylum Verrucomicrobiota; class Kiritimatiellia; order CAIVKH01; family CAIVKH01; genus CALMUP01. The sequence goes on from CALMYG010000108.1 coordinate 7,641, forward strand.
CGGGAATGCCGTGGCAAATCACATCGTTAATCGAAATACAGGTGCTGCGGGGATAACCGCGGTAATGCAGGGGAGCGCTGACCGCGCCATGGCGGCGGGTGTAATCGGCGAGAATCCGGTCGATGTCCCCGGTAACCGCGCCGGGCTTCACCAGGGTGGCGGCAAGTTCCAGTAGTTCCAGCACCAGCCGACCGGAGCGCCGGATGCCTTCCACGTCTTCGGCGGTTTTAAGGCGGATGCCGTGCTTGCGGTAATAATTCCGGGCCTGTTCCGGGCCGGACGCATCTTTTTCCATGCAACACTTCTTGTACTTCAAGCCGCTGCCGCATGGGCACAAATCGTTGCGTTTTACCGCATCGGCCACCAGGGAGGTAATGCTCATTACCGGGCGCCTCCCCGGACGGCGCCCGCCCGGGCGGGCCTTTTCGTTAACAGACGTTCCATCATGCCATGCTCAACATTCGATCAGCCGCGCTTCCCGGCGGCTATGGCCTCCAGCAGCCGCGGACCGTCCAATTGGGCGATAAACGGCATCAGATCTTCCTGGGTGGAGAGAACGTATTCGGTCAGTTGATTGCGCACGACTTGAAGCAGTTCCTCCGCCCTCCAAGGCTTGGCAATGTAATGGTGCAGCCGCGCCTCGTTGACCGCGCGAATGGTGTCCTCCAGACCGGCTTGCCCGGTCAGCAGCACCTTGCGGGTCGCCTCATACGCCGGGTCTTTCATCAATTCGATCAGAAAATCCACGCCGCGTACGCCCGGCATGAGGTGATCGCACAACACCAATCCGACCGGGTCGTCATCCTGCGCGCATTCGCGGAGCACCGCCCGCGCATCGTCAACATCTTCCGCCGCCTCCACCCGCATCTGGGGCTTGAAAGGGGCGAGATCACGAAGGATCGCTTCGCGCACTTCGGCCTCGTCTTCGACGCAGAGAATGACAATACGGTTCATGATGCTGACTCCGGAATGGTGGCGGGGATTATAGCAGCCTCCCGCGAGATGGGAAGCTTTACACAAAATTCAGTACGTCCCGGTTGGGACTGGACCTCGATCGCCCCCCCGTGACGGGCGATGATGTTATGGCTGATCGATAGACCCAGGCCGAGCCCGAACTCCACGCGGCCCTGGCGGGTGGTGAAACGCAGGTTGAAAATTTTGTCGAGATGCTCGGGCGGAATGCCGGGTCCGCTGTCGATAATACGAACGGCAATACGATCTTCCGGAAGCCGGGTCGTGGTGATGGCAAGGCGCCCCTGGTTTTTCATCGCGTCCAGTGCATTCGCAATGAGATTCGTCCAAACCTGGTTGAGCTCGCCGGCATGGGCCTGGATCGGGGGCAGATCCCCGAAATGCCGCTCGACGGTGACGTCACGCAACCGGTTGGAAAACAACCGCAAGGTGTCTTCCAGGCCTTCATGAACGTTGATCTCACCGCCTTCCGTGCTGTCGGCTCGGGCGTAGGAGCGCAGGCTTTTCACCAGCTCGGCGATGCGCTCGCCGCAGCGCAGGATGTTGCGCAGGGCGCCGCCAAGCTGGTGGTAGCGCTCCAGCCGGCGCAACGTTTCCTCCCCCGTTCCGGACAGGTTTTCCGTCAGCAGGTGATAGGTGGCCGGTTGGTGAATGCCGATCGCCACCAGGCGTTCGGCCAGGGCTTCATCGCCGAGTTCGCCCGCGAGCAGGCGGCGAAACTCCCGCTGTTCCCGGGTGGAAAACGGCGTGGCGCGGAAGGTCCTTTCCAGCATTTCCCGGAACACCTCGCCGTCCGGCAACTCGCCGGCCAGCGCCAGCAGATCCTCGCGCACAAAATCCGCCGCCCGCCCGATCGCCGCAACCGGATTGTTCAGCTCGTGCGCCACGCCGGCGGCCAGTTGGCCAAGGGTGGCCATTTTTTCCGATTCCACCAGCAAGGCCTGGGCCTGCTGCAATTCCTTCAATGTCCGCGAAAGCGCATCCCGTTCCTGCCCCAGACTGCGGTTCAACCCGAGAATTTCGGTTTGCAACTCCACCAGCCGTTTGTTGCGCCGGGCCATGGAGCGGACCAGCACCGTGATAAACGACACCAGCAGGTTGGAATGCTCCTGCAGGGCCCGGTCCAGTTCATCAAACCCGATCTTCATCACCGTTACCGGTGTAACCGCCCGGCAATTAAAAAACGAACGGCTATGCCGGGTCAAGGCGAGCAAACCAAGAATTTTACCGACGGTTTGGGAGTGAAAAACCACCTCCTTGCCTTCGATGACCTGATAGAGGGTAACCGTGCCTTCCATCAGGATCAGGATGCCGTCGAGCGGATCGTTCTGGTGAAAAAGAATACTGCCCGCCGGCAATTTCTGGCGCGGGGGATGGCCAAATACCGCGTCGAGTTCCTCGATCATGCGGGATTCGACCGCGTCGTCCGGTTCATTAAACCGGGCCAGAAACGTGCGTTCGCCGGTCATGGTCTTAGTCGGGCATGATGCCGAATATATTCCAGATCAATGGCGCCGCATAAATAAATAAAAGCATGCCGACCAAGCCGATAAAAACCCCGGTAAGGGCCATCTGCTTGGTCTGGATTTGACCGGTGCTGTAGGCGATGGCATTGGGCGGGGTGCTGATCGGAAGGGACATCGCCAACGAGGAGCCGATGGCGATGAAGATCGCCGAGGTGATCGGGCTGATCGCGATATCCGGCGAGGCGGTCAGGCTGATCCCGATCGGCACCAGCAGGTTCGCGGTCGCGCTGTTGGAGATAATCGTGCTGAACAACAGCGCGGCGACGCACAGCGCGCCGGCGATCATCCCGGGAGCCATATGTTCCCAATCCACCAGGCCAATCAACCATTTATCCAATCCGGTTTTGCCGACACCGTCGCCGAGGGCAATACCGCCGGCAACCAGCCAAAGCACGCTCCACTGCATGGAATGAAACTCCTTGTCGGTAATCAGCTTGGTGGACAACATCACCACCACCGGAAGAAACCCGACAATCGCCGACTGGATGCCATGCAGCGGCTCGGTGAACCACAGTAGAATCGTGACCGCCGCCGTCACGTAGAAAATGATCGCCTTCGGGCTGCGATCATAAGCGGAATCAATTTCAATGGTGATCGTCTCGGCCTTGGTTGGAAACAACCGGACCAGCATCTGCCAGCAAAACACCAACAAAATCAACATGAATGGGACGATCATCATCATCCACTCCAGAAAACTGATGTGAATGTCGGCCTTGTTCAACGCGCCGAGTGCGATGGCATTGGGTGGCGTCCCCACCGGCGTTCCCATACCGCCGACATTGGCGGCTATCGGTATGCACAACACCAGCGCGATCCGCCCGCGATCGCTGGGCGATAGCCGCGCGATCACCGGCAACACCACCGCCATGAATGCCGCCGTCGTCGCGGTATTGCTCATAAACATGGAGAACACCGCCACGATCAACATCAACCCCAGGATGATGTTGGAGGGCTTGGTCCCGAAGGGCTTCAAGAGCGTCTTGGCCAGGTTCTTATCCAGTTTGTACTTGGCCGCGCCATCGGCCAGGAAGAATCCGCCGAGAAACAGCATCAGCACCGGATTGGCCAGCGCGTAAAAAAAGGAACTGTAGGTCGGCGCCTTGAAATCCTCGGGCAGCGCCATCATGGCCTTGTCGCTCACCAGCAGGATGTTCAGAAAAATGATTAACGATGCGGTGGCATGCAGGGGAATCGCCTCGGTTACCCAGAGGACAATCGCCATCAAAAAGATAGCCAGCACGCGGTGCCCCGCCACCGACAATTCTTCGAATTGAAAGATAAACGGGATAAAAAAGACAAAGATCGACAACAACAAACCCATCCACTTGATGGACGTCATTCCGGTCACACGTTTTCCTGGTTTCATGGCGGCTCCTGAAAGCTGAATCTTCGAACAAAGCTGAATTGAATGCCGGGCATTATCACGAAATGGCGTCGAGAATCAATCGCGGAGACCCCCGAAATCGAATTCGGGGAAACCACGAGCACGTGGCGCATCCGCCTCCGCCCCCCTCCACAAGATGGACAACCACCCGTGAAAGTGTTACCCATGTCCTGACATTCAAATGTTACCTATGTCTTGGTTGCGCCGTCTTGGTTGCACCCAGCATCCAGCATCCAGTACCCAGCACCCAGTATCCAGCACCCAGCATCCAGCCGCAACGCGCCTGAACACTCCGCGCCGATTTTTGCTGGATTCCTCCGCGCGGTTGTGATGGATTTCCGGCGTGCGCCTTCAAGCTGTCATATTTGATTTCGATGGAATTGTCGTCGATTCCGAACCGTTGCACCACCGGGCCTTCAGCCGCGTGCTGGAGGCCCGACACCTCCCCCTGTCGTGGGAACGCTATTACGAGCATTACCTCGGATTTGATGACCGCGATGTCCTGCGCACCCGGTTTCAAGAGGCCGGCATTCCCCTCCCCGATGACGCCATGTGCGCCTTGGTTGATGAAAAAGCCCGCGTGTTCGTCGAACTGATCAACACCGAAGGCGTAAACGCCTACCCCGGCGTGGTCAGCCTGATTCGCGAAGCCGCCAACCGGGTGCCGCTCGCCATCAGCAGCGGCGCCTTGATGAGCGATATAAGCCCGATCCTCGACCTGCTTGATGTCCGCTCGTGTTTCGCTGACATCGTCACCGCCGACCAGGTCCATGTCAGCAAGCCGGACCCGGAATCCTACCGCGAGGCATTTCGTCGCCTGGCCGCCCGCCATCCCGGCCGCGTCACCGATCCGGCCCGGTGCTTCGCCATTGAAGACACGCCGGCCGGCATCGCCGCCGCCGCTGGCGCGGGGTTGCCGGTCCTGGCGGTGCAAAACACCTATCCGGCCGAAGCATTGGCGCAGGCCACCCGGGTTGTCGCGTCGCTCGAATCGGTTACTCCAGACCTGCTGGATCGTCTACTACCGTCATGAGAATCGCCACCTATAACGTCAACTCCATCCGTTCCCGCATGGACGCTGTGCTGCAGTGGCTCGCCGAATACCGGCCGGACATCCTTTGTCTTCAGGAAACCAAGGTGCAGGATGTGGAATTCCCCGAGCTGCCCTTGCGCGAAGCCGGTTATCACCTGCAATTCCGCGGCATGAAGTCGTACAACGGCGTGGCCATACTCTCCCGCAGCCCGCCCGACGCGGTGACGGCCGGATTCGATGACGGCGGCCCCGCCGATGAACCGCGCCTGTTGTGCGCTCGTTGGGGCGACCTTTCGGTGGTCAACACCTACGTGCCGCAAGGGCGCGCCATTGATCACGAAATGTTCCGGTACAAAATCGAATGGTTCAGACGGCTTCGCGCGTATTTTGACCGGAATTTTCGCCCTTCCGAGGCGTTGGTTTGGGTGGGCGACCTGAACGTCGCCGCCCAACCCATTGACGTCTACAACCCGGAACAACGCGCCCAACACGTGTGTTACCATGCCGATGCGCGGGAAGCCCTCGCCTTCTGCCGGGCCTGGGGATTTGAAGACGTGTTCCGTAAATTCCATCCGGAAGGCGGACATTACACCTTCTTCGACTACCGCACCGCCGACTCCCTCGCGCGGGGATGGGGATGGCGCATTGATTACATCTTGGCGTCGCCGGCCATGGCCGAACGGGCGACGCAATGCACCATAGACCTCGAGCCCCGCAAACAACCCAAGGCCTCCGACCACACCGTCATGTATGCCGACTTCCGGTAGTGGTTTGTTCGGGTTGAGCCAATAATCGGCCGCATCGATGCTTAACGAGCCCGGCTTCGCTCCGCGGTGCGGCGAGCGAAGGCTTGCGGCGCCGGCTTGGCGGCGGACGCACGCGACCTCGCATTGCGCCATAATGAACAGTTGACATGATGCTATATAGCATTATGCTAAATAGCACAACATTCGAAAGGGTATCCATGAATCCATTCAAGTACGGCCAAGTTGTCAGTGCTGATGATTTCTGCCCCAGGCCCGCCTTGATGAAGCAAATCGACGAATCCATCAAGGCTGGCCAAAACATCGTTCTGCAAGGCGAACGGCGCACCGGAAAGACGTCCCTGATCCATGAGACGGTAAGGCGGCTTAAGAAACGGTCCATGCTCTATATAGACCTGCTGGAGATCAAAGATTCGGACGACCTGTGCAAGCGCATGGTCAAGGCCATCATTTCACTGGAACGACAGTCAGGGTTCCTTGACCGGATTCTCCGTGCGCTTACCCATCTTCGCCCCACAGTCTCCGTTGATCCTTTGACAGGGGAGCCATCCATTTCGCTTGATGCGGCCGTGTCGCTCAAACCCGACTCGATTGATGGAATCCTTGACCTCGTTGAGGATATCCATAAGCGCAGACCCCTGGTTGTCATGTTTGACCAATTCCAGGATATTCTCAACCTGCGTTCGTCCAAGGAAACCCTCGCTGCTTTGCGCAGCAAAATTCAATTTCACAGCCGCATTCCTTACGTTTTCGCGGGCAGTATTCGCAACCAGATGCTCGAAATCTTCACAGACCCCGACAGTCCGTTCTTCAAATCCGCCATTCCCATCGAGGTAGGGCCCTTGGATCGCGACCACTTCAAGAAGTTCCTGCGGGACAAGTTTGCCACCGGAAAACGTACCGTTGATGACGATGTTCTCGATACCGGATTTGAGATCGCAGGCGATTTGCCGGGCGATGTACAGCAGTATTGCGGGGCGTTGTGGGACTCGACAACCGACAAGGCGCGAATCAGCAAACCGGCGATCCCGGAAGCCATGCACTTGATCTTCTCGAGAGAGTCGAAAGGTTATGAATCGATCTTGGTACAGTTGACCGGACACCAAGTTCGTTGCCTTGTGGGCTTGGCGCGTTTTGGGGGGGCGTCACCTTATTCCGGCTCTTTTCTTCAAGGAATTGGGATATCCAGCCCGGCATCGGTTAAAAAGGCGCTTCACAGATTGACTCAATTGAAGATCGTCTACCGTCGGGGCAACGAGTTCAGGTTTGTTAATCCGTTCTTCCGGGCGTGGCTGCTTTGGAAGAACCTGTAACTGGCGGAGGGAGTGGGATTCGAACCCACGGTGGACTTGCGCCCACGACGGTTTTCAAGACCGGTGCCTTAAACCACTCAGCCATCCCTCCGATGGATCGTTCACTACAGGATGTTGACCAGCAATGACGATGTAATAGCCGTCAAATGAAGCGCTGTAAAGCAGGGAAACATGGCCGAACGGGCGCATCTCTGATTCCTTGACTGATGCCATTTGGTTTATCATCCATCCCATCAGGAGTATAAAAGGATTGTGCAAGGAGCCCGTCCTCTTTATGCGCCGCAGGCGCATGCGATACCGCGGGAAACCGTCGGGAAGACCCCACGCTTCGTGGGGTCCGGGGAGTCGGTTGGTCCAGCGGGCCGAGCCGGTCGCCGGCGACCGGCGGCCAGCAAGGCGGAGCGGGTGGCGCTGACCTCATGGTCGCGTCGCCCGCGACAACACCGCTGGCGGCCCGCTGGGACAAATGACTCCCCGCCGACGGATTCCCGCATGGCTCAGATCCGCACACAGGCAAGGATGCCTGTGTCACACGAAAGTCAGCCAATCAAGGATGCGCCCTGGCCCCTTAACCGAATCTTAAATTAACCCTTCTCAAGTCTCGCCGGGTGGTTTATCGTTTCGGGCATTCAACGGGAGAGTTTTAGCATGAAAATACATGGGCTTGCCGCACTGCTGGTACTGGTCGCGGGAACCGCATTCGCTCAACGCGATGCGTTGATTGATCATACCGACAAGTGGAATCTTTTTTCCAAGTTTGAAGTAAGCATCACCGAGATTGACGAATCCTCGTCAGCTCTGGCCGGCCTCTCCGTGGGAGGACTACTCAATGATCGGCTTGGTCTCGGCTTGGCCGGTCATGCGCTAATTGACAATGCCTCGACCCGTTCGTCCAACCTACGTTCGATCGGGGCGCTGGATTTCTGGTACGGCGGCGCTTATCTGGAGTACGTGTTCGGCTCGGAGAATCTGGTATACGCCACGGTGGATGCGCTAATCGGTGGCGGTCGACTGGAGGTGGATGATGTATTTGGAAATTCCTACGCCAACAACCTCTTCGTTGCCGAGCCCGGAATCAACCTCATGGTGAATATCACCGAGACGTTTATGTTCGGGTTGGGCGTCAGCTACCGGTTTGTCGAGGGTTCGGACCTCGCGGATATCCGCGATCAGGATTTATCCGGCTGGACCGGAAACGCCTTCTTCCGTTTCACCCAATTTTAAGCGGCCACGATCCTCTACCTAGGTCAGCCCTGGCCAACCATGGGTGTTTTCTGCAGCTTCTTTTCTGCAGTTCCGGCTTGTCCGCCCGGCGTTGTGTTCTATACTACCTTCATGCCGGTGGACGCCGGCCCTAACGGACCAAAATCCCAAGTAGCGGAAGGAGCCATGCCATGAAGCGGAAAAAACGCGTGGGAGTCATTCTGGCCGGATGCGGTTATCTGGACGGGGCGGAAATTCATGAGGCGGTTTTGACCCTCCTCTATCTGGATCAAGCTGGAGCGGAGGCGGTCTGCTTTGCCCCGGATATGACGCAGGCCCATGTGGTGAACCACCTGACCGGCCAGGAAATGCCGGACTCCCGGAACGTTCTAATCGAATCAGCACGGATCGCCCGAGGCAACGTGAATGATATCGCCCAAGCCGACCCTTCCGCGCTGGACGCCTTGATTATTCCCGGCGGCTTCGGCGCGGCGAAGAATCTCTGCACCTTTGCTTTCAAAGGCGCGGAAATGGCCGTGCACGCGGACGTAACCCGCCTGATTGAGGCCATGCATAAAGCCGGAAAACCGATTGGCGCCTGGTGCATCGCCCCGGCGCTTATGGCAAAACTGATCCCCGGCGTGGAATTGACCATCGGCACTGACCCCGGAACCGCGGCCACGCTGGAAAGCCTGGGTGCGCGCCACACCCATTGCGCGGCGGGCAATATCGTGATCGACAGCGAAAAAAGGGTGATTACCACGCCGGCTTATATGCTGGGGCCTTGGATCGCCGATATCGCACAAGGGATTGAACGGGGCGTAAACGAAGTGTTGGCGCGGACGTAAGTACCCGAGAGCCGCCCAGCGCTACAAGACGGGCCAAGGTTTCGCCTGGGTCAGGACGGATGGCGGGCGCTTTCCACCCAATTGACGGCCGCGCGGGCCAACTCGGCCGCACTTTTAATGGATAGTTTTTCTTTGATGTGCGCCCGGTACGTTTCGATCGTCTTGATGCTGAGATGCAGGGACTCCGCGATTTCCCGCGTTCCCCGCCCCTCGCCGATCAGCCGGAATACTTCAAGCTCACGGTCGCTGAGCCGCTCCATCGGCGTTGATTTTATATCGGCATGCGGCTGGGTCAAATCACGCAAGACTTTTTGACGCATGCCGTCGCTGACATAAATTTTACCGGAGAGCACTTGGCGAATGGCTTTGATGACATTTTCCGCGACTTCCTGCTTCATGATGTACCCGTTGGCGCCAGCGCGCAACGCACGCTCGGCATAGAGGGTTTCATCGTGCATGGAAACGATAAGAATCGGTATCCGGTCGAACTCGCAACGAATGGCCTTGGTGACTTCAATGCCGTCGCTGCCTTGCAGGGAAATATCCAAAAGAATCAGATCGGGAATGTTCCGGCGCAGGTGTTCCAGCACTTCCGAACGGCTGCCTGCCTCTCCCGCGATCTTGAAGTCATGCTCCTGCTCGAGCAGGGAGCGGATGCCTTTGCGCACCAGCGGGTGGTCATCGACAATGAGGATGTTCTTTTTCTTTTCTTTGTCGTGCATCATGGATACCGGTCCAATTCAATTCAGGCTCTTCTTGATAGCAGGAAGGCATTTCGAATACAACAAAGAACCTCGGTCCCTCCCGTCGGGGGGCTATGGATCCGGAGATCCCCTCCAATCAGGGAGGCCCGGTGGCGCATGATATCCAGCCCCATGCTGATTTTGGCCGGGTCCATTTGTTCCGGAAGACCGATGCCGTCATCGGTCACCCGCAAACAGGTCATGTCGCGGCCTTGCTCCAGGGCGATGATCAAGCGCCGGGGCCGCCCGTGTTTTATGGCATTCGCCACGCTTTCCTGGGCGATCCGGTAGAGGTGAAGCTCGGTGGTGGGATCGAGCGGCGTCCAAGCCTCCGCGCCTTGAAACTGCGCATCGACATGATGCAATTTATGCACCGTTTCGGCAATTTGGATGAGCGCGGTTTTCAGGCCCTGGCGCTCCAGCTCGGTCGGATACGCCCCGTAAGCCAGGCGCTTGGTTTCGGCCATGGCTTCGCCGCACATTTCGGCGATCGTTTGCGCCTCCTGGGCCAGCCGCGCCTCGTGGGCGGTCAACTTCTTGGCCAGCGATTTGGACATCAACGAAATACCCGTGATGATTTGCCCAAGGGCATCGTGCAAGTCGCGCCCGATTTCCCGCCGCTCGTTCTCAATGGCATCAACCAGCGCTTTTTCGAGATAACGCTGCTCGCTGACGTCGCGCAGAATGCCGACGAAAAAATGTTCGCCCTGATCTACAACATGGCTGACCGCCAACTCAATCGGAAAGGTGCGTCCGTCTTTCCGGAGCCCCATGACCTCGCGGCCAATGCCGATGATATGCGGCTCCCTGGTTTGCAGATAACGGCCGATGTAGCGGTCATGCTCCTCGCGAAACGGCGAAGGCATCAACAAGCTGATGTTATGGCCTACCGCTTCTTCGGACGAATAGCCGAACATCCGCACCGCCGCGCGGTTAAACGACAGAATGATGCCCCGGCTGTTGATCGTGACAATTGCATCCACCGCGGTTTCCAGGATGGTCTGCAGGTAGGCGTCCGAGCGGGGCGCGTGCAACGGCGCGCCGCCATCCTGACAATCCGAAGGTGAAGTCGACATGAACCGGATGCTAACCCAGAAGCGGACCGGACGCAACGACGGGTTTGCGCGGGCGCATCCCTGATTCCTTGACTGAACCGATCGCTTTAATCATTCAACCCATCAGGATCATGAAGGAGATCGTGTAATGAGCCGGTCCTCTTTCTGCGCCGCAGGCGCATGTGATACCGCGGGAAACCGTCGGGCAGACCCGCGAACGCGGGTCCGGGGGATTTCCGCCCGGCTCCCTCCACCGCATGACCAAACCGCGTAGTGGTTCCCGCACGTATTGACCGGACAGCAAAGACTAGGTCCCAGCATCCAGAATCCAGTATCCAGTTTCCAGCAACCAGTATCCAGTATCCTCCTCCCCCCTTCCCGAAAACCGAACCCCAAAATCCCGGCGGCGATTCTTCGCCGCCGCCCAACGTCATGCTTGCTTTACCCGGGCGGGAATGTTGGAGTACGCGCCTATGGATCATGCTTGGACCATTGCCATACCGCCGGAATGGGCGACCGCCTGGCTGCCTGGATTAAAGGTGTTGTTCTGGGTCTTGATCGCCATACTGGCGCTGGCGGTACTGCGCCGCTCGTTCAGCGGCGCCCAGCACAAAACCATCGGCAAAACCTACCGTCTGTTCTTTTTTCTGATCGCACTGATGATGCTCGGCGTGCTGGGGTATCAGGCGACATGGCAATTGGCCGGATTTGCCCGCCATGACTTCGTTCAATTCATGAAGCGATATAACCGCCGCCCGGATAATCCGGCGGCGCGGATTGTCCGGGGCGGCATTCTGGACCGCCAAGGGGTCGGTCTCGCCGTGCCCGACCCGGACCGTCCCGGCCAACGGTGGTATCCCGGCGGAGCGGCCTTTTGCCATATCGTCGGTTACGAGCACCCGTTTTACGGCCTTTCCGGCGTGGAGGCGGCCGAACACGCCACCCTCAGCGGCATCACCCGGGACACCGGGCCGGAGTGGGAACGATTCCGCCGTAACTTAATCAAACGCGATGACCTGCGCGGGCACGACGTGGCCTTGACCTTGCATGCCGCCCTGCAACGGGAAGCGCATGCGCGGATGAAAGACCTCAAGGGCGCGGTGGTCGTGATCGATCCATCCGATGGGTCCATTCTCGTGCTCTACAGCGCGCCGGGCTTCGATCCGCAGCGCCTGAACCCGGAATGGTTTGAGCGGCGGGATCCCCAGGCGCGGCTGTTGAACCGGGCGACTCAGGGACTGTATCCCGCCGGCTCCACATTCAAGGTGCTGGTCGCCGCCGCCGCGCTCGAGTTGGGCATCAATCCCGTGCTGGATTGTCCGGCCGAAGGATACCAGGTCGGAACCGGCAACCGCCCGATCCGCGATCACGAATATTACGACTACCAACGGCGGGGTCGGACCTGGCCGGGACACGGCGCGTTGAACATGCGCGACGCAATGACCAAATCATCCAACATTTATTTCGCCAAGCTTGGCGTTCAAGTCGGCGGGGAGCGCCTGGTCGAGGCGGTTCATCGCATGGGTCTGCCGCGCTCGTGGATCCTGCTGGAAGGTTCATCGGGGAACCTGACGACCAGTGCGGGGCGTTTTCCCAACGTGAGCAACCGCGATACCGCCCGCACGGCACAGGTATCCATCGGCCAGGGGGAAATGCTGACCACGCCCTTTCACCTCGCCATGCTGGCCGGGGCAATCGGCCGCCAGGGCGCGGTGTGGAAACCGCGTTTGCTTGCGCAAGCGCCGCCGCAACCGCTGGAACCGATGATGTCGGCGGCAACCGCCCGCGCCCTCGGAACGATGATGCGCCAGGCCGTCACCCACGGCACCGGACGCGCCGCCGATATTCCCGGCTTAAACGTCGCCGGCAAAACCGGAACCGCGCAAAATCCCCACGGCGCGGATCATGGTTGGTTCATCGGGTTTGCACCGGCCCAACAACCCAAACTCGCCTTCGCGGTCGTGGTGGAACAAGGAGGCTACGGCTCCCAATCCGCGCTGCCAGTCGCTGCCGCCATTCTCCGCAAGGCGCAAGCCATTGGTTATTTCGACGAAGACGCCCGGCAAGGAACGCAATAATCGCCATGGCCAAATCCCGCAAAAAAACCCATCACCCCGCCTCATCCGCCGGCTTGTATATCCTGGCGTTCCTGGCATTCGCCACGGCATGGGCCATGGTCATGGCCGTGCGCTGGGCCAACGCACCGGTTCTGCGCGCACCGGACCTGTTGCCATTGGCGGGATTCGGCGGATCCTGTCTCGCCATCGGACTGTTCACCCGGTTTTCTGGATTTCGCGGGGACCGTTTGTTACCGCCGCTGACCTTGTTGCTCGCCGGGATCGGCATGGCCGTGCAATTCCGTCTGGGCTCGCTTGATTTTGCCAATCCAACACAAGCGTCCACCCTGGCCTACGGGCTCGGTTTTCTTGGCTACCTTGTTACCTGGATGGTCTTTCGCCAAGGTCGCTATGCCCTCCTGTCCGGTATGGCGTTGCCCTGTTTGTTGCTGGCCTCCGGGGTGCTGGCGGTGATCCTGATGATGGGGCAGCGGTTTCGCGGGGCGGTATTTCTGGCCGGGCAAATGAATCCCGCCGAAGTCATCAAGCTGCTGCTCGCCATTTTCCTCGCCGGAGTCATTACGGACTTCCGCAAACCGCTGCAACAAACCGTCGCCGGCCTTCCGGCCCCGCCGGCGAAATCGCTGATTACGCTGGGCGTGCTCTGGGCGATTCCGATGGCCCTGCTCATGCTGCAACGCGACCTCGGGATGATGATTCTGCTCAACGTTACCTTGCTGGTGCTGGTCTTCATGGCCACCGGAAAATGGGGCTACCTGGTCTTGGGCGCGGGGTTCGCCGGTGTGGCCGGTTATGGCGGTTTTCACTTCTTTGATCACGCCCGGGCCCGCATGATCGCCTGGCAGGATCCTTTTGTCGATCCCACCGGCAGCGGCTGGCAAATTCTACAGGCCCTATCGGCCATGTTCACCGGCGGCATGTGGGGCAGCGGCCTCGGGGCCGGTGCGCCCACCGTGGTGCCCATCGCCGCCTCCGACTTCGTCTATGCCGCGCTGGCGGAAGAACTGGGCTTTATCGGTTGCGCCTTGATCGTCCTGATTTATCTGCTGGTCTTTTACCGGGGTTACCGCATCGCCGACCAGGTGCGCGCGCCGTTCGCCCAAACCCTCGCCGCCGCCTTGACCACCCTGCTCGCCCTGCAAACCTTGATGAACCTCGGCGGCGTCACCAAGGCGATACCGTTGACCGGCATCACCTTACCCCTGATCAGCCACGGCGGCAGCAGCCTCGTCACCAGCCTCATCATGCTGGGCCTGCTCACCGCCCTCTCCGAACCGCCCCCCGCCAAGTCCCGGGGATAATGAGCTGTATA
>CALMYG010000109.1 GCA_937873455.1 uncultured Verrucomicrobiota bacterium
CGCATACCTGAAGCCCGTTCATGAAGTGACGGGTTCTGGTTATGCAATGCGTGAGAGCCATGCAGGAATCCGTCGGCGGGGAGTCGGCCGTCCCAGCGGGCCTCCAGCGGCGTTGTCGCGGGCGGCGCGACCATGAGGGCAGCGCCACCCGCTCCGCCTTGCTGGCCGCCGGTCGCCGACGACCGGCTCGGCCCGCTGGATCAACCGACTCCCCGGACCCGCATGCGCGGGTCTGCCCGACGGATTCCCGCGGTATCACATGCACCTGCGGCGCATGAAGAAGACAGGCGCGTTGCACTATCCCCTAAAATCATCATGGACTGAATCATGAACGAAATGGCATCAGTCAAGGAATAGGGGATGCGCCACGCGTAAGCCAGGGTGTTGAATTGTTGGGATTTGCTTTCCCCGGGACGACCCGCTAGACTCCGGGCCTTTATGCGTTGAGGAATAGTTATGTCTTATCGAACACATAGTTGCGGCGATCTGCGTTTGGAGCACCAGGGTCAGGACGTTAAACTGGCCGGTTGGGTTGACACGGTACGCGATCATGGCGGAATTCTTTTTATTGATTTGCGGGATCGTTATGGCGCCACGCAAGTGGTCATCGATCCGGAGGATGCGGCGGAGGCCTGGCAAATCGCCCACACCGCCCGCCCGGAGTTTGTCCTCGGAATCGAGGGCGTGGTTGCCGCCCGCCCCGCCGACATGGTCAATACCGTGCTGGCCACCGGGGCGATTGAGGTCAAGGCCCGCCGGGTGGTGATTTTAAACCGCAGTAAAACCCCGCCGTTTCCTTTGGATGATGCCAAGGCGGCCAAGGTGAGCGAAGATCTGCGGTTGACTTACCGCTATCTGGATTTGCGCCGCGCGGCCATGCAGAAAAACCTCGTGATACGCCACAAAATTCTCGCCGCGGTCCGCCGCTACATGGACGGCGAAAACTTCGTGGAAGTCGAGACGCCGATCCTGACCAAGAGTACGCCCGAAGGCGCCCGCGACTACCTGGTGCCCAGCCGGGTCGTGCCGGGATCGTTTTTCGCATTGCCCCAGGCGCCCCAGCAATACAAGCAATTGCTGATGATGGCCGGGTTGGACCGCTACCTCCAAATCGCCCGTTGCTTTCGCGACGAAGACTTGCGCGCGGACCGGCAGCCGGAATTTACCCAGATTGACGTGGAAATGTCGTTTATCGATGAGGAGGATATTTACCGGATCATCGACGGCATGTTGGTGGAAATCATGCGGGTTGCCGGCCACGGCGATATCCAGACGCCCATTCCCCGCATGTCGTACCGCGAAGCAATGGATCGTTTCGGCAGCGATAAGCCGGACCTCCGGTTTGGCATGGAGTTGACCGACCTCAGCGCGGTGTTTGCGCAGACGCAGTTCAAAGTATTTGCCAACGTGTTGCAGGGCGGCGGGGTGGTGAAGGCAATCAATGCCAAAGGCTTGGCCGGTGTGTCCGCCGGGATTATCGACCAGTGGACCGATTTGGCCAAGGAGGCCGGCTTGGGCGGATTGGCATTTATCCGTGTTCAAGAGGACGGCAACTGGAAGTCACCGATCGCCAAGTTTTTCAGCGAGGCGGAAAAGGCCGGGTTGACGGAACGGCTGGGCATCCAGATCAACGATCTGATTCTATTCGCCGCGGACAAGCTGGACACCGCGAATGTCGCCCTCGGCCGTCTGCGCTTATTGGCCGCGGAGCTTGCGGGCGTCATTCCCGACAATGTCTTTCGCTTTACCTGGGTGACGGACTTCCCGCTGCTGGAGCGAGGCAGTGATGGTCACCTTGCCTCCATGCACCACCCGTTTACATCACCCAAACCGGAAGATATTCCGCTGTTGGAAACGGATCCCGCCCTGGTGCGCGCCCGTGCCTACGACATCGTCCTGAACGGCGTGGAGCTGGGTGGCGGCAGCATTCGAATTCATGATCCCGACCTTCAAGCCAAGATGTTCGAAATCCTCGGTTTGCCGCAGGATGAGATCAACGAGCGCTTCGGACACTTGATCCAGGCGCTGGCCTATGGCGCCCCGCCGCATGGCGGCATTGCGCTTGGCGTGGACCGGTTGGTGATGCTGATGGTCGGCGCTACCAGCATCCGCGACGTCATTGCCTTCCCCAAAACGCAAAAGGCGATGGATTTAATGATGGGTGCGCCCTCCACGGTCGACGGGCGCCAACTTCAGGATGTGCACCTGGAACTGGTCCTGCCCCGCGAGGAAAAACGCGACGCGTAGGCCGGGTTCTACCCGCCGCTGGAACTGGGTTCGGGAATCAGCATGCCGAAGCCGCCGGCATCTGAACGCGCGTAACCGGATGTGCTGAATTTGACTTCGTACATCGACTCGGGAAACGCGCCGGCGCGCAAGGTCGGATCGCTGAAGCCAACCCGGTAAATTGCGGCAAACCCCTCTTTACGTAAGTCCCGAAAATAGGCGCGAAGATCATCGCGGGGAAGATCGTCCGTGGTGGGTACGACGCACAGGATTTGCTCAATCCCGTTTTTGCGGAGGGTTTCACCGGATGGAAGAATGGAATCGTCGAGGTAGTAACGGTTATCAAAATCCCGCGGTCTGGCGGGTCCGCTCCCCAGGCGATTGCGGTCACAAACCCATACCGGAGGGGAAGTCGTCGCGAGGTGTTTCCGGGTGTCGCCGGCGAGGGCGGCGTAGCGAAGCAACTGGGCCAGCACGATTTCACTTTTTACCAGACCGGCCGGATGCGGCCAGTTGTCAAAGGTGCAGACGGGTTGAAAGCCCCCGGCCATGAGGCGCAAGGCGGCCGGGACGGATTTGGCCCCGGGAAGATCAAGAATCACCCAGGAGCGTTGAGCGGCCCAGGCCTCGCCAAGCGGCTTGGTGTTGAGGTGTACGCCGAGCTGTCCATTGCCTTCGGTTTCGATGACGCGATCCGGAGCGGTTGGTCCGATCCGGTCGGGCTTGACCGTCTGCAATGCGGCGAACAAAGGGACGCAATGATACGGTTCCCACGGACTTCCCGGCGGTGGTCCCCAAACGGCGAATAACGCTTCCGTTTCCTGGTAGTTTTTCCAGTAGGTCGCGTCCATGGCATCGCGCTCGGCCGGGTTGCCGATGATCAGTTCGACCCGTTTCGGACGGCCGGGTATGCGAAGGCGACCGACAAGGTTAAGCAGCTTCGACAAGGGTTGCCACATGATAGGCCTCGTGGTTGATGAAGGGTTGATGAGCGGCGCGGCTGTAGTAACCGGCAAAAGCATGATTAACCAGATACACGCCGAGCGAGGGGTAGAACGGTTGGCCGCCGTCGCGCAACGGGCTGACGTCAAAACGCTCTTGCAACAGCCATTCCCGGGGTTGTTTACGGGCGTGGGTGAGCGCCTCCTCCCAGTTTTTATCATGGGCGAGGTTGCCCATGAACACGGTGTCGCCCATGCGTCCGAAGGCATTTTTTAATACCCAGCGGGAGCGATCCTCAATGGTGACGACTCTTTCCAGCGGCAGGGTGGAGGGGGTGTGTTCGGCGAGAAAGGCCCGGTCGTCGGCATCCAGCAGGTCGGGGTGATGCCAGAGGGCGTAGAGTCGTTTGGATTGCCGGATCAGCCGACGCAGGGGGTTCATCATGGGCAGGCGGGGCAGGGCGCGTTTCCACGTCGTGAGGTTGGCCAGCCACTGGAACCACTCGCCGGGATAAAAGCGGAAGGCGGCGTCCACGGGGGTTTGGAAAAATCGCGGTCCGCGCCATCGGCAGGTCAGATGAATCGGCGCGGCCAGCACGGTTTCGTGGCCCTCGTGTTCGAGCCACTTGCGGATGATGAGCATATGCTGTAGATCTTCGGCGTAGCCGGTGGCATACAGCAGGGCGATTCGGGGATACGGGCGCAAGGCATCTAGGATGGCGCGTCGCAGCCCCCCGGTAAAGGCCAGGTTGGTTAACCTCGGACCGAGCAAAGACGGCAAGCCGTCCGCCTCGTTGAAACCGCCCGGGACGTCCTCATTGAACTCGGATACCATCCAGCGTCCTTCGGGCGTGAGAAAAACATCGTAGCGGGCAAGTTGCAGATCATCCGGTTGTTCGCGGGTTAAGAAGGGGATGAGCGCGGGGGGAATACCCAGTTGGGTCAGCAGGGCGGGTTGGGCCAGCAGGGCGGCCTCCAGGCGACCGAGTATGGCATCCAGTCGAAGACAAATGGCCACGACCTGTTCGTGTTCGGCGCGGGTGAGAACGACGGAATCGGTAAGGATCAACCGCTTGCCGCACGCTTCGGCGTCCCATTTATAGAAAGCGAAGCACAGGGTGTTGATGAGTTCCGCGATTTCCGGCTCGGAAAGCGGCCACGCCTCCGCTCTCATAATGGGATGCCCCATTTCGGCAACAGGATCCGGTTGACCATGGCGAAGCCGACCGTCATGCCCAGATAAATCAGGACTTCCATGCCGGTCATCGCCTTGGGTTTGGCATTCAAGTCGCGTTTGAAGGTCAGACCGACCAGTTCGTGCCCGATCAACATGCCGCCAATCGCCCCGACCGCGGCAAGCCCCTGTAACCAACCGTAAAAATCGCCGGCGACGGAGTCCGCCAGAATCCAGCCGGAGCTGAGAATATACAGGGCAAATCCGACGGTTTGGCCGGGCTGCCGGATTTGGCGCATACGCCGGACAACGCCTCCGGTTTCGCGCACCCGGTACAAGCGAGTGGCCATGAGCAGGGCGATCCATCCGGCGAGGAAGAAGCCCATGGGAATCCACCATCCGCCTTCGCCCTCTCCGTCGGGATCGGCCTCACCCCACAGGGAGCAACCGTAAATCATGCCGGTGGCGAGGACGAAAGCCGCGACGAGCAAGCCGGCGGCAGGGTTGTCGCGCTCGTGCACGTCGACCTTGTAACGCATCCCGGTTCGCCCCGCGCCGCCCAATCCGAACAGGTGAATGACCGCGAAGCCAAGCAGTATATAAAACAGCCGGTAAACGCCGACTACGCTCGGGTCGGCATAATGATACAGTACATACACCACCCAGGCCATGGAGCCCAGCACGGCGAGACGCACCAGGCCCTCCCCGGTGGAGCGGCGGACGTACAAACGATTCTTGGAGGACCAGAAGTAACCGATGACGATGAAAAATGAAATCACCGAGGCGATAACCAAGACGAAAACTTCATCGCCGGACATGTCGTTACCCTTTAACGCCCGCGACGGGCTTTGACCGATTCGGCGAGGGTTTCCAGCACCTTGACCGAGTCCTCCCATCCCAGACAGGGATCGGTAATGCTTTGTCCGAAAATCAACGGCTGGCCCGGAACCAGGGATTGTTTGCCTTCGAGCAGATTGGATTCCACCATGACCCCGAGGATACGATCTTCACCGCCGGCGATTTGCGCGGCCACCGCGACCGCCGTCTCTTTCTGGTTGCGGAAATCCCCGCAACTGTTGCCGTGTGAGCAATCGATCATCAAGCGTTCGGGCAAGCCGGCCTTGGCCAGCACGTCACAGGCCGCGCCGACGCTGGCTGCGTCGAAGTTCGGTGTTTTGCCGCCGCGAAGGATAATGTGGCAATCGTCGTTGCCGTGCGTGGTGACGATGGCGACCTGTCCGGTTTTATGGACGGAAAGAAAATAGTGCCGCTGGCGGGCGGCGAGAATAGCGTCGGCGGCAATTTTGACATTGCCGTCGGTTCCATTCTTGAAGCCGACCGGCGCGGACAATCCGGAGGCCAGTTCGCGGTGCACCTGCGATTCGGTGGTGCGGGCGCCGATCGACACCCAGGAAACCAAATCACCGATGTACTGCGGCGAGATCACATCGAGAAATTCACAACCGGCGGGAACGCCGGACTGGTTGATCCGGACCAGCAGGTCGCGGGCGATCCGGAGCCCTTCGTTGATGCGAAAGCTTCCGTTCAGGTAGGGATCGTTGATCAGGCCCTTCCAACCGACGGTGGTGCGGGGTTTTTCGAAATAGACCCGCATCAGGATTTCCAGTTCGCCGCCGAGTCGTTCGCGTTCGTTGCGCAAACGCCCGGCGTATTCGATGGCCGAGGCGGGGTCGTGTATGGAGCAGGGACCGATAATCACCAACAGGCGGTCGGAGCGCCGGTTGAGAATGTCCTGAATCGACCGGCGGGTCGCACTGATCATGAGTTCGGCCGGGGTGTCTTTAATCGGGAAAAACCGGATGAGGTGAGCCGGCGGCGGCAACGGCATGATTTGTTCAATGCGTTCGTCGTCGGTGGCCGACATCCGGTCGGTCGGGACAGGGGAGATGGAATCGTCTTCGGGTTCGAGCATGGCGGTTCAGGATGCGGTCGGGGCGGTGGCGGCGGTCGCCGTTTCCTCGGCGAATCGGCCCATGGCCCGGAACTTTTGGTAGCGTGTTTCGATCAGTTTTTCCGGCGAGGATTTCTGAAGGCGTTTGAGGTTTTGCAACAGGTGTTTTTTGAGGGTCTGCGCCATTTCGGGGCGATCATTATGTGCGCCGCCCAGCGGTTCGGGAACAATTTCATCCACCAGGCCGGAGGCCAAAAGGTCCGGGGCGGTGAGTTTCAGCGCCTCGGCGGCTTTGTCGGCGAACGAACGGTTTTTCCATAAAATGGCCGCGCAGCCCTCGGGCGAAATCACCGAGTAATAGGCATGTTCGAGAATCATGACATGATCGCCGACGCCGATACCGAGCGCGCCGCCGCTGCCGCCTTCACCGATGATGGTGATAAGAACAGGCACGCGGAAGGTGAACATTTCCCGCAAGTTGACCGCGATGGCTTCGGCGATGTGCCGCTCCTCGGACTCAATGCCCGGAAAGGCGCCCGGCGTGTCGATCAGGGTGATGATCGGCAGGCCGAATTTGTCCGCCAGCTTCATCAGGCGCAGGGCCTTGCGATACCCCTCGGGGTAGGCGCAACCAAAATTGCACTCCAGATTGCCTTTGGTGTCGCGTCCTTTTTGCGTACCGATGATCATGACTTTCTGGCCGTCGATTTCGGCGAACCCGCCGATGATTGCCCGGTCGTCGCGATGGACCCGATCGCCATGAAGCTCTTCAAAATGCGTGGTCATCAGTTCGATGTAATCCCGCGTATAGGGGCGCAACGGGTGGCGGGCGACCTGGACCTTCTGCCACGGCGTGAGGTTTTTGTAGATGTCCCGCTTGGTGTCTTCGATCCGTTCCTTCATCCGGTCGATTTCCGAGGAAACATCGATGTTCTGGGTTTCGCTGAATGAGGAAAGCTCCTTGAGTTTGGCTTCCAATTCAACAATCGGTTTTTCAAAAGGCAAGGTGTAAGCCGGCATGGAAACTCCTCGGGGAATTAATCGCGGATCGACACGGGGGTGCCAAGGGGCAGCAGGGTGAACAGTTGCTCGATGTCTTCATTCAACATGCGGACGCAGCCGGCGCTGAGCTGGTGGCCGATGGACTCGGGCTCCCATGTGCCGTGCAATCCGTAACCTTTGACGTTAATGGAAAGCCAGTGCGTACCCAGGAGGTTTTCCGGGTCGCCGAACGGGATGGACTTGCCATCCGGTCGCCACCAGGTCGGCTGGGCGATGCGATCGTTGATGACAAAATCGCCGACCGGGGTTTTGTTGTATTCGCCGGTTCCGACGCGGTAGCGCTTGAAAAACTGATCGTTCATGAACAGCACCAGGTCGTTTTCCGACTTGCTGACCGCGACGCTGAATTTGCCGGTAAAAATGCGGAGCCGGTCGCCGACCCGGATAAGGTGTCCGCGGATATTGTTTCCGGCGCGGAGCAGTTCAATGGTGGTGCCGAATTTGCGGGCGATTTTTTCCAGGGAGTCGCCGGGCTGAACGGTATACTCAACTTTTTCCGGCATGGGGCGGGGCGAAAGCACCAGGGCGATTCCCGCCTCGTTCAAGATGGCTTCGGCGGCGCGCTGTTCCGGCGAGCGCTCCGCGGTCTGATTCCAAATTGTTAGCGCCAGTTCGCGGGCGCGGAGGAAATCACCGGCCGTCAAGGCTTCCCGGGCCGGAGCCAGCGATCCGGCAATCCCGGTGGTTTCAACCGGAGTCGCGGTTGGGGGCGTTGGCGCGGCCACCGGACGAGGCGGGGGCTCCACACGGGGCGTAGCGGCGGGCGGCGGGGGCACGGCCGGCGCGGCGGCGGCTGCTGGCGAGACGGACGGGACGGTAGTGGTGGTTTCCTCAACCACGGGTTCCGGGGCGGCGGTTGCCCGCTCCCGTTTACCGGGCAAGGCTTTGACCAGACCCCAAATCAGCAGGACGGCCAACGCGATTGCTCCGGCATACACCCACCAGGGGGTGCGCCGGCGCGGGGCGCGCGTACGCTCAAGATTATAGGCACTTAAATTCATCCGTTATAAGGGGATATGAATTCCGGCGGCGCACGTTTCCCGCCGGAAATTACACCATGGTTTCGAGATCACGGGTAACTAAACTGATGGAAGGATAACGTTCCTCCGGTCGCTTCGCAAGGCATTTGAATAAGAGGGTTTCCAGCGGTAGCGGTATCTTGATGTTGTGCAGGCTGAGACGCATCGGCCGAACATTGGGGTCGATTTGGTTACGTTTTACGTCCTCGGGGGTTACACCCTCAAACGGTTTCCGGCCGGTGAGAATTTCATAACAGGTGACGCCAAAGCTGAAGATGTCGGTTTGGTCGTCGACAATATTTCGGGTCAGGGATTCGGGGGGCAGATAGGCCGGGGTTCCGGGTAGTGGGGATAGCTTGACCGGCTTGGAGCTGCGTTCGAGGGCGAGGTCGAAGTCCACCAGCACCACCAGGCCGTCTTCCCGGACGATCAGGTTTTCCGGTTTAAAGTCGAGATGCCAGTACCCCATGAGGTGGACATGGTTGATGGCCGCCGCCATTTGGCGGAACATCGTCAATACATTCAGGTAGAGCAGGGGGGATTTGGTCTGGATCAGGTCCTTCATGTTTTTGGCTTCGACAAACTCCAACGCCATGAAGGGTTCATCGTGAAACAGGCCGGCTTTGATCAAGCGGACGATATTCGGGTGGTGCAGTCGGCTTAAAATTTCCGCGCCGTGCAGGAAGCTGTTGCGGATACGCCGGTCTTTCAGAAAGTCCGGCTTCAGGCGGCGTAACACGACGCGGTGTTGCTCCCGATCCACCGCCACGTACAGGTGGGTCATCCCGCCGTTGGCCAACCGACGGGTTAAGGTATAACCGGCAAATTCCTGACCAATCATCCGAACATGATTGTGCTTCGCGGGTGGTCTGGCAATAAAAAACCGAAGAAAATCCCGAGAAATGGTGGCACGCGTTGCGTTTCGGGTGTGCTTTCGGGTGCGCTTCGAGTTGTGATGGCCGGGCGTTCCTGCTATACTGCGCCTGAAGATGAACGCCAAACAATTCTATGACTGGCAAACCTCCGGCGGGGTGAATGATGTTTTGACTCTCGTCGCGTGCTTGTCCCCGGTTATGGGAAACGCTGCCCGATCAACTGAAAAGTGAGATAGATCAACCGTGCAGTGAATAAAAACACTCCTGCTGCGTCGAAAGACCTGCTAACAAAGAAAGGCGCCGCCATGCATGCACATGTGTTTCGTATAGTTTTGGGTATGGCCCTCGGGCTGGGTTGTACGTTTTCGGCCGCCCAAGCCGCCGATGCCGGTGACCCGGTTTTTCCGGTGGATATGGAAAGGAAGGCCCGCGCCGAGTTGATGTACGAAAATCGACGGCGCGACCTGGACAACGGCGAGACGTTTAAGGCCGATGCTTACACCCTCCGTATACATACGGATGTGGGTCAATATGCCTATTTGGATTTTGATGTCGGCGGGATCAGCCCTCAGGGCGGCGATCTCGAGTTCTACGGCGGCATCGGATTGCGTTATTTGGCGTATGACGCGGAAACCTTTCGCATCAGCCCGTTTGCTCAAGTTCATTACGCCCCGGGTTTGAAAACCAGAACCGCGCGTGATTTCGACCTGGTTGAGTTTGATGCCGGCATCCTTGTGGCGGGGAAGTGGCGGTTGGATGATCAACTGACGCTGATACCCTATATCGGACCCATGGTGTCGATCCTGCGGTTTTCCAGTGATCTGGATGCCCGGGAGGATAATCCGGTGGGTGGTGTGGCCGGCTTATCCCTCCTGATGCCGGGGCAGAATACGTTCCGGTTTGAAATGCAGGTGTTCGATGGCGTTTCCTTTTCCGTAGCGGCCGGAATAGCCTTCTAACTGGCAACTACCGGTGCATCGATTGCTCCACAGCCTCGTTGATATGGTGTATCCACGCACCTGTGGCGGTTGCGGGTGCGCTCTGTTGGAGCCGGGTTTACCGGTTTGCTGGGACTGCCGGAGCGAACTTTCCCTGATCGCGCCACCTTATTGCCAACGTTGCGGCGAGCCGGTTCACGGGGTGATCGATCATGATTACGTTTGCCAGGCTTGCACGGAACGCCCGCCGCGTTATCGCAAAGCCCGGGCCGCGTTGCATTATAACCAAATCGGCAAAGATCTTGTAACCGGCTTCAAATACCGCCATGCCTTGTGGCTGGAACCACTCTTGATCGACCTGCTGGAGGCGGCGGTCCTCGGGCATTTCTCCGGGGACGTGTACGATGCGGTGGTTCCGGTGCCCCTTCATCCGGTGAAGCGCCGGGAACGCGGCTACAACCAGTCCGCCTTGCTGGCGGCTGGGCTGTCCCGGCGACTGGGTCTACCCCTGATGGGTGGTCGAACCCTGCTGCGGCTGCGTCCGACGCCGTCGCAAACACGTTTGACAGCGAGGCAACGTCTCACTAACGTCAAGGGAGCGTTTGGAACTCTGCGTCCCGCCGCCTGGACCGGCAAACGGGTCCTGTTGGTGGACGACGTGATGACCACCGGGGCCACGGTGAGCGCGTGCGCGGAGGTTCTTTTAAACGCCGGCGCAGTGGCCGTGGATGTGCTTACCGTGGCGCGGGGAATATAAAGGCAAGGAAACAGCGATGCCGTTTTTCAGCAAAAAAAATTATTCGACCATCAAGGTCCGCAAACGGGAAATGCCCGACGGCTTGTGGATTAAATGCCCCGGCTGCGGAGAAATTGTCTTCAAGCAGGAGCTCGAGGCCAATCTCCAGATGTGCCCCAAATGCGGCTATCATTTTCAGATGAGCCGGCGTGAACGTATTGCCATGCTGCTGGAACCGGAAAGCTTCGTTCCTTGGGATGAAGCCATGATTAGTGTGGATACCCTTGGCTTCACTGGAACCGCCTCGTATACCAGCAAGCTGGCGGAAAACCGGAAAAAGACGGGCTACCGCGATGCCATCTCCATCGGCAAGGGTCGAATCGCCGATATGGATATCGGGCTCGGGGTCATGGATTTTTCGTTTCTCGGCGCAAGTATGGGCTCGGTAGTCGGAGAGAAAGTCACCCGCCTGATTGAACGGTGTACGGCGGAGGGGTTGCCGGTCGTGTTGGTGTGCGCTTCCGGAGGCGCGCGCATGTACGAAGGTATGTTCAGTTTGATGCAGATGGCCAAGACCAGCGGCGCCTTGGCCCGCCATGCCGAGGCCGGCTTGGCCTATATTCCGGTACTTACGCATCCCACCATGGCCGGGGTGATGGCCAGCTTCGCCACCCTCGGCGATGTTATCGTGGCCGAGCCCGGCGCCTTGATCGGATTCGCCGGTCCCCGGGTCATCAAGGAAACCACCCAGCAGGATTTGCCGGACGGTTTCCAGACTTCCGAGTTTCTGTTGAAACACGGCTTGCTGGATGTGGTCGCCCCGCGCAAGGAACTCAAGGAAACCCTGGTCAACCTGTTGCGGTTCATGCGCAAGCAAGCCGCGTAATCCGTGCGTGGATCTCGTAACGGGCCGTCATGAATCTGGTCTTTTTCGGCTCATCCAGCTTTTCCTTGCCTGCCTTCCTGGCGCTTGCCTCCGCCGCGCAGCATCGCCTGGTTGGCGTTGCCGCTCAACCCGACCGGCCGAGCGGGCGGAATCGCCGTATTCAGCCCGGTATCATTCACCAGGCGGCTCTGGATCACGGCATTCCCATCATCCTTCCGGAAAAAATCGGCGCGGAAGACGCCATGGCGACGCTGCGCGCCTGGGCGCCGGATGCCATCGCCGTGGCGTCCTACGGGCAGTACATTCCCACCCGTGTCTTGAATCTACCTCCTCACGGCGCGGTCAATGTTCATCCCTCTCTCTTGCCGAAATACCGCGGCGCTGCGCCGCTCCAGTGGTCCATCGCCCGCGGCGAGACGCTGAGCGGGGTAACGATCTTTCGCGTGGTGAAAGACATGGATGCCGGCGATATCCTGGCTCAAGAGCAGCATGCCATCGAACCCGATGAAACCGCGACGCAGCTCAGTGATCGTTTTTCCCGAATCGGGGCCGACATGCTCCTCAAGGTGTTGGACCAACTTGAAGGCGGTACGGCTTTGGCCACCCCGCAGGATCACGCGGCCGCCACCTATGCCCCCAAGATCGAAAAACACGACGGTTTACTCGATTGGCAAAAACCGGCCATTGACTTGCATAATCGCATACGCGGCTTCCAGCCCTGGCCGGGATGTTACTTCCACCACGAAGGCCGTCCGATCAAGGTCTGGCGCTCCCGTCCGGAGCCGGGAGGCGGCGAACCGGGTGCGGTGGTCGATACCGCCGGCCCTGGCCCCCTCATCATGACCGGAGACCAGGCCCTGCGCCTGCTTGAACTTCAGCCGGAGGGTAAGAAACCCATGCCCGGCGATGCATTTTTGCGCGGCATCCGCTGGACGTGCGGCCTCCGGCTGGGGTAAACAGAAGACGAATGAATAAGCAAACAAGCATTTCCCGCCCATCGGCTTGAAATGTGACAACCGTCGAGGACGTTTAACGTGAAAGTTACGGTGGATTTAGGTTCGCGGTCGTATGATATCTTGATCAAGGCCGGTTTACTTGCCGGGTTACCCCGGTGGTTGGATCATTACGGTCTTGGCGCAGCCAAGGGTTTGCTCATCACGGATGACAAGGTCGATCCGCTTTACGGCTACCCGGTGCAAAAACACCTGCTCGACGCCGGGCGAGCCTATCCGCGCGCGGTGATCCCCGCCGGCGAGGAAAGCAAGTCGCAGAAATTTCTGTTCCGCTTATACGACGATGCGTTGGAGGCGGGATTGGATCGCAAGGCCTTGGTGCTTGCCCTTGGTGGTGGAGTGGTCGGGGATCTCGCCGGTTACGTCGCGGCGTCGTATTTGCGCGGCCTTCGCTTTGTCCAGCTCCCGACTACCCTTTTGGCCATGGTCGACAGTGCAGTGGGAGGCAAAACCGGCATCAACCTGCCACGCGGGAAAAACCTGGTCGGGGCGTTTCATCAGCCCTCGCTGGTGTTATGCGACCTTGACACCTTGAAGACCCTCAGCGGGCGTGAATTCCGGTCCGGTTTGGCCGAAGTCATCAAGTATGGCATCATTGCCGACGCCGCCTTTTTCCAGTTTTGTGAAGAACACCTTGATGGCGCTCTCAAGGCGGAGGCCGGCATCCTCGAACATTTGGTTTCCCGCAGTTGCATGATCAAGGCCGATGTCGTGCGCCAGGACGAAACGGAATCCGGACTGCGGGCAATTCTCAATTTCGGCCATACCCTTGGGCACGCCATCGAAACGGTTGCCGGCTATGGGAAGTTTTTGCACGGCGAAGCCATCGCCATCGGCATGGTCTTTGCCGCCCGGTTATCCGTGCATCTCACCGGACTGCCCCCGGCTCAAGCGTCCCGCATCGAACAGTTGTTCGCACGTGCCGGTTTGCCGGTAAAAGCGCCGGGGCTCAGTTGGTCGAAGTTGCAAAAGGCGATGAGCCTGGACAAAAAATCCAGCGGCGGAAAGCCCCGGTTCGTACTCGCCCGGGAAATCGGGCAGGTGGATTTCGGCGTGCCGGTTGAGGAAAAAGATCTCCTCTCCGCCTGGGAATCGATGAATTGATCGGCAGGCCGACTACGGCCCGAATTCGCCGAAATCCATGCGGGTGGTATGGCGGGGGACAAAGCCGGTGCGCTCCACCACGCCCTGGCCGTCACGCGATTGTACAAACCGGATAAAATTCCGCGCCTCCGGGCGCGTCGCCCCCCGAACGGTGATGAGTCGAACCATGCGGGCATACGGATAAAGCCCCTCGATGACCGCAATGGTGGACGGGTGGATGCCGTTGATCAAAACCCCTTGAAGGTTCATCTCGCGCATCATGTTGAGGCTTACGAAGCCGATGCCCGAGGCATCTTCGGTTAATGCCGAACCGATTTCCGCATACGTGGCTTTTTCATGGACATCCGCCCGATAGGGGCGATCACTCATCGCCAGCTCCCGGAAACCGAGGTAGGTACCGGCTTTGGATTCGGGGATGTAAAGAGTGATCGCGGCGTCCGGGCCTCCGACATCCTTCCAGTTCGTGATATCGCCGCTGAAAATTTGTTCCACCTGCTTGTCGGAAAGCGCCCGAACCGGGTGGTTGGGGCCGGTCACCACGGCGATCCCGTAGTAGCCGACCACGTGATTTTCCGTGCGCAGGTTACGCGAGCGCGCCAGGCGGCGCTCGTCTTCGTTGAGGATGCGGGAAGATGCGGCGATATCCGTGGTGCTATCCAGGAGCGCGGCAATGCCGTACGTGCTGTTGCGGGATTCCAGTTCCACTTCCGCGCCGGGGGTGGCCGCGGTGAATGCCGCGATCAATGCCGGTCCCAGCTTTTCCCCGAAGGTATTGGAACCTTTGACGGAAATTTTCTGCCCGTTCACGGACAAGATGCCAACCGTGACCAAAATTGTTGCCGCTAAACCAAGACGTTTCATAGCGCATTCCTTTCCTTGCCTGACCGAATCCTAACAAAACGGATAACCAGGCTCAACGGTAATCCGATGATACTTACGCAACACAACCAGGCGGATTATTGGTCCGTTCGCTGCGTTTTCACGGCGGATCGTCCAACCCGAACAGAATAAGCTCCGACAGGCGGCGGCGAAGCATCGGGCAGTGCGGCTTCCGGCGGATGGCTTCGCGTTGGGCCATCAGCGTTGCATCCAGGTTGCCCGTGGCCGTGTAGAGATTGCTTAACCGTGCCCAGGGGGTGTAGTCTTGTGGATTGAGAGCCGCCGCGAGGCGCAGGTAATAACCGGCCGCTTCGAAATCCTTGGTGCGGGTAAGCGAGTGTCCTAGCAGCGAAAGGACCTCCTGATATCCCGGTTCCCGCGCGATGGCGCTCAACGCCGCGGCTTGCGCCTGTTCATCGCAGCCGATACGGCAATAGAGACGCGCCAGGGCGAAGTATAGTTCCACCGGAACATGGCGTTGCTGGTCGATGAACTCCCGTAGGATGCGAATGGCTCCGGCATGATTTCCGGCAGCATAATGCATGTCCAACGCCTCGATCAGCCGCCAATCGACCGGAAGCTCCTTGAATTCCCGTTGCGGGTAGCGCCGGATGCGATAGGAACGATGGGGCGTCGGCTCCTTCATGACATCGTGATGATGACCGAATCGGCCCTCGATGGCAAGAGGCGTAAACGGATGGATTGATTCTAAACAGCCATTGGTTATGCTGTAGCACCATCACGCACCCGTAGCTCAGGTGGATAGAGCATCGGATTTCTAATCCGGCGGTCGCAGGTTCGAGTCCTGCCGGGTGCGCCAGTTTGCCTTTACGGTTGGCCGGCGAGGTCTTCGGCGATTTCCTCGGCGGCCTCGATGGCAAATTGTTTGCGCTCGGCGCTATCCGCGTAGACCTGGGTATTTTGCCCATCCGCCCAGGCGACTTCGATGTCGGTGACGCCGATGCTGCCAAAAGCATTGTGAATGATCGGGGTAATGCCGTCACGGGTGTCGTTCTCTTTGTAAACATCACCGGACGCGACGAGTAGGACGACCTTGCGCAACTGGTGAAGGGGCTTGATGCCTTCGGGCGTTTGTTCGTAGGCGATCCCGGGATTGATCACCTGGTCAATCCACGCTTTCATAATGGCCGGGGGGCCGCCATTCCACATGGGCATGGTCAGGACGAGGACGTCGGCTTGCCGGAATTGCTCGGCTTGCTTGGTGGCGTAGTGAATGGACATTTCTTCACGCTTGGAGGGCTCGTAGCCCGGTTCCTGAACCGGCATCCAGAAGCGGCGGTAGCCGTCATACGAGAGAAACGGAGGGCTTTCCTGGTACAAGTCGAGGTTTTCCACGGTGACTTCCGGGTTAAGGGAAATCAGCTTGGAGATAAAGGCGGCGGCCAGTTGTTTGGAGGCCGATTCTTCAATGGGCCGCGGGTTCGCGCAAATATGCAGTATGTTCATCCAACAATCCTTCGTTTCTAGTTCGTTTTCTTTATCAAACCGGGCAGCTTACACGAGTCTCGGTCAGATTTCCAGATTTCCTGTAAGCGGATTTATGAGCTTGGAAAGGTAGTTTTCCAGCTCCCGTCCGTACTCGGTGTCTTTGCCGGCCATGGCCAATTGCTTGTGCACGGCGAGCAATCCATCCTTCCCGGACTCCGCTTCTTGGGCGTTTGCATAGCGGCGAGCGGGGTCCGGGTCAAGAAATCTTCTTAAGACGGCCATAAAAACATCGTTCAGACGGACGTGGTCGGGCAGTAATTCGGGCAGCCGGCGGTAGAGGTCGATTTTCTGCCGCATCAGCTCGTTTTCGGACCGGGCGGGGCGGTTGATCAGGACTTCTCCCCGCAACATTTCCAGGATGACCAGGCCGACGGTGTAGATGTCGGAGGCGACCATGGCCGGTTCCCGGCGGTGCATTTCCGGGGCCATGTACACCGGGGTGCCGAGCAGGAACGAGACCTTTTCATTGATCAGCGTGGCCCGGCCGTAGTCGATCAGTTTCACATAGCCGAGTTGGTCGATCATGATGTTGGCCGGTTTGACGTCGCAGTGGACGTAACCGGCGTCGTGCAGGCTTTCGAGGGCGCGGAGGACCCGCCGCATGATATAAATGACGACGCCGGGTTGAATGGCCAGCTTGCCGTCCTTGATGCGGAAAATGACATCGGTGAATCCGGCCCATTCTTCAGGACGGCTGTTCTGCCGGACGCGTTCGAGGTGGCTGCCGTCAAGCAGGTACCGCAGGCCGACCCCGCGAATGGATTCCATCTGCAGGTAACCGATGCCGTTGTATTCTTCGTAGATATCGGGGGCGACGAGGTTGGGGCTTTTTACGGTTTGAAGTTTGGAGGTTTGGACCGCGATCCGCCCCATATCCGTCCAGTATTTCTTGGCGTTGGGATAGATGCCGGGGTCAAAAATCTTGATGGCGTGGCGGGTGACCGAGCCGCGAGCCCCTTGGCGCAACCCGAGAAAGACCACGCCTTGCCGCCCACGGCCCAATTCCCGGGTGAAGCGATAGGCGACTGGATAATAAATGGCCCGGGCGTCGAGAATGGACCGGTAGTTGGCGACAAGTTGGGTCATGCCCTTGCCGCCGGCGGCGAGCAGTTCGGCTTGTTCGCCGGTCTCGGCCGGGTCGCCGGAGGGGGTGTCGTCGATACGCGTGGTCCGGTCGAGAATTTGGGTTGGCGCGGATTCCCTCATGCGCGCGAATCATAGAAACCTGTTTCCGGGTTGTCGATTCCGATTATGCGCGGTCGAGTATTGCCAGGCCGGAGCCGCATTGGTATAGGAATTGTGGCGCAATGCGGCGCCGCGACAAGGAAGGCTCATGCTGGCTAAAGTATTTTCCGGTGCGGTTTACGGGGTGGATGCCTATCCGGTGGAGATTGAGGTCAATGCCGGTCATGGCGAACCGAAGACCGTGGTGGTCGGGCTTCCGGACACCGCGGTAAAAGAAAGTTCCGATCGCGTGTGGACGGCCCTACTCAATTCCGCGTTTGCGCCGCCGATGGGGCGAACCACCATCAACCTCGCCCCGGCGGATATCAAAAAAGAAGGCCCCAGCTTCGATCTGCCGATCGCGTTAGGTATGTTGGCCGCCACCGAAGCCATTCCCCGGGAGAGTCTGGGTTCGTATTGTGTAGTCGGCGAATTGGCCTTGAGCGGCGAAGTACGCCGGGTTCGTGGAGTTTTGCCGATTGCCCTGATGGCCCGCGATCAGGGTTGCCGCGGTATGTTGGTGCCACTGGACAACACCGAAGAGGCCGGGGTGGTTGCCGGGCTGCCGGTGTATCCCGTTCGTACCTTGCGGGAGGCGGCCGATTTTCTGGCCGGTAAAATCGAATTGGCCCCGCATGCCGTGAACAGCCGGGACTTTTTCGTTTCGCACTCCATGTACGAGGAGGATTACTGCGATGTAAAGGGCCAGGAGAATGCCAAACGCGCGGTTGAAGTCGCGGTGGCCGGGGGCCACAATTTGTTGGCGATCGGGCCGCCCGGTACCGGGAAGAGCATGTTGGCCAAGCGGGTGCCGACGATTCTCCCGCCGTTGACGCTGGAAGAAGCCCTGGAGACGACCAAGATTCACAGTATTGCCGGCATGTTGCCGCCGCATCAGGCGTTGGTGGCTCGTCGCCCCTTTCGCACGCCCCACCATACCATCTCCGATGCCGGTCTCCTCGGTGGCGGCGCGCACCCCATGCCGGGTGAAGTCAGCCTGGCTCATCATGGCGTGCTGTTTCTGGACGAACTGCCGGAGTTTCATCGCAATGTGCTCGAGGTGATGCGTCAACCGCTGGAGGACGGCACGGTTACAATTTCCCGGGCGGCCGCGAGCTTGACCTTCCCGTGTCGCTTCATGCTGGTCGGGGCCATGAATCCTTGCCCGTGCGGGTATTACGGCGATACCAAAAAGGATTGCCGCTGTTCGCCCCAGCAGATTCATCGGTACCGGTCAAAAATTTCCGGGCCGCTGCTGGATCGTATGGACATACAGGTTGAAGTGCCTTCGGTGAGCTATCAGGACTTGGCATCGCTCGGCAAGGGGGAGCCGTCTTCGGTCATCCGCGAGCGCGTGGTCGCGGCGCGGAAAATACAACAGGAACGCTTTAAGGGGCTCAAGATGGTGGCATGCAACGCGCAGATGCGCTCCAAGGAGATTCAAAAGTATTGCGGGTTGGCCGAGGGACCACAGGCCCTGTTGAAAATGGCGATTACCGAGTTGAACTTCAGCGCACGCGCCTACGACCGGATTTTGAAGGTCGCGCGCACCATCGCCGACCTCGCGGCGTCCGAGACGATTGACGAATCGCATATCTCCGAGGCGATCCAGTATCGGTCACTGGATCGGCAATGGCAGGGTTGAGCCCCGGAGCGGGAGTCGGGGCGCTTGGCGGTTATCCCGGGCAAACGCGTTCGCACTTTTTAACGCGGCTCGGCGAGCATGATGCGGCTGCTGCCGCCGTCATCGGATACCCAGATGATCCGGCGAGCGGCCGTTTTGGGGTCGCGGTCATCTTCTTCGCGATCGGTTAGTTGGACCACGCGAATATCGCCCGGCCCGGTCACATTGCGGATATCGGCGTAAAAGATTTCCGAATCCCAGTTGTCGTGATAACCCATCCAAACGATCAGGTCGTCGTGAATTTCCGGATTGGTGTCATCAAAGTTGTTGGAAGTGACCTTGATGGGTTCTCCGCCCCGGTCGATATCATACAGGTATATTTCGAAGTCATCGCCGTCGAATCCCTGCCACACGATTTTATTGTTCCAGATGCGCGGGTGGAGGTCGTCGTCGATGTTGTTGCTGATTTGGCGGATTTGTCCGTCTTTCCACATGAAGATGTCGGCTTCCAGGCCGGTATATCCTTCCCAAACGATCACATCGCCCCAGATTTGCGGCGATACATCATCGAAGCGGTTGGAGGTGATTTGTATGGTTTCGTTCTTCTCGATATCGAACATAAAGATTTCGTAATCGAAGCCATCCCAGCCGTACCAGACTATTTTGTTGCCGTGAACTTTGGGGGCCATTTCGTAGTAAAAGTTGGTGGTGAGCTGGATCATGGATTGGTTGACGAAGGCCATGATTTCCCAGCCGAAGGGCCAGCCTTTTGCTTTTTGCCAGGCGATGGTTTCTCCCCAGAAGCTAGGCGCGAAATCGTTGCGGTTGTCGTTGGAGATGCGCTCGACGTCCGATTCGCCCACGGTCCATCGCCAGATTTCCGACAACCCGCTGGGGGCACGGCGGGACAGGTTGGTGCCGACTCCGGCGGACGCCACGACGGCTTCGTTGGTGTCCATCGTTTCCGGGAGGATAGGAATCAGGCGCTGCACGCCACCTTCTTCTTCGGCCCGAAACACTGCGGCAATTTCCGGTTGCTCGCCTTCGTCCCGCCAGGGGACTTCTTGAAATTCCCAGGGGTATCCGCCCTCGGTGGTTCGGAAGTTCGCGATAAACACCATGCGGTTACTGTGGACGACGGGTTTGGCGGCGGCCTCGAAGACTGTGGTTTTTTCTTCGGTCAAGTCGATTCGGTTGTCTTGGTAGTACACCGCGATATGGGAATGGGCGCTCACCACCTCGTTGGTGTCCCAAAACATCCATGCCGCCAAACCGGTTTCGCTAATAACCGGATCCCGGTTAACCGTGCGATCACGAGAAATAATGCGGGTTTGGAAATCTTGTGCGAATACGGTAACGAACGGCAGGACGAGAGCAACCACCAGAAACCCGGAGAAAGTCTTCCGTGATGTGAAGCTAAAATATGTCGTCCGGTTTCCGGGCATAAAACGGGTCCAAAATAAATGGGGATAATAAATAGCAGGGCTTGCCAAGACCAGCCAGAAAAAAAGCGCGGTAGCGGGGCGGCTCACTTCGTGGCGTTGCCTGTTGTATGGCAGGCAGTTATAGAATCATTGCCCTGCGCTAACTTAAATTAAACCGCCGAAAGCGGTCGATCGGGGAAGGTGAGCGGGTGCGCTAGAGGCTTTGCGTTACCGGCGGGGCGTCGTCCAGCAGGGGGGATGAGGGATCGTCCGGCCGCTGGATTACTATTTCACCTGATGCGGGAATGGGCCAGTCGGGACCCCACTTGTGGGCTTCACTCCAGTAATGATTCGGCTTTCGCGTGCGCATCCGGGCATCGACAATGCGGGGGTCGAGTTTCTCTTCCTGCGTGCCGCGGATTTGGGAGTAGTCGCGACCGAAGCGCTCCATGGATTTCAGGAAGGCGTTGACCATGCGGCGCTCGTATTCGGCATTGAGGCGCACGGTGCGGTCGCGCCGGACAAGCTGGGTGTCTTCAAGGGTGTTGGCCATTTCGTACGACCACCAGACGGGAATATGATTGGGATTCCAAGGCGTTTCTTCCATCACGCCGCGAAACCGTGTCCGCAAGGCGAGTTGGGCGGAAAGCTTCAGGTCATAGACGATGGAGCTTACCCGGGCCGAGGCACGCTCGCTATCGGTCAGGATGACGGTTTCCAGGCTGCCGCGCTCGGCGGAAAGGAACCCGTTAAACAAAATAGCGCGAACATGAGGCCGAAGTTTCAGGGGTACGACCTGGCGCGGCGCCGGTAAGACCGCCGTGTAATACAGCGGTTTTTGTACGATACTGTCGGCGACAATGATAATTTCCCCGGAGAAAACCGCCTCAATCAATTCGCGTTGGGCGCGCTCATCGTCCTCGGTATTGCCCCAGACAATCATATCGCGCCCGAGGAAGCGGATGGCGGCATCGCCGGTTTCCCAAAGCCGGTTGTCGATCTGGCTCGCGAAAAACCCATCTTCATGCATGGTGATTTGACGACGTCCCAAGGGAAACTCACCCATGATGTGGGCGATGACGTTTTCGATTTTGTCGTCGCCGTTTTTGCGGTAGGTCACGATAATGGCTGATACTTCGCCCCGCTGCACGTCGGGCATTTCCCGCATTCCGCGCTCGACCGCCAATTTTAATTGCTCAAGTAATTCGGGGTCTTCTCCGAAGATAATTTCCAAGTAGGTGGCGGAAAGGGCCGATTCGGCCGGCGCCGTGCCGATGGATTCTCCGGTTTCCACCATGTATTTGATTTGCTGCTGAAGGTCCGTGGCGTGCTGATAGAGACGCAGGGAACGATGCCCCATGGTTACTGCGGCAACCACCGCAATCACCATTACCGTGATGAATGAA
>CALMYG010000110.1 GCA_937873455.1 uncultured Verrucomicrobiota bacterium
GGACGCTTTAGGCGCCCGGCGCGGGCGGGGACGGAATGCCGAGCAAGGCGTTGACCTGGGTCTGGACTTCGCCAATCTGGTCGAGTCGTAATTCCGGATCGGGAATGGTGAAAATTTCCCCGGTTTGCCGGTGTTCGTAGATGCGAATTTTCGTTCCATCATCCCGCCGCTGTACATCGCGTTCAATCAACAGGCGCTTGCGTTCGAGCATGACGGCAAGAATGTAGATGACCTGGACCTGGGAATAATCGTCCTTGGACATG
Organism: uncultured Verrucomicrobiota bacterium; assembly: GCA_937873455.1. Taxonomy (GTDB): domain Bacteria; phylum Verrucomicrobiota; class Kiritimatiellia; order CAIVKH01; family CAIVKH01; genus CALMUP01. Next base: position 264 of record CALMYG010000110.1, read on the forward strand.
TATTGGCGAAGCAGGGTTTCCACCGTTTCTTTTTTCAGCGGTTCCTCGGCGGGCGGCGGGGGCGCCTGATACACCGAACGCCAGTGGCTGATCCAGCCATCGTGCACGGCATCGTTCCAGGCCGCTTCGCTGATATCGACACGTTCGTATCCTTCCGCGCCGGGTCGCAGGCCGGAATAAATGACGGCGCCATCGGCAAACGGCGCCCCGCTGATCGCGCATTCGCGGGCGCGACTTTTGATGATCCACTCCTGACTCATGTTACGACTCCGGTTCGGGGGGCCATCGCTCGTTGGCGCGCCCGGTCCAAGGACTTTCGGGATAACGTTGCCGCAATTCCTTCAGCACGCCGGCACGTTCGGCGTGGCGTTCCTGAGCGGAAAGCGCTCCGGCGGCGCGGAACAAACTTTCCGGCGTGAGGGCGTCGTCATCAAACAGGACGCCAACCCCCAGGTAATAGCGAGTAGCCTCCGCCCACTGGTCCAACGCCTCGTGGGCGACCCCGAGCTGAAGGTAACTGCGGGCGCGGACATCGATGAAGGCGTCGGCGGAGGCAGCTTCTCCGGCCCGGGTGAAGTGGTCGATGGCGGTTTGGGGATCCTTGCGTTCCAGCGCAATAAGGCCGAGTTGATGCCAGGCCTGAGCGGTTTCCCGGGTGTTTAAGCCGAATTCGGCGGCGGCGGTGAAGGCATCCATGGCGACGCGCGGCCGACGCAACTCACGCGCGGCGAGACCGGTAATGTAGTAGCCGATCTGCCGCCAGGCCGGACTTTCCCCGACTTCGGCCAGACGGCGGGCGGCGGTATCGGCGGCGGCGAAGTCGCGCTGCTCGAGATTCCAGCGGGCCAGCCATTCCAGCAGGGGCGATGGCAGCGGCGGGTTCCCGCCGCCGCCCGCCAGCAGTCGGTTCATCAAATCGGCGGCTTCGGCCTGGCGGCCCTGGCGCTGTAGCACGGCGACTTGCCGGTGCTGGATCTGGCGCAACAAGGCCGGACCGGGATTGAGATTGACCGCGCGACGGTAATGAAATTCGGCCTCCTCGAATCCGTCTTCTTTTTCAAACAAGGTGCCGCGCAGGTACAAGGCTTCGGCAAGAAAACGGCTGTTGGTATGGACGCGGATCAATTCGGTGAGCAGGCCGGCGGCCTCGGCGTCGTGGTCGCGCTGGACTTCGGCGCGGGCCCGGCCCATTAACGCTTCGTCCCGTCCGGCGTACTCGGGATATCCATCCAGCACCTGCGTCCAGGCGGAAATGGCGGCGTCGAGTTCGCCGGCCCGTTGGCGGATTGCGCCGACGGCCATCCAGGCATCCGGGGCGAGATCGGAGCGGGGATATCTCCCGGCGAGCGCGGCGAAGGCATCCGCCGCTCCGGCGGCGTCGCCTTGTTCGTCGCGCATCAGCGCCAACTGGTAGGCGGCGGACGGCGCGCGGTCGGATTCGGGAAAGTCCTCGATGATTGCTTCAAAGGCGGCGGTTGCGTCCTCCTGGCGGCCCAGCGCCCGGGCGGAGGCCGCCTCCATCCACAACAGCGACAAGCGACGCTCCGGAGCTTCCCCGGCAAGCGCGATCAGCGCCAGCACCCGGGCATGATCGGCGGCCTGGAACGCCAACCCGGCGGCTTCAAAGGCGGACGCGGTCGCACGTTCATGATCCGGCGCGGCGGTTAACAGTTCATCGTAATAGCGCCGTGCCTCCGGAATCCGGTCGCCGCGCCGTTCGATATTTGCCAGGACATACCACCAGTCCGGGCGCTCCTCCGGGGTGGCGGCATTCAAGCCGGCCACCGCGAGCGCGCGGGCTTTTTCAAGTTTATCGGCAAAGAGATGCGCCCAGGCGGCGTCCAGGCGCACACGTTCGTTCCAGGCGTCTTCCGGGTAACGCGCGGCGAGGAGGGAAAACAACCGGGAGGCCTCGTTCATTTCCTGGCGGCGGTAGGCGATGCGACCGGCCTTGCCCAATGCCTCGGCGCCCAGCGCCGGGGTCTCGGGTTTTTCCGCGACGCGTTCCAGCAAGGCGACGATTTCCGTGGCGTCGCCTTCACGTTGCTCCAGCAGATCGGCGAGGGCGATTCGGGCGTAGTCGGCATAGGGCGACGCGGCATGGGCGCGAAGCATGCGCCGCAGGGCGCGCTCGGCGTCGCGGAAACGATCCAGCCCAAGCTGGGAAATACCAAGATAATACAGGGCGGCGGCTTCGATATCGGGGGGTGGCGCGGCGTCGAGCAGGGCTTGCAGCCGGGTCGCGGCATCGCGCAATCGCCCCTGCTGCCAATCGATTTCGGCGCGGCGAAAGGCGGCGCGGTGGATGAAGGTGCTGTCCGGATGGGCGGCCAGGACGCGCTCATAGGCCGCGGCGGCTTCATCGACGCGGCCAAGTTGGCGGAAGCTTTCGCCGAGGCGAAACGCGGCGAGGTCGTGCATGGGCGCGGCGGCGTCGCTGGCCAGCAAGGCCTCGTATTCGGGAACCGCCAATTCAAACAGATTGCGCCGGTACAAGCCGTTGGCGAAGAGCAGCCGCTCCTCCGCGTTCATCGCCCGCACTTCGGCGGCGAATCCGCCGGCCAGCATCAGCAGCCCGAACCAAACCGCGCCGCGACGGGCCGCGCTTGTACGCAAGGATTGCTTCATCGTTCTTCCGGCACTCCGGTGGCGAACGAAATGTTCCAGATATCGGCCTGTCGGCAAAGGTCCAGCACGGCGATGACATGCTCGTACGGCGTGGCTTGGTCGGCGCGCAACAGCACCGGCTGGCCCGGGAAAAGGCCGGCGAGACGCTGCAGCATCACGCCCAGCTCCGCCGGCGCGACTTCGCGCCGGTTGATCACCACCTTGCCATCCTCGTAAAGGTTCAGAATGATCTCGCCGGGGAGACGCTGCGGCAACTGGCCGGTCCGGGCGGTCGGGAGGGTGATGTCAATTTCGGTTTCCCACTGAGCGAACAACTGGCTGGTGACGAAAAAGCACAACAACAGAAAGACCACGTCGATCATCGGGGTCATCTGAAAGCCGGGCGATTCCGGCCGGGGTCGGGCGCGGAACTTCACCGGGCGTGCTCCTGCATTTCGGCGGCGAGGTCGGCGGCGGCGCCTTCGAGTTCGGTGATCAACCGGGAGGTTCGACCGCGGAAATAGGCATAGGCCACCATCGCGGGAATCGCCACCAGCAAGCCGGCGATGGTGGTGACCAGGGCCTGGGCTACGCCTTCGGCCAGCTCAAGCGGGCGGGCGCGGGCAAGGTCCAGCGCGACGGAATTAAACGCGCGCAACATGCCCATGACGGTGCCGAGCAGTCCGATCATCGGCGCAATGATCGCGATATCGAGCAGGTACTGGGTTTGATTCTGCATGAGGGTGGCTTGACGCCCCCCCTCGCCTTCCATGGTTTCCCGCAGCAATCCGATTTCGGTGGTTCCCACCCGCAGTTTGTGACGGATGGCGGCGAGGGCGATGGATGACAGAGCGCAGGGGCGGCTCTCGCAGGTTTTCTCGGCCGCGCCAAAATCACCTTTTCGCAATTGAACGGAAAGATCGGCGAAAAGGCCGGCGGGCAGGATTTGCTCCCGTCGCAACACCATGACAAAGTACAACACCAGGGCCAGGCCGACCACCGACATCCCGGCGAGGACGTAGATCAGGAACCCTCCCGCCTCGATGATCTGCGCCCAGGTCATGCCATCCGCCGCGCCGAGCACGGAACTTGCCGGGGCCGCGTCCTGTGCGAAACCGCTTACCGGAAACGCGGCACACGCCGCGCCTGACCACCATGAGAAAATCCGCTTCATACTTGTTCTCCTTCGACGCCCGCCGCTCCTATCCTGTTCAGCGCCGGGAAATCAATTCGCGGTGCTGGCTGAAATACAAATAACCCGAGGCCACGGTAATCGCGGCCACCGCCACCGAAACGGCATGGGCGGCATACAAAAAAATAAAGTCGAAATTCTCGAGCGCCTTGCCGCCAACCCGGCGGAGATAATCATCCCGGAAGGAAAGCCCGATCAACAACACGACAATGGCCACGATCTGCCATACGGTCTTGTGCTTGCCCCATTTTCCGGCGGAGATCACCACGCCTTTGTTTACCGCGAGCAGGCGCAAACCGGTAACCAGAAACTCCCGGGCGATGATGACCACGGTAATCCAGGCCGGGACCAGCGGGACCAGCTTCACGCCGCCGACGTTCACCCCTCCATGCAGGAACGTTCCGGGATGGGCCAGGGAAATTTCCACAAAGCTGACGAACGCGGCGCAGACCATCACCTTGTCGGTCAGTGGATCCATCAACTGACCGAAGGGGGTGATCATTTTGTATTTGCGGGCGATATACCCGTCAAAATAGTCGGTGAGTCCGGCGATGGCAAAAACCAACAGGGCCATGCTTTTGCTGAACGGAAACGCCAGGGTCAGCAGCACCATCATGAGCGCGGCGAGTCCGAGCCGGCTGAGGGTCAGGAGATTGGGCAAATTCATGGCGTGTCCTCATCCAAGACGGGCAAGTCGAGATAGCGTACCGGCGGTTCTTTCATGATCATCTGGGGGTCCAAGCGTTCACCGGTCCCCGCGGGCTCGGCGGCCGGCGCGCCCATGCGCGCCGCGCACCGGACCATGCCGACCAAGGCCGCCAGGCCGATGAGGAGGGCGACGAGAAGCGGCAGCCGCTTGATCAGGCCATCCGCCAGTTTTCGCGCCGACGTTGCCCATGCGGCATCACGAGGTTTTGCCGGCTTGCGCGGCGGGCTTCGTTCCGGCGTATCTTCGTCGGGAATATCCGGCGGCGGCAGTGCGGTCGTGGCCGGTCGTCGGCGGGGCTTTTCTTCCGCCGCTTCCAGATGGACATCCAGGTATTCCTGAACCAGCGGCGCGGAATCGAGGCCGAGAAAATCGGCGTACATGCGGATAAACCCTTTGGCATAGGTCGGGGCGGGCATCTGGCTGAAATCATCCCGCTCCATGGCCTCCAAGTGCTGGACCTTGATCCGGGTCAAGGCGGCGGCCCGCGAGATCGGAATGCGTTTCCGTTCCCGCGCCGCGCGAAATCGTTGTCCCATGGTTTCCATACGTGCGATTACACCTGACCTTGATCCTCGTGCGAGGGCATTTCACCGTCGAGGTCGACCAGAATTTCCCGCGGATCGGCGCCTTGGGCCGGACCGACAATGCCGCGTTCTTCGAGAATATCCATAATCCGGGCCGCACGTGTATACCCTATTCGCAAGCGCCTTTGCAACGACGAGGTGGACGCCCGCTTGGTCTGGCGAATGATCTCAACGGCCGTCTCCAGCAAGTCGTCGTTTTCCTCCATATCCGGTATTTCCGCGGCGGTGCTTTCAATTTTTTGCTGCACCGCGGTTTCGTACACCGGCTGATGGCCCTGGCCCTTGATATAATCGACCACGCGATGGATTTCGCCGTCGCTGGTGTAGGTGCCCTGGGCCCGGACCAACTTGCCGCTGCCGGGTTGGAGGAACAGCATATCGCCCTTGCCGAGCAGCTTGTCGGCGCCCGAGGCGTCGAGAATGGTACGGCTGTCGACCTTTTGGGCCACCTGGAACGAAATACGCGCCGGGAAATTGGCTTTAATGGTGCCGGTAATGACGTTCACCGACGGGCGCTGGGTGGCGATGATCATGTGGATGCCGGTGGCCCGCGACAACTGGGCCAGACGGGCGATATACCCTTCGATTTCCGCCTGGGCGACCATCATCAAGTCGGCCAGCTCGTCGATCACGATCACGATATACGGGATGCGATCCGGAGGCTTGTCTTCGGCGGGCGGCGGCGGGGCGTCGGACGCGAACAATTCCTCTTGTTTGACCAGCGGCCGGTTGTTGTAACTCTTGATGTTGCGCACCCCGACCTTGGCGAAGAGCTTGTAGCGCCGTTCCATTTCGGTAATCGCCCAGCGCAACCCATGGCTCACCTTTTTGGGGTCGGTAATGACCGGAAGAATCAAATGCGGCAGGGTGTTGAAGTTGGAAAACTCGACGATTTTCGGGTCCACCAGCATCAGCTTCATCTGCTCGGGGGTCCGGGCCATCAGCAAACCGGTCAGGATGGAATTCATGCACACGGTTTTGCCCGCGCCGGTCGCCCCGGCAATCAACATGTGAGGCATTTCGGACAAATCGGCGATCAAGACATGCCCGCCGACGTCCTTGCCCAAGGCCAGCGGCAGCGCCGCCTTGCCGCTCTGCCAATAGGAGCTTTCCAGCATTTCGCGGAAATACACCGTCGTGGTTACCGAATTGGGAATTTCGATGCCGACGACGCCCTTGCCGGGAATGGGCGCCTGCACCCGGATGCTTTCCGCCTTCATGGCCAGGGCGATGTTGTTGCTCAAGCCGGATATTTTTTCCACGCGAACACCCGGAGCGGGCAGCAGCTCGTAACGCGTCACCACCGGTCCGCGCTCCACATTGGTGACTTCAACCTCGATCCCGAATTCGGCCAACGTATCTTTCAGCACTTCGCCGCTGTTCACCATTTCACTGGTGATTTCCCGGGAGGCGGCCGGCATCAGCGGATCCAGCAGGGAGAGCGGCGGCAACACGTAGCCGTTCAGGTTTTCCGGGAGGGGCGCGGGCGTTTCGGGGCCTGCCGCTTTTGTCTCGCGCGGTTTGCGGTCGGGAACCATGGCGCGCGGTTTTTGCGGAGGCGGCGGTATGTCTTCCTCCTCGGCTTCCTCTTCTTCGTCATCCTCAATTGGGGGTTCCGGGGGCGGAGTTCCGCGGCGCGGCTTGGCCGCTTTGACCGGCGCCTGCATCGAGGCTTCCAGGCGTTGGCGCATCTTCGCGAGTTTGCGCGCCTCTTCTTCGAGCAGCTCCTTGCGGTCCATCCGGCTGCGTCGCCATTCGGCCAGGCGCTCGACGAGAAAACCAACCCCCTGGCGGAATTTCATCCACAAAACCGCCGGATGCACCTCCAGCAACATGATCAGGCTGACCACGCCCAGCGTAACCGCCAAAATGCCGGCCCCCACCCCGCCGATTAAACCAACCAGAAGGCGGGACACGATGATTTCCCCGAGCACGCCTCCGGGAAACGGAATGTTCAGGCGCTCGGAGGCCGCCGTCCAGCCGGCAGGATTCAGCTCCAGGATCATGGCCGCCGAAAGCAACAACGCCAGCAACCACCCGAAGCGGCGCGCCCAGCCGTCGCCGGACTTCACCAACATAAACAGCCCCACGTACAACAAGCCGGCTGGAAACAGATACCCGGCCAATCCGAGCATAAACAACAGGCCATAAGCAAACCACGCGCCCACCGGGCCAATAAAATTCGCCGGCGGATGCAGGGGCGGATGGTGCAGGGCGGAGATGTCCCGCCACTCGTAGGAAAACAGCGCGAGCAGACACAAGACCCCCAGGGCCATGAAGATCAGGCCAAACGCTTCCGCCCAGCCGGTTCGCATTACTTCTTTTTTAACCGCCATACCTCGTTGCACACCTCTCGATAGATTGCGCGCATTGCACCACAATTGCGCGGGATATGCAATAGGCTCGTGGCTGACGGACGCGATCGGGACCATCCGCGATGGCTCTTCTCACGTTGGCGGTAGACGCCGCCCGCGGAGAGGCGGCCTACACCAGCCGGAACCGCCACCCGCGGAGGGGCGGCCACCACCGGAAGGAAGCGCCACTCCAGACCGTGCCGGTTACGGCGCCTCGACGACAAATCGATAATTCCGGATGCCGTCGACGGGCGGTCCGAGGGTGGTATTCGGACCTTCGTCATCAACAAAGGTCCGCGAGGATGACACCACGTTGGTTTCCAGCCAAGTGCCAATCCCGTTGGAGAGGTTGGCGAAGGCGGTCCAATTCATGGTGTTGGCAAAGGCCTCATCCGAGAAATAAATGGTGTATTTGCGACCGGGTTCGGTAGTCACGGTAATCGTGCGCGGACCGGTTCCCAATGGCCCGGCGTCCTCCACAACAAACACCGAGGCCGGGTTAAACAAATCCGTGCCGGCAATCACTTCGGCCCAGTTCGGAAGACCGTCGTTGTCCTCATCCCCTTCCGGGTCGAGCAGCAACACCCCGGCGCTTTGCGGTCCCGGCGCGCTGGCGTTGGGAGCCCACTCAGGATTCTCCGCCACGATGCGCACGCTGATCGTATTACCAAAGGTCCCGGTAACCGTCATCGAGGTATTCATCGTTGTGCTGGTGGTGATGCTGCCGCCGTTGTCGATGATGACCCGGTAACGGGGAACCACGCCCTCGGGATCGATCACGGCGTTCCAGGAGAAGGTGGCGGTATCGCCCAACACAAAGGAGGCGCCCAGGACATGCACCGGCGCGGAGGTCGGCGCCGGCGGCGCCGTGATGTCATACAACTTCAAATACAGCGGTTCATACGGGTTCGTGGTCCACAGGGCGGCGTTGGTCGGAACGCGGTTCAACGAGACAAATATGCCGTTGTTAAGGATATCCGAGCCGGAAATCCCCCCGCCCCATAACCAGGAAAACTTGCGGTTGGGGTCGATCCCGCCAAACGCGGCGATGTTATGCACATTGTAGATGCGGCCGGGCTTGATGCCGAACAAATTGCTCCCATTAACGGTGATGTCGACATCGAAGGTATTCGTTCGCGTGATGTTGCGGTCCAGATTGACGAAACCGAACACCACGTCGCTGACTGCCGGGGAGGCGTTGGCGGTTTCGTATTTGGCCACGGAGAAAATGGGCTGGTACGGCTGGCCGTCCGATTTTTTATTGATGAACCACCGGTTGATGCTGCGCAGCGCCGGGCTGTTGTTGCGCGCTTCGCCCACCGCGGCATAGGCGGGGTAAAGCTGGTCGTTCCCGAAATCGGTGTCGTTCCACAGCGGCATCATCGAGTTGTAGGTCTTGAAGTGCGGGATGTGTTTACCGAAGTTGATTTCCATCAGGTCATAGCCGAAAAACTCGGAGATGCCGAGTTCCTGCCCCGGGAAGATCATCGGCGCGCCGTCCACCGTGCTGCACAGGGCGTAGCGGATAAACGCCTGCCAGGGATCCTGGTAGTTTTTCTCGTCGTGGGAGACGGTATTGAGCAACACCAACCCGAGTCCGAAGGCATTGCGGCGGTCCTCGAAAATGGACCGGTAGTCGGTCGCTTGCGAGGCGCCCTGCATCGCGAAGAGGATGTTTTCGTTCAGAATATCAAAGTGCCGGTTGGACCGGTAGGGCGGCGCGCCGCCGTCAAGGGTTTCCGCCATGAAGACGAAACTCCACTTGATGGAGCGGGCGCGGTTGATGATGTATTCCCAGGCCTGCGGGGGCAGCCCCTGGCCGAAATCGCAACGGAGGCCGTCGATGCCGCGCAGGTGTTCCTCGGGCGGGGTTCCGGGCGGATGCCCGGTCTTTTCCAGCCAGTACGGCACGTAAGCGCCGAAATACTTCCAGGCATTCTGGGTGATCTGGTCAAAGTTGGCGGGTGAATAATCAAACCAATCGCCTTCATCCTGATAACGGCCGGACTGGCTGGCATTCGGCACCAGCGCGGCGTAGCGCCCGAAATAGACATCTTTGACGTCCAGCCATTTTCCGAAATCAAAGCGGTCGGGAGCGGGAGCGATGTCTCCGGCGCTGGTGGCCCGTTGATCGTAGTTATCCAGTTTGGAGAAAAAGCGGGCCTCGACATTCCGGATCTCGGTGGCCGGCGTGGCGTTGGTGGCGAACAGTTGTACACCGAGGTCACCCAACTCCACGTCCCAGGCGGTATGATTAAAGGCGGCATCGAGCATGATCTGGACGCCGGCCGCATCCGCGGCCTGTACAAAATTCGTAAACTCAACCATGGCGGCGGCACGGGTGTTCCCCTTGCTCATACGCGGCTCAATTTCAAAGAAATTCTTCACCGCGTAGGGACTGCCGAGGGCAAAGGGATAATTCACATCGTAAAAAGGGGCGCCCCCGTTCCAGCGCCAGGTATCGGAGTCGTTGCCGCCCATGCGGGCATTGATATCGGCGGCGGATAGATGCCGCCCGTCCTCGCCATAGGGATGCACCGGCTGGAACCACAACCAATTGACGCCAAGCCCGCGCACGTAATCCAGATTCCAAGCGGGACGCCAGGGATCGGAACCCGGGCCATCCCACAGATCGACAAACGTACTGCGGCCGTCGAAGTCCGTGCTGGTGGCCTTGATGTTCAAGGTGTTGATTTCGTACATGACGATATCGCGCGTGAGGTCCGGGCTGACCACGATGGCATGATCGCGCCGCCCCATGCCGGTATCGGTGTACCAAAACCAGTTGGTGTTGCCTTGCACCTGATACCGGGCGGTCAGGCGATAGGCTCCGGTTTTTTGCGCTTGAAGGGTGAGCGAATATTCACGGTTCACCACATTCGTATTCATGGGTACCGCGACAAAATAATGATTCATGCCGGGCTGGATGGATTCGCCGGGGCGGGGAAAGATGCCTTCCTCGGTAATATGCCCGAACGCATTGGTCCACACGTTCGTGGCCCAATCGCGCCGGTTGACGTTGTGATACACCTCCACCCGGGTGATGTTGGTAACCGCGTTTGGACGAAAGACTATATTCACCGGGAACGAATCCCCGGCCAGTTCGTTCACAAAAAACTTGGTGGTGGTGTAGTTCGCGTTGACCCCGTTCACGGTCAGCACCGGCACGTTGTATTCAAACGTGGCGATGAAATTGTTGCCGAAATTACTGTAGAACTTGCCTGGGGGATTGGGAGGACTTGTACCAAAACCCTCGAAATAAACTTCGATTCGATAGGATCCCGGACGGGTTAACCCTGCCAATAGGTTGATAGTGAGGTTGGCCGCCTGCCATTTTTGGTCGCCGGGATTGGGCATGTTTTCAAAAAAAGGCAGGTTAACCGGATTAAACGCGCCCGGAGCGGAATCCGCGGCATAAACACGGTAAAACATGGTTCCCCCGGTTACATCACTGCCGCTATTTTTGAATGTCTTGATCTCTCCACCCCGCAGCACCAGGGTGTGGTTACTGACGGTCAGGAAATTGCCGAGATAAACACCGTTGAACTGCGTCGTGGCATCGCGATACGTCAAATTGGTGGTGTTGGCGTTTAGAAAAATTCCGGCATCCCAGATTCCCCAATCCGCGCGAGCGGCTGTGGTCAAACCGAAAAGGGTCATGGTGACCGCGCCCAACATGATCAATCGTTTCATCATAAAACACCTCACGAGCTATCGTTTCCAAACGCGAACTAAACATAACCTCGATTCCCGGTTCTGTCTAAAAAAAGCGGGGGGACCCGGGTCGTTTTTATATCCCGCGCTGGTCGTAATAACCGCGGTGTGCTATAGCGTGCGTCATGGCTAGATGCATGCGAAACGGGCGTTTCCTTGCCCTTCCAGCGGCGATGCTGCTGTTTTCCGGGGCCGGGGCGTGGGGCGGCGGGCATTGCCACCAGACCTCGTGGGGCTTTGTTCCCCTGCCTGAACTCGGCACGGGAACCTTCAACGGTGTCGTCGGCGGGCTCTACGGCAACGGTGAGGTCGAACTGCCGCCCGCCCACCTGGCCGCGGGTAGTGAAGCCGCCGCGTTGATCGAGCCGCTGGATGCATCCGGGCAACCGGACCCGGACGGGAAAATCGGCGTGGTCGGCCTCGGCATGTCGAACGCCAACCTGGTGTTTGCCTCCCTGCAGGAGTTGCTGGCCGGCGGCATGGCCTCCAACGTTGTTTTTGTGAACGGCTCCTTCGGGGGCGTGCACGCCGGCTTGTGGGCGAACGCCGACCACACCGTCTGGTCCAATAGCCTGCCCGCCAAACTCGCCGAAGCCGGCCTGACCACCCAACAGGTGCAAGTCGTCCTTCACTACCACGGCATGGCCCACAGCGTTTACCCCGTTCAGCCCTGGCCGGATACCCCGGAGGATTTTCAAGCATTTTGCGAACAAATCGCAACCAACACCAAGGCCTACTTTCCGGCCACCCGACTTATGTTCTGGAGCCCCCGTGAATACGGTGGATATGCCATCACCGTGAACAATCCCGAACCATATGCCTATTATTCGGCATTTGCCATCAAGTGGATGATCGACCGCCAGATTGCCGGCGAACCCGTCTTGAATTGGGAGCCCTCCATCGGGCCGGTCCATACCGCCTGGATGGCCTGGGGACCCTACACCTGGGCCGACGGATTACGCGCGCGCGATGATGGTCTTTTTTACGAATGCCGCGACTTCCAGGCTGATGGAACGCATCCGCGGATGAGGGGCCGGGCAAAAATCGCCGCGCAGTGGTTGCGTTTTCTCCATACCCATCCGCTAACTGCCGGTTGGTTGAATCCTCCCGGCAATCTGCCGCCCCGGGTAATGATCATCGGGCCTCCGGAAAATACCGCGCTTCCCGTCGGGGACGCCGTTGTGTTGGAGGCCTTGGCTCAGGACGAAGACGGCGCCATCACCCACGTGGACTTTTTCCATGAGTCGACATGGCTCGGGTCTTCGCATGAGCCTCCCCACTATTGGGTATGGGCATCGCCTCCGACCGGAGCGGTTCCGGTGAGCGCGGTTGCCTGGGATGACAGCGGCGCCGGACGCACAAGTCGTACCGTGACCCTGATATTGCACGCTGCCGGTCCGACCAGCAACGGCGCGGCTATTGCGTCGGACAGCTTTGAAAGCGGGGACTTTGTCGGCGGTGCGGGCTGGGCCTCGCCGGGGTGGACGGTGCAAGGGGTCGCCGAGGTGACCACCAACTCGGCGCCTCCGGAGGGTTTCTGGCAGGCAAGACTACGCGGCGCATCCGCCTTGCGCCGGGATGTTCAACTAACCGGCCTGAATCAAGCGATGCTTTCCTTTTCGTGGCGGGGCCAATTACCGGCTGGCCATGCCTTCCGCGTCGAGTTTTTCACCCCGGCCTCCAACCTCGTATTCCTCGCCACCAACACCCAAACCACCGTGACGAATGTGGCGGTTGAGCTTCCGATGCCGGCTTCCACGTCGCAACTGCGCTTCCGCCTGACCGCTCCCGGCACCAACGGAATCGTCCTGCTGGACGAGGTGTTGATTCAAACCGAAGGCGGCGCGCCCGACCCGCTGGTCGTGGATATGCCTGAATCCGACCAGGCGCCTTGGTTGATGCGTTGGCCCACACGGGCGGGGGAATCTTACCAGGTGCTGACCGGACCGGAACCGGATGCCGTCTCCACCCGGTATGCCACAACCGCCGAGGAAACCTCGGACGCCGTATGGATCGAGTACCAGCGCGTTCCGGTCCGGGTCGGCGGTGTCGGCCATTCATGGTGAGGAATACGAGGGCGCATCCGTAAAGGAATCAGGGATGCGACCGGGGGTTACGACTTTTTCCCGGATTTTGCTTTCACGGCCACCGGGCGCGGGAGTATCCTCGTTAACGGAGATTCTCATTATGTCCGCGTTGTTGATGATCAGCCGCCACAACCATGAAATCGGGCGCATCGTGCTGTCGACCGCGCGCATCCTGCTCGGACGATCGCCGGAATGCGATGTCATTCTTGAAGACGAGGATGTATCGCGTCGCCATGCCGTGATTACCGCGGATGATGACGGCTACACCTTGCAAGACGCGGGGAGCCGCAACGGGGTGGCCATCAACGGGGATCTGCTCACGACACCGCGCCTGCTCAAGCCGCGGGATGTGATTACGATCGGCGGGTACACCATCCGGTTTGAGCTGACGCCGACCGACCCCGAAGATTATTGAGCCGTGGCCTGGGGCATGCGGGCGCGGAAGTCGGCGACGATATCGCGCAAGGTCTCTTCCAGAGGAATTTCCGTTTGCCAGCCGGTGTCTTCGCGCAGGCGTGACGTGTCAATGTCAGGCTGGGCATCGGTCGGGCGGTAGAGGGCCGGATCGACTTCCACGTCGGGATTCGTGCCGACCAGCGCGCATAAGCGATCAAACAATTCGCGGATACGGATCAAATGACCGGAGGCAACGTTGTAGGCCCGTCCCGCCCGGCCCTTCTCCAAAAGCAAGCGGTAGGCGCGAACGATATCCCGCACATCGGTAAACTCCCGCAGGCTTTCCAAATTGCCGACCCGTATGCGCGGCGGACGCAAGCCGCGCTCCATTTCAATCAGTTGGCGGGTAAACGCCGAGACCACGAAACTTTCCGACTGCCCAGGCCCGATGTGATTGCAGGGTCGCGCGGTCATGGCGTGAAGGCCGTAGCGTCCGGCATAAAGCTGGGTGCAGCAGTCCGCGCTCCATTTACTGACCGAATACACGCTGTCCGCCACCGGGGGATCTTCTTCCCGAATGGGCGCAGCGCGGGGAATGTGCCCGTAAATCTGAGCCGAGGTGACGGTGAGAAAACGCGCCGAGGGGCGGTGAACGCGAAAGGCCTCAAGCAGGTTGAGCGTACCGATGACATTGACCCGGATCGTTTCCTGGGGATGCTCCCAGGCCCAAGGCACAAACGCGATGCCGGCGAGGTGCAGACAGGCATCCGGAGCTTGACGGACAACGAAGTCGGCAAGCCGTTCGGATTCGGCAAGGTCCATCGCCTCGGTCGCCAGGGATCCCGGTATTGCGGTATCCTGACCGGGCGCGACCATCGCGACCACTTCGTGTCCGGCGGACCGAAGCTCGGCGATGGCATGTCCGCCGACAAACCCGGCCGCTCCTGTCACCCAGACGCGCATCGACGAACTTAGCGAAGCTGGTGTTTGATGCGGGCCATGTCGGCATCCACCATCATGTTGACGAGTTCCTGGAAATTGACTTCCGGTTTCCAGCCCAACTTCTTCTGGGCCTTGGCCGGATCGCCGAGCAGCAAGTCCACCTCCGCCGGGCGCAGGAATTTCGGATCAATCACCACGTAATCTTTCCAGTTGAGATCCACCCGGGCAAAGGCCAACTCGAGGAATTCCTTGACCGAATGGGTCTCGCCGGTGGCGATGACATAATCGTCGGGCTGGTCCTGTTGCAACATCAGCCACATGGCCTTGACGTAATCGCCGGCAAATCCCCAATCGCGCTTGGCGTCGAGGTTGCCCATGCGCAGCTCCTTGATAAGGCCGTGTTTGATGCGGGCAACGCCGTCGGTAATTTTCCGGGTGACGAATTCCTTGCCGCGGCGCGGGCTTTCATGGTTGAAGAGAATGCCCGAGACGGCGAACAGGTTGTAACTTTCGCGGTAATTCAAGGTGATGTAATGGCCGTAGACCTTGGCCGCCGCGTAGGGGCTGCGGGGGTGGAACGGGGTCTCCTCGTTCTGGGGAACGGCATGAACCTTGCCGTACATTTCGCTGCTGGAGGCCTGGTAGAAACGGGCCTTGGGGCAGACATAACGCATGGAGTCGAGCATGCGGGTCACGCCGAGCGCGGTGAACTCCCCGGTCAGCACCGGTTGATTCCACGACGTATGCACGAAGGACTGGGCGGCGAGGTTGTAGATTTCATCCGGCATGACTTCTTCCAGCATGTGGATGAGCGACATCTCGTCGAGCAAGTCGGCGTTGTAGATGGAGACCTGACTCTTCAAATGCTCGATGCGCTCCGCGGTTTCGGTGCTGGAACGCCGCATCATGCCGTACACCTCATAGCCCTGTCCAAGCAGGAACTCGGCGAGGTACGATCCGTCTTGTCCGGTTATCCCGGTGATAAGCGCTTTTTTCATATTGTTTTTCCTGATGATTCGGCAACTGGGCCGTTACTTTGCCAGCACTGCCGCAGAAAGGCAATGGCTTCCTTGATTTCTTCGGCGGCCGTTCCAGGCGCCGGTTCGATCACCCGCACCACGTCGCCCTGGGCGAACTCGCGGTATAGATCAAAGGGAATGTGACCGCGCGGCGGCATGACGTGATCCTGCACCGGCGGCTTGACGTCGTGAATGTGCATGCCGGCCATCCAGGGCGTCAAACGGGTGACCCAGCGTTCGGCATTGATGAAGCCGAGATTTTGCCGGATTTGACCGTGTCCGAAGTCGTACCATCCGCGCAACCAGGGCGACTGGTAACTGGTGAGCAAACCCTCCAGCTCGATTTCCGTGGGGATGGCCTCCCAGGTGGGCAGGTTTTCAAAGGCGAGGATGATCTTGTGCTGCTCAAGCACCGGAAGCAGGCGGTCAATACTATCGCGCAGGTAGCCGAGTTGTTTGCCGACCTTTTTGTCCCGGGTGACCTGGGTCTTCATTTTCAACTTCTCATAGGCCGGGGTGTACTGCCGTCCGGTCTGGCACCACTCGATCAAGTCGCGGCTCATGCGGGACATGTCGACATTACCGGCGTGCGCGACCACCACCTTCGCGCCGACTTCAGCGGCAAACGCGATGGTCCGGGTCATGTGGGTGATGCAGTTTTCCCGGGTTCGCGGATCGGGACTGGCCGGGGTGTAAAGCTCCGGATGGCCGCGATGCGCGCCCATCGGTACCGGGCAGAAATTATGTACGCTCACGACCCGGACCGCACCGGATTGGACCATATGCTTCACCCCCGCGACCATGTCGATGCGGAGATCATAACCCAACTCCACCGACGTGAGGCCGAGACCGAGAATTTCTTCGATCATCGCCTCGCCGGTGGCATGCCGGTAGGTATTCCAATGCGTGGATAGGGAAAATTCCATGCCTGTTTGATGCGGTTTTACGAGCGAACAACCCCAGCGGGTCGCGCAACTCAATGGTTATAAAAAGAGAGACTCTCCCGCGGGGGAGAGTCTCCATGGTCCCGGGGAGCGGGATTACAGCGCCGTACTGCGGGCGCGGATGCGGGCGCGGGCCTCCTTGCGGCGGCGACGCTCGCTGGGCTTTTCGAAATAACGGTGGGTCCGTATTTCGCGCATGATGCCTTCCTTGTCCAATTTCTTTTTCAAGCGGCGCAGCGCGCGATCCACCGACTCGCCTTTGCGTATTTTAACTTCCGTCACGGTAACTAATTCACTCTCCCTTCGGGTGTCATCATCCAACTTTCGGATGGAAATTCAAAAGCCCGGCAGCATAGAGACCCGCTAGGCAAACGTCAACGTCCGGGTTCACGCTCACGCGCGACCGATGCTGATGTAGGTGAAGCCCGCTTCGCGCATCACCTTCGGGTCGAACTGGTTGCGTCCATCGACCACCACCGGGCAGCGCATGGTTTGTTTGAGCGCGGCGAGGTCGATTTCCTTCACTTCCGGCCAATCGGTCAGGATCAGCAACAGGTCGGCGCCTTCCGCGGTCTCCAGCGGCGTCCGGCAGTATTTTTCTTTCGGAAACAGCTCGGCGAAGCGTTGTTCGGCCACCGGATCCCACAACCGCAACTTGGCCCCGGCTTCGATCAACTGCGGCACGAAATAGAGCGAAGGCGATTCACGCACGTCATCGGTGCCGGGCTTGAACGCCAAGCCGATCACCGCGATGACCTTGTCCTGAATAACCCAAAGCTCATGCTGGATTTTCTGCATGACGTATTCGCGCTGGGTTTTATTGATCCGCTGCACTTCCTTGAGCAACTCGAAGTTATAACCCAAATGATCCGCGATCTGAACGAAGGCATCAACATCCTTCGGGAAGCACGAGCCGCCGTAGCCGACGCCGGCCTGGAGGAACTTCGGGCCGATGCGTTTGTCCAGTCCCATGCCCTTGGCGACTTCCTCGACATTGGCGCCGGCCATTTCGCAAATCCGGCTGACCGCGTTGATGAAGGAAATCTTCATGGCCAGGAACGAATTCGAGGCATGCTTGGTCAGCTCCGCGCTGGCGATGTTCATCTGCAGGAACGCGCATCCGGTCTTCTTGATGATCGGCTCGTAAATTTCGCGCATCAACTTGGCCGCGCGTTCGCTCTCCACGCCCACCACGATCCGGTCGGGATCGTAGGCGTCTTCAATGGCCGTTCCCTCTTTGAGAAATTCCGGATTGGAGGCGACATCGAAGGGAATATCAGCCCGCAGGTATTTACTTACCGTACGCTTGAGCTGTTCGCCGGTGTTGACCGGCACGGTGCTTTTTTCAACCAGCAGGCGATAGGAAGTCATGTTTTCGGCAACTTCACGTCCGACCTGCTCGACATACGAAAGGTTGGCCGCGCCCCGGTAGCCCGGCGGGGTGCCCACGGCGATGAAGATGACTTCGGCGAATTCGGTGCCCTCTTTGATGGAGTTGGTAAAGCGCAAGCGCCCCTCGGCGACGTTGCGGCTGACCAATTCCTCGAGGCCAATTTCGTAGATCGGCATTTCCAGCCGCTTGAGCATGTCGACCTTGCGCTGGTCGTTGTCCACGCAGAGGACATGGTGTCCCCAGTCGGCGAAACATGCGCCGGTGACCAACCCTACATAACCTGTTCCGACTACGGTAATATTCATGGCTGTTTCATCTCCTGCCGGTTAAGAAAAGGCCGCGATAGTAGCCGCCCGAACCGGGAAAAGCAACACCCTAAACCGGCCTAAACGGTGAACAACCGGTCCACGGTTTCCAGGGCGGAAAGCTTGCGTTCGTCCACCTCGCCACGGGCCAGCGCATCGGCCAGCCAGTAAAATCGGGCGAGGTGGTCGCGAATGCGTTTTTCAGCGTATTCCACGTGGCTGCCGGTGTTTAGCATAAACGGCCAGTCGGACGACTGGGCCAGCATCAACTCGCTGTGGGCCTGGGCAATCAACCGATCCCGGATCGGCGCGGGGAGCTTGGGGGATGCTTCCGCCTCGAGCTGTATCGCCCGTTCGGCGGCCCGGAACAAATGCGGATACATCCAGGAAGTCGTGTCGTTCAACCACACGTCGTGGTACCCCTTGGCGCCCCAGGTGGAAGCGGAAGGTACGGCCTCCACGCCTCCCGGATGACGGGCCAGGTAATCCGACGGGGTGATCATGGCAATCGGCCCGCCGGCATCGGTGAGCTTCAGCAAGGCTTCCAGGAACAACGGACCCTCGAACCACCAGTGGCCGAACAATTCCGCGTCGTACGGGGCAAGGAACATCGGGGGGACGTCGCCTCCGTCATCCACCCGCCGCGCCTGTTCGTGTTTCTTATGCAAAAAATCGACGGCATGCTGGCGGGCTTTTTCCGAGGCGCGCCCGGGGTGATAGGGTTCTTTGTCTTCGGTGACCCCGGTGATGCGGTGCATCTTGAAGCCGGTGGACGGCTGAATGT
This sequence comes from uncultured Verrucomicrobiota bacterium, assembly GCA_937873455.1. Classification (GTDB taxonomy): domain Bacteria; phylum Verrucomicrobiota; class Kiritimatiellia; order CAIVKH01; family CAIVKH01; genus CALMUP01. The sequence continues at coordinate 19,294 of CALMYG010000110.1, forward strand.
CCGCATCGGGAAAGATCTCAACCAGGCTTTCGCGCGGCAGCGTGCTGCCGATATCACGGTAATATTCCCGGTAATCCACGTCGCCGGGATAACCGACCTGGGCGCTCCACACCTGTTTGGAGGATTCCGGATCACGCCCGAAAGCGGTCACTCCGTTGGGGCAGACGACCGGAGCGAACACGCCGCGCGGCGGGCGGGGATGGGCATGCAGCAAGCCGTGAGACTCCAGTAAAAAGTAGCGGATGCCGCAATCGCCAAGGAACGACTCCAGGCCGGGGTAATAACCGCACTCCGGAAGCCACAACCCGGCGGGTTCGCGACCCATACGGCGCTGAAACACCGCCACCCCGACCTCGACCTGGCGTCGAATGGTTTCCGGATGCCGCTTCCAGATCGGCAGGAAGGCATGGGTGGCGGTTGTGGTAAGCAACTCGATCACGCCGCGACGCTCCGCGTCGATCCAGGCATCGACCAGGTTTCCGTTGTCGTAGGAGCGCCAGGTAACCAGGTTGGTTTCGGAAAGGTTTTGATAAAAGCGGGCCAGCGGATGCCAACGCGCATCGCCGGCGGTTTGCTTCACCAGCCGGTCGGCCAACAAGGCCACCCGCTCCAGATGGCGGGCGCAACGTCCGCGCAGCAACGGATCATCCAGCATGGCGATCAACGTGGGCGAAATCGACAACGCGATGCGACCGGTGTGCTCCGGCGCGCGGCGGGCGGACAGCATGCGCAACAGCGGAAGGTAGGATTCGCGAACGGCCTCAAACAGCCATCGCTCCTCAATGCTGTCCGTATGTTCCGGATGGCGGACATACGGAAGATGCGCATGCAGGACGATACTTAAATACGCGGCGGTTTTCATGGAAGAAAAAATGGACTTTCCACGATAATGGAGGTCCCGTCGATGGAAAAAACGTCCGCGTCATCGCCCAAATCGTGAAGAGCCCGTCGTATCATGCGCACGTGGTTACCCCGGGCTTCCCCGGCCTGCCCGCGTAATACCGGAACCGCGTCATCGCCAAAGGAAACCGCCGCCCGGGCGGCGGCGTTGCGCACGGTAAAGACCGGATCCTTCATTGCCGCGACGAGATCGGGAAGCACGGAGGGGTCGCCAAGGTCACGCAACGCATTGGCGGCCACCACGCGCAACCGCTCGCCCCCCTCGCGCAACCAATACACCGCCGGTTCGCGGACGGCATCCACCTTCCATTTACCCAGCGTGCGCAGCGCCGCGCCCCGGGTTTCCTCGTGGTCCAGCAACGGCGTCAGCTTGGCCGCGTGAGCCGCGCCCTCCTTAAAGCCGAGGAAAAAAGCGGACAAGCGGCGTTGCTCGACCCGTTCATCGTCCAGATACGCGATAAGCGCCGGCACCACCAGGTCATCGGGCAGCTCAAGCACCCACTCCATGACAAGAACCTGCAGGCCGATGTGGTCGCCATGCAGGTGGCCCATGGCGGCATGCAGCGCTTCCGGCATGCGTGTCTTCAGCTCTTCCCGGGCCATGCGCTTGGCTTCGCGGCGCTCCGGGGTGTTGGCGTAGCGGGTGGCGTGGTAGAGAACCTCATCGAGCGAACGAAGGTCGGCGAAGGTCGATGGCGCGACGCACAACCCTAAACATAACGCCACACGAAGGGCCGAATCGTGCCGACGCCTACTCATGGTTGGCCTCCGCGGCATGATCGTACACCACCCCGTAGAGGGGGCGTAGCGTGATGGCGTTGTTGGAGAAACCACCGCTATACCGGTCCTGTCCGGCCAGATCCAGCAACAGGGCCAGGCTGCCGTAATCCCGGAAGCCGCCTTCGTTGCCAATCCCCTGCGTCCCTTCGCGTTGACGCCCGAAATACGCGTCTTCACCTTCGCGATCAACCAGCAGGGCGAAGGCATTGTTCAACGCTCGCCCCTGGGCATGATGGTCCGCGGTATAGGTGTCGTTTCCGGCGTGGTCGAACAACATGCCGACGGCATAATCATGGGCGGCGCCTTGGGTGAGAATGTAGCCGTTGTACGTGTCGTCGCCGGAGGCGTCGGCGAGCAAACCAAGACTCATGTGAATGCCGCACCCCTGCCCGTATTGATAGACGCTGTACCGGTCATGCCCCGCGCCATCGAGCAGGAAGCCGGCGGCATAGTAATAACTGACGCCCTGGCCGTAGATGTCCGCGGTGTAGGTGTCGTTGCCGGCAAGATCCACCAGGGCGGCGACGCCTCCGCCGGCATGCGGGCGCAACCCGATGGAAAAACCTTGCGACAAGGAAAGAAACCGGTCGTCGTTGCGTTCATGATCGCGGCGCACATTGCCAGCGAAATAGCGATCATGCCCGCCCCGGTCCGCCAACAGACCCCAGCCCATCACCCCGGAAAAACCCTGACCGTAAAAGCCGACTTCGTAACCATCATTGCCTTGGTGATCGATCAAAAATCCGTAACCCACAACGCCCGCGCCTTGGGCATACGCCGTGGCCCGGTAGGTATCGCTACCGCTGAAGTCTTCGAGCCACCCCGCGCCGAAACATCCGGCGCCGAGTCCGGGGCCGCGCGACCGGTAGGTGTCATCGCCGTCAAAATCAAGTACCACGGCAACGCCCCACAAAGCGCCGCCCACCCCCAGCAACCCGGCGGCGTCGTACCGGTCATCGCCGGACAAATCAATGACCACGGCCACCGGATGGTTCAACAATCCGTTCGCCGCGCCGGGACCGTCGAGGTACAGATCGTCGCCCCCCGGATCCAACACCAAGAGCGCGGGACCTTCGTGCCGGTCATCCGCCGGCGATCCGATAATCACCCGTCCCAGCGACGTTTCGATAGAACGCGGTTTGGTTGGCCACGCGTCCATACGGCCCGCTTGTTCCGCCAACCGCCATACCGCGGCATAGGCAAGCCGACCAGCTTCCGCCACCAACGCGCGATCCACCCGCCGGGCCGCATCAAGCCATGCCAGCGCATCCGCCGTACCGTCGAGCTTTCGTCCCTCCGCCTCCACCTCGGCCTGAACCGTCCGCGGGATACCGGCATCGGCGAGCCATCCGCGCGCGGCTTCATGGTCTTCGGTCTCGAACGCGGAAACGAAAATTCCAGCGGCCAAACGGACTTGTTCATCCCGGGACAACCCGCCATAGGCCTCGGCCAACCGGGCCTGCACCTGATCCATCTCCGCCAGAAACGGATCGAGTAGATCCGACCATTCCTCGTCCACGTCAGCATCGATGATTCGCCGCGTCACCACCGTTTCGGTTGCGGCAACCTCGGGCAGCTCCATCAGTTCGGTGGCCAACGACCACCAACCCGGCGCATCACCAGCCTCAACCGCCGACCAAATCCGTTCCGCGACGCCGGGAAGTTGCCAGGGGTCATTCAGGGCATTGGTGATCCACGACAAGGTCCAGGCGGGCCGGCCGTGATCCTTTGCGAACCCGGCATCCTCCCGGGTCATCACCAGCGCATCCAAGGCGCGATCCACGTGGATCATCACTTCCGGCGGAAGCAAAGGCGCCAGCGGAACGGGCTCGGCCCGTCCGGACGCCATCACCCCCACCATCAGCGCCGCCGCGAAACATCGCGCCCTCCGACCGGTCGACACCGTCACGGCGCCGGTTACTCCACCGTTTGGATGATCCATGCCGGCTCCACGCCGGAATAGATATTCAAGCGGGCGCCCTCCAGCACTTCCTTGAGTTCATCCGCGCTGAGCTCGGTGCGCAGAAGCGGCACCTCGATCCGGGTGTCGTTTTCAAGCAGAATGCGCTTGGAAACATCCCGGTGACCGGGCTTGCCGATGGTGATGGTGTGATCGCCACGGTAGACGACAAAATCAACAATCGGCGTCGTACCGATCAGGATGCCGTCGATTTCCACCAGAGCCGGATCGTCGGTGGTGGTGACGGACAAGAGCACGGTGGGGCGGCTGGCGATTTCCTCGCGTTTGCGGTCAAGGGCATCGCGGATCGCCGGAATGGTATCATCCAGCGCCGCCGCCATGAGCTGCAGAAAATCATCTTCGCCGAGCATGGTCTGAACGTTTTCGGTTTGGCGGAAACGGCGGGACGCCGCGCCGTCGGCGGCGGCGAGTACCGCGCCATCGCGGACATCCAGCGCCTCCAGACCAACCCGCACCGTCACATCATCCAGCAACGCGGAATAACCGCCCTGTTGCACCGAGGACCGGCTGGAGGAAACCGCAAGCAGACTGCCCCGCAACACCACATCCGCATTCACCTGCTGCGCCGCGCGCAGGAACGAGGGGTCCACCGATGTCGCGGTTTTGAGTTTGTCGATTTGCGCAAAAAAATCCCGCCGGTCAATCAACCGGAATCCCTCCTGCCCGGCCAATTGTTTATTCAGGAGAAAGGCGCCCTTCTCGGCCAGAGCCTGGGGCGAAGCCGCGCTCGCCGGCAACGACGACGGCAGCGAAGCCGCCCGGTTTTCGAAATCCAGCACCGCCACCCGAATCGGGGCTTCAGCGCGCGCCACGCCGCAAGCGCCGATCACCATCCATGCGATCAATCCTAGTTTATTCATCGTTCCCTCTCGTTGTTGATGCCTGCTTCCATAACACATTTGACGCGCACCCAGGCGCCTTTATTCAATTGCCGCCGGGCCCGCCTCGGGCGGCGCCCGGTTAAACAACTTGCTCCAATCCATATGGGTTTCGTGAACGATACGGTCCACCTCCCGGATAAATTGGTCGATGGCCGCCGGATCGGTATACCCGATATCCCCGGCCAGCCTGCCGAGCCGCTCGTTTCGGTCATGCCGCGACAAACCAATGATCTGGCCCATGACCGCCTGCATATCCATCGCGATGGCCGTCTTTTCCTCGGGCGCAACGGCCAGGTCGGCCCGCCGGTAAAGGTCATCCAGCTCCGTGAGTTTGGCCTTGATCCGCTGGATGGTCGAAACCTCGGCGCCATCCACGCTCGCTTGCTCACGGGTTTCCAGCCGTTCGAATTCGTGGTCCATCGCCCAGTCGAACCGGGCCAACGCCCCGGCCACTTCGTCCGGGATATCCGGCGATCCGGACAAATCGTCCAAGGCGATATGCCGGGCGACCGCCTCCTCCTCGGGCGGCGGGAGTTCCGGCGCCGGCGGTTGGACCGGGCCCACCTGGACCGGTCGGCGATTATCCGGCGGTGGAGTCGCCGGGATCACCGGAGGACGCACCGCCTCCGCGGTCGCGGCGACCCGTTGCCGTTCGGCTTGCAAACGCCGCACCTCCGCCCGCTCGCGCGCCCACAAGAGCGTCATGGCCGCCAGCGCGGCAGCCCAACACGCCGGAATCGCCAGCCGGCGCCATGACCCGGAATCATTCATCGCTGGGGCCTGACCCGGGCCGCCACCCGCTCGGCGATCACCTCGGCAATTTCCGCCATCGGCATTTTCTCGGTGTTAAACACCATGTGATAATGCAGCGGATCGGCGACATCGGCGTCGAAATAATCGCGGACCAGGCGGGCGCGGCTCAAATCCTGCTCGCGCATGGCCGCCTCCGCGTCCTCCGCGTGAACCCGCAACAGCGCCGCCATGTTCTTGATGCGTTCCGCCTCCCCGGCCACCAGACGAACACGAATACCTTGGGGCATATCCCGGGTGACAAACGCGGCCGCCCGCCCCACCAATACCACCTTGCCGATGGAAGCCAACAGGCGCACCACTTCAAAAATTCGTTTATAGGCGGCGTATTGGCGGGATTGGCCGGAAAGGAGATCACCCACGAACTGCCGGATTTCCGACACGTATTCCTCGGCCAGCAGCGACTCCAACGACGCCTTGATTTTGCCGTCCTCCAACACCAGCGTGCAGAGCTTTTGGTCAAACACCTCCCAGCCGCTGGTGGCATTCAAGGTATACCGGGAGGACAACGTCTTCACCAACTGATGCGCCAGCGTGTTACCCCCCGCCCCGGCTTGCCGGGAAATGGTCACAAAGGGCAATCCGGAGCCCGGCGGCGGCGCGGACGTGCGATTCTTCAGAAATTCGCGAACAATGGCTTCATGATTCATGGCGCGATCCTTTTTAAGGTGTTCGCGTTGCATGGTAGAATCTTCCGAAGGCAGAAGATACAAAAAAACGTGGGACTGGATAGGCGTTTACGAGATGCACGGCATCCCCGCCGAT
>CALMYG010000111.1 GCA_937873455.1 uncultured Verrucomicrobiota bacterium
TAAGAGTTTCCGTTTAAGTGTGGCGGTTAAGCGTGCGTGTTCACGCTTCCTCGCCACACGCCCTTTCCCCCTGTCGGCATCTACGGCTTTCCTTTGGGGAGCGATTGCGGTACAAGTGCGGTTTACTTTCATGACACGTCTTTTTTCCAAACGCATCGTCGCCATTGTCGGGCGGCCGAATGTCGGCAAATCGGCCATGTTTAATCGCATGGTCCGCCGACGCATCTCTATCGTCCACGAGCAGGCCGGGGTCACCCGCGACCGGGTATCCGCGGAGGCGGTGTGGAAGGATCAGGCGTTTGAGCTGATCGACACCGGGGGCTTGGGGTTTATCGACCGCGAAGGCACGGGAGATGAAATCGAGCACAACCTGCGCGAGCAGGCCCTGACCGCGGTCGAAGACGCGGCGTTGATCCTGTTTGCGGTGGATGTGACCGCCGGGGTCACCCCGCTGGATCAGGAAGTGGCCCGCCTGCTTCATGCGTCGGGCCGCCCGGTTTTGTTGGCCGCGAACAAATGCGATAACGACCGGGTGGAGAAAGCGGCGGATGAATTTCTCGCCCTCGGTTTTCCGGTATATCCGGTTGCCGCGCTGCACGATCGGGGCTTCGACCGGCTGTTGGATGACGTGTTGGCCCGCCTGCCCGAGGAGGAGCCGAGCGAACAGGAGGATGTGTTGAAGGTTGCGGTGGTGGGTAAGCCCAACGCCGGAAAGTCCTCGTTTATCAATCGGCTGATCCGTGCGAAGCGGTTGATTGTTTCCGACCTGCCCGGCACCACCCGGGACAGCGTGGAGATTCCGTTTACGCTGGGCACGGGACCGTCGAGCCGTCATTACCGCTTGATCGATACCGCCGGCTTGCGGCACATCCGCCGCGAGCATTCGGCGGTGGAATTGTTTAGCATCATGCGGGCGAAAAACAGCATCGAAGCGGCGGACGTGGTGGTGTTGATGATGGATGCTGAAGTCGGGCCAACCGAGCAGGACAAAAAAATTGCCGCGCTGATCAACGAGCACCAGAAGGGCTGCATCCTGGCGGTGAACAAGTGGGATCTCGCCGAGGGCCGCGTGGAACAGGAAGATTATCTCCAGGCGATGCGCAAGGTGATGCCGTTTATGAATTTCGCCCCGGTGATTTTTCTGTCCGCGGTGTCCGGCCTCAACGTGAAAAAGTGTTTGCGGGCGATTGATGCAGTCGGGGCGAACATCAACATGACCCTGACCACCGGGATGTTGAACCGGGTGCTGCACAAGGCGGCGGACCGGCTTCCCGCGCCAAACGTGTCCGGCAAACGGTTCAAGTTATACTATGCCACCCAGATAGGCACCCGCCCGATCCGGATCAATATTTTCGCCAACGAACCCAAAGCCTTGACCCCGCCGTATCGCCTGTATTTGCTGAACCAATTGCGGGCGGCTTACGGCCTGGAGGGCGCGCCGCTGATCCTGGCCTTCAAGTCCAGCCATGGCGATGCCGAGCATGACGAAAAACGCATCAAGAAACGCCCTCCGCGAGCCGGAAAAAAGCGCCCCACCCGTCGCCCACGCTGACCAAACCGATTCCGGTTTAGCGACTTACATTCGCCGATTTTTTTAACAATATTTTACTTGTTTGACCACTACAGGTAGCGGTATTTGTTAGTCCGCAGTTAGAAACCATGCAACATGTAGATGGGCTGGCGTATAACCGCTTGTTCGGCAAGAGTTTAGGATTCAACACGGATTTTAGGAGGAATGGGTAATGCTCGATACGCGCGCCACCGCCCGCATGGTGATTAAAAACAGGACGTCCGCGGCCAAAACCACCAATCCGCGAGGTGCAAATCGCAAGGGCGCTAAAACGGCCCAACCCACCAAGGGTCTTACCTTCCGGCATGTCTTCAGCACCCCCGGCGTGAACCCGTTTGACCAGGTGGAGTGGGATAAGCGCAAGGCCTCGATCACCGACGACAAAGGCAAGGTCATTTTCGAGCAGAACAACGTCGAAATTCCCAAGTCCTGGTCGATGTTGGCCACCAATGTGGTCGCTTCCAAATATTTCTACGGGGACCCGAATAAAAACGAACGCGAATATTCGGTGCGCCAACTGATTCACCGGGTTTCCCGGACGATTGCGAATTGGGGCATCAAGGACGGTTACTTCAAGACCGCGGACGACGCCGAGGCGTTCTACAACGAGCTGACCTGGCTGTGCCTCCACCAGTACGGCGCCTTCAACTCGCCGGTCTGGTTTAATTGTGGTTTGTACCACGAATACGGAATCGGCAAGGAAAGCGGTACCGGCAACTTCTACTGGGACGCCCTGACCGCGACGGTGAAACAGGCCTCCACGCAATACGAATACCCGCAATGCTCGGCCTGCTTTATCCAGTCGGTGGACGATACGATGGAAAGCATCATGGAGCTTGCCCGCAGCGAAGCCATGTTGTTCAAGTTCGGCAGCGGAACGGGATCCGACCTGTCGACCATCCGGAGCGCCCGCGAAGTCATGAGCGGCGGCGGCAAGCCGAGCGGACCGCTGTCGTTCCTCCGCGTGTATGATGCGATTGCCAGCGTGGTGAAGTCCGGCGGAAAAACCCGCCGCGCCGCGAAAATGAACACCTTGAAGGATTGGCATCCCGACATCAAGGAGTTCATCGAAGCGAAACCCGGCGAAGAGAAAAAAGCCTGGGCGCTCATCGAGCAGGGCTATGCCGGCGACTTTAATGGCGAAGCGTACGGCTCCGTCTGCTTTCAGAACGAAAACCTCAGCGTCCGGGTTACCGACAAGTTCCTGCAGGCGGTTATCGACGACAAGGACTGGCAGACCCGCTGGGTGACCAACCCGTCCAAGCCCGGCCCGACCTACAAGGCGCGTGACCTCCTGAAGTGGATCGCCGAAGGCACCTGGTTGTGCGGCGACCCCGGCATGCAGTACGAGGACACGATTCAGCGCTGGCACACCTGCAAGGCCGCCGCTCCGATCAACTCCAGCAATCCGTGCAGCGAATACATGTTCCTCGACGACACCGCCTGCAACCTCGCCTCGCTGAACCTGATGAAGTTCATGAAGGCCGACGGCCAATTCGATGTGGAAAAATTCAAGGCGGCGGTTCGGGTGTACATCACCGCCCAGGAGATTATCGTCGATAACGCGAGTTATCCCACGGAGGACATCGCCCGCAACAGCCATATCTACCGCACGCTCGGGCTCGGTTACGCCAACCTCGGCGGGTTGTTGATGTCGTTGGGCTTGCCGTACGACAGCGAAGAGGGCCGCTCCATTGCGGCGTCGCTCACCGCGATCATGCATTGTCATGCCTACACCCAGTCCGCCGCGATTTCCGCGGACATGGGGCCCTTCGCGGACTACGAGCGCAACCGCGCCGGGATGCTGGAGGTGATGGGCATGCACCGCGACGCCGCCCACAAGATTCATCCCTCCTGTCCGGCCTACCTGCGCGACGCGGCCCGGCAATGCGCCGACGAGGCCGTCGAGCTGGGGAAAGTCCACGGTTACCGCAACGCCCAGGTTACGGTGTTGGCCCCGACCGGTACGATCGGCTTCATGATGGACTGCGACACCACCGGCGTGGAGCCGGACATCGCCTTGGTAAAATACAAATTGCTGGCCGGCGGCGGCATGCTCAAGATCGTCAACCGCACCGTGCGCCCGGCGCTCGAGCGCCTCGGCTACGGCCGCGACCAGATCACCAAGATCATTCAATACATCGACGAACACGACACCATCGAGGGCGCGCCCGACCTCAAGGACGAGCACCTCGAAGTCTTCGATTGCGCCTTCAAGCCGCGCAACGGATTCCGCTACATTCCCTACACCGCGCATGTGCGCATGATGGCGGCGGTGCAACCGTTCCTGTCCGGCGCGATCAGCAAGACGGTGAACATGCCCAACGAGGCGACCCCGGAAGAAATTTCCCAAACCTATCTCGAGGGTTGGCGGCTCGGCCTCAAGGCCCTGGCCATTTATCGTGACGGATGCAAGCGCAGTCAGCCGGTCAATACCGGCAAGTCGGAAGCCAAGAAGGTGGAAGAGGTAAAGGTTGAGGATGACCATCACGCATCCGGTAACGGCTCCAAGGCCCGCCCGCTGCGTCGCCGGATGCCGAGCACCCGCCGCTCGGTCACCCACAAGTTCGATATTGCCGGTCACGAAGGCTACCTCACCGTCGGGTTGTACGATGACAGCACGCCGGGCGAGTTGTTCATCACCATGGCCAAGGAAGGCAGCACGGTCGGCGGCCTCATGGACGCCTTTGGCACCGCCATTTCCATGTGCTTGCAGTACGGGGTTCCGGTAAAATCGCTCGTTGAAAAATTCGCCCACACCCGGTTTGAGCCAAGCGGCTTCACCAAGAACCCGGACATCCCGATCGCCAAATCCCTGCCGGATTATATTTTCCGCTGGTTTGGCCAGACCTTCATGGATGGCTACCGCGAACCGTCGACGGCCAAGGCGCTGACCGCGGAAACCGACAGCAAGGCGACGCTTTCACCGGCCCCGGCGGCGGCCTCCACCGAGACCCTCCCGCCGCCGGGCAAGCCGGTGGGCGACAAGCCCCGGATCGATGACCAGTTCCAACACTTTATGGAAGACGCCCCGGTATGCGACAATTGCGGCTCGATCACCGTCCGCAACGGCGCCTGCTACCGCTGCTTTAATTGCGGGAACTCGATGGGCTGTTCCTAATCCCTCTCTCACCCCACACCGGCGGCGGACCGTGAATGCAATGTTCCGGTTCGCCGCCATTTTTTTGCCGAAATCGGACCGCGGGAATCAACGCCCGAATCAGAAGAATTGGCGCCATGGGGGAAACCCGGCGGACATCCGCCTTCGCAAAGCCTTCGGCGAGGCAAACGGATGGCCAGCCTACAACGATCCGTGTGTGTAGGCCAGCCCTCTGAGGCTGACGGTTTTTCTAAAAAAAGTTCCAAACCCCGGAAAAAACAGCGGCAAAAAGTTCCAAGGTTTGGAACTTTTTTCAGGTCATTTTTCCGAACCTTGGAACT
>CALMYG010000112.1 GCA_937873455.1 uncultured Verrucomicrobiota bacterium
AGATCGTATTGGAGGAATACCTGCAACGCATCGATTCGTCGGTGGCCCAGGTCCACGCATTTGAGCATACACTGCATGCGGGCTTGCCCGCCGTAGGCGCTGCGAAGGCGGGTAAACCGCCTTGTCCCGCCGAAGGCCTTGCGAAGGCGGATCACCCTGCAACACACCAACACCCTCCGGTTTCGATTCCCTTTCCCACCGAAGAAAAGATTCTTTGAATGATGGAAAATAAAAGAGGTGTGCCCCGTTGACAAAACTTCAGCCATATGAACGACAAGGCTCTGGGGCGCGGCGCTTCGCCGCGTCCCGCTGGCGGTCTATGTTCGATTCTTTTTCTCTCTTCTGCTTAATATTAACCGATGAGCTGTGTATCCCACACCCGCCCAAAAAGTCGGGTTGATCATAATCAGTAGAGCTTGGAGCAGTGGATTGCCACCGAATTGCATCTCCGGCAACAATATTGCAGGAAACATCGCCAAGAGATAACCCGACGCCAAGAGTATGCCAATTACATCTGGAATTTGTGTGTGCTTTGACAGAAATGCAAATGGTGCGATCACAAGGGCAAGAAATACAAAGTAATACAGAAAACATCTAGCCGCGGTACTGGCTGGTCCTGTTAGCATAGGCTTCATCTTCTTATCGAACGTTACGGGTGAGCGGATTTTTTGCCCGCCCCGGGCAAAAAATCCGCTCCACCCGCTGGTTCGATTGTCTTATGATTTGTCCTTCTTCCACTCCAGGTACCGGATGAACTCTGCTTGAAAGGGGTTCTCCGTGATTGCTGCGAGATCGTCCCAGGTGACATCCCTCGTCGCAATGAGTCGCCCGTCGGATTCTCTGGTTTCCGGTGCGACCATGCCGCCTGCGAGACTCAAGGCAACGACTACAAATTGTTTCTTCTGCCCGAAAATGCGCCAGTATTTGTCGAAGAGCTGTAGCCGGAGTTCTATCTGCCCTCTGTTCTTGTTGAGCCCTTGTTCCTTGGCTTCTGGTGATTTCCATTTCGCCTCACCAAGGAGGACGGCATCCGTCGTCATAATACCGAAGTCAATTTCTGGCCCGCCCATGTTCATCTTCTCGGGATGAATGGTGCGACGCCATAGCCATATCTCTGGGGCTTCGACTTTCTGTTGTGGCAGTTGCAGTTTGTTGAACAGAGCCGCAACGAAAGCCGATCGGGTGTTGTTGTTGGCGTGGGCGATGGGGCCGAAACAACTCCATGTTATGGCGTCCTCGCTTCGGATGGATTGAAGATCGCAGTAGAATCCGAGGTGGGATTGCAGGGCGTTGTGATCTTCTTCTGGAAAATCCCGGAGATGATCGCTTTGGTAGAGCTTCTGGGTTATTTCGGGTGGTGGCCACAAGGGGACATCACCGCGAAGCAGATTCTCCAATGGGTTGACCAACGCAAGCGTGCGTGATTTGCCTCTGCTTCTGCACGCTCCGATCGGATTTCCGTTCCAGTCCTTTATTGTTTCCATTTGTCACCCAAAGAGTTGTTCGGCCTTTGTCGTGCATTCGTTCAGGTAGTGAAGAACCTGAGCAAAAACCTTCTTGTTGAACCCGTCGGAGTATATGACCGAGTCCATCAGGAGTTTCACCGAGTCATCATCGTTTTCTTCGACGGTCATGACGACGCCGCGCGTCGCACAGTATTTCAGCAGGGCGTATGCGTGCTCCTTGATCGCGGCGATCTTCCACTTTGAAACTTCGATAACGTCGCCGACTCTAAACCCGGGATCGCCCCAGCCCTTGGAGATGTAGCCGACCTCGCGCTTTCCCTGTGCGATGTCGTAGTACAGTTCAAGGTATTCATTGGCGTTGAATCCGGTTGACCGGAGTCCGCACTCCTTGAGGGTCTGTTCCACGATCATTCTGTTTTGGATGTGCGCTTGGCATTGGGCGAGGGCGCGGACGACATCCGCAACTGGGGCGTCTGCGTCATTAACGAGTTTGAATATCTTTGAGCGCAGGGATTCGGCATCGTCGGACGAGAATCTGTTTCTGACCATCGGCATCTCCTTTCATCATGCAATCGAACGACCACCATGAGGGGCGATTTACCGCTGCGGTAAATCGTCCCACTCGATGGACATGTTCGGCGGTATCAGAAAAGTTTTGAACAGAGTTGGAGAAATTGTCCAAATGATTTGATGTGACCTAATTCAGCGCGTGATTTAAGTTGAGACAAATATGCCTCGTCTTTTGCATGACCTGGATTGTGCTTAGTGTACGACAAGCCTCGTTCGCGAAATATGGCCTGTAGATAAGAGTGGTAATATTGGCCGTAAGATGCGAAGCCTGCTCTCAGGGGACTCAGTTCCGGGTCGTTGATTACAACATCATAAAACGCAATGAAATCACGTAGCTCTGTGCCCTGTGGTTTGCGGGCGACAACTCGTGAGTTTCCAAGCAACCATGTTTCAATGCACCGATTTTGGACCACAACCTCGAGCGTTGCTGACTTCAGTGGAGTATCTAGCTTGTTAGCGGCATTGAACACTTCTGCGCGACGAGCATCAACAGAGGACTCTTCGGAATCTAAGACGACAATAAGACATTTGAATTTGCCGGAGTTTTCAATGTCCGCGATGGCATTCTGAAGATGTTGGCCAATGATTGATGGATAGCCCTCAGCGCTTATGAGGTAGTAAGTATTGTCCTCGGCCTCTGAAGGGTCTTCTATCCTGCGATACTGCGGTGCAATATAACTGAGCCACGACGGGTATAGTTTTCGCTCACTTCGTCTTCCCTCGACAAGAAAGTAGTAGCTCATGCATTGACAATCCCATCTCTGTATAGATCACTATTGATCAATTTAATGAAAGCTTCATGGCTTGATGCTCCCAATCCAGCTTCGCCAACGTCACTGACCTTTACCGTGCCGCCACGGCGACTGACAATTTTCCAGTATTTATAGCCGATGTTATTGATGATGTATGGGTGATGACTGGTAACTATAAATTGGAGATCTCTATACGGCGTCAAGAGATCTTCTGTAAGGACATCTATACAGTTTACGCCCAAGCTATTCTCGAACTCGTCAATAAGAATGACCGTTCCTTCCGGCCAGAGATACATCTCAGCAATGTGATAAATAGACCGCAGCATACCAGAGGATATTCGAGTCTGATCTATCCAATCATCTACACCCTTTTCTTTAATCTGTATGATAGGGGTTGCTCCGAGAAAGAACGGGAGGCTTTCATCGGCTTTTGTCTCTAGTCGCATATCCACTACTTGCGGAAATATTGTGCAAAAACGCTCCTTTATCAGCTTGAAGTATTCCTGATGATATTTTGATACAACGGCCAATTTTAGGTGTGTTTCGACAGCGCACTCTTGAATCTTTTCAAGTGTATTATATTTTTCAGCAACCTTGTCTAATCGGTTAACTGGAATGTATGGAATTCCTCTGCCAAGACTAGTCTGATTACTGTACAGAATTCGTTGGAAAGACTCGCTGGCGGGCTTAACAAAGTCCTCCTGACTAAAAAGACTGAGCGCACTAGTACTAGGCGACAGTTTCGGCGTGATTGTGCCGTTAAGTTCAATCTTGTCGCGATCACGCTTAACGATCAAAGATCCGTCACAGAACAACTGCTCGAGAAGAATCCCAGGTCTTTCACGAGGCTTTGCTTCATCTTCTTCTTCGACCTCAAACGTCTCATCGATAAGTCCGGGGCGAGATTCGAATGCTCCTTGCCAGCGATATTTCTTGCCGTTCTTTGCAACAAAAGATAAGTCCCACTCTATGCCGTTGCGCGACTTCCCTTCGGCAATATGCTTGATGTTCAGAAGGGCCTTTAGGATTTGAGTTTTCCCAACACCCGATACACCAACAAGTAGGGTGACCTTTGAGAAGGTCACGGGCTCCAAATGCCAGTTTCTAGCTTTGTCCGTATAAGCAAATGTTTCTATGCGCATAATTCTTTTCCTGAGGCCACTTTACGAGTATGCACCGACGTTGACAAGATGATCCTGTGGCCTCGCGCTTGCGAGCCGAACGTAGTTATTAAAAAACTGGACTTCGTTTATACCGTTTATCCTCACTTCGCAAATACCCGGAGGTGGTTGGGTCGACGATTTTAGTGTTTTTCAAGCCAACAGCCTCCTGCGTAGGCGGCATTTTAGGGGGTGCCGGTTCGTGAGGCAAGGCGAATGCAGCGGTTTTTATTGGGCATGGGCAGACCGGTGCGGGTCCGCGCTGGCGCGCGGACGGCGGCAACCATGGCGAAGCAATTTGCGCTGGGCCTCGCGCCAGAAGGCCGGCCAGATTTTAACCACGGATTTCACGGATAACACGGATGCGGAATGGGGAACTACGGAAGGCGCGGAAGACGCGGAAGGAAGACAGATTTACAGAAGGAAACGGAGGAGGTTGATGGGGGATGAAACCACGGATTTCACGGATAACACGGATGGGGTGCGGGAACTACGGATGGCGCGGAAGACGTGGAAGGAAGATGGGTTTACAGAAGGAAACGAAGGAGAACGAAGGAGTTGGTGGGG
>CALMYG010000113.1 GCA_937873455.1 uncultured Verrucomicrobiota bacterium
CCGCTTTCTGACCCGCCTTCGCCAAGCTTCGGCGTGGCAAGCGAAAGCGGCTACATTCGCGCTTGCCTGCGTAAGCATTCCTGATTCGTCAACTGAACATGCCCCAAGCGGCCATGCGCCTCTCGCCGGCAAGCCGGAATATTTTCAGTTGCCCTCGAATATAATCGCGAATATATTAGACTACAGTCGAATATATTCGTGTATTGGAGGCGCATGGAACGATACATAAAAACGGCGATTGAGGCGGACCTGAGGGAGAAAATGGTTTTTCTCGGCGGCCCGCGGCAAGTGGGTAAAACCACGCTGGCCTTGAGCCTGCTTGAAAACGGATCGGAGCGCCATCCCGCCTATATGAATTGGGATGATCCCGCCGCGCGCAAGGCGCTGCTCAAGGGCGCCCTGCCCGGAGATGAGCCGCTCATCGTTCTGGATGAAATCCACAAGTACAAAGGCTGGCGTAATCTCGTGAAGGGCTTTTATGACCTGAACAAATCCCGCCGGCAATTTCTCGTTACGGGGTCGGCCCGGCTTGATCACTACCGTCGAGGCGGCGATTCGCTTCAGGGTCGCTACCACTACCATCGATTGCATCCATTGTCGCTTTACGAAATCAGCGCTTCTCCCTCGTCATCGGATCTGGACCAGTTGCTACGGTTTGGTGGATTTCCCGAACCGTTTCTCAAGGCCGACATGCGGCGCTGGAAACGATGGCAACGAGAGCGGCAAAGCCGGGTGATTCAAGAGGATCTGGTTAACCTGGAAAAGGTGAGGGAGGTTTCACAGGTTGACCTGCTGGTGAGCCTGTTGCCGGAGCGAGTGGGATCTCCGCTTTCCATCAACAACCTGCGTCAAGAATTGAACGTCGCCTTCGAGACGGTCGACCATTGGATCACCATTCTTGAGAATCTTTATGTCTGCTTTCGCATCGCCCCGTTTGGCCTTCCGCGACTGCGCGCGGCCAAGAAGGAAAAGAAAGTGTATATGTGGGATTGGTCGGTTTGCGAAAACCCGGGCAGTCGGCTTGAAAACCTGGTGGCCTCCAATTTATTGAAGTACTGCCACCGGATGGAGGACCGGGAGGGCGATCGCATGGAATTGTGTTTTATTCGCGATGCGGAAAAACGTGAAATCGACTTTGTGGTTGTTCGCAATAAAAAGCCCGTATTTGCCGTCGAATGTAAGACCGGCGACGGAAATCTTGGCCGCAACATCGCGTATTTCGCCGAACGAACCGGCATTCCGTATTTTTATCAAGTGCATGTGGGGAAAAAGGATCTGGAGTATCCCCGGTGCCGCGCCCGTGTACTGCCGCTCACGACCTTGGCGGGCTTGCTCAAGGTTTAGTTGGGTTGTGCTTTCCCTCTCCGCCCGGTCGGTGTACGTTTTCGCGCATGAAAGCTCGCATTTCACTTCTGATGTTTGCTTTATCGCCCGGGCTCGCCGTTGCCGAGGTCGAGACGACCGCCATCGCCAATCCCCGGCAGATCACCTGGGAGGCTCAGGGCATTACCGCTTCCGTGTATCACGTCGAAAGCACCCCGGATGTCGCCGATCCCGCCGGCTGGAAAGGCGCCGGCCAAGTCGTGGCCACCGGCCCGGTTATGTCCGCCACCTTCAACATCACCAATGACACCGCCTTCTACCGCGTCCGCGCCGTCACCTCCGCCTTTCCCAAAACCCGCCACGAAATGGTCCTGATTCCGGACGCAACCTTCATCATGGGCGGGGAGAGAACGAATTGGGCGACGTCAATTTTTGGGGGTCCCGTTACGTTTGCTGCCTTTGCTCGCGAACTACCTCAGCATCCGGTACCCGTCAGCTCGTTCTTGATGGACAAGTTTGAAGTGACGAACGAGAAGTTGGCCGAAGTTTTTCAGTGGGCCTATACCCATGAACTGATTGACGTTCTTCCGATTGTCATTACGACCCGAGTGAGTGGAGTGACCAATATTACCACCAACATTAATGCCCGTGTTATGAATATGGAGGGCGCCTCATGGGTGCTTTTCCGAACAGATGTATGGTGGAGCGAGATACGGTTTACCAACCATCAATTTGTTGTAAACCCGGGAAGGTCAAATTTTCCCGCAATCGGAACAACGTGGTATGGCGCTCAAGCTTATGCCAATTACCGCAGTGACATGGAGGGATTGCCCCGGGCAATTGATTTTGCTCCCAGTAACTGGGCCATGAATCTCAATAGTCCGGGATACCGCCTGCCAACGGAGGCGGAATGGGAGAAAGCCGCGCGCGGGGGCGTCACCAATACCTTGTTCCCGTGGCCGAACGATTCGCTGCAGGGCACGAACAACTATTTGTTTAATATCGACAATTTTAAGGCGAATTATTGGGACTTCAGATTTGGAGCTCGCACGAATCAGCCGCGACACCCCTGGTGGAATCAGCCTGTTGCCACAACTCCGGTCGGCTACTTTAATGGGCAACAAGTTATTTCGACAGCGCATACATCGCTGCCGCCGGAAAGCGGCGCGGATGCCTGGACGCTTCGCGACATGGTGAATCCCTATGGGCTCTATGATATGGCGGGAAATGTTTATGAGTGGTGCTGGGATTGGGCCGGGGTAAGTTGGTACACCAATGCCGCCGCAACCCTGCCTAATCCAACGGGCGAAACCAATCGCGTCTTGATGGATCCCCCGCCAATTGCCGGAGATCCGGGTCGAGTGCTTCGCGGCGGAGGATGGATTCAATTGAGTGGATCTCTTTCTGACCCATCGTTTCTTCGTTGTGCATATCGCGAGGGACAAGTTCCCTATTTAGTAGACCCCGTCGTCGGCTTCCGCCTCGTCCGCTCGATCCGCTGAAGCTTTAATTCCGTGCTCGGCCATCTT
>CALMYG010000114.1 GCA_937873455.1 uncultured Verrucomicrobiota bacterium
TCGGAAATTTTTCTGCGTGACGTCATGTCCCGCCACCAGCCCAAGACAACACATCGACACCGGGTGACCAAGGTAACCGGAGGCTCCTCGACGCCGCTTTGCTCATGGCGCCGCCCTGCTGAAGCCGGCTGATTTTCCCCACAAAAGCCCACCAATACCATCGTGCTGCCGTTTCTATCAGAAACCGCGCCGCAGTCTGCTTCCGGACCGGCGCAATCCTTGATTCCGAAGGCTGGTAAAGTCCATCGGGCCATGCTTTGGGGCGACTATGCCCGCAGCCGCGATTGTTAACCGGCACCTTCATGCTAACGCTACGCCAAGGCGGTGGCGTATGACACTATTTCTCTGTCCCCGGTTTCCCGGGCGTATCTGAACAGCGGCATCCTGGTCGGCGAATGCCTTGTGGAGACGGAGAAGGGGACGCCGCAAGGCGGCCCGCTCTCACCGCTGCTGTCCAACATCGTACTCGACGAACTCGACAAGGAGCTCGAAAAGCGCGGCCTGCGCTTCGTCCGCTACGCGGATGACGTCGTGATCTACGTCCGCAGCCCCAAGGCGGCGGAACGGGTGAAACAAAGCGTCTCCGCGTACATCACCGGCAAACTCAAGCTGGTGGTGAACGAGCAGAAGAGTCAAGTAAACCGACCCTGGCACAGCAAGTTCCTCGGCTTTCGCATCACCCGGTTTATGGGACACACCCGCATCGGCGTCCATGAAAAGAGCCTGCGGAAATTCCATGATCGCGTGACCGAAACCACCGCCCGGAAACGGGGTCGAAGTACTCAAGCCGTCGTGCAGGAACTCAACGAGTACCTGCGCGGGTGGAAAACCTACTTCGATCCGGGACTTGCTGTCACCACGGCCATGGAAATGGACCACTGGATTCGACGGCGGCTCCGCGCCTACGTATGGAAGCAGTGGACACTTCCCCGCACCAAGGTGAGCAATCTGCTCGCCCGCGGCATTAGCCCGAAGTGGGCGCATACGGTCGGAAACACCCGGAAAGGCCCGTGGCATCTCAGCAAAAACGGGACACTCTGCGCCGCCTTGCCGGATGAATACTTCACTCGTACGCTCGGTCTCGTTCTGCTCGGCCCATCCCGGAAACAGCCGAACCGCTGATTACGCGATCCGTATGATCAGTGGTGTGGGAGGGGCGCTCCGAAAGGGGCGTCCCTATCCCGATCGACCCTCTTATTTGTACCACATTCCCGGTTTCTCTGGTTTCGAGCTATAGTGAAAGTGCCAGACCTGCCAATTGCCGACAATGTGCTTGCTCCAATATGGAGTTGGTAATGGGGTATGATCATCGCTGTAATAAAGACCCCAATCTCTCGCATTGAACCATTCGTGTGTGGCGATCATATAACCATTTGTTAATTTTACGCCATGAACACCTTTTTGCATTGGCTGCCCCTCGAGAGGGCCATTTGATATGCGGAGTAATGAAAGGAAGAATCCTGGAGTCCATGGTGCTGTGAATCCTGGTATCGGGCGATAAGGCTCCATATAAGTGATGTCAGTCATGGGGAAATTGGTCATCGTTTGTAAATCAGCGGCATCAAGTGCAGCCAGATTGGCAGATTCATGCTTTCGGATTAAGTGCGACTGTGATGCCGGGCCCCAAACGAGGATTGCATATGTCGCGCACCAAGCCAGAATAACGACCAAAATAAGTCCACCTATTATGCGCGCTGCTTTCATCTTTTCTTAGGTCGACATATTTATTAAAAACTGGACTTCGCTTATACCCATTAGCCTCACTTCGCAAATACCCGGAGGTGGTTTGGCGGGCGCCTTTTTGGGGTGGCAAGCCAATAACCTCCGTTGTGACCGCATGTTATGGAATGCCGGATGGTGAGACAAGGTGAATCAGGTGGTGTGTGGGCGGGAGGCGCTGGTTGCGGGCAAGCGGGTTGTCGGGAGGTGGGTCTGCAGCGCGGAGGATCGTATCGTCGGGAAAAACGTTTTACCGGGTCGGCGGAGGTTCCAAACCTTGGAAAAGCGGTAGTCAAAAAGTTCCAAGGTTTGGAACTTTTTGGGCATGGGTTTTCCAAGGTTTGGAACTTTTGGCGACGGCGTGGTTGATCCCCGGCCTGGCCGGAGCTGCGCGGCAGGCCGTCGAGCGCTAAATCCGCAGCTCACATTAAAATAACAGAAACCGAGGTATCGAGGTTTGACCTCATTGCCGATAGTGTTTAAGATGAAGGTCCTTTAAGGCGCTCATTTTGTTTTTTATGCCCATAGTTACTCGTAGTCTGCTCCGCAAACGATTGGTTTTTTCTCGTCGCCTGCGTTTCGCTTCCCCCGTACTCCCGTTGGAGATTCAGCCATGAAGATCATCAGCCCGTTTTGTGTTCCGGCAGGTTTTTCCCGATGGAGCAGGCGTTGGCTTGCCGTTGTGTTTAGTTTGACCGGTCTGGCGTGCAGTACCGCCCGCGCGGATGTCGTCGGGCTTTCGCAAACGCTGTCGCTGACTCCGGGTTGGAATGCGGTGTATCTGGAGATCGATCCCTCGGTTACGGATCCCGCCGCGCTGTTTGCCGGCACCCCGGTGGACATTGTCGCGACGTTTACCCCGGCATCGCGAGGGCAGCAGTTTGTCCGCAATCCTTCGGCGGCGATGTTGAGCGCCTACGGGTGGGCGGTGTGGTACGCGCCGACCCGCTCCGATGGCTTCCTTTCCTCTTTATATGGGGTCTACGGCGGCAAGGCCTACCTGATTCATGCCCGGACCAATGCTTCGGTGACGGTGACCGGCAGCGTGGGCGTTGGCGCTACGGCGTGGACGCCAAATGCTTACAACTTTGTCGGCTTTCCGGTGGCGTCTCCCGGCGCCCCGACGTTTCTGCAATTTTTCCGCGGATCGTCCGCGCACAACCATAACCAAATCTATCGCCTGGTGAATGGCACCTGGCGCAAGGTGTTGAATCCGGCGACGGAGGCCATGCGGGCGGGGGAGGCGTTTTGGATTTTTTGCCGGGGCCGCTCGGATTTTCAGGGTCCGCTGGAGGTTTCCACCACGCTCCGCAATGCCTTGAACCTTACCTCGCGGGCGGGCGGGCAGGTGGTGTTTCGCAACCGAACCGATCATCCGGTTTCCTTCCTGCTTGAACACATTACCGACCCGGCCCGGCCCGTTCCGCTCAGTACGCCGGTGAAAACGCTGGATGAGGAGTCCGGGGCGATCCGCACGGTGAGCGTGCATTTTGATGCCGGTCACTTTCAGCAGGCGTTTCCTCCTCTGGAGGCCGGCCGGGCCATTCGATTGCCGTTAGCGCTGCGGACGCAGGAGGCCGCGCCGGGGGGGCTTTATTCGCTGCTCAAGGTCACAACGGATCTGGGGACCATTGCTTACATTCCGGTGACCGCCACCCGCGACGAATAAAACCGGCTACCGCAACCACACGATTTACGCGAAGGAACGAATTATGCATGCGAACAGATGGTTTTCCGCCGGGTTGCTTTGCGCAGCCACGGCGTTGTCGACCCTGATGCCAAGCGCCGCCACCGGTCAGGCCAGTCCGTACCGGGGGTTGTGGATCGGCTCGGCTGCGTTGACCGCGGTGAACGAAGTGACGATTCCGCTCGACGAAAACAACATTCCGATCGCGCCGAATCCGGAGGTTCCGACGGCGTCGTTTGACCGGGCCGATCTGCGCCTGATCGTTCATGTGAACGGGGCGGGGCAGGCTTTTCTGCTGAAGGATGTGGCCATTCTGAACCGGGTGCACGGGCAGACCACCAACGGGGCGATTGTGCTGGCCGGCGAAAGCGATATCGCGCTGGTGACCGATCCGCGTCTCTATGCCGAGTTTCCCCCCCAGCCGGCGATGCGTTATGCCAGCGCGGTTTTTGATTTCGGCGATGCCAAGGCCACCGAGGCGTTGGATGCGGTGGTCGAGACCGCCGCGCTACAAGCGATGGCGTTCACTACGAATGCGTCGTTGCCGGTCGGCACGCAAGGCGAACGCGTGCAGGCGCGCAATGACGCGGTGGCGTTGATTCGTCCGCAACTGGCGAACATCATCCTGAAGGCCAACGTGGCCGAGGGGTTCAATCAGTTTTTGCTGCAATTCAATTCGGCGGCGCTTAATGCCATCGTCCTTGACACCTCCGACCCGGTGGTGGCCGCGCTGACCAACGCCGCGATCCTGCTGCGCGATCAATCCTTCTATAAGGACACGCGCGCCTTGGACATGGTGGAGGCGGTGGTGGCCGCGGTGGAAGCCGCCGATCCGTCGGACCGGGCGCAGGCCGCGCACTACACGGCGTCGTCGTTTGCCGATGTGCAGAATCTGTATCAGCGGTTTATTTCCGGCAGCACGGTGGGGGATATGATTGATCTCGCGGCGGTGGCGGCCGGTCCGGCCGCCAATGCGCCCGGGGCGACGGCGGCGAGCATTGAATTGGCGCTGCGGGCCTTGCCCAAAAGCGTGCAGGCGCTGACCGAGGCCCTGCAGGCCCGTGTGCCGGCGTACAACGACGGACGCGCGACCGACGCGGTGAATGCCGTGCTGGCCGCGATGGCCGAAGCCGCGTATGACCTGGCCGGTTCCTCGTCCTCGGAGATTCGCACGGCCAGCCAGGAGGCCGGTCGCATGGCCCTTGCCGACATGGTGGCGCGTTATCCGCTGCCGGTGTTGACGCCGACGCTGGATTACAACCAGTTTATCGTTTCCGGCACGGCCACGGGGGCCCCGGCGATCGCCGCCTTTGCCGCCGCCGATGCCGCGATCCAGGAGCGGGCCATCAATCCGCTGTATACGCCGCTTTCGTTGTATTCGGCGGCCAAGTTGGCTTCGGTAAAGGCGCTGGAAAGCGCCTACCGCACGGCCGCCCGCGTCATGCGCACGGAGTTGCCGCTGGCCGGCGAGTTCGCGCCCGGTTCCGGCGATACCACGCCCATTGCCGATCTCGCCCAACCGTCCGACCTGGGGCCGCCGGGATTGACCGGCCTCATCTACCTGCCGGCCAGCCATCCGACCAATCCGTTCCGCCATCGCCGCCATCCGGACCACACCACCGGGTACAACATCCAGCGCGTCATTCGGTTCGACTTCGACGGCGTGGCCGGCGATGCCCTGGAGCCAGCCGGTTTCGGGGTGGATAAAATTAGCGGGATCTACCGCGAGGAAATCTTCGGGCTGCACAAGCCGCTCGGCCCCGAGCCCGACGCGAATCCAATCGGATTGCGCACCGAAGGCCGTTTTCAATTGACCCGCATCAGCTTGATCGACGCCCTGAATACCCGTTGAGGAATTTGCCATGAATAGCATTCGACGCATTGTAAAACATGTCCGCCGGGACGGGGCGGTCGCCGCCGCCTTACTGGGCCTGGCGCTAGCCGTTGGCGCGGGTCCCGCCGCCCACGCGCAACAGCAGAACGAGATGGCCTTTACCGCCAAGATTCGCCCGTGGGGCGACGCCTCGTTCGACATGACCATTCAGAACGACACGTTGGAGCCGATCGTCGGCATCACCGTCAGCATGGACGGCACCGACTACAAGTTTGGCTCCATTTATCCGGGCACGTTGAGCCGGGGTGGACGGGTGTTGGAGCCGCTGTATTTGCCCGGCACCAACGGGTTGGTGCGCGAGGTCTGGACCGGCATCGGCGGCAATGAGTTGTTCTGGCTGACTTCAAATCCCCGCTATCCGAATTCCCCCAATACCCGCAACCTCATTACCGGACGATTTGAAGCGCCCCGCAACGTGGCGGATAACTACGGTCAGCGCATTCACGGGTACCTCATCGCGCCCGAAACCGGCGTCTATACCTTCTGGATTGCCAGCGATGACCACGGCGCCTTTTACATGAGCACCGGCACCAATCCCGCTAACTCCACGGTGGTGTGTTCGGTTCCCGGATGGACCAGCCCAAACCAGTGGGACAAATATTCCTCGCAGGTCGGCACGCGGTTTCTCACCGCCGGACAAGCGTATTATGTATTCGCCCTTCAGAAAGAGGGCGGCGGCCTCGACAACCTTTCCGTTGGCTGGCAACGCCCGGGCGGGCTGCTACAGCGCCCGATTCCGGCAAGCTTTTTCCGCATCAGCGCCGGCGGTCTGCCGCTCACCGTTGCTGACCCGTCATCCAGCACGGATATTTCCGACACCATCCGGATCGTGGACATCTCCAATCTGAACCGCGGTGACACCTTGAGTTTTCAAGCGTTGTTCACGCCGTCTCCGGCCAACGCCGCGCGGGTGATGTGGAACAACGGCATGGCCCGCCAAAATGCCATTATCCGGGTGTTTGGCGCCAACGGCGGGACTGGCGAGTTGACCATCCCCGACACCGCCTCCAACGAGTCGAACCGGGAATATGTCTTTGTCACGGCAAAACGTCCGCGCACCCTGACCGTCCGTTCGGAAGTGCAGGGATCGAACCTGTATGTTTCGAATTATGTGGTGCGGGTGTACAACAGCCTGGGCGGCCTGATCGATGAACGCATTCAGCCGGCCGGTAATGTTACGGTTAATTATTTGTCGGACGGCAACCGCGTGGAAATCCAGGCGGTCAGCGCGGTGTATCTGGGCGCGACCACGAATTTCCTGTTCGACAGCGCCAGCATTCCGCCGGACATTAACAGCAACACCACCAACCCGCCCCGGCAGCGTTATGTCGCGACCGGCTTGTCGGTCAACAACACGCCGCAAACCGGCGATCCCACCCAGTATGCGTTTGACTTGAACGGCGATACGGTGGTGAACATCCGGTGGCGTCACGACTTCGCCTTGACGGTGAACCACGACTTCACCGATACGCGCAGTCCGGAGCTCGACGAGTCCGGCAATCCGTGGGCTGGTCCCTTGGCCTCCGGCGCGGCGGGAAATCCCACCCCGGACACCACCAAAATCCAGTGGATTCCGCGCGGCGAGGAAGTGATCGCCCAGATCGACGGGCAGGTCATCGACTTCAGCCGTCCCGGCCTGGATATCCGGTATGTGCCGAAGGCCTACCGCGCCCGGGGCAGCGCCCGCGGGGTGTTTGTCCAATTCCCCGAGTACACCAACGCCTTCCCGGTCGGTCAATCCCCGCCGCAGCGCCAGCAGGTCGATTCCTTCGTGATGAACACCTGGGGCAGCATCCAGTACGTATGGCAAATTCAATACGGCGTGAAGGTCAACGTCGACGACCCGACGCGCGCCACCCTGCCGCGCGTATTCCAGATCAATCCCGCCAACAACAACAAAGTCGCCATCGGCAGCCTGGAGGGAACCTTCTGGTTTAATCCCGGCGATGCGGTGCAGGTCGCCTCGGCCGCCAATGAAAACGCCGATCCTTCATCCCAGGCCTTGAGCGGCTGGGTCAGCGGCGACGGATTTTATTTCAGCGCCAGCGGGGAAATCAACAGCCAGAACGGCGACTTGCTGACCGGCGGCCCGCTGGTTGAGCCCAGCGGTCCGGTTGCCGAGTGGGAAGAGGAATTCACCGGTCCCGACGGACGCCGCTACCGCGGTCTATCCATTCCCAACCTGCGCCGTCCGGTCCGGGTATTCTGGCGCTACGGCGAACAGGTGTATCAGGACACGGTGCGAATCGGTGAATACGTGTTCCAGAACAACGAACCGTTGCTGCTCAACACGCCGGTGCTCGCGCAGATGATTCTCAACGAGCCCTCGCAAATCACCTTGATCACCGTCGCCGGCAACAATCAAAATGTCGCGCCGACCGATGTCGCGGCCTGGGATCCGAACGCCCAGAAGTTGTATCCGCTGGTGCCCGGCCAGTTCCGGGCCCGTTGGGTCAGCACCAACGGCAACTCCGTCACCGTGCTGGTGGATGTCATTCCGCCGACCCAGCCGCATTATCCCCATATCGCCGGCACGCCGCCGGTGCAGTTGACGCCCGATCCCGCCGGAACCTTCTTCTTCAAGGAACTGAAGTATACGGAAAACGATGCGGCGATCAGCGGGGGTAGTTTGTTCACCGCCGACCGCCCCGGGCGCACCGTGCTGTTGTTCGGTGAAATCAAGCGCATTGGACGCGGTGATCCCAAGGAATACCTCCGCGTGCGCATGGTGGAAACCCGCGCCTGGAATGACAACAGTCCCACCTCCGGGGTGGCCGTGATTGGTCGGGCGATTCGCGATCCCGGCCTGGACCGCGCCAATCTCGGCACCGGGTACATCAAGTTTGAGCAGGCCCGCTACAACGCGACCGTCTACAATGCCTCCAAGCTGGACGGCCTGGTCGCGCGGGATGTTTACGATATGTCGGTGCTTCGCTCGACCTCCGGCGACAAGATCGTCGTGAATCGTGATGCGCTGCCGGGTCCGGTTATTCCGGTCAACCTGCATCCCGGCGCCGCCGCGGATCAACGCATCGTGGTGGTCTGGTATTTCGATCCTTCGCTGACCGACGAAATTCTCTGGCCGTATGCCGCCCGTACCTACCTGCCGCGTTGGCCGACCAACGAAACCGAAGGGCTCGGGCGCATTGTCATCGCGAGCCAACTCGGAAGCGAAAGCGTCAACGCCGCCGGGCACGATCAGCTTGTCGCCCCCGGCTTCACCAACGTGGCGCCCAACGGGGTGGGGGGGCTTTGTTACCAACATCATTCCGGCCGCGACCACCTACAACCCGACCCGGATTCTACAACCGGCGGTCTATGTGCAGAACGATCGCAGCCGGCCGGGTTACAATCCCAACGAAGAGCATGCCTTGCTGGCGCCGTCCCGCCGTTTTGCCCAGGTGTCGCCGCGCCCGCCGGCGGTGTACGCCTTGCGTCATAACGACCTGAACCGTTTCAGCCTTTCCTCCAACGGCGAATCCGGACAACCGGTGGACTACACCTCGCATCCGTTCGTATTGGTTCAGTATTTCGATACCGCGATCAACGAATTCGCCATGCGCGTGTACCGGATTGAAAAAGAAGACCAGAACTTCCCTAATTACCGCTTCGCGAATCAGACCATGATCACGCTGGGTTCCAACCAGGCGCAAGTGGCCGCTTCGCCGTTGCAGTTGGCCCAGCAACCGCATGTGGTGATGGAAGCCGGCGAGCCGGTGATTCCGTTCTATCCGCTTGGCGTGGTGATCGGGGCCTCGCCCGCGCCGGAGACGTTTGGCGTAAACATCAAGGGCCAGTCCACGTACTGGGAAGATCACAAAGGATCAAGCTGGGCGGTCTCCGGCGGCTCCAACGCCTGGTTCACCTTCTCGATTTATTATCCCATGGCCCCCAGCTTCTGGTGGCCCGGCGGTGAGCCCGGTAGGATTGTCTACAACGAAGTCACCCAGCAGCGCCGCGCCGCCTTCCCCAACACCGGTGACAGCGTCGCCTTCATGCCGAACAATATCCGGCTGCTGCGGAATCTCGCGGTTAATGCCGTGGTGGTGACCTCGGTGGAAACCAATGCCCAACCGAACCGCATCTTATACAAGAGCGATTGGCCGAAAGTGGCCCCGGTGCTCAAGGCGGGGGAAACCCTGACCTACTCCGGTGGCGAATACCGGCAGGACAATCCGACCACGCCGGTGCTCGACGCAAACGGCAACGTGCAAACCGTACCCACCCCCGGCCTGCCCGGCGTGCTGGCCTTCGCGGTGGGCGAGGTCGTGTTTGATGCCTTGAACCCCCGTGGACTGACCGCCCTGCTGACCAACAGTTGGACGGTGCGCATGGGCCAGGTCCTCGAAGTACGCACCACCACCTTGCCCATCGGCGACTTCCCGACCACCCTGTTGCCGGCGAATGGACGCACCCGGGTCAGCGGCGGCAAGTACGTGTTCAATGACCTGCCCGCCTCGTTGCAGAAACGGTTCCGTTACGATCCGCTGGCCCAGTCCGTCGACCCGGCCACCGGGATCACGGTCAGCGGTCGCTTGGAAATCAGCGGCCTGGTCAATGACCGTCGCCTCGGCAACACCGATCTCACCGCGCCGCCGCCGGCCGTGTATGTGCTTGAGCCCAATATCATGACGCTGGATGATCGCGATGCGCTGCTTGCGCTGGGCGATGAGAGCGATGCCGCCTGGCGCGCCGCCATCCTCACGCTTTATGAAAAAACCCGCAATCCGGCCGAGCTGCGCAATGCCTCGAACCAGATGATCGCCGGTCAGTACCTGGTCGGCTTGCAACAACAGGTTCAGCGCAATCCGGTGACCGGCATGCCGCTGCTCACCCCGATTGAACCGGGGTCCGATGTGCTGGTTCCCCTCACCGATGCCAAGGTCCCTGAGGCGGCGCGTCAGTTCGGTCCCGGCCTCGCGGTCATTCCGAATGCCGGCTTCCTGAATCCTTTCGGGGTGATTCCGAATCCCGGCGGGTCGCCTATTCCGTATCCCGATATCAGTTGGGTCACCATCGCCGAAAACAACGATCCCAGCATGGGCGGCTCTCCGGTTACCCTGCATGTCATCAAGGTTGACCGGCGCGAGCGTTATCGCGGCGCGATCAAGACCATTCTCTCCGACAACGTCTTCGATGAAAATGTCGTGCTTCGCCACACCGGGGATTTCGGGGCCAACAGCGACGATCTGGTTTTTGAGTGGTGGTACCGCCCCGATGACGGGTCCTTGAATGTCATGCCGCCCTTCATTGTTGACCGCAATTCCGCCGGCCCGTGGAGCTTGTTCCCGGATATTACCGGTCGCCGCGGTCTCGGCCGATCCGAAATTCTTCTCAAGGGAAATCCGAATACGCCGGAAACCCTCATTGCCGATTCCTGGTGGTTCACCCGCTACCGGCATCGCAATGACATTGTGGACGACACCGATTGGTACCGTCCGCAGCCGAACGGCGACAGCAAGGTCAACTTCGAGTGGGCGGGCGCCGGCAACAACGATCCGAAAAACGATTTCGATCTGGATGGCTTCCCCGATTACCGCGCCCAGCTTTCCATGGGTTGGATCAAGCGCGTACTCGACGCGGTCAATCCCTACGAGGCCCGCATTCGCGACTTCGAGGGCGACAGCCCCACAACGGTATCCAGTATGTTGCAGCAACTGGGTCCGCGCTTTGAGGGCCCGGTCGCCCTTAATCCGGACAAGAATGTCATCGAAAACGTCGGGTTGATTGAGTTGTATGAAACCATTCTCAAGCGCGGCAGCGACTTGAGCATCAACTTGTCGTCGCCGGTGTCCACGCCGGCCATCGCCAATGCGCTGCAATTGGCTTCGACCCGGCTGTCCGACTTCTACACCCTGCTCGGCAAC
Source organism: uncultured Verrucomicrobiota bacterium (assembly GCA_937873455.1). Taxonomy (GTDB): domain Bacteria; phylum Verrucomicrobiota; class Kiritimatiellia; order CAIVKH01; family CAIVKH01; genus CALMUP01. The sequence goes on from CALMYG010000114.1 coordinate 11,168, forward strand.
GAGGCCTATACCGACGCCAAGGATCCCACCATCGGAATCGGCAGCAGCACGGTGGACTTCGGCGCGTTGGGCCCGGTCGTGTTCAGCTTCCAGAACCAGATGTCCTCGCTGATTGAAGAGGAACTGGCCCTATTGCGCGGCGTGGATGATTTCTTCGCCCGGCCCGTGTACAACCGGCTCTTCTGGAATTTCACCAAGGGCGAGGGCGAGGCCGCCTACGTGATGAACTACAACATCTCGGATATCACCGCCGACGGATTCATCAACGAATTCGACGCGATGAAGTTGTATCCGCAAGGCCATGGCGATGCCTGGGGCCATTACCTGACCGCCATGCGCAAGCAGTACGAGCTGCTGCGGCATCCCTTCTTTAATTGGGTCTCGCGTTCCGAGTTCTACAACTTGATGGACATTGTGTTGAAGGTTGATTTCCTCGATGAACGCAAGTTCGCCCAGGTCGCCGCCGCCAAGGCCCGCGCCGGCGCCGAAATTCTCACCACCACCTACCGCGATCATTACGTCGAAGATCCCAACGCCCAGTGGCAGGGCTACACCGATGTGAACAAGGACCGGGCGTGGGGCGTGCAGGACTGGGCCCGCCGGGCCGGCCAGGGCGCGTACTTCGACTGGGTGGTCGCCAACGCGCTCTTGCCGTCGCAGCATCCGAACGAAACGCTGGAGGGCATCCAGAGGGTCGATCGCCAGGCCAACGACGATATCAAGGTGATCTCGGCCAATCTCAACCTCGTCCAGCAAACCTTTGACGACGCCAACCGTGGGCTGAATCCGCTCCGTTTGTCCTCGCAGGTCGTGCCGTTTGACATCAATCCCTTTATGCTGGATGACCTGGTGTTTGGTCGCTCGTATTTCGAGCAGATCTATGACCGGGCCTTGGCCGCGCTGAACAATGCGCGCACCGCCTGGGAAAACGCCAACGCCTCCCAGAACCGGCTGCGCCAGATCGCGGTCAGCGAGGCGGAGTTCCGCAACGATGTTTTCCAGGAAGACCTGTCATACCGCAACCAGCTCATCGAAATCTTCGGGCGTCCTTACGACGGTACCGTGGGCGCGGGCAAGTTGTATCCCGCCGGTTACGACGGCCCCGACCTGGCCCTCTACATGTATGTCAACGTGCGCGAGCTGAACAACAAGACCGTTCCCGGGCCGACGCTTGGTTTTGCTTCGTTTAACACCAACGGGTTGTTGACCGGCGGCGCGATGTATGACGCCTACAACGGTGAAGGTGGTCTGAGCATCACCACCCTGGGCAACGATATGCGCACGCTGTTCGCCAGCACCTTCGCGCTGGATAGTTCATCGGGAACGACCCCGGTCCGCGCCCGCGATGGCTTGTACGCGGTGAATTACACCGATCTTTCGAATCCCAAAGTGCCGCTCGATAATTTTGCCCAGCTCATGCCGGTCAAAGCTTCCGGCTACACGTTCCAGGCGCCGGTCGCCTGGGGCAGCCGACCTGCGGTGGGCGAGTTGCAGACCATCATCAGCGAGATGATCCAGCAGGAAGCGGAAATCGCCGCGGCGATTGGCGCCTGGGATGCCCTGACCGGTGAAATCATCCGCCAGATGCGGGTGGTCAATGCCCAGTTGGCGACTACGGAAGAAATTCGGGTCCGCAACAACGCCTTTATCCGCTCACAATACGTGATCGGCAACATCATCAAGGCGCTGACCACCGCGGTGGAACTTTACGAAGATGCCAAGGACACCACCGTCAGCATCAAGGACGCGAGCGTGGAAGCTGTTCCGAAAAACCTGCCGACCGGTGGTGTCGCGGTTTCACCGGGCGATGCCCTGGCGCCGGCGCGCTCGGTAATTGCCTTTGGCGGGGCCACCATCGAGTCCGGCATCAGCGCCCTGCAAATTGTTTCCCGCAGTATCCTGCTTGCCCAGGAAATTGCCTTCGAAATCGCGCAGAACGAAGTCAATCTGGCCAACGAAACCGACGAGCGGACCCAGGCCCAACGCGAATTGCTGAAGAGCATCGAAGACCTGGTCGGCGACGAGCCGGTATTGCGTATCGCCATCTTCAAGGAAATCGAAGCGTTACGCGCGCTGTCCGACCGCTACCGTTCGGTCGTCGCCCAAGGCGTTCGCCTGATCGACGAGCGCGCCGCCTTCAACAAGCGCGTGGCCGCGATGACCCAGATGAACCGTTATCAGGACATGACCTTCCGCGTTCACCGCAACCACGCGCTACAGGTCTATAACAACCTGTTCGATATCGCCGCGCGGTACACCTACCTTGCCGCCAAGGCCTACGATTACGAAACCAACTTCGATCCCTCCGATCCCGGTTCGCCGAGCGCCTTGTATTCGGACATTATCAAGGCCCGCACCCTCGGCTACATCCCCGACGGCGAGCCGCAAATGGGCGAGGGCGGACTGGCCCAGGTTCTGGCCACCTTGCGTATCAATCACGAAGCCGTGAAGGGGCAGCTTGGCTTCAACAATCCGCAGTATGAAACCGGCAAAATGTCGCTCCGCACGGAATTGTTCCGTATTCTCCCCAGCGGTAAAACCCAGCCGGTGGGCAATAGCCAGTTCCCCGGCGGCGGTCAGGATTCGGATGAATTGTGGCGTCAAACGCTGGAAAATGCCCGGGTTGAAAATCTGTGGGACGTGCCGGAATACCGCAATTATGCGCGGCCGTTCGCTTCCGATATCGATGCCAACGGCAATGCCGCCGTGGAGCCGGGGATCGTGCTTCGATTCGGCACCACCATCGCCGCCGGTAAAAATGTTTTCGGCCATCCATTAAGCGGCGGCGACCACGCCTACGACCCCTCGGTGTACGCAACAAAGATCCGGTCGGTTGGCGTTTGGTTCTCGGACTATCTGTCCGACGACGTGCTCAACGATTTGCCGAGCGCACCCCGGGTGTATCTCATCCCGGTGGGCGCCGACATCATGTCCATTGCCAACAGCCGAACGCCCGACCGGGTTCGGGTGTGGAAGGTGGTAGATCAGCAAATCCCGGTGCCGATTCCCTCGGTCAGCGCCACGTTGGACCGCGCCAGCTTTACCCCGCTGCTCGACAGCTTAAACGGGCGCATCGGTTCGCCGCGCCGCTACTCGAGTTTCCGCGCTTATCACAACGCCGAGTCGGATGTGGACTTTGACGAGCTGATTCTGGACAGCCGGTTGGTCGGTCGCTCGGTCTGGAATACCGAGTGGATGCTGATTATTCCGGGGCTCACCCTGAACAGCGATCCGGATGAGGGCCTCGACCGGTTTATCGACCAGGTGACCGACATCAAACTGATCTTCCAAACCTACGGATTTTCCGGGAACTGATTGGGGAAGCCATGAAACTTTCTATGAATACACGTCATTGCGAACCCTTCAATCGGCGCGCGATTATCGCGCGGTGCTTGCCGGCTCTGTTGCTGCTTGGCGCCTTGCTGACGCCCTCCACGGCCCGGGCCATCAGCGAACCGCATACCGTATTTTACGGCAAAGTGCTGGGGACGGCATCGGCCCAGCCCTTTCTGATTACCACCGGCCGCCTGGAGTGGACCATGCAACGCTCCGACGGGCAGTCGGTAACCTTGCAGACCAGCTTGTTCCCCTTGAACAACGGGATGTATTCGTACCGGTTGAACGTTCCGCACGGCGCATTCGCCCTCGGCCTGGACGATCCGGGCGGCATTCCCCTGCCGCCAACGCCGCAGGTCAATATCCATGCCGCCATCAAGGTGGATGGGCAGACCGCCGCGTTGCTCGGGCCGGCCGGCGTGGCCTTCACCACCGAACAATTGCTCCGCACCGCCACCTACCGGCTTGATCTTGGGCTTAACCGAACCGCCGTTGATACCGACGGTGACGGCATCCCCGATTGGTGGGAGGATCAGTTCGGTCTCGACAAACAAGACCCGTCCGACGCCCAACGCGATTTTAGCGGCGATGGCCTTTCCGCGTTGCAGGCGTATTTGCAGGGACTCGACCCGACCCAGGATGCGCGTCACCCCGCGTTGTTGACCGAAGAGATCATCGTGTATCCCTCCGGGCTCACCGCCGTTCTGCTGCACACCGCCGATCTCGATAGCGCGCCCGGTCAACTCACCTACACGGTGACCGGCTTGCCGCCTTCGGGTTCGTTGATTCTCCGCAATGCGGTTGCCGACCCGGACAATCCGGATCGGATACTTGCCGAAGGTTCGTCGTTCAGCCAGGCCGATGTGCTGGCTGGTCGCGTGGTGTATGAACACCAGGCCGGCGGCGGCGATCCCGGCTTTTTCGGCGTGTCGGTTCGCGATGAAAATCCTGCGCATCCGGCGAACGAGGGCACGGTGAGTTTGCTGGCCTTTGAGCCGGCGGACTATCTGCCCGCCCAACTTTCCCCCGGCGAAGCGCAACGGTTGGACAATCACTTTTATGCCGGAATGGGGTATGTCGTATTGGATGCCGCGTCCGTCAGCGCCATCCGCGAAGTGGGCGCGCCGAGCGCGGGCTTGAGCGGTTCCGCGTTGGATGCTTACCGCGCCGCCTACGGCGATGACCTGCCCTACGTTGTTGTCGCCTCGTCGACCAGCAATGCCGTGGTGAAGGGCGGACATCGCGGCGATGTCCTGATCGGCGGCGGCCGTGGTGACGCGATGACCGGCGGCCCGGGCGCCGATCTGTTTGTCGTAACCTCCTTTGATCGTGGCAGCACGACCATAACCGATTACACACCGGCCTCCGGGGATGTGCTGGACCTTTCCCTGCTGCCCGCGCCCGCCGGCGCCTATGTGCATCATGTTATCCGCATGGTGAAGACCGCCGGTGTTCACCGGATTCAAATCGACCGGGACGGCGATGGAGTCGGCTTTACCAATCGGGTTGTCATGCTGCCCGGCTTGCCCGACGCCCAGGCTAATCTGTACGATCTCATCGAAAGCGGAAAGCTGCTGGTTGGTGATCTGCAGTTGGAGCCGATGATCTCCGTGGCGGCCAGTCAGCCCCAAGCTTCCGAGAACGGCCCGACCGAAGGACGCTTTACCCTTACCCGGCGCGGCAGCTTGGCCGGCGATCTGACGGTGAACATCGGCATCAGCGGTTCGGCGATTAATGGCACGGATTATATCACCATTCCCAATACCGTGGTGATGCCGGAAGGAGTAGCCACGGTCGATGTCCCGGTGGCGCCTTATGCCGACGGCCAGACCGAAAACACCGAAACGGTTCAGTTGACCATCACCGCCGGCGCCGGTTACCGGATTGGTACGCCGTCATCGGCCATCGTGACCATTGAGGACCTGTTGATGCTGGTGGAAATTGAGGCGCTGGAACCGATTGCCGTCAAGGACGAGGGGTCGCCCGGGTTGTTCCTGATCACCCGGCGCGATGTCATCAACCGCGATGTGCTGGTGCGCCTGACCATCAGCGGTACGGCATCCAACGGCGTGGATTACAACCGGCTCACCAACCAGGTCTACATGGCCGCCAACCAGACCGCGGCCTTCCTGTACGTCATGCCGCGTCCGACCGCGCAGCTCGCCGGCGGATTGGAGACCGTGGTCATCACCGTTCGACCGGACGCGAATTACCGGGTGGCCGGTGCGGGGTCCGCCCAGGTCTTGATTATTGAACGGAACGATTCGTTTGCCGGCTGGCGGGCGCGTGAGTTTCCCGAGGCTTCGGGCGATGCCCAAACCTTCGCCATCGGCGATAGCGGCAACACCGGCGTGACCCACTTTGAGCGGTACGCCTTCGGGTTGGATCCGCATCAGCCGGATCTCAGTGGTCTGCCGAAGCCGCTGGTGCTGGATGGCAAGCTGGGCGTCACCTTCCGCCGTCCGGCCGGGATTTCGGATGTGGAATACCGGGTGACCGCTTCCCGCGACTTGCCGCGCTGGACCGAGCAGTCGGCGCCGGTTGTTCCGGTTGTGCCGGAAGGTGTGGGTGTCGATCCGGCCCGGGTATATTACCGGGCCGAGCATGACGACCCGGTTTCCTTTATCGCGGTTGAAGCGGAGTGGATGCCCTGATGGGAATAGGGCGGCCATGGAGGACAAGCTGGGTGCTGGTGCCGGCGGTGACGCTGGCGCTGGGCTTTGGCTGCGGCAAGAAGTCGGCGGAAGCGCCGACAACGGATGCCCCGCTGGCCCGCGTCAACGATACGGTGATCACCGAGGACGATGTTGCCTTCGAGGTGGAGCGGCGACGTTCCGCCGGTCGTCCCATTGGGGAGCCCCGGGAAATTCTGCAGGATTTGATCGAGCGTCAGGCCATGCTGCAAAAAGCCGAGTCCTCGGGTGTGTTTGATGACCCCCACGTGAGGCGCGAGTTGGAAAACCGCCGCCTGGGACAATGGCTTGACCGGTCCCTGCAAATCGAACGCGATGCCGTGACCGTTTCCGACGACGAACTGCTCGCGCATTATGAAGCCCATCGCGAATCGTTTACCGCGCCGGCGATGATTCGCTTGGCCGTGCTCTATCGCCGCGATCACGAACGCGACCCTTCAGACGACGCGTTATCGCTGCGCACGGAGTTGGAGCAGGCTCGGCAACGTTATCTCGACGATCCCGCCGGTGCCACCCGAAACGGAACGATTCCCGGTTTTGGCGTCGTGGCCGCTGAAGCTTCCGAAGATACCGTCAGCCGTTATCGCGGGGGCGATTTGGGTTGGCTGGAGACCGATGCGTGGACCCAACGGCTACCCGCCGTGGTGGCCGAGACGGGATTGGCGCTGCCGGTCGGGGGTGTCAGCGACGTGATGGCGGTTGGCAATGAATTGTACGTTGTCATGAAGGCGGACGAGCGGCCGCCCCGGATCACGCCTTTTGAAGAGGCCAAAACCGGATTGCGGCGCCGCGTGATCCGCGAAAAACAGCAAACCGTGGAGCAGGTTTTCCGGAGCAATGTCCTCGCGGCCACCCGGGTCGAGATCAACGCCGATAAAGCGGAACGCTTGACCGTGCCGCAACCCGCCCCGCCGGAAGCGTTGGAGCTCCGGCCCGCCAAGGAATTTGCCCCGCGCGGGAGCGTTCCGGCTTCTCCGGAATCCGGCCGCATGGATGAATGAGCGTATGACAGGAATCGCGATACGATAATTTTGGGAGAAGAAGTGCCCTATGAAAATGTACCGACACGATAATCGCGCGGGCCGCAAGGGTTCGCGGGGGTGGGGGATGCTTGTGGCGCTGGCGTTGTTGCCGGTGGTCGTTCAGGCCCAACCGAATCTCACCCTTGGCTTCAGTAGTCCGGCCACCAATGCCAGCCCCGGGGCGACGTTTCAAGGGCTGGTGAATTATACGCCCACGGGAACCGTCATCACCGCCACGGTCACCGCTGGAACCGCCATTGTGCCGCAGACCAATCTCTCGTTATCCATCGGAGCCACCAGCGTTGTGGTTACGCTGGTTCCGGTCACCAACACTTCCGGTACGGTGAGCGTGCAGGTGCGCGGCGTATCGGGCGCGGAAACCGGTACGGTGAATTTCGCGGTGGTGTTTAGGCCTTATCCGCCGACCATCGGCCCGATCGCCAACCGGACCATTCCTGAAGATGGTTCCACCAATGTGCCGTTTACGGTCAGCGATCCGGACACGCCGCTGAACAGCCTGCTGCTTACCCGGAGTTCCAGCAACACCAATTTGATCGACTTGTCGGGAATGACCTTGAGCGGGACCGGATCCAACCGGTTCATTTTGTTAACGCCGAAACCCGACATCAACGGAACCAGCATCGTCACCCTGGCCGTTACCGACGGCATCTATACCAATACCCGTTCGTTTACGTTAAGCGTGACCCCCGTTCCCGATCCTTCCACCATCACCGGTATGGTTAACCGCTCGTTCCGGGACGACGTACCGGTGACCAATGTGTTTAGCGGAATCGGCATCAACGATGTTGATCACAACATGCCGTTGCCCGAGCAATTGGTGGCTACCGCATTGCTGTCCAGCGATCAATTGGCCACGTTTTCCGACGGGTCCATCTCTTTTTCCCGCACCGGAACGCCGAGTCAGGTCACCGCCGCGATGGCCGGGGTTGGGGTTGTACCCATTCGATTCCGCGGCGCGCCGGGCGCGGTCAATACCCTGAATGCCTCGGTGCGGGTACGGGGCGTGAGCGATACTATCACGGTCACCAATACGATTACCCTCGCCATTGAGGTGGTGAACACCCCGCCGACCTTCGGTATCGAAATGAATCCGACCTCGGTGGTGGAGGGGGTAACCGTCCAGCCCTTCAACATCCTGTTCATCGCCGATCCCGATATCGGCGACGAATCCTTTATCCTTACCATTGAGCCGGTTAACACCAACCAGGCTGCGCTTTTCAACATTTTCCCCACCAATGTCTTGGCTGACAACGCACCGGGACTCCAGACCGCGATCCGCAATATCAATCTGCAGGCGCTGGGCGGGATCATGACCAACACATCCGAGACCATTGCCTTCCGGTTCACCATGATGGACACCTATGGCGACACCTCCGCGGAAACCAATCTGTTTACGATTATTCAGGCCCAAAATCCCCCGCAGATCACCGGCATTGTGCCGCAAACCCTTAGTAAAACCGACGGCGATTCCCCGTTCGTTCTTTTCCCGACCGTTTTCATTCAGGATCCCGACCAGGGCGGCCTGCAACCGGTGCGCGCAACGATTTCCCAGACCGAGCCCGCCATCGGCACGATCTCCCAGACCAACTTCACCTTCATCACGCCGGCGCAACTTAGCACAGCGTTGCAATCCGTGGTCTACGCGCCGATCCCCGGCGCCTTGCCGGTCGGCCAAAACGCCGAGTCCACGATCATTCTCACGGTTACCGACAGCTCGGGTTTGTTCTCCCAGAATACCGCGTTGAAGGTCCGTATCACCAGCGTCAATAACGCTCCGCAAATCCTGAACATCCCGCCGCCGGAACAGCAACCGGTCTTGATTCCTCCGTCCGCCGAGATTCGTCCGTTCGCCCTGGTTGGCTTGACCAGCGACGACACCAACGCCGTCCTGTTCACCTTGTCGATCGACAACGTCAACAAAGGATCCTTCAGCAATCTCGGCGCGTTCACCCAGTCCAGTCCGGGTGTATTCCAGATGTCGGGCTCGCCGGGGCAAATTCTTGCCTCGCTGACCAACATCCTCTACTTCCTGAACCCCGGCTTTTTGTTCCCCATTGATGACCCCGGCGGGACGACCTTTACCTTGACTGCCCGCGACTACGCGTTGCTGACCACCACACGCAGTTTGTATATCCAGATTCAGCAGCAGCCGCGCAATCATCTCGTGGTGCGGGCCATCAATGACGGACAGCCGGGTTCCTTCACGTACGCCCTGGCCAATGCCGGCAACAACGACGTGATCACCTTTGCCTTGCCCTCGTATCCCGCGATTATCCGCATGCCCGGATCCTCGCCGACTGTGCTTCCCCGTAACCTTCGCATCAAGGGACCGGGTGCGAACCTCCTCACCATCAGCGGGGACAACAATGGCGACAGCATTCCCAACCGGCAATTGTTTCGCATCCGAGCCCGGGTGGTGATGGAGGGGTTGACCTTGTCGCACGGAACCGCGCCATTCGGTGGGGCCATCCTCGTCGAAAGCAACGGGTTTCTGACCCTTCGTCAATGCGCGGTGGTCGATTCAATCGCCTCCCAGTACGGCGGGGCCATCGATGTCGATGGCGGCCAATTGACCCTGGAAAGTTGCTTCATCGCCCGCAATCGCCTGCTCGCCGACACTGGCCAAAGCGGGGCCGGCGTGTCGGTCTATACCGACAAGGAAGTCCGCATCCTCAATACGACGTTTGCCGGAAACGTCCAGCCCAACGAAACCGGCGACGGCGGCGGCGCGTTGGTGGTGCAGAACCTGACCCCGGGCACGCCGCTCAATGCGTTCGTGACGCATTGCACCTTCATCGAAAACGAAGATGCGGCCCAAACCGCGAGCGCCGCACTCAGCGTGGAATTTGGTTCCCGGATTCGTTCGCGCAACAGCATCTTTAACGACTTTTCCGGCCGCAACATTGATGTCGCCGGCGCCGGCAGCTTTATTTCTCATGGCGGGAATATCTGTGACGACAGCTCGCGCACCGCCAACCAGCAACAAGGCCAAAGCCAGGAAGTGTTTTTGCTGGATCAACCCAGCGATGCCACCCTGACCGATGCGGTGCTCGCGCCGTTGAAACTTTCCGGAGATCCCACCCCTTATGCCGAACCGTTGCCCGGTAGTCCGGCGATCGGGCGCGCCCAGGGCGACTCCGTCGGCGTGGATCAACGCGGCGTGATCCGCAATGGCTCGGCGGATTCGGGTGCGATTGCCTTCAATGCCCTCGGCCGGCTCGTCATCAACGAGATATATTTTGATGACGACCGCGTCAATTACATCGAGTTGTTTGTGCGGCGTGACTCCACCCCGGTGGATTTGAGTCCGTATGCGCTCTACATTGACAACGTCAAGGTTCATGATTTTGCCGACAGTGTGATTGTCGGCACCAACCAGTTGTTTGCCTTCGGTGCCTCGGCCTCCCCGGTGATTCAACCCGGGTTTGGCATGCTCATCGCATTTACCAATCAACCGGTGAGTCTGACGTCCGGGATGAATCCGACCCCGGTGGTTCGCCCCTCGGTCACCAATGCCGTACTTGATGTTGGTCCGCGCGGGGTGCTTACCATCGCCGCAACAGCTTCCGCCGAACCGGTGGCCCGGCAAAATTATCTGGGTATTTATGTCGATCCGGTTTCCGGGACCAATCAGCTCAACACCACCGGCAATGCCATTTCGCTGGCGCCGCAGTACCGCGGGTATGCCTTGCTGCCGCATAGTTTCATTTTACCCGGCCCCTTTGATGGCGCCGATCTTTCCCGTGATCCTTTCGGCAATCCATTATCCCCGGGCGCCGGTTCGGATGGCACGCCTTTTGGACAAAACAACGCCGAGCCGCTGGCCTTGCCCGATATTTTCACGGTGACCGAGGATGACCTCAGCCGCCTGACCGTGCTCGCCAATGATTTTGACGGCGATGGCAATGACCGCCTGGTTATCGTGGACGTCAGCACCGCATCCGATCCCGGAGCCGGAGATTCCGCTACGGCGATTTCGGTGTTCGGCGCCGGGATCGAAGTTGATCCCGCTGATGCACCCTTGCGGGGCGCCTCGATCTGGTACGACCCGCGCGCCTCGGCAACCCTGCAGGCGCTGCCGGTGGGTGTTGAACGCATCGACACCTTCCACTACGAAATCATCGATATCGGCTCTGCGGCCGTTGAGGGCTACGGCTCCAATGGATTGGTCACCGTGGTATCCGCCGTCAATCACCGCTTGACCAATGGGGTCGAGGTCGTCATTTCGGGTTCCGATGTCGGCGACTACAACGGCACGTTTGCCATCACGGTCATTGACGAGGATTCGTTCTCCATTCCGGTGGCCTTTGCCGGTCCGGCCGCCCAGCCGGGCGTTTGGGAAACCGTGCTGCCGCGCTCGCCCTCATCACGCAGCGAGGCCTCGGTATCCATACGGGTGATCGGGGTCAACGATCCCCCGGTCGCCGTCGCCGATACCATCACCAACGTAACCGAGCGTTCGCTGGTGCGCATCATGACCCGCCCCGAATTGGCCGGTCAGCCGTTGGTGTTTCCGGGCGACCCGGTGCCGGGTCCCGACCCGTTGACCCAGGATGTACTCGGCAACGACACCGATGTGGACAGCGATGACACTTGGGAAACCTTGCGCGTGGTCGGCGTGCTGGGCGCCTTGAATCCCATCCTGGGTTACTCCGGCGTGTCTGCCGCCGATCCCGTAACCGTGCATGCGCCGGATCATGGATTGATCTCGGCAACGGAAATTCTGATCGCCAACTACGGCGGGCATCCCTCCTATAACGGCTATCACCTGGTGACGGTGATCGATGAGGATCACTTCACCATTCCGCGTTTCTTTGTCGATGACCATCCCGAGAAGGGGGTCTGGGTCATCCTCAACGAGGCCAACCGTTATTCCGCCCAAACCGATGTTGATGCGGCGGTGTCGTTGGTTATCCGGGCCGACCCGTTGGAAGACCACATGCTTTATGACGCGTCCGCTTCCGCCTTCCTGCGCGGACTGGCCGAGAACGAGCAGTACACCAACCGCTTCTATTACGCCGTCGCCGATTCCCATGGTGCGATCGGAATTGGCCCCGTCGATGTGATCGTGGATGGCGTTAACGACACCCCGGTTCCGAAGCCCGATCCGGATTCGCTGGACATTCTTGATCCGCTGGTCGATCCAACCAATACGCTGGAGTCGGTGTTGTCCGGCGGGCTTGACCTGATGTACACGCTGCCTCCGGCTTCCGGCGGGCCGGATCGGGTCGATCTCTTTGTCCTGGACGTCAGCGGACTGCTGCCTGGAACCTTGACGCTGCGCGATTTCTTCGTCACCGATGAAGATACCCCGCTGGCGATCGACACCGCTGACTTGCTGGCCAACGATACCGACATCGACCGCATTGATATGTTAACCATCGTTTCCGTTGACTCGGTCAGCCGTGAGGGTGCGGCCTTGAGCCTCAACGCCGGGACCATTACCTTCAACCCCACGGTTTCCAGCAATCTGCAGGCATTGGCCCGCGAGGAAATGCTCATCGATACCTTCCGCGTGGTGGTTTCCGACGGCGGCATGGGCGGGCAGGTCACGTCGCTGGTTGCGGTGCTGGTCATCGGGCTCAACGACACCCCGGTGGCGAATCCGGTATTCCTAACCACCCACGAGGATGAAGTTCTGGTGTTCGATCCGCGGTTCAATGATGTTGATCTGGATATCAACTTCGTTGAGCCCGATGACCGGATATCCATCGTCCCCGCGGAGAACGTGCCGAACCCCGGTCAGGCCCGGGTGGACATGAGCACGACCAATGTCACCCATGACGCGCCGGCTTCCGATTTGTTGAATCAACTGGCGGATTGGCAATCCTTCACCAATGTCTTTCCGTATACCATTTCCGATAACAGCTTCCTGTTCGCGGTGGACGACTCGTTTTATGTTCCGGCCGGAACCACCGGCAAGGTGTTGAATGTGCTGGCCAATGACCGCGATTATACCGATTCGGATGGCAACCTGGTGATTGTCGATGCCGGGCCGACCCTGAATGGCGGCACGGTGACCATCCACGCCAACGGCCAGCATGTCGTCTACAGCTCGCCTCCCGGATTTGCCGGCGACGATTATTTCCGGTACACCATCGAAAACGACCGGGGCGACCGGAATAGCGGCCGGGTCATGGTGCGTTCAGTGATCGCTCCGCTCAATGGGGTCTTGCTCGCCGCTCCGGATCATTTTGCCGTGGCCGCCGGGGAAACCGCAACCCTCCATGTATTGGCCAACGACGGCATGCTGCCGAACGGCGGCGGGTTGGTGATCACGGCCCTGATTGCTTCGTCGCAGCCGGGTCAGCCGGTATTGACGAACAACACGTTCGTGTATACGGCGACCAATGGATTGGCGCCCTTGACCTTCCGTTATGAAATCAGCGGAGGCGGTTCATCGCGCGCCCAGGCCGACGTCACGGTGGATGTCATCGAGCGCCGCGGCACGTTGACGATCCAGAACGACGCGTTCAGCATTCTTCCCGGCAGTTTTAATAACGAGCTGGATGTTCTGGAGAACGATGGATTGGTCAACGAGTCCAAGGCCGCGCTTCGAATCCGGGAGATTTTGACCGCTCCCTCGCACGGCGTCTTGACCACGAATGCCGCCGCCACCCGTCTCATCTATACACCGGCGACCGGCTTTATCGGCATGGTCTCGTTCCAGTATCTTGCCACCGATCAAATTGGCGGCACGGGAACCGGACTGGTAACGCTCGCCGTGGGCCAGCCCGAAACCGCGCCCGATTTCTACAAGATCGCCGCGACCACGAATCCCGTTCCGGTGGTGTTAAATGTGCTGGCGAATGACCGCACCATGCCGGCCCCGGTCGGCGGGTTGACCCTGTTGTCCGTGAATCCATCCGCGCCGACGGCAATTGGCACGCTTCAGGTCGGTGGTGCGGGAACGCATGTGTTGTTCACGCCATCCAATGCCATCGGGCAGGTGGATTTCGATTACGTGGTTCAGGATGCCGGATCGCCGGCGCGTTTGGCCACCGGGCGGGTCACCATTGCCACCGTACCGAACGGCATCTATGCCAATCCGGACCGGTATAGTGTCCGGGGCGGAGGTGTCGAGTACGTGCTCAACGTTCTGACCAATGACATCAGTTATCCCAACATCAACAAAACCTATAGCATTCTCGCCATTGGTACCGGCGCCAACGCGCCCAACCAGGGCGGTACGGTGATCATCGACGGCAGCCGGTTGCTCTATACTCCGGCACCGGGATTTTTCGGCGAAGAAAGCTTCACCTATCAGATGTCGGATTCCATCGGCACGGATGTCGCTCAAGTCACCGTGTCCGTTCGCCGGGGAGATCTCCGCGCCAACGACGATCACTACGCGGTATTTTATGAAGTGCCGCCCGGCACGAATGTCGCCACCAGCTTTGTTTTGCCGGTAGTCTTGAACGATGCCATCCTGCCCGCATTTGATCAGGTCATTGAAGTGGTGGCGCTCGGGGCCGGTACCAATCAGCCCAATCAGGGCGGTTCGGTGCAGATCGCCCCGGATAAACAATCGTTGATTTACCGGCCGGGTCTGGCTTCGGCCACGGGTTATGTCGAACAATTCACGTACGAAATCTCGGATGGCGGAAGCCGGCGCTCGTCGGCCTCCGTCCGGGTGAAGGTACAGAACCGGGCCAGCAACCTGGTCGCGATCACCCAGCACGATGCCTTTGCCGTGGCGCGCAACAGTTCCAATAACGTGCTGAACGTACTGGCCAATGATTTTGTCCGTCCCGGAACGGCCGCCGGCTGGATCGTCACCGGCGTCAGCCCCTCGCAACAGGGTGGTCTGGTCACCGCGAGTAACGGTGTGGTGCGGTACTCCCCGCCAGCCGGTTTTGTCGGGATGGATGTCTTTTCCTACAGCGTCAACGACGGGTTGGGCGGCACCGGCCAAGCGACCGTTACCGTGAAGGTCGGTTCCATGCCCACCTTGGATGATGTGTTCACCGTGCTCTCCGGCACGGCCAACAACATCCTGGATGTGCTGGCCAACGATGTCCTCGAGCCCGACTACCTCGAGGAATATACCTTGGCTGATGTTTTTGGCGCATCCGCTGGCGGAGTCGTGGCGGTCACCACCAACAACACCATCGGTTATACGCCTAATCCCGGATATGCCGGATCGTATCCGTACCACGAGACCTTCTTGTATACCGTGTCCGACGACACCGGCGGTCTGGTCACCGGCGTGGTCCGGGTCATTGTCCACCTGGCCGGCAGCGACCGCGCCTCTTCGACGATCACCCTGCTGGTCGAAGGTCGCAACGATGAGCCGGTCATTCACAACCAGCCCAATGTACCTCCGATTACCGACAAGCAAACGGTCAAGCCATTCCTCGGGGTCACCATTGTCGAGGTTGATGAGCAGTACCAGGAGTTGGTCGACGTTCTGGTGTCTCTCGACGATCCCGCGAAGGGTGTTCTGGCCGGTCTTGGGTTATTTACCGATCTTGGCGGCGGGCAGTATGCGTTGATCGGTGTAACCGGCGCGAATGCCACGCTTGCGTTGCGGGCGTTGATTTTTGTCCCAACCGAAAACCGGATACCTGTTCCCACCAGCGAAAACACGGTGCTGACCATTTCCGTTACCGACAACAAGTCCCCGCCGGTCATCGACAGCCAGACCGTGGTCACGGTCACCGCAGTCAACGATTCTCCGGTTATTTCCGGAACGCTGGCCGGGCAGGAATATTATTATAAAAACACCATTCAGCCGTTTACGACCGTAACCATCGGCGAGGTGGATGACCTCGCGCTGCAACCGTTGACCGTCACGGTCACGCAGTTGCCTTCTTCACCGGGAAGCCTCACCCAACTCGGCGTGTTCGCGATGTCCACGTCGGGCGTGTATGTCGCCACCGGCGTTTCCGCCGCCGATGCCACCGCGGCCCTGCGCGCGATGATCTTCTCCATCGGCACCAACGTTGTGCCTCCCGGGGGAGCCATCCTGACCGGATTCCGCATCACGGTGGACGACGGCTTTGCGCCGCCGGTGGATGACCTGAACGCCAGCGTCATCGCCCGCAATCCGTTTGAGTCGACGCTTCGCCCGGCGAATCAGCTTTATCAGGGGTCGTTTGGGCAATCGGTGGATATCCATACGGACTTTGCCGTGGTCGGAGCGGCCAACGCTTCCTACAGCGCGACGAACTCCGGGCTCGCGGTGGTCTATCGGCGAACCGGCGTCGGAACGAATTCGTGGGAGGAGTGGCGCGAGCTGCAACCGGCGGGAATCAGCACCAACTACCGGTTTGGACGCGCGGTCGCCATCGACGGCGCGCGCATCGCCGTTGGCGCCATCGGCGATCGCGAAGCCGGGGTTCCGATAGGGGCGGTGTATCTATTTGAACGCGATCGTGACGGAGCCGACAATTGGGGCGAGGCGTTGCGCATCAGTCCGGTGAATGTAAGCAGCGGGGCGAACTTCGGTTTGTCGGTGGCGCTGGACGGCGATTTGCTGGCGGTTGGTGCGCCGACGGCACGGTTCAACGCGACCGGCGCGGTGGTTGGTGCGGTCTTCGTATTTGAGCGCAATGCCGGCGGTCCGGATGCCTGGGGCGAAATCATGCGGTGGTCGCCTTCCGGCGCGGGAACCACCAACGGCGAATTTGGATTCAGTGTCGCGCTTTCCGGCGACAGCCTGGTGGTCGGTGCGCAACAACTGAATGTCAATACCGCTAATACCAACCGGGAGGGCAAGGTGTTTCACTTCCGTCGTGATCAAGGCGGGCCCAATGCCTGGGGCTTGGCTCAGGAGATCACCTCCCCGCAGTCGGCGATTTCCATCGAGTTCGGATGGGCGCTTTCGCTTCATCAGGAGACGCTGGTGGTCAGCGCCCCGGCGGTCACCGTGAGCAATGTGGCCCGGGCGGGTCGCGTCTATCAGTTCAGGAAGGAACCGGTCAGCAACGACTTTGTGTATGTCACGGCGGTTGATCGCCACACCAATCCCGAACGCCGCTTCGGCAACAGTGTAGCCGTTCACGGTAACCGTATGCTGGTGGGCGCGCCCGAAAATGTTTCGGTTCCCAATGTGGGTGCGGTATATCTGTATGAACGCGCTGACGGCAATGCCACCAACTGGCTGCTTGTGGAAAAATTCCTGCGCCCGGTCGGCGTCCCGGCGGGATTGTTCGGAGCCGCGGTTGCGTTGGATCAGGATCTTGGCATCGTCGGCGCACCCGCCGATTTGACCAACACCAACGCGCCGGTCGCCCGTGGTTATGCGTTTATCTACCGCTTCGGCTATAACCGCGCACCGGTGGCCGCCGATATCCCTCCCGATCAGTTTGGCCAAGCGGGACAACCGTTTGCCTATGCGGTTCCATCCGGCGCATTTATCGACCCGGATCCCGATGATGTTCTTACCTTCCGTGCGGATTTCCTTGATGGCGCCAACGGATTGTCGTTCTCCAACGGAGTCTTCTCCGGTATTCCGGTGGACGATGGCATTTACCCGGTTGCGCTTGTCGCTGATGACGGACGTGGCGGGGTGACATCGGTGACCTTCCGGATTTTCATTGGTATTCCGGCGCCGACGACGCTGCGCGAGGCGTGGAATATCGCGTACTTCGGTTTGGATATCACCAACACCGCCTTGCAAAGTGTCGGGTGGGGCGGGGCGGCGGACCCTGACGGCGATCTGCGTTCCAATGATGAGGAATACGCCTTCGTTACCGATCCTCAACAACCCGATGCCGACCTTTCCCGGCTTTGGATTGATCGCGAAGGGCATTCCCCCCGCGTGTTGAGCTATCAGCGCCGCTGGAATGATTCCGGCCTCGTCTTCCATCTGGAGTACACCACCAACATGGCGACGTGGGTGAACGGAATCTTGCACACCCAGAGCGAAACCTCGGTTAAACTCGACGCTGAAGCCGAGTTTGTTACGGTGGAGATTATCACCATCGATGGGGTGAAGGTTGTGGCATACCGGATTCGGGTTGATCTGTAAAAACGGAGCATACAGCATGATGAAAACATGGAGCGTAATCGCGGGTTTGGGGGTGGCGCTATCGGTGGCAAACGTTGGTTTTGCCGATCCGCCGGATGAAGAAGATCGTTCAGAGGTTGTCGACGCGGTCGTCGCAGAGCTGGAGGCATCGGCCCCGCCGAGCCGTGGTGATTCCATTGACGTTGTTAAACCTACCGCGCCGCAAATCGCTTCCGGCCGTTTAACGTTGGGCGCTCGCCTCAGTTCCGATGTTCAGGAGTACCTGGTTGATGGCCTGTTGCCGCTTTGGCGGAGTGATGACCGGGTGCTGTTTCTCAATGTTCGCGGGTCGTTTTTGGAAGACCGGGAACAGGAACTCAATGCCGGGCTGGTCGCCCGGCGGTTGTATCGTGACGCCGGCGTCATCCTTGGCGTCAACGCTTTTTATGATCAGCGCTGGACGGAAAATGACAACCGGTTTGATCAAGTCGGCGGTGGTCTTGAGGTGATGACGCAATGGTTTGATGCGCGGTTCAACTACTACTACCCGCTCAAGGACGAGGTCGCGCTTGATGAATTCTCCGATACCGTCGTTTCCCGCTCCGGAAACCGGCGAATTTCCACCACGACGGTCTACCGTCAGTACGAAGAGGCGCTGGAGGGATGGGATGCGGAATTCGGGTTGTGGGTTCCCTTCCTGGCGAACACCATTCCTACGGCGCTGTATGCAGGCTATTACGACTTCAGCTCCGACCGAGCGGAGGATCTGTCGGGTTGGAAGGCCCGGATTGAATCCAGGTTGTGTTCCTATACCACGCTTGATGCCGAGTGGTTCGAAAACAAAGAGCTCAATCGTACGGACTATTTTGTCGGTTTTCGCGTACACCTTCCGCTGGACTTTTGGCGGGGAATACACAGTGCGCCTGCCGCCGATCCGCTGGAGGCCCGGATGAGCGACATGGTTTACCGGGATTTCCGTATTCGTACGCGCGTTACCGATCGCGTAGTGGTTGACCAGCGCCAATCGGCAACCACCGTGTCCGCACCTGCGGCGCCGGCCGCGCCGACCCGTCCGCCCCCGCCGCCGCCGCCCCCTCCGCCGAACTGTTTCATCGACCCCATTACCGGGGATGTCATTTGTAGAAACTAGTTGGGGGCAAGCTCGGGCGATTCGTTGTCGTCGATGAGTTCTTCGATTTCGCCGCCCGTGTCCTCTTCCGGGGCTTCGGGAAGGCGGCCGCGCTCGCGCAGTTTTTCGCGCACGTCTTCGTTGCCGGGATCGTTTTCGTGGGAGGTTAGCCACCACGTAATCGCTTGCTCCTCATCGCCCAGGGCGAGGTAGATATCGCCGAGGTGGTCGGCGATGGTGGGGTCTTCGGGTAGCAATTCGGCGGCGCGTTGAATGTCGATCCGCGCTTTTTCGAACTCACCTTGCTGGTAGTAGATCCAACCGCGGGTGTCGATGTAGGCGGCGTTGTCCGGTTCAATGGCAAGAGCGACGCCGATGTGGTCGTAGGCCATGTCCAGTTTGACCCCGCGCTCGGCATGCATATAGGCGAGGTAGTTGTGCGCGTCGGCATGATCGGGTTGCCGGGCGATGGCGATGAGAAAAGACGCCTCGGCATCGTCATAGCGCTGGGTCCGTTCGGCCGCGGCGCCCAGCCAGAAATAAAATTGCGCGGTCAAGGCCTCTTCCTCTCCGGCGTCAATGGCCAGATCCTCGGCGCGCTGCAGCAGCGAAAAAGCTGTTTCATACACTTCGGCTTGAAAGGCGATCAAGGCGTAGAGCGTATACGACGCATGTTCGGCGGGTACCAGTTCGGCTACCTCCTCAAGAACAGCCAGCGCTTCGATCAGGCGTTCTTTATTGCCGCGGTCGCGAAGCGTCGCCGCCATGAAATCATCGAGTATATCGGACTGATCTCCCGCGCCCAGGCGGAGCTGTCGGGCGGCGCCTTCGCGATCCCCGGCACGCTGCCGGGCAATCGCATGGTTCAGGTGAAAGTTGGTCAGTAGCGGGCGGACATCCTGGCGATCCAGCCCTTCTTCAACCTGCTGAAATAGCGCCACGGCTCGTTCGTACTCGTTTCGCATCAGGTGGACATAGGCGGTCAGTTCCTGGATGCGAATATCTTCGGGCAAGCGCGATGCCCCCGCCGACAATACGTCCATTGCCGACTCGGTATCGTTCCGCTGGAGAAACAGGTAGGCGGATTTCAGGTAACCTTCAGGAAGATCGGGCCGGGCTTCGATGGCGCGTCGGTAGGCTTCGGCGGCTTGTTCGGGTTCGCCGCCTTGTTCATGCAATTCGGCCAGGTAGTACCAGAGACGGTGCTGGAGAGGTTGTTGCGCGGCGATACCCTCCAGCAGGACGATGGCGCGCTCGCGATCGCCCACCGCGAGCAAGCTGACCGCCAGTTTTTGCCGGATGGCAAGGTCGGTCGGGTTGAGCGCCTCGATGCGGGCAAAGACATCAAGCGCTTCCTCCATGCGCTGGTGGATAATCAGTAAGTCGCCCAGAAGCGAAAGCAGGTAGGGATCATCGGGAAATTCTTCACTGGCCAGCTTCATGACGTCGAGCGGCGCTTGGGGGAGTGCGGCATGTTTTTTGGTCAGCTCGCCGGCTTGTCGCACATACAACTCGCCCAGGGCCTGAAAGATGGCTTTGCGGTCTTCCACGCGGCGCAAGCCGTGTTCGAGCAGGCTCAATGCGGCGGGCAGGTCGCCGACCCGGGAATGGATGGAGGCGCCCTCCAGATAATGAAGCGCTTCTTGCGGCTCGAGTCGCATGGCGGACTCCAGCGGGACCCGTGCATCGCGGTGCCGGCCTTGCAGGCGGAGGCCCAGCGCCCGCAGTTGATAGGCGCGAACCGTGTCCGGCGCCTGGGTCAGTATGCGATCGATCAGGGCCTCCATGGCTTCGTATTGACCCCGGTGGAGGTAGGCCACCGCGAGTTCCATGGCGAGGGGGATGTTTCCCGGATCCAGGGCGATGGCCTGGTTCATGAGGGTGAAATAATCCTCGTCATCGCCCTCCAAACCGGCCCGGACGCTCATGGCGTAGGCGGTCAACGCAGCCGCAGAACGCAGGATTTCCTCGCGTTCGGGTGATGGTTCCGGTTTGGCGCGAGGAGACGGCGACAGGGTGCCACAACCCGCGGCAACCAGAAAGAACAGGCACGTGGCTCCACGCACGAGGGGGAGCAACGTCACTGTAGGTTTTGCCTTCAATAAACAGACCGGTTCCATGGCGGCATCATCCGCGACAATGCTCGTGAACAGGAACCGGGCCGGCCGTACGACTACTTCTTCTTGTGGCGATCGGCGGAGGAGCGTTTCTTCCGCTTGTGTTTGGCCATCTTTTTACGACGTTTTTTCTTAACCGAACCCATAGGTCTCCTGATCTCTTTCTTGGTCCTCTTACGGCACCACTTTGTTCAAACCGATCTCAATAATACCTTCAGCGCCCGCCTCTTTCAATGACGGGATGATTTCCCGGACGACCGATTCGTCCATCACCGATTCGACCGAGTACCAGCCGCTGGTGGCAAGCGGGTTGACGGTCGGGGCATGCAAACTGGGCAACAACTGCGTGACGCGATCCAAATGGTCTTGTTGGACGTTGAGTTTAATCAACACCTTGGTCTCGGCCGCCAGCGCACCGCGCAGCAACAGGGCAATTTGCTCGATCTTTTTCCGCTTCCAAGGGTCGTTCCAGGCGTTGCGGTTGGCAATCAGCCGGGTGGTGGACTCCAGCACGGTATCGACGATTCGCAAGTTGTTGGCGCGCAACGAAGATCCGGTTTCGGTAATGTCGACGATGGCGTCGACCAGTTCCGGGGCTTTCACCTCGGTGGCGCCCCAGGAAAATTCTACGTCGGCGTTGACCCCGTGATTTTTCAGGTACTGCCGCGTCAAGCCAACGGCTTCGGTGGCAATGCGTTTGCCTTCCAGGTCCTTGGCGGATTGGATCGGGGAATCGTTGGGAACGGCCACGACCCAGCGGACCGGGCGAAGCCCGGCCTTGGCGTAGACCAAATTGGCGACTTCGTGTACGTCGGACTGATTTTCGGTGATCCAGTCGTATCCGGTCAATCCGGCATCCAGCACGCCTTGTTCGATATAGCGGCTGATTTCCTGGGCGCGGATCAGCCGGGCCTCGATTTCCGGGTCATCCACGGTGGGAATATAGGCCCGCGAACCCAGGCGAAAGTTAAATCCGGCCTTTTTCATCATGGAAAAGGTCGATTCCTGCAAGCTGCCCTTGGGGAGGGCCAATATGATTTTTCGTGTTTGGCTCATGGCGGTCACTCGTTCAGTAAAAGCGCGAAACTATAACGGATGACCCCGGGGCCGTCCATCATTAAAAGCCCATCTGTTCGGGCGCATCCGTGATTTTCTGACTGCATTGTGTAACCGGATACCCGAAGACGGTACAAGAAATGAAGGGGTTTGGTAATACTGTGCGTGAGCCAGGCGGGAATCCGTCGGCGGGGAGTCGGTTGTCCCAGCGGGCCGCCAGCGGTGTTGTCGCGGGCGGCGCGACCGAGAGGTCAGCGCCCCCCGCTCCGCCTTGCTGGCCGCCGGTCGCTGACGACCGGCTCGGTCCGCTGGATCAACCGACTCCCCGGACCCCACGAAGCGCGGGGTCTACCCGACGGCTTCCCGCGGCATCACATGCGCCTGCGGCGCATAAAGAGGACGGGCTCCTTGCACAATCCCTTTATAATCCTGATGTGATGGATGATGAACCAAATGGCATCAGTCAGCCAATCAAGGATGCGTCCTTCGCCGTGCTGGGCTCATCTCTGATGGGTTGACGTGTTTGTGAAATCGAATACCTGAAGCCCATTGATGCATGTTGCTGGCCGCCGGTCGCCGACGACCGGCTCGCTCCCTTCGCCGCCCGCCCGAGTTTTTGCGCGGTTGCGCTGGAGTGGGCGCGGTGGTGATGCTATACTGGTAACTACAGAAACGAGGATTCCATGAAAAAGAACCATGACATTATCGCCGCCTTGACCGATGCCTACTGGAAGGAACTGGAAACCGTACAAAATTACCTGGCCAATTCCGTCAATCTGGATGGCGTGCGGGCCGAGGAAATCAAAAAAGCCCTGGCTGCCGATGTCGCCGAGGAATTGACCCATGCCCAGCAATTGGCCTCCCGCATCAAGGTGCTGGGCGGCCAGGTGCCCGGCTCCAAGGAGTTCAAGGCCCGCCAAAAAGGACTCCAGCCCCCGAAGGACACGACCGATGTCCTCAGCGTAATTGAAGGCGTGCTGGAAGCGGAAGAGGATGCGATTGTCGGCTATAACCGCTTGATCAAGCTGTGTGACGGACGCGACTATGTAACGCAGGACCTGGCCGTAACCTTGTTGGCCGACGAGGAGGGGCATCGCCAGTTGTTTCATTCCTTTATGAAGGAATACAAGAAGCGGTGACGCGTATGAGGGGTCATGACCGGGCGGGTTCGCCCGGCCCCGAAAGGTTGCGGTATGCCGATTAGCGATTTCAATCCATCGGCCGTGTTGTTGATCTCCTGCCCGGATCGGCAGGGGATCGTCGCGGCGGTGACGGAATTTATATTCAAGCACCGGGGCAACATCCTCGATCTTGATCAACACGTGGACCGGGATGCCGGCGTGTTTTTAATGCGGGTGGCCTGGCAATCGGACTCCGCCTTGCTTGACCCGGAAGTATTCGCGCGTGAATTTGCCCCGCTGGCGGACTCCTTTCATATGAAATGGGAGCTGCGCGATCCGCAACAACGCACACAAATCGCGATTATGGTCACCCGGGAGTCCCACTGTTTATTTGACCTGCTCGCCCGGCATCAGGCCGGCGAATGGTGGGCCGACATTCCGCTGGTGATCGGCAATCGCGATGATCTCAAGGGGGTGGTGGAGCGGTTTGGAATTCCGTTTCATCATTTTCCCATTACCGCGGACAACAAGGCGGATCAGGAACGGGCGGAAATTGACTTGCTCAAGGCCTACCAGATCGACACGGTGATTCTGGCGCGCTACATGCAGGTGTTGTCCCCGGCATTTTTGCGGCACTTTCCCCATCGAATTTTGAATATCCATCACTCTTTTTTGCCCGCCTTTCCCGGGGCCCGCCCGTACCACGCGGCGTTTGCCCGCGGGGTCAAGATCATCGGGGCGACCTGTCATTATGCCACGGCCGACCTCGATGAGGGCCCGATTATCGAACAGGATGTGATCCGGGTTACGCACCGGGACGATGTGCAGGATTTTATCCGCAAGGGGAAAGACGCGGAGAAAATCGTGTTGTCCCGGGCGGTTACCGCCCACCTGGAACACCGTATTATTGTTTACGAGAACCGCACGGTGGTTTTTTAACCGGCGCGAGGAGCATCACGATGGCGAACGAACCGGAAAACAAGGAAAACCAGGAGGACCTCGGCGCGCAACTTCAGGAGATGCTGCGGCAGGCCCGGATGCAATTCATGCAGTTTCAACCCGGCGCCGCCCCGGCCGCGACGGATGAGGATGATGAGGAGGAGGAGGCCGGGGAAGCGTTGCGGAAAATTCGCGACTTTCAACTTCGTCCGCGCGAGGTGCGCGACTACCTTGACCGTTTTGTCATCCGTCAGGATGAGGCCAAGAAGGTATTGTCGGTGGCCATTTGCGACCACTACAACCATGTCCGGCGATGCCTGGATGACCCGCATGCCGCCGAGGAGGAATACACCAAGCAGAATGTCATCCTGCTCGGACCCACCGGCGTTGGCAAAACCTATCTCATGCGGTGTCTGGCCAAGTTGGTGGGCGTTCCTTTCGTCAAGGCGGATGCGACCAAATTTTCGGAAACCGGATACGTCGGTTATGACGTCGATGACATCGTCCGCGATTTGGTGCGCCACGCCGACAACCAGCCCGATCTCGCCCAGTACGGCATCGTCTACATTGACGAAATTGACAAGATCGCCACCCGCTCCACCGGAGGCGGGCGCGATGTCTCGGGGCGCGGGGTGCAGACCAACCTGTTGAAGTTAATGGAGGAAACCGAGGTCAACCTCCAAAGCCAGACCGATCTGGTGGGGCAGATGCAGGCGATCATGGAAATGCAGCGCGGCGGCAAACCCCGCAAGCGCACGATCAATACGCGGCATATTTTGTTTATCGTCAGCGGGGCGTTTGACGGCCTGCAAGAGATTATCCGCAAGCGGGTCGCCTCCGGGGCGATCGGTTTCGGGGCCGAGCGCGCCGGGATTCTCGATGATGAAGGACTGTTGCGGAAGGTCGCCACGCCTGACTTTATCGCGTACGGCTTCGAGCCCGAGTTTATCGGGCGCTTGCCGGTGCGGGTGGTGTGCGAAAATTTGAATGCCGATGACCTGGAGAAGATTTTGCTCCAATCCGAGGGGAGCATTCTGCGCCAATATGTCAGCGATTTTCGCGGTTACGAGATCGAGCTCAAGGTGGAGCCGGCGGCATTGAGGCGAATCGCCGAACGGGCCGCTCTCGAGAAAACCGGCGCCCGCGGCTTAATGACGGTTCTGGAAAACGTGTTGCGGACGTTCAAGTTTGAACTGCCCTCCACCACGATCAAGCAGTTGCTGTTGGATGAGGCGGCGTTGGAGCGGCCTGGTGATGCATTGACCGCGCTGGTGCAAGCCAACGCGGCGGCCCAGCGGGCGCTTATGCGCGAGGATGTCGGCCGGTTCGCCGGTCGGTTTTCCCAGGCGACCGGCCTGACCTTGACCTTTGAGGACGAGGCCGTTGAGGCCCTGGTGGAAGCCGGTATTTCCTCCGGGAAAACCATACGCGCAGTTTGTGAGGAAACGTTCCGCGATTTCGAATTTGGTCTTTCCCTGGTCCATCGGAATACCGGCAAGACCAGCTTTGTCATTTCCCGGCACACCGTGGAAAATGCCGTCGCGGAAATTTCGAGGTGGGTCCAGGAGAGTTATGCTTCCGGCGGCGACTCGTAATCCGCAAGCGCGGCGAACAGCTCGCGCGCTGAAGCCGGCTTGATCCCAAGCCGGCGGTTGCGGTCGCCAATTTTGAAGGCGATACGCCATTGGCGGGCCAGGATCGCATAAGCATCAAACAGTCCGTATTCGGGGTCGTAAATGTTGGTGGCCTCCGAGGTCACGCCGTTCAACTCGATCGCCTTGAATCCCTTGCCGGCGCGCAGGTTGTCCAGCGATCCGGCCCGGATATCGTAACGTCCGAAATAAAACCCCTCGAAGCCCTGGGACAAGTCATCAATAGCGCGTTCCAGTTCCGGGGTTTTGATCCAGCGTCCATCGTGGAATACCGCGCCCCGGCAGTGGGTGCCGAGTTCGACCAGTTGCACCATTTCATCCTCGGCCGGAACCAGATAACGTCGATCATCCAATAAGCGGAAGTAGTAGGGGGCCATGCAAACCGCGCGGGGATCTTTCAGAATGAGGTGTTCAAGATCCTTGCGCCCATCACCGATGACCGCGGGGAATCGTTTTTCGGTAATGGCAAAAATATGACCACGGGGTTGGCCGGGTAGGCGGTAGTAAAACACCCCGAATTCGAAACCCGGCACGTATTCCTGAACCAAGGTGGGGGGGCGGGCGATCGAAAAGTAATCGGCGATCGCGCTGATGTTTCGCGCCACGGTGACGCCAATGCCGCGTTGCCCGGCATCGGGCTTTAACACCACGGGCAGGGATAATCCGTGGCGGTCGAGAAAATCAAGCACACCCTGTTCTTTCTCCCGGGCGTCAAGGTTGTGGGGAATCAACGCATAGCGGGCGACCAGTTCGCGTCGCTTCGTGAGGCCGTCCAGGATCAACTTCTTGGACTCGCCGATAAAGCCGCCGAGCGGAATGCCCGGATTTGCCAGGGTAAACAAGGCCATGTTCCGGTAGCGTGCCCCGAGAAGCAGCACGTACACCAGCATAGGCGGATAAACGACCCAGGCCGGCCAGTACTCCCAGCGGGTCAGCCGTTTCCAACGGCCGTGTAGCAGGCGGCGTCCCTTGAAGCTGAACAGGGGAATTACGATTCTGAAAAGCAGCCAGAGCAGAGCCGCGGCCGCGCCGATCGCGGCCAGCGTATACAACTTGTAGGTGAACAGCGTCTCGATGATTTGCTGGCCGATCTTCATGGACAACCAAACCAGCAAGGGGGCCCACAGCAGGCCGGCGATGAGAAAGAACACAAAAAAGATCCAGAAGCTTCCATGCAGCATGCCGGCGGTGATGAACGTGGGGAAGCGGCTGCCCGGCACAAAGCGGCTCAATAAAACCACCACCGGCCCTTTCCGGGCGAACCACTTGGCGCTGTCGCGCAACGCCGCCTCGGTGATCATCCATTTGAAGGGCGGTTTTCGTAATACCGCCTTGCCCCAATGGTGTCCGATGCCGAAGAGAATCAAGTCGCCCACGAAAATTCCGATAAACGCCCCGGCGGCGGCGGTGGGGTAGTTGATGACGCCCTGGGTGACCAGCAAACCCGCACCAATACAGGCCAGATCTTCGCTGACAAAGGTCGCCAGGGCAATCAGCAGCACCATCACCACCATGGCTACACCCACCGCATGGTCCACGTCGGCGGCATCAAAGGGCTGCTTGGATTTCGCCACCCGGGCGGGTTCGGCATCCGCGCGAAGCAAGGCTTCACCGCGCTCCGCGCGGTCGATGAAGTTCGCGGTCAGCTCGCCGACGACCCCGGCTTCGCGCATGGCCATGAGATGGCCGCCCCGGCGCATCACCAGGTCACTTTGCGGAACCAGGCGGTGGCTTTCCTGGGCGGTTCCGGAGGGGACGAAGAGGTCGTTGCGTCCGTGGATCAGCAGCAGCGGCCCCGCGTAGGCGAGCAGGTAATCGCGCAGCGGCCGCATGTCCGAATCGTAGAAATTGCGGGCATAACGGGTGTTGATCATGAACTGGTCGAGCCAGCCGAAATGAGGCGTAAGCAGGGCCGCCGCCCCGATCGCGGCGAGCTGGATCCCGTGAATGGCCCGGTTGAGTCCGTAGATGCCGAGCAACTCAAACTCCTGGACGCCGATGGAGGAAATCAGGGTCATCGAGCGGATGATGTCCGGGCGGGCATGGGCAAGCTCCAGAGCGACTCCGCCGCCTTGGCTGTACGCGATCAGATGCAGGTTGCTGACGCCCAACGCGGTGATCATCCGGTCCAGGTAGGCGGCGTGGGCGACGAAGGAGTAATCGGGCGCCCAGCGGGTGGATTGACCAAAGCCCGGCAACTCCGGGGCCAATACCCGGTACCGGCTCGCGAGATGATCGGCGACGTTTTGCAGGTCATACGAGCGCATCGGGCTGCCGTGAATCAACAGCGCCACCGGCGCCCCGGGCCGGTCGGCAGGACGCAAATCCTGATAAACCATTTCCACCCGGCCTTCGCGCGGCTCGCGGCCTTGAAACGCCGGCAACGTCATCACCTGGTGATGCCCGTGCGGACGGGCATTTTTACCCTGGTGATGGCGCGTCAGACCGGATGCGATGACCAGGATCAACCAGGCCAGCACCATGTAACGTCTCGGAATTCGCCGTTTACGCACCATGGGCCGATACTAGCGGAACCCTTGGACGACTCAACAGGAAACGGGCGTAGGCTTGCCAAACCTTGTCGCAATCCGTACTGTTTCCCGCTTAATTCAATCAACCCGCCCGGGAACGCTCATCATGCAATGGCTTTTACGTAAAATTGTCGGCACCAAGAACGAACGCGACGTCAGGCGCATGCGCCCGCTGGTCGCCAGGATCAACAAGCTGGAGGAAGAGCTCCAGGCGTTGACCGACGATCAACTCAAGGCAAAAACCGCGGAATTCAAAGAGCGCTTGGCCCAAGGTGAAACGCTCAGCAACATCGAGCTGGAAGCTTTTGCCGTGGTCAAGAATGCTTGTCGCCGCTTGTGCGGAACCGTAGCCAACGTCTGCGATCATACCTTGACGTGGGAAATGGTTCCCTTTGACGTCCAGTTGATCGGGGGATTGTCTCTTCATTACGGCAAGATCGCGGAAATGGCCACCGGCGAAGGCAAAACCCTGGTCGCCACCATGCCGGCCTACTTGAATGCCCTGACCGGACAAGGCGTCCATGTCGTTACCGTGAACGATTACCTGGCCCGTCGCGACTCGGAATGGATGGGGCTGGTGTACACCTATCTGGGATTGACCGTCGGCTGCATTCAAAGCCAGATGGACCCGGCCACCCGGCGGCGTCAGTACGCCTGCGATATCACCTATGGAACCAATAGCGAATTCGGCTTCGACTACCTGCGCGACATGGGTATGGCCTACCGCCCCGAAGACCAGGTCCAGCGCGGCCATGCGTATGCGATTGTCGACGAAATCGACAGCATCCTGATCGATGAGGCCCGCACGCCCCTGATCATTTCCGGGCCCGCGCCGTATTCCACCCAGCAGTACGTTGAATTGAAGCCGTTCGTGGAGCGGCTCTACCGCCGGCAGCGCGAGTTGTGCAACCAGCTCGTCCAGGAGGCCAAGGCCCTGCTGGAAAAAGGCGACAGCGATGAGGCCATGCGCAAGCTGTATCAAGTCAACCAGGGCATGCCCAAGCATCCCCAGCTCCAGCGCATGCTGGAAGAAGCCTCCGTGCGGCGCCTGCTGGAAAAAATTGAGGCCATGATGTTGACCGACATGCACAAGGAGGAAGGGCGCTCCCTGCGCGAGGAGCTTTACTTCGTTATCGAGGAAAAGCACCACGACGCCAGCCTTACCGAGAAAGGATGCGAAGCCCTCAGCCCCAACGATCCCGACGCCTACCTCCTGCCGGATATTGTATCCGCCATGTCGGAACTCGATGGCGATGCCTCCCTCACCGAAGAGCAGAAGTTTGAAAAACGCCAGGAAATCCAAAATGCGTTCGCCAATCGCAGCGAGCGCATTCATGCCGTCGACCAACTGATCCGGGCCTACAGCCTCTACGAGCGGGATGTCCAATACGTGGTCCAGGAAAACCAGGTGGTGATTGTCGATGAAAACACCGGGCGCCTCATGGTCGGCCGCCGGTGGAGCGACGGCCTCCACCAAGCGGTCGAAGCCAAGGAAGGCGTCAAGATCGAGCGCGAAACCCAGACCCTCGCCACCATCACCATCCAGAATTACTTCCGCTTGTACAAAAAACTGGCCGGTATGACCGGCACCGCGGAAACCGAAGCCGATGAATTCCACCAAATCTACAAGCTGGATGTGATGGTCATTCCGACGAATCGTCCGGTCCGCCGGATGGATTACAACGATTTCATCTACAAGACGCAGCGGGAAAAATACAACGCGATCATCCAGGAAATCGTCGATTGTCACCAGCGCGGGCAGCCGGTGCTGGTCGGCACGATATCCGTCGAGGCGTCCGAGTTGGTCAGCCGGATGCTGCGCCGCCAGAACATTCCCCACAACGTGCTGAACGCGAAGAACCATCAACGCGAAGCCGAAATCGTCGCCAATGCCGGTCAACCCGGCGCGGTTACCATCGCGACCAACATGGCCGGCCGCGGCACCGACATCAAGCTCGGTCCCGGCGTGGTGCATCTGGCCCGCGAGGTGATCACCTCCCAGGCTTCCCTCGACAGCAAAATCGAAGGCAAGACCCTGCGCCAGTTGTTGCTGGACAAACCGGCCGGCCTGCATGTCATCGGCTCGGAACGCCATGAGTCCCGCCGCATCGACCGCCAGTTGCGCGGCCGCTGCGCCCGCCAGGGCGATCCCGGATCCTCCCGCTTCTACGTGTCGCTCGAAGACGATCTCATGCGCATTTTCGGCTCCGACCGTATTTCCAAGCTGATGGAAAAGTTGGGCATCGAAGAAGGCGAGGTCATGGAGCATCGCTGGCTGAACAAGTCCATCGAGCGCGCCCAGCGCCGGGTTGAGCAGCACAATTTTTCCATCCGCAAACGCACGCTGGACTACGACGATGTCATGAACAAACAGCGGGAAATCATTTACGGATTCCGCAGCGAAGTGCTTCAGTCCGCCAAGGTCAGCGAGCATCTGCTCGAAGTGGCCGGGGATATGATCGCGGCGAACGCGGAAACCATGATCCGCGAGGATGACGAAGACGGCATCAAGCAGTTCGTCGAGTGGGTCAACACCAAGTTCCCGGTGGGACTCAAGCGCGATCAGTTGCCGGAAAAAGAGGTGTCCGCCGATGCCGCCACCGATTTGGTGCTCGAACGGGTGAAGCAAGCTTACGAGGTGAAGATCAAGACCGAGGACCCGGAGCGGCTGGCGTCCATGGAGCGTTACATCATCCTCAACGCCGTTGATACGCATTGGCAGGAATACCTGCGCGGCATGGATGCCTTGCGACAAGGCGTGGGGCTGCGCGCCTACGGGCAACGCGATCCGCTGGTGGAATACAAGCGGGAAGCGTATACGATGTTTTCCGACCTCATGGACAAAATCAAGTCCGACGTCACCGACCGGATGTTCCGCTCGGCCACTTCGCTGAATGCCTTCCAGTCATTTTTGTCCGCCCTGCCGAAGGTCCAGACGCAACATGCGTCCGTGACGACGCTGGGCGGCGGCGCCGGCGCCTCGCCTTCGGCGCCGCCCCGGGCGATGAATCCCCAGGAAGCGGCGATGCAGGCCGCCCTTGCCCGGAAACCGGAGCCGGTTCGTCGCGATCTGCCCAAGGTGGGGCGTAACGACCCTTGTCCGTGCGGCAGCGGCAAAAAATACAAGCAGTGCCACGGCCGCAACGGATGATCCTGGGCGGCCAGGCGATCTCCGTGCGCGCGGCCGCGATGACGGTCGGCGCGCTTGTGACCGCGTTGTTGCTGGCGCTGTGTTTCGCTCCGTTTGAAATGGCCGATGCCGCATGGGTCGCCTTGGTTCCATTGCTTATGGTGGCGGCGTATGCGGAACCGGCGCGCATTCCGAAGTTGGCGTGGTTGGCCGGCAGTGTATTTTGGCTGATCAGCTTGTTTTGGCTGACCCGGGTAACGTATGCCGGTTGGTTCCTGCTCGCTTTGTATTGCGGAGCCTATGCCATACCTTTTCTGTGGGTGGTATCGTGGTGGTTCCGTCGTTTTGGCGTCGCCCGTTTCCTGCCCAACCTCGGTTTCATGGTGGTGGCCACGGCATCGTGGGTCGGGCTTGAATACCTGCGCGGGCGTTTGTTCACCGGCTTTCCCTGGAATCCACTGGGCGTCAGTCAATTCACGCATACGGCGTTTATCCAGCATGCATCCTGGGGCGGCGTTTACGCGGTCAGCGCCATGCTGGTGTGGACCAATGCCGCGCTGGCCCTGACCGTGCTCCGCTATGTGCAGGGCCATGCACGGCTCGGGCGCAAGCCGCATCCGGAAATCATGTTGGCGATGGGCGTCATCGTGATCGCCTTCGTCACCGGCAACCGGATGGCCCGGCAAGCGGACGATGTTTCGCCCCGGGTGATGCGACTGGCCCTCATCCAGCCCTCGATTCCCCAGGACAACAAATGGAGTTCCGACAAGGTCGAAATGATTTATGACCGCCTGCGGGAATTGACCGCATCGGCGATTCTCTTCACAAACCCGGATTTGGTGGTCTGGCCGGAAACCGCCCTGCCGTATGATGTCCGGCTCAGTGACAGTTGTTATGCCTTGGTCAACGAACTGGTGCGGATGGGCGCGCCGATTCTGGTGGGCTCCATGGATGCCGAGACCTTTGCCGATCGTCCCGCCCGCTACTACAACAGTTCTTTTCTATTCGACACCAACGGGGTGATTATCCGGCATTACGAAAAGCGGCATCTGGTGCTGTTTGGGGAATACGTGCCGTGGCACGAACACATCACGTTTATCACCGCGATGACGCCGATCATGGAAAGTTTTTCCCCGGGAAACACCAGCACGGTGTTCCGGGCGCCCGGAGTGGATGTGCCGTTTTCCGTTTTGATTTGCTTCGAGGACACCTTGGCCTATCTGGGCCGCGAGTCGGTCCGCAATGGCG
The DNA here is from genome assembly GCA_937873455.1 of uncultured Verrucomicrobiota bacterium. Taxonomy (GTDB): domain Bacteria; phylum Verrucomicrobiota; class Kiritimatiellia; order CAIVKH01; family CAIVKH01; genus CALMUP01. The sequence goes on from CALMYG010000114.1 coordinate 44,117, forward strand.
CCCGGTTGCTCATCAATCAAACCAACGATGCCTGGTTTGATCCTTTGTGGGGGTCTCGCCAACACCTGGCGCTCAGCGTGTTTCGCGCCGTGGAAAACCGGGTCCCCCTGGTGCGCGCCGCCAACACCGGTTATTCCTGTGCCGTGGATGCGCGCGGGGCGCTTCGCGAGGTGTTGACCGGTGAACAGGGGCGACACGACGGCCCGGGATTTCAGTTGGTTTCGGTGGAAATTCCGCCGGACCGCATGCCGCTGACCTTCTATACCCGTCATGGCGATGTCTTCGCCTGGTTATGCTGTGCGGTAGGCGCGGTGGCGCTTGCCTTGGCGTATCGGGACCGTCGGCGCGTGGATTATCGACAAGCATATCCATAGCCCAAGCCGAATATACAAAACGGTAGAACGTAGGCTTTAGGCTAAAGACCTCAAGCTCACCTGATTTTCCCTCATCAATTGGACCGTTTCTTGTGGGCGTTAATGGCGTGGGGACTACCCTCGAACGTGGCCCTATTTTACCGGGTGAAGGTCAAGCCGCTGCATCAGTAGATTCATCCTTTACGCCTCACATGGAGCAAGCTACTGTTTTTACAGGATAATCCACGCCATTTAGGCGGGATGGGAGTTTACGAGGCTTCGGCACATGTTGGTGGAATGAGATCGGCTCCATGCGACTACGCGCCATAGACTATCGGACGATATTGGATGTTCTGGGTGATATCTACGCATCCACATCCTTGGATGCGTTGCACGTATCCGCCTGCAACGGCTTGGAACGTCTGGTTCCTGGAGATTGCCACGATCTTGTGCTATGCGGCAACGATGCCCGTAGCGAAGACTTGTTTATTTCCAAACTGAACACCTACACGGTTGAGGAAATCCGATATATGCTACAGCATGCTGGTGATCATCCGGTGGCCCGCATGTACCAAGCAGGGGCCACCGGGGTAATCAGCGTTTCGCAGTGCGCTTCGGATGTGGAATGGAGAGGGAGCGCCCTTTATGCCGAAGGTGGCTATCAACGGATGGGGTTAAAATACGAAATCGCGGTTGATATTCCGATTGTTTGCCAGCCGAGTCTCGCGGCACTCTCCATCGCCCGGACCCGCTCGGACTTTACCTCTCGGGAGCGCGAGATTCTGAAATATTTTCGTCCGCATCTCGCCAAGGCCTGGAAACAGGCCCGCCGCAGAAGCTTGGGCCATACGCCTGCGGCGCTGCGCGAAGTATTCCCCATCCTTTCCGCGCGGGAAGCGGAAATCCTTTACTGGATCGTGGAAGGCAAGCTGAATTCCGAAATCTCAACCATTCTGGAGAGACGTTTGCTGACCATTCAGGAGCACGTCGAAAATATTCTCCGAAAGCTGGGTATGGAAAACCGCCACCAATTGACGGTACGCGTCCTGCGGACACTTCATAGCTGACCACGCCCTTTTGCTAAGGCTTGCCCGCGCATGCCCCCCCCCACGCATGGGGGTATATCGAAAGCTTGTGGTCGGTTAGTGTTTTCTCTGATGCCTCGACTCCGGTCTCCTTGTCGGTCAATACCAGGAAGAAAAAAGGAAGTATCAATTATGAAAAACCACGCTGTTTTCAATCGGAAAAATCAGCGACAGATCGGCTGCTATCCGGCGATGGTTTTCGCATCATTTTTATTTAGTCTCCTGCCAGCGGTAGGGGGCATCGTGATCTCCGGCGGTGGTCTGGCGCTTGTCGAAGAGGGCGGAACCTTCGCGCCGGGCAATCTAGCCACGAACGGCACAGCGTTCGCCTTGAACGAGATTGGCGTGGCGCCTCATACCATTGCCGGGGTGAATGACGGCATCTACGGCAATTCCAGCAGTTGGATCGGTGGCACGCCGAGCAGTTTTGTCGGCATCACCTTCGGCGCCGCGACGGCGCGGTTGCACAAGGTCGCGTTCGGTCGCGATAACCTCGGCAACTTCACCGATCGCGCCCTGGGACTCTACACCCTCCAGTACACGACCGTCGCAAATCCCGACCAGAACACGCCGGATGGAAGTTGGACGACCATCGGTACGCTGGATTACCAGTCGGCCGGTGGCGCGCTCTTCACCAACCCGGCGATCCGGCATGCGTTTACCTTCGATCACGTCTGGGCCACCGGATTCCGGATCAAGATGGACAGTGCAACGGACTTCATCGCGATTGACGAGATCGAGCTTTACCGCCCCCCGAGCGGCCTGTCGTTGTCCGGCGGCGGATTGACCTTGCTGGCCGAGGGCGGGACGTTTGATCCGAACAACCTTGCGACCGGCGGCGTGGCGTTTGCCAAGGATGAACTGGGCACTCCGCCCCACACGATCGGCGGCGTCAACGACGGGGTGTACGGCAACAGCAGTAGCTGGATCGCGGGAAGCTCCAATTCATTCATCGGCATCAGCCTGGGCACGTCGCCGGTCACCGTGGGCCGGATCGCTTTTGGACGCGATAATACCGGGAATCTTGAGGATCGCGTGTTCGCGACCTACACCTTGCAGTACACGACGAACGCCGCGCCCGATAACGCGACCCCCGATTCGTCGTGGACCACCATCGGCGTGATGGTCTATGCATTCCCCGACGGCCCCGATTTTGCTTATCCCGCGCGTCGCCACGAGTTTTCGTTCACGCCGGTTTCGGCGACCGGTATCCGGTTGGCCATCAGCGGGGCCGCGGAGGCCGACACCATGGTCGCGATTGATGAAATTGAACTCTACCCTCCCTACGGTCCGCCGCTTCTGCGCATCGAACAACCGGCGGGCCGCCCCCATGCCATGAAAACCAGGGTGGCGGTGTGGGGCGATACAGAGAACGGCAACGTCACGGCGCCCACGAATCTGCTCGATGCCCAGGTCGTCGTGGCCGGACTTGGCCGGGTCTCGGTGTTGAACTCAAACCGCGCTTATGTGGGGTGGGGCACGATCTATCCGATCTTAAACACCGATCCGTTTGGTTTGATCGGGATCAAGGCGGTCGCGCACGGCTGGTTGCATAACCTGCTTCTGGATAGCAACGGCACGATCAAAGCCTGGGCGTATGCGGATGCCAACGGCGAAAGCATCGTGCCGACTTCGTTGACCAATGAGACCGTCAAGGGCATTGCCGCCGGCTTCCGGTTTTCGGTGGCGCTGACCGAAGCGGGCCAGGTTGTGGCCTGGGGCACCAATAGTCACGGTCAGGTTGACGTACCGCCGGGATTGAGCCATGTGACGGCCATTGCCGCCGGTTTCGCGCATGTCCTGGCCCTCAAAGAGGACGGAACGGTGGAGGCGTGGGGCGATAATTCCCAAGGGCAGAGTGCAGTGCCGCCGGGGCTTAGCGGTGTGACAGCCATCGCGGCCGGCAATCACCATAGCTTGGCGCTATTGTCCAATGGCGCCGTCGTGGCCTGGGGGTGGAACGCCGACGGGCAGGCCAGTGTGCCGTCGGGGTTGAGCAATGTGACGGCGATCGCGGGAGGGTGGTTGCACAGCCTGGCCTTGCGACAGGACGGCACGATCGTTTCCTGGGGCGCCAACGCCGACGGGCAGGGCACGATTCCCGAACGGTTGACCCTGGCGCGTTCCATTTCCGCCGCCCAGAAAATCAGCGCGGCGATTTATTCGGAGCATGTCGCGCTCGCCTTTGGACCCCTGACCCCACCCGCCCAGCGGAGTCGTACGTTTACCATTTATAACGACGGCACCGGCCCGATGGCGATTGCGCAGGTCTTCACGGCGGGCGACCACGCCGAGCTGTTCAGTCTGGATACGACGGGCATGGCCGCCTCGGTGCCGATCGGCGGCACTACCTCCTTCACCGTGACCTTCGCGCCGACGAATACGGCGGAAGTGGAAACCACCCTCTACATCCTCGCCGACGATCCGGATACGCCTCGCTTCGCCTTCGCATTGACCGGGAATCACCCGGACAACACGCCGCCGGTGATCACTACGCCGTCCAACATCGCGGTGATGACCACCAGCGTCGGCGGCGAGGTGTTGTTTTTTGATGTGGTCGTCGAGGATAACGCCGATACCGAACCGTTCGTTTCCACAATACCGCCCAGCGGCAGTCTGTTCCCAGTCGGTGTCCACACTGTCCGGGTGACCGCCGTGGACTTCGCGGGCAACACCTCCACCGCCTCGTTTGTCGTCAACATGAAACTGCCCGCGCCGGTGCGGGTCGAGACCGGCGGTAGCTTCTCCACCAACAACCTGGCCTTCGGCCAACAACTTTTTGTGAAGGACTTTGCCTTCTTCCCCACGCACCGCCCCGAATATCTGCATGACGGTGTGTATGGCAACGCCAGGAGTTGGATTGCCGGCAGTACCAACAGCTTCCTCGGCTTCGTCCTGGGTTCGACACCGGTTCCGGTTCAACAAATCGCCTTTGGCCGCGACAACAACGGCCTGGCCACCGACCGGTATGCCGGTACCTACACCATTCAATTCACCACCTCCGCGACGCCCAATTCGAGTTCCACCTGGATTGATCTCGGCACCATCGTGCATCCCGGCGAAAGTCCGGTGCCGTGGCGGAGGAATCGCTATGCCATCTTTCCCGTCGCGGCCACCGCGATCAGAATCCTCGTCGCGTCCAGCGGAGAACTGCTCTGCATCGATGAAGTTGAGCTCTATGCGTATGACCCCGCCCCCGTGATCGGTGTCGAGTACCCGCCCGACTCGCCGCTCACCTCACAAGTGTCCACGATTGACTTCGGGGTGCAGGAAACCGGCCTCATCGGCGCCACCAATGTCGTCACGATCCGCAACACCGGAAATGCGTATGGGCAGATCCTCGGCATCACCACCAGCGGCGCACATTCCAACAACTTTGTCGTCGGTACCTCGGGTATGGTTTCCGATTTGCCGCATGGCGCCAGCACAACCTTCTCGGTCACATTCCATCCCACCGGACTGGGCGCGCGCAGTGCCATCCTGCGCATCGCCACCACCGACCGGAATGAGCCGGAGTTTGAGATCAACCTCGCCGGCATCAGTACGGACACGGCGCCGCCGGTGATAGCCTCCGTGCCGGATATCACCACCTACGCGTCCGATCCGGCCGGCATCGTTGTCTTCTTCCCGGCGCCCGTCGTCACCGATAATTCCGGCGAGCCACCCGTCGTGGACGTGGCGCCGCCCAACGGCAGTCTGTTTCCGCTCGGCACCAACATCGTGACCATCACCGCTACCGACGCCGCGAACAACGTCGCAACCGGTTCATTCCGGATCATCGTGCTGCCGCGCCCGGACGCGGTGATCGAGGCGCCCGTCGGCACGGTTCTCAGCGGCGAACCGCCCGCCTACGCGTTCGGCACCGTGCAACTGGGGTCGGTGACCACCCAGACGTTTATCGTCCGCAACGAAGGACTGATCCCGCTGAGCATCAGTGGCATCAGTGTGCTGGGCGCGCACCCGGGAAATTTTATCCTGGATGCATCCGGCCTCGCGACCAACATCGCCGCCGGCGACGACAGCAGTTTTTCCGTAACCTTCGCCCCCACCGTTCATGGCTCCCGGTTGGCGACCGTGCGCCTGCTCACCAGCGATCCATGGCTTCCGGTATTTGACCTGTCGTTGTCCGGTGATGGTTTGGACATCCTGCCGCCGGTCATCACGCCCCTTGCCGACATCACCGTGCACGCCGGCAGTGGCACGGGCGGGGTCCGCGTCCTGTACCCGCCCATCCATGTTACCGATGACAGCGAAGCGGTTCTCACGGTCGAGTTCGCGCCTGAAAACGGCAGTCTTATGACGCCCGGCACCCATCCGGTCACCATCACCGCCTTTGACGGCAACAATACATCCACGTCCTCGTTCAACATCGTGGTGCTGCAGGTCGCGTATCCTCCGGATGTGCCGGTGGGTAGTGCGGTTCCCTTCAATTTAGCGATCGGAAAAAACGCGTTTGCCCTGAACTCCGCTTTCTTCCCGGCGCATGACGTTACCTATATCAATGATGAGCTCTACGGAAACAACCGCAGTTGGATCGGCGCAACGTTAAGTAGCTTCATTGGCGTCAACCTCGGTGCGACGACGGTCAAGGTCAACCGCATCGCGTTCAGTCGCGACCACAACGGCATGTTTGTTGATCGCACGGACGGAACGTATACCTTGCAGTTCACCACCACGCCCAATCCCAACGCCGCCACCCCCGACTCAGCGTGGCAAACCCTCGGCTCGATCACCTATCCCGGAAATGTCAGCACGCCAAGCCGGCGCAACATGTATGCATTCCCTGACGTGTGGGCCACGGGCGTTCGTCTGAAAATCCTTTCCAGCGGATCCCCTGTCGCCATAGATCAGATTGAAATCTATGGCGACGTCGGCCATGTGACGTTGACGCAACTGCCGGATATACCGCTCACCTCCGGCGTTTCCACGATCACCTTTGCCCCGCAGGACCTCGCCACGCCCAGCGTACCGCGCACCGTCACCCTCGGCAACCTCGGCCCCGAACCGATCCGCATCACCGGCATCGCCGTCACCAACAACCAGGCCGGCGATTTCATCCTCACCCCGCCGAACCTCGTCACTACGCTCGCCGTCGGCGCCTCCACCACCCTGCAGGCGGTCTTCCAACCGCCGGCGCTGGGTCCCCGCGAAACCACCCTGCGGGTGCGCGTAGAAAACGCCACGCTCGCGGCGTTCGATGTCGCGCTCGCCGGAACCGGCGTGGATGTGTCCGCCCCGGTCATCGTGACGCCGGGGGACATCACCGTGTTCATTCCCCTCAACGAAACCAACGCCGTGGTCACCTATCCGCCCGCGCAGGTCTCCGACAATTCCGGGTTTCCGGCCGATGTAACCTATTCGCATCCCAGCGGCAGCGTGTTCCCTCTCGGCATCACTCCCGTCACCATTACCGCGGTCGACCCCTCCAGCAACACCTCCACCGCCACCTTCGCCATCGGCGTCCAGTATGAACCGACGCTTTCCCTCGAGGTCATCGAGGGAAATCCGTTCGTGCAAAAAAACATCGTGCAAGCTTGGGGCGCCACATTTATCGGCCTCCCCATGCCCTCCAACCTCCCGAGCGCGACGGCGGTTTCGCTGGGCTACCAGCATGGACTGATCCTGCTGGAGGATGGAACCGTGGTGGCATGGGGCGACGACAGCGCCGGACAACGAACGGTTCCCGCCGGGTTAAGCAACGTGATCGCCATCGCGGCCGGTGCCTGGCATTCGCTCGCGATCACCGCGGACGGCACGGTCACCGCCTGGGGCAAACATGAGCCGGATATCTTGAAGCCCCCGGTGGTCGTGCCACCCGGCTTGACCGGCGTGGTGCAGGTCAGCGGCGGCTACTACATGTCGGCCGCGCGCCTCGCCAACGGGAGCATCGTCGTGTGGGGCGGAAACCAACAAGGCCAATTGACGGTCCCGCCCGGCCTGACCAATGTGATCGACATCAGTTGCTCCACCGACCATTGCCTCGCCGCGCTGACCGACGGTACCGTCGTCGCCTGGGGTGACAACGAGTTCGGCAAACTCAATGTACCGGCTGGCCTGTCCAACGTGATTCAGGTCACCGCGGGCCGGAATGCGTCCGTGGCCTTGCGGGCCGACGGAACGGCGGTGGGCTGGGGAAGAAATGCGGCCAACGAGTACGGAGGGCTGAGCGGCGCGACCAATCTGATGGAAGTACAAACGGGCCTTGAACACACCGTCGCCCGTCGTGCCGACGGCACGCTGCTCGTCTCCGGGACACCCGGATCGCCCCAGGTGACCGGCGCCGCGGGCCTTGAGGATGCCCTGTCGATCGGCAGTGCGCAGAGCCTGACCGCGGCGGCCGTCGTGAAGAACTGGCCGGTGATCACCTTCGATACGATTTCTTTGGGCACACGCGTCACCAACACGTTTATTCTTCGCAACACCGGGCCGGGTCCGTTGAACGTGACCAACTTCATCTTGGTTGGCACGAACACCAATCAGTTCCAGGTGGACACCTCCGCCACGATCATGCCCCTGGCCAGCGGCGCCACCACCACCGTGTCCGTCATCTACAACCCCACCGGACCCTTGGGCGTGCGCACCGCAACCCTGCGCCTGTACAGCAACGACCAGCAAATCCCACTCTGGAAAGTTCGCCTCACCGCCGAAGCCACGGATGACGAACCGCCGGTGTTCCCTCTGTTGGAAGATCTCATTGCCTACGCCAGCGATACCGGCGGCGTGCGGGTACTGCTCCAACCGCTCGCTGTCGACAACAGCGGCCAGCCGCCGGCGATCACCACCACCCCGCCCACCACCTCGAAATTCCTTCCCGGCTCCAACCTCGTCACCGTGGTCGCCACCGATGGGGCCGGCAATGCCGCCACCGGCACGTTCCGGGTGATCGTACGGATCACCAGCGCACCGCCGGTGGTCGGGCCGTCCGACCCGGTGCCGCCGAATCTTGCCCTGGGCAAAACCCCGTTCGCGCAGAATGTCCTGCCGTTTTTCCCGCACACCATCCCGGCGCTGAACGACGGAATCTACGGCAACAACAGCAGTTGGATCGGGTCCACCACCAACAGTTTTGCCGGTATCAACCTCGGGGCCACGCCGGTCCTCATCGACCGCATCGCCTTTGGTCGCGACAACACCGGTATCCAGATCAGCCGCGCCGAAGGAACCTACATCCTGCAGGTCACCACAACGCCGAATCCCACGGCCGCCACCCCGGACAACGCCTGGCAGACCATCGGTGTGGTCGTCAATCCGGGCCTGCTCGATGTCCTGTACCGTCGCAATCTCTTCGCCTTCAAACCGGTGCTCGCCACCGGGGTTCGCATTCTCGTCGCGACCACGGGCCCGGAAATTGGTATCGATGAAATCGAACTCTACGGGCCGCCCGAACTGGATCCGTTCGCGGTGTGGCAGGCCGCCAACTTCTCTGCGGGCGAACTGCTCGACGCCGCGATCAGCGGCCCCTTCGCCGATCCCGGCAACACCGGCATCGCGAATCTGTTCCGCTACGCCACCGGCCTCGGCCGCCACGACGACCCCAAACCCGCCATGCCGCGCCTGCAGGCGCTCCAGTTCATCTACCGCCGCCTGCTCGACCCGGATGCCGGCGTCGCCTACGCCGTCGAACTCACCACCAACCTGCTCCACGCCGCCTCCTGGCGCGGAATCGAGATCGCCGACGGTATCACCGAAACCAGCGCGACCCCCAACCCCGACGGCATCACTGAAGACGTCCGCATGTCCATCCCGCCCGGCACGATCAACCCGGCCCTGAACCTGCGGTTGAAGGTGACACCGGAGGAGTAGCGCGCCGACTGGTCGGCGCAGAAGTTGGCCTTGTCGCGAAGGTTCCAATCCTTGGAGCTTTTGACTGCCGCTTTTTCCAAGCATTGGAAGATCGACGCTTTGCGTTAGGCGCTATTTCTGTGTCCCCGATGAGTCTCACGAATTCCGTTCCTAGATTGTTGGCGCGCTCCTCGTACCAAGCTCGCGAATGCTCAAGCTCCCCGTACACATCGGGGTATACATCAACGTTGTACATTCGCGTTCCGGTATAACCGGTCTCTAACCTCTTCCCAGGGTATGCATTGGACGGTCCCGGAGTCGATCTCACGCAGTCGTTTGTCGATCTCGGCTTGCCAGGTCTTTTCGGTGTCTTGATCCGGCGGGGCGTCAAGACTGGCGATGAGAGCCTCCGCGATGCGGGCACGATCCGTGTCGGACTGCTTCAGCGCGCGGTCCAGTATTTCGTCGGCAACGGTAGTGCTCATGATCCATTCCTTCACAAATGTTACGGTCAAAATGTACCACTTCGGCTAGATGGCGTGAAGCCCGGCTTTGTCGCCCACCGCCAACGATCTTACCCGTAGGGTCCCCGCTCTTGATCAACCTTCAGCTTCTCCTTGATGTATTTCGCGATGTCCTTGGGCAACCGGCGCTCTATCTTCCGATCCAGTAGGCCGGCCGTCTATGTAGGTGCATCGTGGCCTGAATGATAATCTCATCATGTTCAACCCGGTATAGAAGCGCACGGTAAACGGGGACACAGAACGATCCGTTGTCATAACGCGTTGATTTCCAAGGATTGGAACATGCGCCGAGGACTTTCGGGACAACTTCTGTGTCCCCAATGTGTCATTTCGGTGGGCGCAGGGTATCGTCTAGCCAAGCGGAAGGCGAAGCAAGTGGAGGGGACGGAGGCTAATGAGTCGTCGCCGGCACATAGCCATCCCGGGTTTTGATAACAGCGTTACGGTCTATCCTCCGCATGCGTCTGGTGCCATCGTAGATGGCCCATCCGTCGCCCTCGGGCATTGCGGTAATGACTCGGCGTGTCCTGGTTTCGGTAAAGGTATAATTTCGTCCAACGAGCGCGGCCTGGATACTTTTTCCTCCCGGACCAGACAGCAACCAACCGCCGGAATTGGCCGTCGTAGACGAGTACGGGGCGATGGCCGCGAAGAGCGCCGCGGGATAATCGCGAGCCGTCTGCGCGGCCGTAGCGAGGCCGGCGCTGATGACGAGCATGATGATGGCTGCTGAACGTTTCATGGGCGTAGACTACCATGAGGCACAACTTGTTTCGAGAGCATTTCCGCGTCCCAACTCAAACGGGGACACAGAACGATCCGTTGTCATAACGCGTTGATTTCCAAGGATTGGAACATGCGCCGAGGACTTTCGGGACAACTTCTGTGTCCCTGCGATACTGCGATCACCCGCCCGATTACCCGATGGCCGCCATGATCGACGTGAAATCACGCTCCTTGGGCATGACAAAAAGGCATTTCCCGCCGCTACGCGACGCCCACACCGCCCCGATGGCCCGCTTCTCTTCCGCGTCTGTCCACAAAAAGCCGCCTTTGTACTCCACCACCAGAATCCGGCCATCCTTGAGCTGGCAGACGAAGTCGGGATAAAACCAATCCTTGGACAAATGCAGCCGGAACGAGGTATTTTTACGGGCCAGATTGCGCACCCAGAATTCGACCTCGGGAAGCGCGTCGAGAAAAGCCGCGCACTTTCTATTTCCTCGTACGAAACCCAGCAAGCGCAGTGCAATCCACAATCCGATCAAGCGTCTTTGGTGTGAAAACCTTCCCCTTTGTGTGAAAGATCATCTGGCGCATGTCTTCTCGGCGGACACCAAAGCCCCTCCCGGCCAAGCAAGCCACGACCTCATAGGAGGATTTTCCGTCGCGCGCACGTTGCTCGGACATCTGGCAAAGACGTATGACACGAGTTGCCTTGTCCCGTGCGGTCCCGTCGTCTTCGGTCAGTTTTGCCTCGATGATTACGGCAGCATGAAATTCGTCCGGTATGATGAAGTCTGGAGCCTGATCAAAACCGGCAAGGCGCTCCGCCCTCTTCGTCTTGCGAAACGTCACACCCGCCGATACTAACTGCTCTTCAATGGCACATTCCAAACCATCACCGACCAATTCGCTAACGGAGTCACGATGCCCGGCAAAAGGCCTTCCAAGAAATCGCTCGTAAAGCAACATTGCGTAGGGAGCGCCCAAATCCGCAAGCTGTCGCACCGAGGAGAGGCCACCGAGGCTGTCGGCCTTGCAGAAACGGTGTAGACGGTCCGGCGGTACATCGGGGCATCCCTCTATAATTAGTTCGCATGCAGTTTCTACGAGAGCGTTAATCCTCGCGCCTGTCGTAGCGCTAGGCTTGAGTGGTCGGTCGGGCTGCGATCTGATGTTGCGGTCAAGCGTTCTGGCTGCATTCTGAGGTATTTCGATTCCTTTACGACTCGACGTAATGTAGGCCCATTCAGGTGGCGTAAAGCCCAGGATTGTCCTCAGTACGACAAGAACAACTGGGCATTCGAGCGCAGCATTGAAAACGCGCGGCGCTGTCAGTTGAGCGAAGCCCTCTGTCGCACACTTAAGCGCCTCATATCCCGATGCAAACACGGAGTACTCCAGAAAACCATCGCCTTTGGGCATAATGAGAAACTCGGAAGCAAGGCTCGAGAAAACGGCATCAACATATGCATCCGGGTTGGTCAACACCTCTTCCTGGCTGGCTTCAAAAGGGTATTTCATATTCATTCTCCGAAGTTTCGCGCACCATGCCGACCGGCGTCCATTCTTGAACGTGAGACGCATTGGTGAAAGATGCATCAAGAGCCGTCAAGACAGCGGCGAGACCACCAAAACTGGAAAACCACGATTCCACGGCTGTCATCTTCTCAGTTGTTTTTAAGCTTCGTTGCCATGTTCCACGAAGATTCCACACAGCCAACCGGGTCATGTGGCCACACACGATGCAACGGATATCCCCCTGCGTTGCTTTCAGTCCGCCTTCGGCCAAGGCACTGATCTCCTGCCGAATGAGGCCGACGAGTTCCGTCGCCGCGCCTACGATCCACCGTCGAGGCACCAGCCCCGTTTGACGACAGACAAACACAGTGTCAACCACGGAGGAGCGAGTCCCGTTGATATGGATTGAGGCCCCCATCTCGGCGGGACACGGCAAGGACGCGGAACAGGTGAGGCCGGCGTCCAGAATGGCGACAGCCAGAGGGACATATGCGTCAATTCTGTTGTGATGAAACGTGAAAACTAGCGGACCACCTGACTTCAGCCGCCCGGCGGCCATGCGAAAGACCGCCGACATACCTTCGGTGAAATGCGCCAGATCACGTCCCATGTTGAGATTGCCGGTCAACTCTCCCGCATTTCTGGTGGTATCGCTGGCAAATTCTTGATGTGCTGCGCCGGCAAGCTTTCTGAGCCAGACATAGCAGAAGTCCATTAACTCCGCGTATTGAACGTTTCCGAAGTATGGAGGGTCGGTGAAAACCCCGTCAAATAAAGCGCTTCCATGAAGTGTGGTCGAGTCGCCGCAGATGAGATCAACTTGCCTATCTTCATGGTTGCTGGAATCGCGGGAGCGAGTTCCGATCCATTCCCCGGCTATCGGCACTTCAACCTTGCGTTGTCCTGTGCCTCGAACCTCAAATGGCTGCTGACAATATCGCTTCGCCTTCGCGAACTTCTCCGTGATGTTGAACCAGCCACCGCTACCGACCGGCAGGCCGCGCGAGCCCTCGATGCCTAAAATGTTGGATTCGCACTGGATCAACCCGACCGGAAATCCATGGACGGAGAAGATGTCGAGTGACTTCAACGCCATGATATCGTACCGGCAAAGCATATTTTGATACCGGAGCAGGTCGGACAGATTGGTCGACAGCGCTTCACGAACGCGCTCGTTTGGATAGGCGGAAATCCATCGGCAACTCAATTCGAGACCAATCAACTGACGGGCATTGAACAACTCCCGATAGCGGGTATATCCCCAGCGATGAAGGCGTTCGGTCTCATCACCTTTGGGGATAGCGTCTTCCGGTATGAATCGAGGGCGCATTTTCCGGAGATATTCATCCGCCTCGGCAAATTTACACAAATCGTCTGCGTCGGGCGACTTGAACATCCGCCCTTTGCGCCGTTCGCTCCCCGGTGCCTGTGGTGCGTGGTATTCGATCGCGAACAACCGGTGTTCAGGAACGCCTTTTTCCGGATAGGCCACTGGGGCGTCGCAGTGCAGGCAACGTGATTTATTCCGTCCAGCCGTATTTTTCGAGGGCAATTTGTTTGCACAATGGGGGCATGGGCCTGGGTTGTTACGTAACCCTGACTCGAATAGCCCGCCGCAATATCCGCAGGCAAAGACATTGGCCGTATGACGAACATCCTGAGCGATAAGGTGGTTGGGAAACAGGTCGTGAGATCGGCCACATGATCCGCAGGTTGCGGTCTTAACCCAAAGGAAGTATTTGACCTCGGCAAGCCCGCCTGTCTTCGGGCATTTTGTCATATAAAGGTGGCCGATTTCCTTCCGCAGGTCGGCGCGCAGCCTTGCTGCGGCCTTGGCATATTCACCAAGATCAAGGTCTTGAATCTGCTGCCGAACAATCCACCAGGACATCGGGTTTATATCCGCAGCGGTTACCATGCAGCCCAAACGATTCGCCTCTACGACAGTGGTTCCTCCCCCCATAAACGGGTCAAGGATGTGCTTGTCTGAAAAATTATGCCCATGAAAATAGGTCTGCTCAATGCGCTGGTCATCGAATTCGGATAGAATAAGCGACCGAAAAAGGGTGCCCGGCCGCCGGGCGAACCACTTGTGCACCGCAATCAGGGGACGGTAATTTTGCTGGATTTGTTTCTCGGCCAGCGCAAGACGAGCAACAAAAGGAATATGGAAGTGGCGTTCAATCATAATGCTCGTAATTTATTTTGAATCCTTCAGCAGGTGAAACGGCACCTGCTGATGATGATTAACCACCGCCTCTTTCCCAATCCAGTTCAGTGTCGGCATAGTTGGACTCTTTTACTGAATTGACGGCCATCTGTCACGTTGTCATCGGGAGTAACGACTACCCGCACGCGGGCCGAGAAATGATCGATCATTTCTCGCCAGATATTGTGTTTGTCAGCAACTCGACAACCGATTTCGCCGCAGGGCCATCTGAAGAAGCACCAGCACTATAGCCTGTGGGCTGGGGTGCAAATATGCATGCCGATGCATGTGTAAGAATCACCTCTTTGTTGGCGACTTCCTTCGCAGCCTCTACAAGCGCTTTATATGTCATTAATGCATTCTGGCGATGCCTGTTGATGACGGCATTATGTTTATGTGCCATAAAATTCTTCGTGGCAAGGTATACCATATACGACAGAACGCCAAAGATAAGAACCTTGCTAATAGCGAGCTGTGCGGTCTGATATACATCCTCGGGCTTTATGACGGGAATCTTGTGCAAGAAGAGTGTAAAGACAGCATATACTCCTAAAATAATTGCTGAATTCCTAATGTCTTTTCGAGATAATATTGCATTGTCTTCATGTTCTTTCGCGTCATCACGAAAATAGATTGCTTGCTGTGATACGCCATGTTCGGCAGCGGCACGTCGAACCAGTTCCAAAACCCGTTCCGCTTCTTGGCTTTTAGTTCTAAGTTCATCCGATAGCTTGTTGCCCATATCCGATACAGTCTGGATCGTCGCCCTCGCCTGTCGTTCGAGACCCTGAAAATCAGTCGATTTACTTGCCGAAAAAGATATGAATGATTGAAGAGCGTTGAAGCATGGCTGGTAAGCTTGATCCAGCTTAATTATCAAGCTGTCTCTTTCAGTGACCGGTTTCCCCGGCTGAAACTCTAGAATCTGTTTGAGGATGTTGTAGTCACTATTTGCTTGGCTAACTATGGCGTTCAAGTGCGATTCGGGGAGATCATCCAGTATTGTTTGAGACACCCTTTTGTATAGCGCAATTAACCGCTCTGCTGGCTGAACCGATTCTGAAAAGTTTACGACTGAGCCCAATTCCTTTTCTCGAGGAAGTAAACTTGTGTCAAAGCTCTGCAGTCGCGCGAGAGACTCAGCCGTCTGTTGTCGAAGTTGTTTCTCTTGGTTTGATGGCATATCTTACTCCTTTTTTCTTTTAGATCGAACTTCCGGGTTATGCGGACTGGCGACCAGTCCGCAGACCGCCAGTCCGCATAGCCCATTGTTGGGGCACTATTCAGCTATATTAGTTTCCGCCGCGAGACGAGCCACTGAATGCAGTGCGACGACTTTGGTCGGCAATTTTGATTTATCGGTCTCGTCATCAATCCAGCATACCAAAACATCGATTTCTTCAGGCTTGTGATTCTGCTTAAACTCAGATGATTTCTTCTTCCACTCGCCCATGACATATTCTCCGGACACGCGGTCTATCAGGATCGCATCAGGTTTTGTCGCGTCCACGTATTTCGCGCCTAACTTATCGAGCAAGCTTTGGCTCGCGCCGCAGCAATACTGATAATCGGTGTACTCTTGGAGAACGCCAAATGCCATGTAGACATCTGTCTCGGTTTCAGGTTCCCAGTGGTTGAGATTCTCGGGTCGGAATGGTTCGATGAATATATGCCGCAGATTCTGTTTTGAGAATATCGTCCCCGTTGGTTTTGATGTTGGAGGACCGAACGATGTCGGGACTGGCGAGAGAATCGTTATTGACTGCGTACCCTGCGCATTCTGTGTTGTGAACTGTATTTTGTCGCCTTCCTTGAGCTGGAGCTTGTAGTAGAACGCCGCCATACCAGACAAGCCGCCTTGTTTGTTGAGCGTTCCCTCAAGATTAAACGTCGAGTCAGATGGAATTAGAACTGCGACTTTACCAGGCTGGAACGAGCTGTCTCGCATCGCATCAGCACCGAGGTACAAACTTTTGAGGTTTAGGTAACTCGTGGAAATAGTTGTTGTGTATGTCTTCATCGTCATCCTTTACTCAGAAAGTTATTTGTCTGTTTTCTTGTGTCATGTAAGCCCTTGAACCAGCGCCAATAAAACCCCGCATATCAATCCCTGGCGATGAATATTTGCTCAGGACGTCAAGATCGAACGATGATTAATTAGTGTCGCTGCTTGTGCCTGTTTTGGGTGCCACCCGCCTTCCACCCCACACAGGCTCACCCGTAAGGTCCAGGCTCTTGATCAATCTTCAGTTTCTCCTTGATGTATTTCGCGATGTCTTTGGGCACGTCGTCAAACTCGTTCCGGTGAATCCGTTTGGATTCGTAGTCGATTTTCACGTCCTGCAGGAATCGGTCGAAGTCCCGGTTTTGCTCGCACAGTTTATTGATCGTTTCCCAGTCGAGTTGTGCCCGGCCGCGTGCAGGGTAGAGAATGCGAGAGGCGTCGATGTCGGTTGGATCGAGTTGGATAATCCCGATGCCGAACGACGAGGCCAGCCGCTCCAGCTCAGCCAGAAATTCATCGTCCTGGAGAATATCCACCGCCACCAGATAGCCCTCGTGCGCCCAGGATGAATTCGAGACGGCTTGAAAATAGGATTCCCGGTAATTGGCCTTGTTCAGTCCCTTCTTGATCTCGAACGAGAACAGCCGCAACGAGTTGTTGTCCGAGAGCCGGTTAAATTCGATTACATTGGGCCGCCAATCATCCAGGGGAAGATAGAACCCGACCATGTCAGGGTGAATCCATTCGTTGTACCCGCCCTTGGTCGATTTTTCGTGCATGATCGTCTTGGTGTAGATCGAGCGGCCACGGTTGAACGAGGGGTTGGAGTTTGCGTAGTACGTGAGCAGCGGATGCAGATCGCGCTCGTGGTACTCCGTCTTTTTCTCGGCCTTCCTCCCCTCCTCCTTCTCCAGCTTGCTGATCGCGTCGGCGGGGAGTTCGGCCGCCCGTTCTTTAAGGAAGAATCGTGTCGGTCGCGACCCGACCTTGATAAATAGGCCGTCATCGTTGTCGCGCACTTCCACATACAGGCGGGCGCCGAGACTTTGCCAAGGCGTCTTGCCGCTCGTTTCCAGCTTGGCCGTGAGTCCACGGTCCTGTCCGACTTTCCATATCTCCTGATAGATCATCGGCTGGGTCGCCTGCTTCAGGACGTCATAGGCCAGGTCAAGAAACGAGTAACTCATTTCGTCATCGCCTCATGTTCTTTTCTTGCGCAGGTCATGGATTCATCTCACTTGTGCGGCGTATCGTAGCGGCGTTTTCCCGGGCGGTAAAGGCGGGAAACGTAGGCTGGAAGCGCGATAGCGCTTCTCCGGGGTAAACGGGGACACAGAACGATCCGTTGTCATAACGCGTTGATTTCCAGGGATTGGAACATGCGCCGAGGACTTTCGGGACAACTTCTGTGTCCCTGAAACACCTCCAAGCGGCGACGAACATTTCCCGTGACGACAGGCCAACGTTCCGGGTACTCGCTAATGTCTTGAACGGCCGTTTCGATCTTCGCGAGAAACTCCAGACCCGGTCTGGTTGCCTGATGTTCATAATACCTTGCCGCGTCGAGCATTTCCAGTTCGGCGGGACGGAGAAAGCGAACGGGCTTCACGAGATGGCGTTTCGGGCATCGCTCAATATTTCTTGCGCCGATCTTGCCGGGATTTTCCCGCTTTTGTATTCACGGTACCGACGGTCAGCTTCTTCAATCCAGGGGGTAAACGGGGACACAGAACGATCCGTTGTCATAACGCGTTGATTTCCAGGGATTGGAACATGCGCCGAGGACTTTCGGGACAACTTCTGTGTCCCTGTAACACCTGCAACACCCAGTACAACGTCCACCTTTGATGGCGCATCGTAACGCATTGCTTCCGGGCGGTAGAGGCGGGAAAAGGCGCTGTTTCTGTGTCCCCGGTTTTTTCCCCGGTTTTTCGTTAGTTTTAAAATGGCGGGGTAAACGGGGACACAGAACGATCCGTTGTCATAACGCGTTGATTTCCAGGGATTGGA
>CALMYG010000115.1 GCA_937873455.1 uncultured Verrucomicrobiota bacterium
CGGGCGGCTACAACAACCGTGAAATCATTAGCCATTTCTTTTGTAGACGCGTCCGCTGGGCGCGTCTCATTTGCTTGCTTTGGCCGGGCCGCCCTCATCGCGGGCGGCTACAAGTCCCCCAGGAATTTCTCGCATTCGGCGGTTGTAGGCCGACCCTCCGTGGTCGGCGCCTTGCCTTATGCCGCGTGGTTGCGCCTTACGGGCCGGAGGGCCGGTCATGAATAAACCCGCCCCGGACACGTCCAAGACTCCGGTGAATGAAACGTTGGATTCATGGGAGACCGATCGTCTGGTCGCGCTGGCCGTGCGGGGCGACCAGGAGGCGTTCGGACAAATCGTGCAAGCGTACTACAGCCGGGTCTATAGCGTAATCGACCGGGTGGTGCGTCACCCCGAGGACGCGCGGGAATTGGCCCAGACGACCTGGGTCAAGGCGTGGCAGCGGCTCGGCGACTACCACCAGGATGCGAAATTCTACACCTGGGTGTACCGCATCGCCGTCAATACCGCGCTGGATTTTTTACGTAAACGGAAGCGGCGGCCGGAAATCCCGCTGGAGCCGGCCATCGGCGACGACGGCGATCACCTCGCCCTCGACCGGCAGCGGGAATTGGCCGACGAACGCACCGCGCCGGACGAGCTGCACCGCGCGGAAATCCGCCAGGCCTTTGACCAGGCGTTGGGCGGATTGTCCGACGAGCACCGCACCGCCCTGATCTTGCGCGAAGTGGAGGGCATGTCCTACGAAGAAATCGCCGACGTGATGAAAACGCGAACGGGAACGGTCATGTCGCGGCTGTTTTACGCCCGCAAGGCCTTGCGCCAAACCATGGAGAAGTTTTTATGAAAAAATCCGATGCTCGCTTGATCAGCCGAGGCCTGGACGGCTCCTTGAGTCCGGAGGAACGCCAGCGCATGGACGCACTGTTGGCGGCCAGCGCCGAGGCCCGCGCGACCCGCCAAGCCTGGGAAGCGCTGGGCGACGGCGTTCGCGACCATGCCGCCCGGCATCCCGCGCCCGACCCGGCCCTGGCCTGGCAGGATATCCGGCGGGAAATCCGGCGGCTGGATGCCGAACGCCAGGATGCCCCCGATGCCGGTTGGCTGTTTCGCTTTCGCGTGGCCGGTGCGGTTGCCGCCCTGGTGGTGATCGGCTTGCTTGGGCTTTCGGCCTGGCGGTTACTGGAGGGCCCTGGCGCTTCGTCCTTCGCGGCGACCCCGCTCAGCGAGCGGGTGGAATGGGTGATTGCCGAAGTGCCGGGGGCCAGCACAATGATCTACACCGATCCCGAGACCGAATTGACCGTCATCTGGATGGATATTGCACAAATTCACGATCCGCGCGATAGTTGAGGAGACGCATGAAAATACCGTATCGAGTTGCCGCCGTGCTGGCGGTGTGGTTGTTGGCCGGAGGGAACGGCGGCGAGGCCGTCGCCCAGGGCAACCCCGCCACGGTCCAAGCGCTGATGATTCAAGCCCAAAACGACTCCGCGCCGATGGATCGTCGGCTGGAGCGCGTGGAGTTCCGGTTGCGCCGGGTTTTCGGTTTCCAGTTTTACCGGTATCTCGGCGAAGGCAGCATTTCCCTCCCGCCCGGCGGGGAAGGAGCCATTCGCTTGCCGGATGGGCATCGCCTGCAGATCCGCCTCGGCGGCAAAGGCAAGGCCGAGGTCCGTTGGTTTCGCGGCGATGAAGCATTGCTCAGCACCTCGGTCGGTCTTTCGCGCGACGCCCCGATCGTTCTAGGCGGTATTCCCGCCAACGGCGGAAAAATCATCATTGTACTCACCGAGCAGTAACGTTCCGCCACCCGCGGAGGGGTGGCCGACAAGCGTATCTTGTGATGGGTTGTAGGCCGGGGCTCCGTCCCCGGCGAACTGTCCCCGGCGAGCTTTTCCTCTGCGGTCCGACCCAAACGTTCGATTGAATAAAATTCTCCGGGCCGCGTCATACGATCCAGGCGCCGATGGACGGCGCGAGGAGAACGAGCGATGAAAACAAGCAATCTGATTACGATGGGATTGGCGGCGGCGTTGGTGGCCGGGATGTCGACGCCCGCCCGGGCCATGAACAAGGAGTGGGCGGCGGTGGCCGGATTTGTCGGCGGGGTGCTGGTGGCGAATTCCGCGTATTGCCGTCCGGCGACTACGGTCTATCACCAACCCCGGGTCGTCTACCAGCAGCCGGTGGTGGTCTATGAATCCGCTCCGGTGGTGGTGCATCAGCGTCCATCGCGGGTGGTGGTGCGTCATGAGCCGGTTCGGCGCGGATACTACGAATGGCGGACGGAACGGGTTTGGGTTCCCGGAACCTGGATCTATGAAGACCTTGGCTGTGGCAGCCGCCGTAAGATCTGGCAGCCCGGCTACTACGAGACCGTCCGCAACAAGGTCTGGGTCGACCCCTGCGGGTGGTAAGCATTCACCGCCGGAAGGGAGCTACGCCTGCCCGCCTCTGGCGGGGAAAGCGCGGCTGCCCACCTCTGAAGGAAACTTTGTGTTAAACTTCGTCTTGAACTTTGTCTGAAAGGAAATTTTAACAGAAGGTAACGAAGGATAACGAAGACATTGAACGGTGATGATTGAGTCCGGACGATAAGGTGTAGGCGATAAGGTGTGTCGAAGGTGGTGCGAGCTTGGAAGTAACCACGGATCACACGGATATCACGGATGGGGAGGATGGAAACTACGGAAAACGCGCCTGCCCGCCTGTGGCGGGAACTTTGTGTTGAACTTCGTCTTGAACGTTGTCTGAAAAGAAATTTTTACAGAAGGTAACGAAGGACAACGAAGGCCGTGCGCGCAACACATCGCGCCGGGGTGAAGACAGGAGGAGGGTAACCACGAATGGACACGAGTTCACACGAATGGAATGAGGAGAATTCTTTTTATTGTGAATTGTGAATTGATAATTGGCCATTTTCCGATGCCGCCGGGCGCAATCGACCGGTTGTTGAACCACGGATCACACGGATATCACGGATGGGGAGGATGGGAGGCTATCGGGTGCGGCCCCGTTGGGGCCGAAGAAAAACGGCCGGGAGGATCCGCGGCCTCGCGGACCACTCTTAACCGCCACCCTTAATCGGATACTCTTAAACGACTCCCTTTATCCAATCAGGGGCTATCTCGATTACGTGTATCCGATTAAGTGGGTCGATTAAGGGTATGCGATTAAGTGTTTCCTTTGCGCCTTCTGTTCCATCATGATCCCGCGCGCTGAAGGCGCGCTACCCGATAGCCCGGCGCGAAGCGCCGGGATGAGCGTAAAAAAGAAAATGATACAGAGCCCGAACCGACGCAACGTCCTCTACGGGCTCGTTTTTTATTCCGGATCGTCATCTTCCAGGGGCTTCGCCCCAGGCTATCGGGTGCGGCCCCGTTGGGGCCGAAGAGAGACGGTCGGGAGGGTCCGCGGCCTCGCGGACCACTCTTAACCGCCACCCTTAATCCGATCAGGGGCTATCTCGATTACGGGTATCCGATTAAGTGGGGCGATTCAGTATGCGATTACGTGTTTCTGGGGCACGCGTTCCTACCTGTAGCCGCGCCCGCTGGGCGCGGATGGAACGAGCACGGACACAGCTTCCCTCGCCGCCGCACCCCTCGACTTCCTGCTTGTCTCCGATGCGAGGGCGAGCGATAATTCGGGCGTAGACGAAAGGCGGGTGCGTATATGAATACAATTCTGGTTCCCGTTGATTTTTCCGATGCCGGGCCTGACGTGATGGCCGCAGCAGTTACCATGGCCAAGGCCTTTAATGCCTCGGTTCTTCTTCTCCATGTCGCGCCCCCCGAACCGGAATTCCTCGGGTATGATCCCGGCCCCCAGTCGGTCAGGGATAGCGTGGCCCGGCAATGCCATGAAGCGCATTCCCGTCTGCAAGCCGCGGAAAAGAACTTTTCCGACCAGGGCATTGCCGTGACCGCCTTGCTTATCCAAGGTTATCCCGTGGAAAAAATCCTCCACGAAGCGGAAAAACACCACCCGTTTCTCATCGTCATGGGGTCCCACGGCCACGGGGCGCTACGAAATCTGCTGGTCGGCAGTGTCACGGAGGGGGTTATGCGCCGGGCCACCTGCCCGGTTCTCGTCGTCCCGCACCGGGTAAAACCGAATCCGCCGTTGATGTAACCTGCTTGCTGGCTATAAGATACGAGAAAAGCCAAGCAATGCTGTTGTCAGAGCGCCGCCGCATCAGGCATAATCGCCTCTTTCATCACGCATGAGAATTGTGATTATAGGCGCCGGTAACGCCGGCAAACATCTGGCCTCTCGGTTGAGCATGGAGCGGCATGATATCGTCATGATCGACCGCGATGCGGATAAGCTCGCTTCGGTGCAGGCCCACGTTGATGTGCAAACCATTCAGGGGGAGGGAACCGATCCCTGGGTCCTCGAAGAAGCGGGCATCAGCAAGACCGACCTGTTCGTCGCGGTGACCAATCGGGATGAGGTTAACATTCTCGCCTGCGCCTTGGCCCATCTGGTCGGGGTGCCGATGAAAGTCGCCCGGGTGGCGAGCGGACGCCATTACGAGCCCGACCGGAATTTCGACCTCAAGCGTCTCGGGATCGATCTGGTGGTCAGCCAAAAGGAAGAGTGCGCCGAGGAAATTTTCCGTATCCTGCGCATGCCCGGCACGACCGAGGCGGTGGATATGCTCGACCAGCGCGCCCTCGTGGTGGGTATCCGGGTGCACATGGACAGCCCGATGATCCTGCAAACCCTCCGGCAGTTTCCCAGCCAGGAGTTGATCGAACGCATTCGCTTCATCGCCGTCCTGCGCGGCGACGAAGTGATGATTCCCGCCGGCGATACCCAATTTATGATCGGCGATGATGTCTTTCTCGTCGGGTCGCCGGAGGATGTGGAAGCCCTGCTCGAATGGGCCAGTCCGGACCATGTCAATTTCCAGAAAATCGTGATTGCCGGGGGCGGCGACCTCGGGCTTGAGCTGGCCCGGCGTCTCGACGGCAAGGAGATTCCCGCCGTCTTGATCGAGAAGGATATCCGCCGGGCCGAATATTGCTCGCAACAGTTGGACCGGGTCACCGTGCTGCACGGCGACGCCCTCAGCCCGGAAACCCTCGACGCGGCCGATGTGGTGCGGGGCACCGCCTTTGTCGCCGCCACCGGCGATGATGAAACCAATATCATGATCTGCCTGCTCGGGGAAAAGTCCGGCGCGAATTTCACCATCGCCCAGGTCGCCAAGCCGGACTACGTGCCGGTGATCGCCCGGCTTAGTTTGCTGGACCGCGCGGTGAGTTCACACATTTCGATGATTAACGCGATTCTGCATTTCGTGCGCGGGAAAAACGTCAAGGCGGCGGCCATTCTTCACCGTCTGCCCGGTGAGCTGCTGGAAGTGGCGTTGACGTCAAAAACGCCGTGGACCGGCAAAGCGATCCGTTCGCTGAAGCTGCCCCCCGGTCTGATGATTGCCACGGTCATGCGTGCGGACGTCCTGCTGCCGGCCAACGGCAATCTGCAACTGGCCGCCGGGGATCGCCTGGTGTTGTTTTCCCTGCCCAAGGCGGTGGCCAAAGTGGAGGCGTTGTTCGGGGAATAGCCGCCCGACGGCATGAACTTTCGCGTTGTCATTCATCTGGTTTCGTTTCTCGTCCTGTTGCTCGCCATCGTGATGGGCATCGTGGCGACCCTTTCCTGGTTGATGGGCGACCCGCATGCGGTCTGGCTTGGCATGTGGATTTCCGCCGGCATCACCTTGTTGATTGGCGGCATCATGTGGGCGACCACCCGGGTCAGCATCGACTTGTCGCGCCGTGAGGGCATCGGGATTGTGGTATTCGGCTGGTTGTTCGCCACCGTGCTCGGCATCCTGCCGTTTCTGTTTACCGGCGCGTTGGACAACCCGGTGGACGCGTTTTTCGAATCCTGTTCCGGCTTCACCACCACCGGCGCTTCGGTGATGACCGATCTGGAAAATCATAGCCGGGCCATCTTGCTCTGGCGCGCGCTCTCGCACTTCCTGGGCGGGATGGGCATTCTCGTGCTCGTGGTCGCCATCATTCCCTTCCTCGGGGTGGGGGGGATGCAGATTTACCGCGCGGAAGTCACCGGACCGTCCAAGGACCGCCTTACCCCGCGCATTGCCTCCACCGCCAAATTCCTGTGGGGCGTATATATCCTGCTCAACGTCATCCTGATTTTCCTGCTCAAGATCGGCGGGATGGGGTGGTTCGACGCGGTTTGTCATTCCTTCGCCACCATCGCCACCGGCGGTTTCTCCACCCGAACGGCCAGCATCGCCGCCTTCGACAGCGTGTATATTGAAAGCGTTATTGTGGCGTTTATGTTTTTGTGCGGGATCAACTTTGCCTTGCACTTCAAGGCGCTTCGCGGGGATCCGCTCCAATATTTCCGGGACTCCGAATGCCGTTTTTATACCGCGCTCTGGGCGTTCGCGCTGCTGTTGGTCGCGGGGAGCCTGGCCGTGCAAACCGACTACACCCCCGCCCAGGCGCTGCGGCACGCCGCGTTCTGGGTGACGTCGTTGATGACCACCACCGGATTCGGCACCGTCGACTACGATACCTGGCCGGCAACGGCCAAGCTGATTCTGTTGTTTCTTTTTGTCGCCGGCGGATGCGCCGGTTCCACCGCCGGCGGGTTGAAGCAAATCCGCATTTTGCTGTTGTGGAAAAAAATGGGACGGGTGATCCAATCCTTCCTGCGTCCCCAGGCGATATACACGGTCAAGCTCAGCGGCCAGATGGTTCCCCAGGACATTGTCTTTAACGTGGCGATTTTCTTTTTCATTTACGTCGGCGCCTTGACGGTTGGTTCCATCGCGTTGAGTTTTTTTACGGCGGATATGACCACCGCGGTATCCGCCGCGTTTTCGGCGGTCGGGAATATCGGCCCGGGATTTTCCGCGGTCGGTCCAGCGACCACCTTTGCCGGTCTTCCCGATCCCGCCAAGACCATCCTCGCCCTGCTGATGCTGATTGGACGGCTGGAGTTTTATACCGTCCTGGTAGTGCTCATGCCGACGTTTTGGCGGAAATAACCAACGACACGCAAGCCCCCCGAGGGGATGCGAATAACCAGGGATGGGAACTACGCCTGCCCGCCTCTGGCGGGAACGTTGTCT
>CALMYG010000116.1 GCA_937873455.1 uncultured Verrucomicrobiota bacterium
TTTCATACCACCGCAGAAGTCGATGTACGGCAAATGTATGGCGTAGCGAATGCAAAGTGGGGCGCATTTGTCCACCACGAGGCTCAATCTCTGCCTTCTTGATGAATTCTTGAAACGTTCGTTGAAGCGTCAGGTAATGGAGCTTGCGCCCATCCTTCTTGACGAACAAATAATTTGAATAGCCTGATCGACTTTGCTTCTGGCGGAACTGCATGTACTTAGATAGCTTCCGGCAGGTCGTGGCGTGCAGGGGAACCCATCGTGTTTTGCAGAACTTGCTGCGATAAATTAACAATCGTGGTGGCATATCATCAAGAAACACATTCGGTGTCTTAAGTTTGATAGCCTCACCCGGCCTTAGTCCAGTGCAAGCCATCAACCCAAGAAGTGTTTGCACAGTTAAAGCCTCCATGTTCCTTCCTTCATCCAATTTCCCAGCAATCTTTAGCAATCTTGAGAGCTGCTTTGCAGAGAATATAAAGGGTTCTGGGCGCCTCGATCTCTCAATTGCTAGAAAGCTTGGTATTTCTGTCCCGGGTAAGCCATCTTTGAGATGACGAAGGAATAGACGAGCAGCGGTTAGTCTTACTTTTCGCGTCGATACCGAACTCTCTGTCGAGCATACCCATTCAATTGCGTGTTGCGCACGAATATTTTCGCCATCATGTTTGGTGCGCAGGTATTCAACAAACTCATGAAGCAGTGGTATCAAATAAGCGGTTGACAATCCTAACGCTTCGCGAAGACTTAGGTAGGAAGTCATTTTGGTTTGCAGATCAATTTTCATGACTAATTACCCCCGAGGCCATGGCAGAGCGATCTTTGCCAAAGTATTCAAGTCAAGCTTGGCGTATACGGCCGTTGTCATCAGCGCCTGGTGTCCTAATACATCAGCTATCTCCTTAAACGTGGCGCCGTGATTGACCATACTTGAGGCGAGCGTATGACGGAATAGATGTGGTCCACACGAGGATCGAAATATTCCAGCGCGATTGAGCAGGCGTGTAACTATCTTTCCAATTGAGCCTGCCTTGTAGGGATGGTACGGTGCATCAGCCTGAACGAAGACCTCACGATATTTCGATCGTCCTCGCGATCGCCTTAAATATCTGAGTAAAGCCTCGGCCAAATCTTGAGATAAAGGCAGTTTACGCTCTCTACGGGTCTTGCCGGCCCTAATTAGAATGTGACCGTTTACCCAATCAATGTCATCAAGACTAAGCCTGGCTGCCTCATCTGCTCGCAGACCCAGTCGAGCAAATAACAACACCAAAGCAAAATTTCTAATACCTTTCTTTGTTCCGTCATCTGCAAACTGTAGGACTTTCTTAATTTCCGATTCATTGAGCCGATCTGGAAGAGCCGCATGCCGTGGGCGCCACATGTGAGGAATTATTGTTTCCACGTGGGATGACACGATCCCTTGTGAAATCAGGAAGCGCAAGAAAGATCTCGTAGCCGCTATCGTTGTACCCGGTCCCTGCCCTTTCCGCGGAGCAGCATCCGCCGCAACAAACTCGATGATAGCTGAGGTAGTAAACATGGACCGATCAATGTTTCCATCCCTAGAGAGATGGTTTAGGAACCTGCCTGCGATAAGCAAATAGCTCGTTCGAGTTGCCGGTGCCACGCCAAGTACTTTTGTTAGATAATTTTCGTAAGTGCTGAGCCAAGATTCGCGGCTTTCGCCGATAAGTATGTGTTTCGTCATGCCCCCTCCAATGAGACGGGGCAGGAAAATCAACGCAAGCAGTGCCCTGGAAAATTATGCCAACTAATTGTGGAAAGAATTCCTTACCAGTAAACCGTTTGGCGATTTTACTTCGCATAATCCGGAACTTTGCATAG
>CALMYG010000117.1 GCA_937873455.1 uncultured Verrucomicrobiota bacterium
CGACAGGCGGCCAGCAAGGCGGCGCGGGTGGCGCTGACCTCTCGGTCGCGCCGCCCGCGACAACACCGCTGGCGGTACGCTGGGACAAACGACTCCCCGCCGACGGATTCCCGTCTGGCTCACGCACCGCATGACCAAATCCCTTCACTTCATGAAAGGGCTCCAGGTATGCGGTTTCACGAAAAATTAACCAATCCGGGATATACCGTCACGCCTCGGTCCAGTTAAAAGACCAGCAACACAAAAAATACCCAAAAACCCGTTGGTGTAACGGTTTAACAAAATCATTTACGCAATGTATTCTTAACGATATTGTAATAGGGGAATCACTATCCGCACCAAGGAGTTTACTCGATGAAATTTATGGCGACTGATCGTATCGCTTTGATGCCTCACACGCTCGTGCTGGGTTTTGTGAGTCTCCTTCTGAACGGTGGGACGCTGTTAGCCGATGGCGTGGTTGATGGCCGGATATCGAATCCCTATGGATCTACGCGCGCGATAGATCCCGGCAACAATATCACTGGCGATGGCGAATGTCCCAATACCGCCAGTCGCGGGAATGTGATGGATTTTTATGCGTTGTCGATGCCGGGACCATCCGGGGGAACCAATGATCCGTGGTACTTTGCCTGGACCGTGGATTCCTCCCACCCGCTCAACACCACCATCGGGGACTTTTTCGGAAATCCCGCGACCATCCGTGTGAATTATATCATCGGTATCGAAACCGGTTGTTCGGGGGCGCCCCGTCTGGAAATGTGGCAAAACGGCCTGCCGTGGGAACGCGAATTTGCCTGGAACGTGCATTACTTCATCGCCATGTTCGCCACCGGGGCTGATACCATGGAAGCGCAATTGTGGCGCAATGACGGAGGCAATAACCGTTCGTTGATTGTCGGCGGAATTTCCGTTACCAGTCGCGTGGTTGGGTTCCGGCGACAGATCGAGTTTGCTCTTCCGGCAACCGCGCCGGTTCCGGTCGAATTGCGAAACAACTCAACCCTCTGTCTTTATCTGGTCTCGGTGGAGGACATCGAAGCGGACGGGAAAATTTTGGATGGGGTGGGGATTGGAGGACCTAATATCAACTGTTCGGGTCCCGGCTTTGATCTTGCCGCTCTCGGTCCGATTTTTATCAATACCACGGCGAATGCCAAAGCCACCGGTCGTCCGACCGATCCCGGGCCGAACACCCGCCAGAGTTTAAGTCTTTCCCGGCGCGATGATATAGCCATCATAACGGGGCAGGGGTGCTCGGCCCCGTTTGGCATCGCCCTGACCGGTTCGATCGATCCATCGTACACCCTTCTTACCGAGGCGGAATTTGCCGCGCCCTATACCGGCGGTTCCACAACGGCTTCCGACTTTTTCGGTGAATCAGCGGCCCGTACCTATACCTATGTCCGGCCGGACGGAACGACTACTTCCGTGGTGCTTCCATCCGCCACGGGTTTTGATGTGCATGGCGATATTCGCAACGTCAACGTGTACGGGGATACCAATTATCTTTACCTGATCGTTACCGGTCCTACTGGCTTGGGTTGGGATAATGAACCCGACCGGTTTAATCTGTATGTGGCGATCGATATGCCGGGACAAACCAACGGCAACGATACCGGAAGCTTGAGTGATATCGCCCCAGGCGCGGCTACCGCTCCGGCATCCCGCTTGGTAAATTTCCGGGGCTGGGATCCCGATCACGTGCTGGAATTGGTTTGGCGAGCCAATACCTTCGGTCAAACGCCGGCCAACCTCTACAATGCGATCGGCCCCGGGTTGTGGTCGGCGCCGTTAACCTTCACGTATACCAATATCACCAATACCGGCAGCGCGCCGGTGGGACGCTATTACAGCCGAAGCTGGCCCTTCCCGGATAGTCCGATTTACGAATTCGCCATACCGTGGACGAATTTAGCCCGGTCAACTCCGCCGTCTGCATCCGATGTTCTTCGCATTGGTGTCTATACCACCGGCGATGAAAATATTGAAAATGCCAATATCAGCCGGTGGGATATTGCAGATCAAGCGCCGGGCGTCGGGCAGGGCTGCCACGGCGAAGGCTGCCACGAACGGGTCGGTGACGATGCGTTTGATGATGACGCGCTTACCTCCACGGGGGCAGGCGACCGAACCCCCTACGATGGACGTTCCTACGGTGAACCTGGTTTCCCGCCGGCCACGGATAATTCCACCAACGACGTTGATACGATCGAAAGCTATTTTGCCTTTCGCCTTGATATTGCCACATGTCTTCCCGGCATTATGATCGAGAAGACGGTGGCGACCAACGGGGCCAGCCCTGGCGTCGAGTTCGTGACCGG
>CALMYG010000118.1 GCA_937873455.1 uncultured Verrucomicrobiota bacterium
TCCAAGCGTTGGAAGTCAACGGGTTGCGGAAGATTCTCTGTCCCCATCTTTTCACGGAAGATTCTCTGTCCCCATCTTTTCGCTGATTCCTTGACTGAACCCATTGCTCTAATCATTCACACCATCAGGATCTTGAATTAGATCGTGTAATGAGCCGGTTCTCTTTATGCGCCGCAGGCGCATGTGATACCGCGGGAAGCCGTCGGGCAGACCCGCGCATGCGGGTCCGGGGAGTCGGTTGATCCAGCGGGCCGAGCCGGTCGTCAGCGACCGGCGGCCAGCAAGGCGGAGCGGGGGGCGCTGGTCTAAAGACCGCGCCGCCCGCGACAACACCGCTGGCGGCCCGCTGGGACGGACGACTCCCCGCCGACGGATTCCCGCCTGGCTCAGACCACCGCACAGGCAAGGATGCCTGTGTCACGTTTAGGTCAGCCAATCAGGGATGCGCCCGGATCCATCCACACGCCGCCTATCATTGTAATTTTTTCGCTTTGCGGTAAACTAAGGTATGAACCACACGCTTTTACTCCTTGTTGCCTCGCTGTTGCTGGTCGGCTGCGCCACCCGCAATCCGCCTTCCACCGTTTCCTACGTGGATCTGGACCGGTTCATGGGCGATTGGTACGTGATCGGCGGGAACCTGACGTGGTTTGAACGCGACGCGTATCACGCCATTGAAAATTACCGGTTGGATGAAAAAGGCCGTATCCCAACGACATTCACCTTCCGGCGCGGCGGCTTCGATGGCCCGGAGAAAACGTATCGCTCCATGGCGTTCGTTCACGACCGCGAATCCAATGCCGAATGGCGCATCCAATTCTTCTGGCCGGTGCGGTTTCCCTACCTTGTGGTCTATCTCGATCCGGACTACCAAGCCACCGCGATATCCACCGATGACCGCAAATACCTTTGGATCATGTCCCGCACCCCGCAATTGCGGGAGGATTTGCGGCTGGAAATCATGCAAACCCTTGAGGAAAAAGGGTTTGACACATCCGCTTTTGTGACCGTTCCGCAGCCCGAATCGCCGTAACGCCGGTTAGAAAACCGTTAGCGCTGCGTTCACGATTGACCGGGAGGCCCGGACCCGTGATGATGCGGCCCTTACATTACGTAATTCTTACCAGGGGCATTATGGCGGTATCCATTCGATTTGAACACGTCACCAAATGTTTCGGGGACAACCGGGTGGTCGATGACATTGACCTGACCATCGAGCCCGGCGAGTTGTTCTTTCTTCTCGGTCCCAGCGGCTGCGGCAAGACCACGCTGTTGCGCTGCATCGCCGGATTTTACATTCCCGAAAGCGGAAAAATATTTATCGGCAACAAGGACGTCACCCAGCTTGCGCCGGAGGACCGGGACACCGGCATGGTGTTCCAGAGTTATGCGCTTTGGCCGCATATGACGGTGAAAGAAAACGTTGCCTTCGGGCTTGAGTTGCGGAAAGTTCCGAAGGCGGAAATGCAACAGCGGGTGGCGGAAGCGCTGGCCGCGGTGAAGATGACCGACCGCGCGGACTACAAGCCGAATCAACTTTCCGGCGGGCAACAGCAACGGGTTGCCCTGGCCCGCGCCCTGGTGGTGCGCCCGAAGTGCCTGCTGCTCGACGAACCGCTTTCCAACCTCGACGCCAAGCTGCGCCTGGAAATGCGCGGGGAAATCCGACGCATCTGCAAACAGTTCAGCCTGACCGCGGTGTACGTCACGCATGACCAGAAAGAGGCGCTTTCGATTGCGGACCGGATTGCCGTCCTCGATAAGGGAAAGATTCAACAATGCGGCGCCCCGCGCGAGGTGTACAAGTTTCCGACCAGTCGATTCGTCGCCCACTTCATTGGCGAAACCAACTTTGTCGAGGGCACGGTGGAAAAAGTGTCCGATCGGGAAATTACCGTGGCCACCCCGGTCGGTCCGATCGGCAGCACGGTGATGTCGGCGCATCCGCCGGCGGTAGGACAGAAGGTCACGCTGTCGATTCGCCCGGAGGTCATCCATATTGGCTACGAGCCGCCGCCTGACGCGGGCAATGTCTTTGACGCCGCGATTCATGATACCATCTACCTCGGTGAGATGGCCCAGCATGAGGTCAACATCATAACCGCGTCGTCCGGCCATGCTGGCGATCTCAAGCTCAACGTGTTTGACATGAACCCGAAAATCGTTGCGATCGACAACGACATCCAGATGGCAAAAATCTGGGTGCGTAAAAACAACGTCGTCGTGTTGAGGGACTAGCCGGGAGTCAATCCGCATGGTGCGCAATCTCGCCATTATTTTCGCGGCCGCGCTGGTGATTTCCCTGCCGTTCATTTTTCGCAAACACACCGAGGTAAGCGATTGGAAGCCGGGCGATCCGCAATTGGTCATCATCTCCGCGCACAACGAGGCGATCCGGTATGAATTCGCGCAGGGTTTTTCCCGCTGGCATCGCGAACGGTACGGCGATCCGGTGAAAATCGACTGGCGGGCCATCGGCGGCACCTCGGAAATTGCCCGTTATCTTTCCGCCGAATTCATGAACTCCTTCCGGGCGTGGTGGCGGCGGCAGGGCCATGACTGGCCGCTCGGCGCCGCCGATCTGATCACCGACCGGCGGTTCGATACCAAAAACCCGCCGGATGACCCGGAGGCGAGAGCCCGCTGGGAAGTGCTGCGCGCCGCTCATGCGGCCTTTCGCTCCATCGACGACGCCGGGCAATTCGGGTCGCGCATTGACTTGTTTTTCGGCGGCGGCGAATACGACCACAGCCGTTCGTATGGCCAGGGGTTGACCGTCCCGCCCTGGCCGGAGGGCGAGGAGCCGTCCGGGTTGTTCCTTTCGGAAGATGGCGTGGATTTGATTCCCGCCAAAATCAGCGGCGAAGTGTGGCGTACTCCGACCTTGTTCGGCACGGCGGTCAGTACCTTCGGCATCTGCTATAACATCGATCGTCTCGAACGTAATGGGATGAAGGACCAACCGCCCCGGCGCTGGGACGACCTGGCCGATCCGGTTTTCTTCCGACAGCTTGGCTTGGCTGATCCCACCAAAAGCGGAAGCGTGGCCAAGGCCTTTGAGCTTATGCTCCACTCCAAATGCGCGGAGGCGGTAGCCGCCGCCGGATTTACGCCCGCGCAGATTGATGAATTCGAGGCGGCGATCGCCGCCGCCCGGTTGCCGCCGGGAGAGCTGCCGGAAGGCGTACCCGCCGCCTACCAGCAGGCGCTTGAGGCTGGTTTTTTTGACGGCATTCGGATGATTCAACTCATTGGCGCCAATGCCCGGTATTTCACCGACTCGTCCAGCAAGGTCCCGATTGATGTCAGCATGGGAAATGCCGCGGTCGGCATCGCGATTGATTTTTACGGGCGGTATCAGGCCCAGGTCAGTCGAACCCCGGACGGCATCGAGCGGATGCGGTACATCACCCCGTTTGGCGGTTCCGGCGTCAGTTGCGATCCGATCAGCCTCTTGCGTGGCGCGCCGAACCGGGAGATCGCGGTGCGGTTCATCGAATACGTGCTCAGCGAAGAGGCCCAGCAGTTGTGGACGTACCGGGCGGGCGAGCCGGGCGGGCCGGAAAAGTTTTCCCTGCGCCGCGTTCCGATTCGCCGCGAGTTTTTCCCGTCCGATAACCCGGCCATCCAGGCCCGCCATGAGCAACACCTCCCCCATGCCGCGGACGACCTCGCCGATCCGGCCATCAATCCCTACGCGCTGGCCGAGCACTTTATCTACTACCGGCGCTGGACGGGCGGGCATTTTGGTATTCTGCGCGACTTGATTCGCGCCATGAGCATGGACTCGAGCTCCGAGCTTCAGGCGGCGTGGCGCGCGATCATCGCCGGCGGCGGCCCCGAAGCGCAACCCGAGGCCATGCGCCTGCTCACCCGGCTCCCCGATGTCCCGGAGCCGTTTACCTGGCGCAGCTCCCTGGCCGTGCCGGGGCGCCGGCTCGATTACATGCGGGAATGGACCCTGTTTTTCCGGAATAGTTACCGCGAAGCTCGCGCCGCGGTTCAACCCATCGCTTCAACACGTTAAACCCATGCGCACCAAAGTTTCCTGGATCATATTTGTCATTGTCTCGCTTATCTTCGGGTTTCTCTTCCTCGCCCCGTTATGGATGGTCATCCGGGGCGGGTTTATCGTTAGCGGACAATTCACGCTGGAATACCTGTTTGGGGTGTTCAAGAACCCGGTCTACACGGAGGGGCTTTTTAACAGCTTGATGTTGGCGGTGGGTACGACCTCGCTGGTGACCCTCATCGCCGTGCCTTTGGCCTGGCTGGGCAACAAATACGACTTTCCGGGCAAGAAGCTGGTCAGCGGCCTGATTTTGGTGCCGATGATTCTACCGCCGTTCGTCGGGGCCATCGGTTTTCAGCAGATTCTCGGGTTCTACGGCGGCCTCAACCTCGTGCTCGGAATCGAACCCACCGACTGGTTGGGCAGCTTACAGTACTGGGGCGTTATCAGCCTGCAATCCCTCGCGCTGTATCCGATCATGTACCTCAACGTTTCGGCGGCCTTGGCGAATGTCGACCCGGCGATGGAGGAGGCGGCGGCGAACCTCGGTTGCCGCGGGGTGAAGAAGTTTTTCAAAATTACCCTTCCGCTCATCATGCCCGGTTTGTTTGCCGGGGGCACCATCGTGTTTATCTGGAGTTTTACTGAACTCGGCACGCCACTGATCATGAATTTCACCAAGTGTGCGTCGGTGCAGGTATTTGACGCGCTCAAGGAAATCGGGACCAACCCGTTTCCCTACGCCCTGGTTTTTGTGATGTTGGCCATGAGCGTGACCATCTACCTCGTTGGCAAATTTCTGCTCGGCGGCAAGGCTTATGCCATGCAAAGCAAAGCGGCGACGGTGGCCGGAACGAAGAATGCCCGGGGGTTGAAAGGGCTTCTCGTACTGCTTCCGTTCGCCTTGGTGATTTTTGTCGCCCTCACCCCGCACCTCGGGGTGATCGCCACCAGTTTTTCCGTTCCAGGCTCCTGGTACCAGAGCATCCTGCCGCTCGAATTCACCACCGGCAATTATGTGGAAGCGCTGGGGCACTCCATGACGGTCAGCAGTATCCGAAACAGTTTGTTTTACTCCGTACTGGCGGTGATGTTTAACGCGGTCATCGGGATCGCCATCGCATATGTCGTCGTGCGGTCCGATATTCCGTTCCGGGGCGCGCTCGATTCCTTGGCCATGTTGCCGTTGGCCGTGCCGGGGTTGGTCATGGCCTTCGGGTACCTCGCGATCAGCTCCCACTTCAGCAATTTGGATTGGGTGAAGGAGCAGCCGTTCTGGCAGAACCTGCTGGATGTTCGCACGAATCCGACGTTGTTCCTGGTCATTGCCTATGCCATACGGCGCCTACCTTACATGGTGCGTTCGGCGGTGGCCGGGCTGCAGCAGACTTCGGTCACCCTGGAGGAGGCGGCCGCAAATCTGGGGGCGAACCTCTGGACCACCCTCCGCAGAATCACCATCCCCCTCATCATGGCCAACCTGATTGCCGGCGGCTTGCTCGCTTTTTCGTTCAGCATGCTGGAGGTATCCGACAGCCTCATGCTTGCGCAACGCGAGGATTTTTATCCGATTACCAAAACGATCTATGAGTTGTTCCAGCTCATCGGCACCGGAAAATACATTGCCTCCGCGCTTGGCGTGTGGGCGATGATGTTTCTCACCGTCACCATCATCGGCAGCAGTCTGATTCTTGGCCGCAAGCTCGGCGCGATTTTCCGGGTGTAGGCGCACGGCCGCTCCGCGGCGGGCAGCCAAGAGCGCCGGCTTGCTTAAGGCGCCGGTATCAGTTGAATCCGGTAGAACGCCGGGTCGGGAACCGGCGGGGCATCGGTGACGACGTTCAGCGGGACAACGCCGGGTACGTTCGTGGCAATCGTGAAATATGCCGCCTCGACGAGATTGGTGGTCCGAAGCACGTTGTATACTTTCCCGGTCGCGCCCGGCCATTGCACGATCAACGCGCCATTGGCATTGGGCTTTACATCGTCCACCATCAGGAACGCATTTGGATCTTTCGGGCCGGTGCCGGCAAGGAATTCGTGGAAATCGATAAAGCCATCACCATCCCAGTCGGAGGTTGCGTTGGCGGTGACCAGATCACCGAACCAGAACAATTCCCAGGCGTCGTCGATGCCGTCGTTGTCGCTGTCGGGGCTGGGGGGGGCGCAATCCATGACGTGGGCGCCGAGGCCGTCGAACGTGTCTTGGGCATAACCATCCCATTCTATGCTGGGATCAAATACATCGAACGGATTGGTATCGCCAGACAGGACCGTGGACTTGCGGCGCAGGGTGTTGTCAGCGGTGGAAGCGAGGCCGCTACCCCATTCCGTTCCAGGATCGAACCCAATCTGGCCGATCGAGTCAATAATGTTGGTGCCATGGCGGAGGACGATGGCGTCGTCGCCGTTAAACCAACTGGCGCTGGATAATTGATTTGCCGCGGCGAGTACGGTTGCATTAGCACTGCTGTTGGCAACCACATAGGTGGAGCCAGCGGCGACGACACCCGTTAACCCGATGGTTGCTCCGGCGGTGTTGGCCCCGTTAAAGAAAAACTGAAGGGAGTAATTCTCTGCGGTGAGATTGATGCCTTCGGCCGTTCCGTTGTAGATCTCAATGGCCTTGTTGTTGCTCGATCCTTCCACATACTCGGAAATGATCACCCCGCAGTTGACGTTGGTTGGCGGGGGTGGCGGTTCCGGACAGTCGAATTCAAAGTTGATGGACCAACCGCCGGCGAGTTCGCCACCGGAAAGGGAGACCCAGTCATAGAGGTACAGTGACCATGTGCCGTTGGGCGACGTTCCGATTAAGCCGCCCAAGTATTGGTCGTAGGGGCCCGCTGGCGCCGGGGCCTCAAAATCACCTCGAAGCTCCCACAAAGAGGGCTGATAAACTCCGGAGGTGATATTCCCGAATCCGGGGAGTGGACCAGCCGCGGCCTCGTCAAATGTCACGGTGGCGTTGTTGGCTTGGCCACCCAATCCGGGGCTGGCCATCAAATAGATTTTCTGCCCGGCTGGCCCGACCAGCAAAGCATCTAAATCGGCGATAAAGTCGTGGTTCAGGTTGAAAAGGGTCACGGTAACTTTTTCAAGCAGTTGGGTGATGCCGGCCACGGTGATGGTCGATGGGTAAACTGCGGCCGGTCCGAGGTCCGGGATCGTGACCGGCGTGCTGTTCGTGAACGCGATGGCGGTGAGGCAACCGGTGTATACCGGGGGCGGCGGTTCGCTGCCGCCGGAAGGAATATAATCCACCTCGAAGTTGTCGATCAGCATGCGCTCGCCGGTGGAGCGGAACAGCTCAAGGTAGATTTTTTGTCCGGCTTCGGGGGTGAGGCTGATCGGGCCGGAGTCGTAGGTCCGGTACACCTTGTCGGCGGTGAACCAATTGCCGTTGGTGCTGAGCAGCGTCGTGTAAGTCGATCCGCTGTTGAGGCTGTAGCGGATCTGGAATTGCGGGTTCGGGCTGTTGTCCCAGCGGGCGGCACGGAGGGCGAAACGCCGCACCGGATTGGTGATGACATACCGGAAATAGACATTGGCGGTGGAATCGTTGCCAAGCCGCCAGGCGTTGCCGGTGATGCTGTCGACCGTGTCGCGGATGGCGCTATTGGACTCGAAGTAGTCGCCGACCGGTTGGGCCGCGTTGTTGGTGAAGTATTTGGCGTTGTAGCTGCCGGCGGTTCCGCCGCCCCATCGGTTGGTGACGTCGAAGTCCTCAACGTAGGCGAGAAAGTCCGGCGGCACGGATACCGTGATGGTGACGGCTTCAGCGGCGAACCCGTCTTTGTCCGAGGCGTGGAAGATCACGGCATACACGCCGGTCGGGGCGGCGACCGGCCAGGTGAAGGAGCCGATGCCGTTGGTGGCGCCGAAGCTCGCCCCGGCCGGGAGGTTGGAGGCGACGAGGGTGACCGGGTCGCCGTCGTAGGGATCGCTGGCGGTGACGGCGAACGTCAGGCTGTTGCTGACGATGACCGGCTTCGGGCCGATGGCGTTGAGGATGGGCGGCTGGTTGGAAAGTGCGGCAAGGCCGGCCATCTTGATCTGCAGGCCCCAGCCGCCGCTGATGGAGCCGACATCCTGTCCGGCCCGGTCGGCGACATAGAGCGACCAGGTGCCGTACGGCGATAGGCCGGCGAAATTAGTGAATGCCGACGTGTAGGGCAAACCCGGCGCGGGGGCGGGCATGGCCGTGCTGATGGTTCCCGACGGTTTGAATATCCCGTTGTCGAGTCCGCCGCCAATTGTGGATTCCGCGGCGTCGTCAAAGGTGAGGGTGAGGCCGTTTACCCCGGCCGCGCCGCCGACCCGGCCCATGACGACACTTTTCTGTCCGCCCGGGCCGACCAGTACGATGTCCACGTCGGAGGGGTAGGTGTGGGAAAAGCCGTTGAGGGTTACGATGACGCGATCAATGATCCCGCCCGCGCCATTGAGGGTGATGGTGCTGGGATATGGCGTGGCGGCGGCATTATCGTTGATGGTGATGGCGCTGATGTTGGCGCCGCCAATGAAGACCGGTACCGGTTCGACGGTGATGGTGGCGGGAGCGGCGGCGAATCCGTCTTTGTCGGACGCATGGAAAATGACGTTGTAGACTCCGGTCGGGCCGGCATTGTTCCAGGTGAAAAAGCCGTTGCCGTTGGTCACGCCAAACGTGGCGCCGGCGGGGAGGTTGCTGGCGACCAGCGTGACCGGGTCGTTGTCGATGGCATCGGTGGCGGTGACCGCGAAGGCGAGGTTGCTGCCGATGATCACGGTTTGGTTGGCGACACCGAGGATGGCCGGCGGCTGGTTGGAGGGAACGTCGGTGGCGGTCCCGTAGAACGTGAGGCCGGCCGAGGTGAGGGTACCGGTGGTTCCGGAGCGGCGATCGGCCACCCGCAAGGTCCAGGTTCCCGCCACGGCCTCGCCCCAGTTGCGGGCGGTCATGAACGACCAGTTCGCGAAGTTCGCACCGGAATTGGCCGATGCATAAGCGAGCACGCTGGTGGTGCCGGCGGGGGAAATCAACTCGATGCGCAAATTGCGGCGCGCCCCGTGGTTGATGTTCACCGTGGCCACAACATGCTCCAGCCGCATGCCCGCGTTGACGTTGAAGGTGCGGGTGATGCCGGCGGCGTTGTTGTCGGGAATGGCCACGCTGAGGCCGGTCTGGTTGGTGACGGCGATGATCTGCGGGCCGAGGTTGGTCCAGGTGAGTGCGCGGGCGACCGCGCCGCTGGCGTTGATCATGCCGGCCCCATACTTGTGGTTGAACCAGTAGCCGGCGCCGTTTTGCCGCCAGTCGCTGTCGGCCGGATGATTGCGGGTGGCGGTGCGGATCAGGATTTCCTGCACGTCGCGCCAGCCGAGGTTCGTGTTGGCTTGGATCATCAAGCCCCCGACGCCGGCGGCCAACGGGGTGGCGGAAGAGGTGCCGCCGAAATCCGTGGCATAGTCGCCGTTGGTGGTGCTGCTGGTGTTATAGCCGTTCGCGCCGGTACGGTCGGTGGTCCAGATGCCGATGTCGGCGCCGGAGTTGTTGTCGCCGCTGGAGGGCGCGCAAATGATGTGATTCGCGCCCGGCTCGCTGTACCAGGCCTGTTGGCCCCGGATGTCGTTGGCGGCGACGGAAATCGTGTAAATGGAGTTGGCGTAGCCGTCGAGGTTGGAGTCGTCCGAGTTTTGCAGGCCGTTGCCGCCGGCCCAGAAGATCAGGGAGCCGCGCCCGTTGCGGCCCACCGCGCAGGTGTTGGAGAGGGCGGCGCGGGTCAGCGGGCCGGGGCCTTCCAGAATGGACCCGCTGTCGGTCGGGCCCCAACTGTTGCTCTTGATATGGATGATGGTATTGCTCCAATTCATGGCATTGGCTTCCTGCTGGTCGGTGGCGGCCGCCGAAATCAACCGGAGACCGACCAGGCGGGCTTGGGGCGCGGCCCCGCTGACCCCGAGGTTGTTGTTGCCGACGGCGGCGGCCACGCCGGCGCAGGCGGTGCCGTGATCGTCGCCGGAGCCGGGATTGGGGTCGTTGTCGTTGCCGTTGAAGTCCCAGTCGATGGTGGTATCGACGTTGGCGGCGAGGTCGGGGTGGGCGGTCTGCAGGCCATCATCGATGATGGCGATATAGATGTTGGTGCCGCGGAATCCGGCGGCCCAGACGTTGGTGATGCGCACATCGGTGCCGGCGAGGCCGTTGAACTGGCCGGTGTTGCGGAGGTGCCACTGGTTGGTAAAAAACGTGTCGCTCGGGGTGAACTTCTTGGTTTGTTGCCGGGCCAGCAACGGTTCGGCGCTCATCACGCCCTTGGCGGCGCGGAGTGCGGCAACGACATCGAGCGCGGATGCGGAGTCCGGCGCGCGGGCGATCCAGTAGTCGCCCAGAATGCCATCGGGAGCAAGGTGGATGGCCCCGGCATTCCGGGCCGCTTTTTCCGGGTTTACGCCGGGAGCAACCTGAAGCAATACCTCCCGGGTGACGACGCGGGGCGTACCCACGCGTTGACCATCCTCGATTTCATAGAGGATCAGCTCCACCTCTTCGCCCCGGTCACGGACGCGTTGCGTGACCGTTTGGATGAGCGCGGTACGGTTGGCCGCCGGAGGGATGGCGGTTACGATGCGATAAGTGTCGCCCCGGGATACGGCAACTTCATCCAGCGCGAGGGAGAAGGTTCGATCCACGGCGGCGTCGCGAAAGACAAACGATTCGGCGAAGCCGGGGGGAATGGTGAGAAGGAGGGTGAGAACGACGACCGAAACCGCCCGGAGGCGGCGAATCTGTTGTATCATAGCTTCCTGTTACCGGGTCAAATAGGTTGGTGACCCAACGAATGAAATTACTCTTTCCCGGCAAATAGACAAGTTGGGATTTCATTAAGGTTAGGCAAAGGAACGCTGCCACAGTGTGGCTGCCGCCGTGAGGCGGTGGTGCGTGTGGATGGGACTCCGGGCCGCGTTTTCCACGTCCTAACGGACGCAGCTACAGAAAATGAGG
>CALMYG010000119.1 GCA_937873455.1 uncultured Verrucomicrobiota bacterium
TGGAAAATAAAAGAGGTGTGCCCCGTTGACAAAACTTCAGCCATATGAACGACAAACCGCAGGGGCGCGGCGCTTCGCCGCGTCCCTCTGCCGGTCTATGTTAGGCGTTTTCCTGTTTCCAAGCCAGCTCAGGTTTCCATTCTTTTAGCTCTGACCAGAAGTTGTCGGTATCCTTTGTGCAACACAATCGACCGAATCCAGTGAAGTATCCATTTCGGATATCAACCATGCCGATGTTCTCATCTGAGAATTTGTAAATCAGATCCCAGTTCAATTCATCTGCTCGGTTGTAGTGAGTGGGCGGTTCAATATTGCTCTGAAACCATGCGAAAGAATATGTCTGGTTCATTGATCGAACTAGCCTTTCCATGATTACGAGTAGATATACGAGGATATCACCGCGCATAGTCCCGAATTCTCGAACTCGATAGTCTGCAATTACCTCGTCAAGCATTGCTGTAGTAACTTTGCCTGCATTCAGTTTGCTCGCGATTAGTTGGTAATTTACAGTCATCTTCAAATGCCTAACGTTAGCGGTGACCGGCGCGACACCCGCCGCGGGTTTCGCGTACGAGTCAACCGCCTTGTTGGGGGCTGCTAATCCCAGGTATCTCCGATCGTATAGTTTCCAGCATCCAGCGTTTGCTTGTCGATGTACCGCTGGGCGCTTCGCCGTACAGTTTCCCGCTCCTGGATAAAGGTCTCTTTCAAGTCCGTCGCGTACTTTGTCTCGTGTGGCTCAAGCGAGTAGTAATCTCGCTCTGCTGTCGCCTCGCGGCAGAGGTATTCGATAAACTCATCCACTCTGGATAGCCTAGTTTCTATTCTATCCTTCTTCACACCCTTGAAGAACATTTCGAGTTCGCGACGAGACATTCTAGAGATGGAATGA
Organism: uncultured Verrucomicrobiota bacterium; assembly: GCA_937873455.1. Classification (GTDB taxonomy): domain Bacteria; phylum Verrucomicrobiota; class Kiritimatiellia; order CAIVKH01; family CAIVKH01; genus CALMUP01. Next base: position 893 of record CALMYG010000119.1, read on the forward strand.
GCGACACCTTCTTCGTGAATGGCACAGTCAACGCTCACCAAGTCCAGATACGAGAACATGCCGGCAAGAGTATTTCGCATATAGAAACCGTATGGCGTGATTTTAACTGAGTCCACGGAGTCCGAGTATTCATCCAGCCTGTTGTTGGACTCAAGCAAACCCTTGCGTAACATCATATCGAGATTCTGGTACAAATCGTCGAGCATGCGGTATCGACTCGCAAAGACACCCTTTAGCCTGGCAACAGGAATGAATACTGGGTTGAGCGGCGACACATTCTCAGACACCATGTCGAGAATGCGCAGGCCGGTGAAATGAGAACCCGAGACATCCGAGCGGATCTGATAGATGTTTGGGATTGAGCTTAGCGCTTCGTCGTAAAAGAATCGGTCGGGAATCATCATCGGCCGCAGCACCTGATGAACCTGAAGATTCCACCGTCCCGCATCTAGCATCTCCTGGACCTTCGTATATCCTGACAGCAGGAATTGTCTAAACATCTCCAACGAAAGACGCATGTTGCCGTGTGAACAGGCTCGAAGAAACTGGCTCAAGTGCGAGTTTCTACGGCGAAACTCCCCGGTTAGAATTCGCAACAGTCGCTTCACGGCATCGTTTCGCTCGTCGGTCAGGGTTGGAGATGTGTTCCTCGCCGCCACCTCGTCATCCAGCATGCGTAGCATGTAAACCAATCGTCGATAGAATACAAACTGCGCGGGAGGACTGCTGAGGTGAAAGCCATTGTTCTGAAACGCATCGAGTGTACCGTGCAGCCGAGATGTATGGAACCGCTCCTCTCGCATTGAGATGACAACAAGCCCATCGACGAGTGACGCGATGTGCTGGGCCAAAGTGAAGCAATAGTCCTGAACAGCGGGCGAGTACTGATCAGTATTGTCGATGATAACGATAGTGCCTTTGGCTCTCGTCTTCCAGTAGTCCGCCAGTCTTGCCGTGCAGTACTCAGAATCCCGCAACCAGGCGCCCAGCAATTCGTTCAGCTTAATGTTGTATGCTTCGCTAGATGAATTCAATCCTGCGAGGTCCTGCTTCGAAGCAGTGTCATAGCGATCCGCAAACAGACCAAGGAGTGTATTCCGATCGGATTTAAGCAATTTCTGTTCATCCAGCCCATCTAGCAGCTGTTTCCATGTCTCCCGCTCAATCTGTGCACGATCTTCGGGGCACTCGAGAAGGTCGACCACCACAATTACAGAATGGTCTCTGATCTCTGGGGGCGGTCGATGGTAGAGCAACTTGCGTATGAATGTCGATTTGCCGGCGCCCTTACCGCCGAAGAGGATGACAACCTCCCGCGTTCGACGCTCCCGCAGGTGGCTGGCAATTCGCTTCCCGAATTCTCCCCCGGAAGCGTCGTCAAAAAACTCTTGGACATTGTAGTTCTTGAAGTAGGGGGTGAGGCAATCCTTGATTATTTGAGTAACCTTGGTGATGCTTGCATGGTAATCACGAACGTTGACGTAACACCGTGCCATGAAATCATCATCTGCCGGGTTCATCTTGCCAAGGTAGCGGTCGGCTAATGGGCGCAGACAAGTCGCGAGGTAGTTGTTGTTTACTTCATGATTGTACTCGGGAATATGCGACTTTGAAAAGAAGCGCTGCCGGCGTTTTATATCAATGCTTCCTAAACGCTGGGATAATGAAGCATGTTCGGTTATGGCAACATAGCCCAGCGTGTTGACTGCATCGGTAAACGAGTCTGCGAAGTAATCGAGAGAGGCGATGGTGAATGCGTGAAGGCTGCGCCAGTCCGCGTGTCTTTCGAACGTCTTGAAGAACACCCATTGGTGGCCATTTGAAATGCAACCCATTTCGCAACCGTGGTCTACGCAGTAGTTCCGAACCTGAAACACTGCATCACGGACTGCATTGTCAGTCATAAGGGTCTTTAGGGGAATCAATCCGCTCCTCTCTCCTTTGAGTAGCGATTTAGGCAACTCAAATGATATCCCCTCCTTCTTTGCCTCAATGAAGAGCAGTGGCGATTCAGAGTGTCCGAGCAGCACATAATCCGCATAGCCAGGGTCGATGTATGATTCGCAGTCAACTGCAGCACGAGGCCACGATAGGATGTCGTGGAGTACGGCATCGATTATCTGATGCCGCGTATCGGCCTCAGAAAGTTTGGTAGAACTCCTATATGTCGCGCGCAATCCCAGCGCAATGTCATGAGGTGTCTTCGGTGTTGTCATCTGATCTCCATTTGCCCCCAACGTCAAGGCGCACGGGCGCGAAGCGTCCCGGTGCCGCCGATTGTTCGGCGTTCTTTTTCTCGTGCGTGCAGATCATAGATGACGTGGCCAGAAGTGCCTTCTTTGGCTTTTAACGACTCGGCCAGGCGGCGCACGTCATAGTTGTGCCGCCCGGCAAGATCGTCTTTGGACTTCCATACTTCCATCATAACTTCATCCTTCATGTTCGTCTCCCATCAATTCCAGCGGGGTGCATATTTCGGGGCACGCATATCCGTGAATGGCACAGACGCTCCGCATGACCGGCTTCATCTCGGCATTGTCCAAATGGCGGCAGTTCCAGGTTAGCAGGTAGTCCACCCTGTGATAAGCGGCGATAGCCAGATGCAACGCATCGTCAGCCGCTTTTTCGGGAAGTGCGCCATCTTTCAGTAGAGAGACCGCCAGTTCGCTTGCGCCATCCGTGATCGGTAGAATTGGAATAGCGACCAGACTGCGCAATCGACGCTCCGCCGCATCGGGATGACCCGCCGCTGCTTCATCCAGAACCAGTTGCGACGTAAACAGTTCAAAGCCAGGCCTCCGCTTGCTCCACCATTGCTGGGTCGCGCTTTGCCACGCCGCCACCAGCAAGTCTCGCGCGGGCAACGCGGCCAGATAGCTTACGACCGAGGTTTCAATGTAAACCGTCTTCATGACGGCATCCTGCGCTGCGTAAGCATCGAAAGCGAGCCGTCTTTTATCACCGAACGCAAAGCCTCAGCGCAGCAAAGTCTGCGATCGAGGCACGTGTTCGGCTTCTTGATTGTTGTCACCATATCCCGCCACCTAAAGAATGCAGAATAAACCAAACAACGTAGGTATGAAAACGAGTATCGCAATTGAGCGAGCCGTCCGCCAATTTCCTGTTAGTAGCGGAAGCATTATTGCAGATGAAAATAAGGATAGCCATGAAGCAAGGAGCAAGTTCTCAAGTCCATCATTCTCTGTAAATGGCGGGTCACCAAATTCCATCATAGCGATAGCTATTGACCAAAAGTATGGGACTGATGCAGCCAGAAGCATTATGGCAATTAACGCTAATTGCCACGGACCAGCATGGCCTCGTAGTCGAGTGCAATCAATACCTTCGCACGTTCGTTGATGCTTACTCATAATTCAGGCCTAACGATCTGCCTCAGGGACGGCGACCGCGCAGCGGGAAGCCGTTCCCTGGAGGCACATGTTCGAAGATTGACTATCTAGTAGCATGAAGAATGGGGGTATAGCGCCCTTTCGGCTACTCTGAGGTTTCAAATACATCTCGTATTGTCGCTATGCTGTAAGTCAGATCGTTGGCCACAGACTCCAAGTGTCCAGTAAGCCAACTATTCTGCCGCAAGACACGAATAGGTCTTTCAAATAGCTGAGCATAGGTTTTTTGAATGGCTTCATCGCCAGATCTGTAAGGAAAATTTCGCGCTGTATATTGATCCTTGGCCAAGAGTCGCCTTCTGTACTGCGCATTTCTGTTTCGAGCAGTGTCACGAGATGTTTCATCGTAGTAGATCTGAGACCATACTTGTCGCTCCAGATTGTTGTAAGCCTCCATAAAGTCGCCAAATAGACCAGGGAAAGCCTTATAGTTGTAACGGCTATGGAGAAATAGCTTGTTGTACGCGTCAGAGCGCATGTGAACTAGAAAAGCTATAAGATCGTCAACATATGTTGCGGCATCAATCAGCGTCGTTGCGCGCTTCTTGTAGTCCGAGTATTCTACCTCGACCCAACCTTCTGTCGGTATGCGCAGAGCAAACCTTCTGACATCGCCAAATCGTGTTCCAGATTTGAGCCAGTCAGACGAATCCTGATATAGGGTTGCGTAGGTTGCCACAGCAATGACTTCGCCATCCTCTGTTAGTAGGGGTGATCCGCTATTTCCCTGAACGAATTTGGCATCGGTTTCCACTTCGTCGGGACCTATTCCGATGACTTTCCCCAGTATTTCGGTGACCACGCCGCCGCCGTCACTGTTTCCATATATTGCGACAGGGTCGCCCAGTTCAGGAATACCAGAGTGCAGCTTAAGAGCATGAACATTGGCGTCCACTCTAAACCGCGCTAAGTCTCTGTCACGACAGAGTTCAAGGCCCATGAGCTTGACGGATGTTCCGTCTAGCAATCTGGCGTGCGGTTTTATGCCGCCGCGAATTACGTGTTCATTCGTTAGGAAGTAATTAACGTTGTCGATTGAGACTATGAAGCCAGAGCCAACGCCATTGGCCGTAGAAACAATTGCGAGGCAAGGCTTGATCTTGCTGAAGTCGGCGCAATACCCCGTTGTCGTAATTATCGACAGTAAAATCGGCAAGAGCCTTTCTGCACAACCGTCAACTGAATATGTCATTTTCATTTTTTGTTTCGAAAATAGTTATTAATAAACTGGACTTCGTTTATACCGTTTATCCTCACTTCGCAAATACCCGGAGGTGGTTGGGTCGACGATTTTAGTGTTTTTCAAGCCAACAGCCTCCTGCGTAGGCGGCATTTTAGGGGGTGCCGGTTCGTGAGGCAAGGCGAATGCAGCGGTTTTTATCCGTCGTGGGTAGACCGGTGCGGGTCCGCGCAGGCGCGCGGACGGCGGCAGCCATGGTGAAGCAATTTGCACTGGGCCTCGCGGCCGAAGGCGGCCAGATTTTAACCACGGATTTCACGGATAACACGGATGAGGAGTGGGGAAGTAGGAATAACTAATGGTCTGTCCCTAATTCTGCTCCGATCGGCTATATTCCCACTTTTGCCATATCATGTGATAATTTCGAAAGCAACGTCCATTCTGGAGAGTCCAAGTAACAACAGTTATTTACACCCAGTTCTGTGCATGTTGTTAGCATGTGAGGCTCTTTAATAATCCCAACTGTTGAAAACTCCACCAATACACCGATGGTTCTTTTATCGGCAAGGCCATGCCATATGTGTTCATGTTCTTCAATAAAGCGCTGGTTTATATTGCTGGCAAAGTCTCCCATAGATTGAGCCGTGGGTGAAACAAGCAGATCGTGAGTAGGATTGATCATGTCCGAAATCGACAAGGCTAGTAGCCCTCTAGAGGTGTCGGGATCGGTTGAATTCGCATATCTGATATTTAATTGTTTCAAACCTTTTCCAATTCTCTTCTGAAGCTTATTCAGCGACTTAAGGCGTTTACATTCCACGAACAATGTCGTGTCACTTACATTCAGAACAAGATCGGCATCGTTTGAAAAATCAATAGTGTAACCAGCTGCGAGCAATCTGCTTGCTACCAATAACTCAAAAGCCGTGTCTCGGGCAGGATCAAAATCACTAGGACTTGGACGACCTTCTTTTCCAGAGAGCACCTTTCTCAGCCGGTCGCGAAGTTCTGATTCGTAAAGTGAGGCAAGACCTTGATGTATACGTAATATTTCGGAAATTTCGCCATAGGCATTAGCTTGTTGAGATAATGAATGCTCAAAGGTAGCAGATTTAAGCGTTCCGCATTCATAGTGTGCTGCCAACTCATCAACTACTGCTGAGTATCGTCGCAGGCGAGTAACGGCCAGGTTAAAGCCGAATTGCTCAAACCACTTGCAGGCGACGAGATACGCCTTGGCAATATCCGAGTGTGAAGACGAGGAGAATGTATTCTTTAGGCTTGAGTATTGCATTTAAGGTCTTAGGCCGAACATAGTTATTAATAAACTGGACTTCGTTTATACCGTTTATCCTCACTTCGCAAATACCCGGAGGTGGTTGGGTCGACGATTTTAGTGTTTTTCAAGCCAACAGCCTCCTGCGTAGGCGGCATTTTAGGGGGTGCCGGTTCGTGAGGCAAGGCGAATGCAGCGGTTTTTATCCGTCGTGGGTAGACCGGTGCGGGTCCGCGCAGGCGCGCGGACGGCGGCAACCATTTTCTACCGGTTAGGCGCTGCTCATGAACAGGCGGATGCCTTTTATCCGGCGGGTGAAGCGGTCGGTGAGTTCTCGCCAAAAGGGCTTCGCCGGGGGTGGCGTGGGGGCCGGATTGTCCGGCGGAGGCTTTTCGGACAGGTCGACCAGGTTCAAGTAGCGGGCGGTGGTTTCGAGCAGCCGGTGGTCAAGGTTTTCCTGCAATTCCCGGATCGTTCCGCCGTCTTGCAGGAAATGCACGGCGTAGCTGTGCCGCAGGGTGACCGGCAACACGATCTTTTGCAGTCCGGCCCGTTTGGCGATTTCCCGCACCAACACCTGGATCCAGCGGGTGCTTAACGCGTTGCGTCCGGAAGCATCGGCGAAGAGCGGCATTTCGGCCGGGCAGCGGGCACGCCCGTCCATCAGGAGGGTTCGGACCGCCTCGGGAATCGGAAGGAAGACAGGTTTACAGAAGGAAACGAAGGATAACGAAGGGGGGGGTGTGGGGAGTCAAACCACGGATTTCACGGATAACACGGATGGGGAGTGGGGAACTACGGAACGACGCGGAAGGAAGATGGGTTTACAGAAGGAAACGAAGGAGAACGAAGGAGTTGGTGGGGAAACCACGGATTTCACGGATAACACGGATGGGGAGTGGGGAACTACGGAAGGCGCGGAAGACGCGGAAGGAAGACAGGTTTACAGAAGGAAACGAAGGATAACGAAGGGGGGGGGTGGGGAGTGAAACCACGGATTTCACGGATAACACGGATGGGGAATGGG
>CALMYG010000120.1 GCA_937873455.1 uncultured Verrucomicrobiota bacterium
ACGATGCAGGCCCAAGGTGGTCATGGTGTCTGCTGGTTGAAACGGAGTAGGAAAAGGTGAAAAGCCGAACAAGTGCCGCCAGAAGCACGCCCGAAGCGGGCGGCTCTGCGGCTTGGCGTTAGACGAAATGCATATCGAACTGTCATGTACAGTAGACGACTGGGGCCAGGCTTCACTTGCTGGAACAATAACCGCAAGCGAACCGTGTCACGCTCTGACGTTCGCCACCTTTAAAAGTGACATATGGTGGGCAAAAAGCTCTTTAGCCACAATAGATATTGCTTATACCGCTTTCTATCATCATGTACGAGACGATCATAAACGCCAAGTTCTGGTAACATGCGGATCCAGCAGCATCGACAAGTGCATAATTTCGAGAGGTTATGATCCGATTCACTCATGTATTGCTGAAATAACCCCACTCGTGCCAAGTACGGTTTATTCGTGCCGCGAGCATGACCTTGGAATAATTCTGATTCCGAAGAGCGCGACAAGCTCCATGCGGAACAAAATATGGCGAATTAAGGAATCGGTAATCACGAAAGAATTGGCACCCTTCAAGAATGCACTTGCACACGGAAGAAGAGGACACTCAGAACGCTAAACATGAAAGATCGTCTAACATGTGCCTCCTGGGGACACTTCGTGCCCCAGAGGCTTGTCGTTCGGTGAAACATGTGATGATTTCGGGAACACAATCGAGGTAAATTGCAAAATACTTAGACTGGTTGAATCAAAGTGACACCAATCAATCACCTTGAAGCGATGATAAACGAGTGCGAATTTATTTTGTCGCGTTGTAAAGGGCATACAACTAGTTCTTTGCCTCGATTAATCAACAAAATGCGATTCGTTGTTCAGGCGCAAGGTGTCGGCGTTGAGAATGAATCAATCTTTCGGCACATTAATAATTTTTATTGGAGAATTGAAATGACAATTTATAATCACCAGTCTTTTCGTAAGTATCGTCCTAGATTAACTAGACTGATGACAACGACAAAAGATCTTTTAATGAAAGAGTCGAAGTTTGTCAGCAAAGACGGGAAAAGTTACGAAGCGTATTTGTAGGTAGTCACCGAACAAGTATCGCCAGGATGACGCGGCGAAGCGCCGCGCACCTGCGATTGGTCGTTGGCAATAAAGAGAAATGAGCATTGCATCAATGATAATTTCAGGCGTGCTAATCACAATCATATTCACTGTAGTCATATTGGGCCCCGGAATATTGGCCGCCCTCATTCAATGGATGCTTAGGAATACACGTGCACCTCGGTCTGATACCATCATTGCTTTTTTGTATGCCATTATTGATGTGACAATACGAAAGGCAAACACAGCCGAATATGTGGAAAAATTATCCAGCGCCTTAAGTAACCATGTTGTAGAACACAAGAGCCTTGCCATGGGATTCTTTTTCTTCTTGGGGGTATTCTACTACTTAATAATGATCAAACTTGGTAAAGCCATAATCAAAGGAGTCAAAGCATTATATTCTTTTTTCAAAAACAAGGTAAAATGTTGCCAACATGTGCCTCCAGTGCAGCCTTCGGCGCACTGAGGCTTGTCGTTCGATCATTATGAAAAGATGCACAGCAATAACTCTTATACTCGCGACGTGCATGGGCTGTTCAACCCAGACCTTTTATGTCCCAAGTGAATCTATGACCCCAACGATTCCTGTCGGGAGCTCTGTGACTATCAACTTCAGCGCTTACCGAAAATCTGACCCGGCTCGATTTGATCTTGTGGCATTTAAACCACCCGAACCAGATGATGCAGTTTTTGTGTTTCGAGTTATCGGATTACCCAACGAAACAATAACGCTAAGCTCGAATCGTATTTTGGCCGATGGGATTGTACTAACTCTTCCCAAAGGATTAAAATACAAGCCGGCTGATGTTTATTCATCGGTTCATAAACTCGGGCCGACTCAATACTTCCTGCTAGGGGACAACACAGATGTGGCATATGATTCGAGATATATTGGCCCAACAGAAAAAGCCAAAATACTGGGAAAGGTAACAAGGATCGAACATGCGGCTCGTGTGGACGCTCGATGACTCGCGCCCCACAGCCTTGTCGTTGTGCTCCAAGAGGTGATGTGGTCAGAGCCTACTGAGCACAGAAGTGAAGAT
>CALMYG010000121.1 GCA_937873455.1 uncultured Verrucomicrobiota bacterium
GGCGTATTGTTAATGTACGCCTTGATGGTTGTCAATGCGCCCGGGGGCAGCCGGGAGCGGATGCGGGCCAGCGTGAGGTGTGGTCGAAACGGGCGTGATTCCACCGGTTGCCCGGTCGCGCGGACCGCGTCGGCACAGGCCGCCTGCAACCGCATCAACGCAGGCGAAGCCTCTACCCCAACCCACACCACCTTCGGCGCGCGAGGCGACCCGAAACTACCGCCCCCGCCCAGCTTCAGCGGAAACGGCGACACCGAACGCGCCGCAATGGCAAGATCGTTGACCAGGCGCTCCTCCACCGGCTCGGGGGTAGCGCCAAGAAATACCAGCGTGAGATGCGCCAAATCGGGGTCAACATACGCCAACCGGTAGCCTTCTTGATGCAATCGCTCCTGGACGGCGCTCAAGGCCGAACGGGCCTCATCAGCCAGCGGAAGGCAGATGAAGGTCCGGCGGATCAATCGAGATTTCGCTCCGTGATGCAGCCTATGCCAAAAAGCGTCAAGGTCGGATCGACCAACGGTTTTGGGGAAATGCCTTGGAGTACCCTGGCGGCAAAGCCGCCGGTGGCAACCAGCGCGGCCTTCTTCAGCGCCGGCAATTTACGCGACTCGGCGATGATCTCCCTCACCATGCCCCGGTATCCCCAGTGCGCGCCCAACTGCATGGCTTGCGCGGTGCTTTTGCCCACGCGGGCCCGAACCGGTCCCCATGCAATATGCGGCAGCTGGGCGGTGCGATCCGCTAGGTAGTCAAACATGAGCGGCAAGCCTGGGGCGATGATTCCGCCGATGTAGCCCTCCCGGCGGGTGATCAGATCAAACGTCACCGCCGTGCCAAAATCCGCGACAATGACCGGCGCGCCGTACCGCGCCACTGCGCCGGCCGCATTGGCCAACCGATCCGCCCCGATCGTTTCCGGCTTGGGATACGTCACCTGAATCCCCAGCTTCCGCCGATAGTCAATCCACAACGGTTCCTGTAAAAACTCCCGATGAATCACCCCTTGCCACAGCGGCTTTAGCGCCGGCACGACCGAGGCAATGCCAACCGCATCCGGGCGCCTTCGACCGGCGACCTGACGCAGGGCCTCCGCGACCGATCGGTCAGTTTGCACCGCCTTCTCGATCCGATGCACCCGACCGATCTTCCCGCCGACAAACCACCCCAGCGAGGTGCTCGTATTGCCGATGTCGATAACAAGAATCTTTTTCAAGGCGCCATCGCCTCACCGGTCATCGGAACAAAGCGAACCGCCATGACGGAACGGGTGGTGACCTCGCCGTTTTCATCTTTTTCCACCACCATCAGATCCTGCACCTGATGGTAGGGACCTACCGGAATGACCATGCGCCCGCCGGGTTTCAACTGTTCCACCAGAGGCTGCGGAATACGTTCCGCGCCGCAGGTAACTATGATACCATCAAAGGGAGCATGTTCCGGCCAACCGGCATAGCCATCGCCAACCCGCACCACAACATTGGTATAACCCAGGCGCGCCAACAGCTCCGCCGAGCGCTCGCCCAGCCCCGGAACGATTTCGACCGTGTAGACCTCGCGCACCAAGCCGGCCAAAATCGCCGCCTGGTATCCGCTCCCCGTGCCTACCTCGAATACGACGTGATCCGGCTGGGGGTCCAGCAGCTCGGTCATCGCGGCGACTATGTACGGTTGAGAGATCGTCTGCCCCTCGCCAATCGGCAAGGGGTGATCCCCGTACGCCCAGGGACGTTGCTCTTCCGGTACAAATTCATGACGCGGTACGGAGCGCATCGCCTCCAACACCGCCGGATTCCGAATGCCCCGGCCCATCAGGTCGATTTGGATCATCCGCTCTTTCATCGCCGCCCACCGCGCCTCATCCGGGACCTCCGCGCGGCACGCCGCCGCCATCAGCCCCCACACCATAACAATACCGATCCGCTTCATATACATCGCCTCCACTGCCTGGATTCAAGTCACGCATTGCCATCCCCGGTCACTTGCATTAGGATACGCATCCTTAACTGAAAAACCAAGCGAGGAAAACACATGATAGAACCAGGTGCAACATACGTCGTCATGGGGCTGCTTGACCCCGATTCCATCGCCTACTCGGTCGGGCGGGATATCACCAAACTCGGCGGAAAAGTGATTTTTACCGCCCAAAACGAGCGGCTGAAATCCATTTTCTTCGACCGCAGCAAAAAGCTCGTCGACGCCGAACGCGCCGACCTTCGCATTGAATACTGCGACGTCACCAAAGAGGAAGAAGTCCGCGATCTGTTCGCGAAAATCGGCCCGGTATCCGGCGTGGTGCATTCCATCGGCTACGCCAATCCCAAAACCGCCCTTGGCCAGGAATTCCACACCGACGCCATTGAGGACCTCAAAACCTCCTTTCACATCAGTTGCGTCTCCCTCGCCACGGTAACCCGCCATGCCTTCCCCTACATGAAAGCGGGCGGCTCGGTGGTCACCCTCTCCTTTGAAGCCGCCAAGGCCTTCGCCTACTACAACTGGATGGGCGTCAACAAGGCCGCACTGGAGGCGCTTGTCCGCGCCCTCGCCCGCCGGCATGGCCGCGACCTCATCCGCATCAACGCGGTATCCGCCGGCCCCCTGACCACCAAGGCGGCCAGCTCCATTCCCGGCTTCGCCGAATTGTCCCAGACCTGGAACAAACAAAGCCCCCTGCCGTGGGACACCATCAACGACAAAGACGAAGTCGCACACGCCGTTCTGTTTCTGCTCGGCCCCTACGCCAAGAAAATTACCGGCCAGGTGCTGTATGTCGATGGCGGCGCTTCGGCGGTCGGCGGCGAACTGCTTCCGTTCGAACGCTCCGACGCCAATCCGGCGGCGGCGATTTAATCGCCCTCCGATGCCCGGAAACGTTCCAAACCTTGGAAGTTCGGCCATAAAAAAGTTCCAAACCTTGCCTGCCCGCCCTCCCGATATGCGGGAGGGAGCCAGCCTGCCCCACGCAGGCGTGCGGGGCTGGCAGGCAGGCGGGGAACTTTTCAAGCGGTCATTTTCCAAGGTTTGGAACTTTTATCCTGACCGTTTCAGTGCCACCCCATGAAGTACCCCGTTCCCGGAAAAACTGTCGTCGTTACCGGTTGTTCCACCGGTATCGGTCGTGCCGCCGCGGCGCTGCTGAAAGATCAAGGCTGGCAGGTGGTCGCCACCGCGCGAAAAGATGGCGATCTCGAATCGCTTTCCGCTGAAGGATTCTTTGCCGTAAAGCTGGATACCGCCGACGCCGGTTCGGTGGCACGGGCCGCCGACGAAATCCTTGATCGCCTCGGCGGAACGGTGGGCGTAGTGGTCAACAACGCCGGATTTGGTCAGGTCGGGGCTATTGAGGATTTGTCCCGCGAACTGCTCGACTACCAATTCCAAGTCAATGTCATCGGCATGCAGGATTTCACCAACCGTCTGCTCCCCGCGATGCGTCGGCAAGGTTATGGACGGATCATCAACATCAGCTCGGTACTCGGTCAGGTCAGCTTGCCGTACCTCGGCGTCTATTCGGCGAGTAAATTCGCGATGGAGGCGTTAAGTGATGCCCTCCGGGTCGAATTGCGGGGAACCGGCATCGCGGTCAGTCTGGTTGAGCCCGGTCCGATCGCCACCGCCTTCGGGGAAAACGCCGCCGGGCGGGCTGAAGCGACCCTGAACGCGGATCGCACCGCGCATCGCGCCTACTACGAAGCCGAATTGCGGCAGCGGAAAATGAGCGGAATTCGACCGGCACGGTTTACCTTGGGTCCGGAGGCGGTCGCCCGGAAGATTCTCCATGCCGCCAGCAGTCCGCGGCCCCGTATCCGGTATCCGGTTACCCTGCCCGCCTACCTTGGCCTGATCGTGCGACGGTTCGCGCCCGCGCGGGTGATCGACGCGATCATGGCGAAAAAAGTCACCCGCACCCAGGGGAAATAAAAAACCCGCGTTGTTCACGCGGGTTCTCCGGGTCATAAGCGCAGGACGCTTACACCTTGATTTTCTTCGGACGGCGCAGCAACGTACGCATATCCTTCGCGGTCAATTTCTTGACCTTTTCCTCGGGCAGCCCGAGCGCAACCAGGCGCTTGCGGTGCACGTTTTGACGGGCGCGCTTTTCGGCCTCGCTCTTCTTGGGCCGGGTGGTCGGATGATGGCGATCAGCTTTCGTTGTCATAATGTTTTCCTTACGTCTTCAAAAAGAGCCCGCCTTGTAATCGGAATTACCGGGGAAGGCAATGCTTTTTTTACTAAAGTTGCCGCTCACGGAACGGCTACTCCGGTCAATGCGCGTCCTATTCCCCTTACGGCAGCCGGGCTCCGGTGCGGTAGTACCGCACATCCGGGCCATTGGTCACGGTAAAGACAACCGGCGCCTGATCGACCCGTCCAGGAAGGTTATGCCCCATCGGCATCCAAACCGGATCGGCCAGATTGGTGGTCCAATAGACATCGTAGCGACGGTTCGGCGAGGTGGGCGCTTCCACACGCACCTGCATCATGGCCCCGTCCAATGCCGCGTGATGAATCGTATTCGGATTTACGGCCGGCGGGTTATTGGGATCAAGATCATACAGGTATGCCATGCGATAGGTCATGTTGCCGTTCGGAATGTTTTGATCGGCCCGGCCCGGGGTGCTCGGATCAACGCCATGTTGTTGGTACCAGGTATCGGGGATGCCATCGCCGTTGCTGTCGCCATGGCCGACGGCTTGACGGACAATGGTAACCGTGGCGCTGGTGGTTGAACTGCCACCGGAACCTGTCGAGGTGATCATCAAATTGTTCACGAAGTAATCCCGATTGGAATTAAATTCGTCGCCGGTTCCGTTGCCAAAGGACCACGCTCGCACATTGTGGATGTGGCCGGTAAACGACCCGGTATAGGTGCGGGCAGTTCCGCCCACCGGGGTGATGGTCACGGCGTAATGCGTCGCGCTGGTAAGCGAAAAGGCGATATCAAGCCCGGCGTCCGTCCAGCCGATGTCGGTGGCATGGGTGCCGGCATAGGTGGACGCGCCACCCGAGAAATACAACACCCACTTCTCGTGGCCGTCCGAATCACGCAAGGCCACGCCGACCGAACCGCCCTGCTCCCAGATCCATCCGTTTTTCATGCGGATGTGAACGGTCTGGCCGGCAACCAACGCTCCAGTAAAGGGTCGCACGGCGGCGGAATAATTGTCGCCTTCGTGGGACCAAAAGCCCCAACCCTTCGCCGCGGTGAAATGACCGGCAGTGCCGTTCGATTCCAAGGCCCAGGCGCCGAACCCGGTCCCGCCGTTGGATCCGTTGGTCCACCCGGCCCCGTAATTCGCGGCGGAATCGTGCGCCGAGGTCACCACGCCGCCGGGCAGCGTGTTGGTTCCGCTTACCGTGATGACATTCGTCCCGATGCCGAGGGCGACTTGAGGAATCGTCCACGGCGAAGAAACCGGCAGCATGCCCGAGCCGCCGGTGAGGTTATTTGTCCAGGTGAGATGCCCGGCCACGCCCGAAGCAATGCCTTGCACGACATGATTGCTCACGGAAGAATCGACCAGGGTGTTGGAGGCCGGATTCGTGATGGCGAAACCGGTTGGAATCGCAGCGCAACCGTTCACGGGATAATGCCAATCCAAGCCATTGTTGTTGTCGACATGATTAATGGAGCTGAAAGCGAAATTGATCTCGCGGGTTCCTGGCGGCGGCGAGTAAACATAGTAATATACCGTGGTCGCCAAAGATGGGCAAATCAAGAGGGTCATGCCCGGCGGCGGGTCCAAAACATCTTGCCAGCGACCGGAGCCATCATCGCGGCCAATATGAATTTTAACACCGGAACCTGAATTAACGAGCGTCCCCCCCGCACCAGGATTATAATAGACAGTAATCGGATCGCAACCGGTCGGGTTTTCAGGAACGATCCACACCACGCCTTCTCCGGCGCACTCTTCTTCGCCGTAACATCCGCCGACATTGATCACCCAATCGAGGTTGGCATTGTTATCCCAAATCGCCTCCCCATTATTGAAAACAACATTAATGGCCTCCGTACCAGGCTCCGGAGTGTAGGTGTAGCTCCATATACCGTTTTGCAAACTCATGGCCGGATTGGGCAATATCACATCCTGCCAGCCATTGCGCCCGGCATGAATATACACTTGCGCGGCGCCGGCCAGGGGACGGTTTACCGGATTGTAGTAGATCGTGATCGGTCCGCAGCCGTAGAGCTGAGCCGGCGAGGTCCAAAATGTTGAGACCGAACTCCCACCGCCGGTAGCGCAGTTTGCAACGGCGAGATTCCAATTCTGACCGCCGTTATTATCCCACGAACCGCTGCCATTATTGAAGACAATATTGATGGTCTCGGTTTCGTTGGGAATATTGTAAACGTAGGTCCAAAAATCGCCGCTATCGGTCATTTGTGGATTGCCGGGCACCAGATCAAACCAGCCGTTGCGACCAATATGAATGTGGATCGGTCCTGCCCCCAGCATGCTGGTGGACTTGCGGTATTTGATGGTTACCGGCTCGCAGCCGTTTGGCGCGGGCGGATCAAACTCCACGCGCGGCTCATTGCCGCCTCCGCCGCCGGTGGACTCGCCTACCCATACATGAAGGATATGCGTCTTGTTGGTGTTGCCCCGGGTGTCGACCGCTTCGATGTAGTAGCTGACCAACGTGTCGCTGGCCCCCTGGACGCGGCCGGTATACCGCATCGCGCGGTTGATCGGGTCAGGAACATTCGGGCCCTTGCCGGTCGGGTACCAGTCTCCGGTCATCGGCACGGCATTCCACGCGCTGTTCTGGCCCGGAGTATGCGCGTAAAGTTCGTGGGCATAGTTCGATAGATTTTTGTAGGAATTGAAGTCGGCGGTGCGCCACTTCAGGGTGACCGAGGCCACGCCGCTTACGTCATCCACAAAGGTCCAGACATCGAAGTCGCTCGGTTGATTTTGTGCTTCGTTCCAGTGTTTACCGCCGGGATTCCAGATTTTCCGCTGGGGATGAAAAATGGCCGGGCCGACGCGATCGACGCCGGGATGCCGGTTGATGACCTTGTTGGCTTCGGTCATGGCCAGGTTGGCGCCGCGCGTCGCGTTGCCGTCCCAAGGATTGGCGGTGTCATAGTCCCAGTACCAGTGGCAGGATGTTTCGGCTTGCAGGAAATACCGCCACGCCTTGGCGGTGTCCGGACCAATGCCCCAGCGGACGTCGTTAATGGAGTAGTTGTTTTCGAGGTCTTCGGCATGAAGCACCCGGTTTTGCGCGGCGATGATCATGGACCAGGACCAATAGTCCGGATGCTGGCCGTCGCGGGCGTTGTTTTCGATCCATTTGTCAAAGTAAGGCGTACCGCCGTCGATGCCGATCCACGAACCGGCTTCGACATGGATGAAGTCGTTCGCGGGCACGGGGTAGAGCTCCAGGTAATCCTGAACGGTGGTGTGCGAAAAATTCGGATTGCTCTGAATCATGTTCAGGAAAAGTCCGTGTTGGCCGTGGAAGGCATCGGCATTTTTCATCCCGAAGTTATCGCCGTCGCTATGGCACAGGATAATCATGGGACGCTGCGGGTTGTTATTTTTGTCCACGTTGCTGCCCCAGACATTTTCCGGCTTGAAGGCGCCATAACCGCCGCGCCCGTTCTCGTTGCCTTCGTAGCGGGCCGCCGGCACGGCGATCATGGATTTGACCGTGGGGTTGGCGGGGTCGCTGTGGGGATCCACGTACCGCACCCGGTGCGGTTGGTAGCTGAACGGCGCGGCCACTGGCGTAGGGGCCCAGACATTTTGAAGCTGAACCCATTGGCTGGCTTTATTCGCTGCCGTGCCGTTGCGGAACTCCGAGCGATTCGGACGGATCGAACTCGCCGGCGACCACGGGAAATCTTCCAGTGTGCGGTCAAAATGGCCGCTGTCCACCATCACCCACTCAATGCCTTCTTCCACCAGCGCGGGAATCATGTGCAAAGCAAATGACGATTCAGGCGGGAAAAAACCCTTGGAATAGGAACCACCGGTATTCCAGTTATCCTTATACGCCTCCTTGTGCAGCTTGATCTGCATGCGCATCGACTCATAACTGGTCAACGGCATCAGCGAGTGGTGATAAGCGAAACCGACCAAGTCCAAGCGGGGATTGTCGCGGACGGTGCGCAGCCCGTTGCGCGCCCAACGCCAGTGGTCGCGCCAACCGGTTCCCCACAACCCGTTCAGGTTTTCCATCAACGAACCGGAAAAGCTCACCTGTACGCCGGCGTTGGGCAAGCCACGGTCCGCACCTTGCTGGACGGCATTTTTGGGCCAGTCGCCGTAGTTACCGGAGCGCTCCCCGTGAACCCCGGCCACGCTGAACACAAAACGATTGGCATTGTCGGTGGCCTGAACACTTTCATACGGGTAATAAATCGGCTGATGCATGTGCCAGAGATAGGTCACATGAATGGGGTTTTGGGCAAAAACCACGGATGAGTAGTGGATGCAAGCCGCTGCCATACAAACGATTGCGAATAGATTCCGCTTCATACTGTTACCTTTATGGTTCAAGAAACACACCTACGCTTAAAGCGTTTTAATTAAGTTACCCTCTTTGTGTGGTTTGTGTTTAATGGAAAATTGAAGTGATTTACTAAAGCGGTATTTATTGCCGCCAGGCGTGAGGTGCGATACGTCGGATACGTGCCTGAATTGATTGGATCATCAGCCCATGGGCAATGTTTTTCCGTCACCCGAGGCGGTCACCCGGGCGCATCCCTCCCCATGATACCCTGCCTTGACATTACCGGGCTGTTGGCAAGAATACGTCTCAACCATAGGGAGTTTTTATGAATAAATGGATTGTTTTGCTTGGTGCGTGTGTTGTGTTGCCGTTGGCCGGTTTCGCCGAGGATCTCCTGGCGGAAGCACAGGAAGATACCGTTGCCGAAATTGCCGAAGCGGTCCCCTACACCCCGGAAGAGCAGGTTGAAGAGTCCGTGGCGGAGGAGGAAACTCCGGAAACGGGCGCGGATGAACCCGAAGTCAGCGCCGAAAACCGTCCCCTCCGGTTTGTGGTGATTCTTCCGGAGCGCATCGACCACATCTGGTACTGGATGCTCTATTCCGACCAATCGCAACACATCGTACAAAGCGCCGTCGAAAAAGCGCTGGTCCGCGCCGGCCTGGAGGTGATCGACCTCAACGCCGCCCGACTGCCGGAAGTCGGAGGCGACTTGAAGCTGCTCGCTTCGATGGCCTACGGATTGCAGGCGGGCCGTCTGCTGGAAGCTGACTACCTGATCACCGGTCAGGCAACGGCCGTGAAAGCAAGCGAGGGCCGCGCCTACGGGGTAAACGTCATTCGCACCCAAGCCGAAGTATCGGCGCGCATCGTCCGAATCAGCGACGGAAAAATCATCACGGTTGAAGATGCCAGCGCGCAGGAAGGCGGCCAGTCGGTTCAGGCGGCCGGGCAAAATGCCCTGAAAAAGGCCGGCGCGCAGATCGCTGGAAAAATCGCCCGGTCGGCCCGGTTGCTGGTAGAGGCGGAAGAGTCCGCGCGGTGAAGCACGCGCATACCCGGAAATTTGATCATCCGTTCCATTGGCCCGACCCGCCGCTCCAGGTGGTGCTGGTCGAGCCGGAGATCCCTCCCAATACCGGAAACATCGCCCGCATGTGCGCGGCCACCGGCTCCGGTTTGCACCTGATCGAACCGCTTGGGTTCCGATTGGACGACGCCAAGCTGAAACGGGCCGGGTTGGATTACTGGGATGCCATCGCCCCGGTCGTTCATCCGGACTGGGATGCCTACGAGCGGGTATGTCGGCCATCGCGGTTTTTCCTGTTCAGTACCGGAGGAACCCAAAACATTTTCACGACAGCATTTCAACCGGGGGATCACCTGGTATTCGGCCCGGAAACGCGAGGCTTATCCGATGCCCTGCTGGCCCGCTATCCCGACCGCATTGTCGGCATACCGCTGCAAACCCGCCATGTGCGATCCTTGAACCTATCCACCGCCGCCGGAATTGCCGTTTACGAAGCGCTTCGCCAAATCAATGCCGGGCGGGGCGCGGACCAAAATTTGAACACCCTGCCATCCTGATTCATCCAATCACGAACATCGCACCGGTGAATGTTTTACGCCGTGCAGCAAAAAGGAGAACTGTCCGCATGAGTACCGGAATAACCGCCATCAACGAACAAGTCAGACAACACAGCGCCTTCGTCGCCGCCCTCCGCGCGGAAATCAGCACCGTCATCGTCGGCCAGACCTACCTGGTGGACCGCCTGTTACTCGGGCTGCTGGCCAATGGCCACCTTCTGCTGGAAGGGCTGCCCGGGCTGGCCAAGACGCTTTCCGTAAAAACGCTGGCCGGGGCCATCCACGCCACCATGCAGCGTATTCAATTTACCCCCGACCTGCTGCCCGCCGACATTATCGGCACCCAGCTTTACAACCCCAAGGACGGCCAGTTCACCACCCGCAAAGGACCGGTATTTGCCAACCTGGTGCTCGCCGATGAAATCAACCGGGCGCCCGCCAAGGTGCAAAGCGCCCTGCTCGAAGCCATGCAGGAACGCCAGGTGACCATCGGTCCGGAAACCTTCAAACTTCCGGAACCGTTTCTGGTGTTGGCGACGCAAAACCCGATCGAGCAGGAAGGAACCTACCCGCTGCCCGAAGCGCAGGTCGACCGGTTCATGCTGAAACTCAAAGTCACCTATCCCAATCGGGACGAAGAGCGCAAGATACTCGACGCCATGGCCTCCACCACGGTCAATCTCTCCGTACGCCCGGTGATTGAACTCAAGCAAATTGTCGAAGCGCGTGGTGTGGTCGACAACATATATGTGGACGACAAGATCAAGGATTACATCCTCGCCATTGTCTTCGCGACCCGGGACCCGAAGGAATACCAGTTGGATATCGGACCGTTCATCCGGTTTGGCGCTTCACCGCGCGCCACCATATACCTGACCCTGGCCGCCAAAGCCCATGCCTTCCTGCAAGGTCGCGGCTATGTCACCCCGCAGGACGTCAAATCCATCGCCCACGACGTACTGCGCCATCGTATTCTTGTTTCCTACGAGGCGGAAGCGGAGGAATTGACCTCCGAAGACCTCATCACCCGGATTTTGAACAAGCTGCCCGTACCGTAGGAATTTTGATTTCGGATTTCGGAGTTTAGATTTCGTAATGAGGTGGATATGACAACCGAAGCAGAGATGAAGACCCGAACAAATAAGTTCAGCCCGCGGTGCAGTGATCGTGCCGTATGCCAATCACCATGATTCCTAAATCCTAAATCTAAAATCCCAAACCGCTCGTATGCTTCCTCCCGAAATCATCAAGAAAATACGCCGGATACAAATCCGCACGTCGCGCATGGTCAGCGATGTTTTTGCCGGACAGTATCATAGCGTGTTCAAGGGTCAGGGCATGGAGTTTCAGGAAGTCCGGGAGTACCAGGCCGGGGACGACATTCGCTCCATCGACTGGAACGTAACCGCCCGCATGGGCCACCCGTTCGTTAAAAAATTCGTGGAGGAACGGGAGTTGACGGTCATGTTGCTGGTGGATGTCAGCCGTTCCAACGAGTTTGGCAGCCGCGCCCAGATCAAACGCGATTTGGCGGCAGAAGTCGCGGCGGTGCTGGCCTTCGCGGCGATTCAAAACAATGACCGCGTCGGGCTGATGCTGTTTACCGACGAGGTTGAACACTTCATTCCCCCGGGCAAGGGAACCCGACACGTCCTGCGGGTCATTCGGGATGTGTTGTATTACCAGCCCCAACGGGTCGGCACGTCCATTCAATCCGCACTGCATCATCTGAATACCTTGTCGCACCGCAAAACGGTGGCATTTCTGATCAGCGATTTTCTGGACCACGATTTCGAACCGGCGCTGGCGGTTACGGCAAAACGCCACGACATGATTGCGGTGGCGATACGTGACCAACGGGAGGAGATGTTGGTTCCCGCGGGATTGATTGAATGGCAGGACGCCGAGAGCGGGCGACGCCTGCTGGTTGACACCTCCAGCAGCGCCGTGCGCAGCGCCTTCGCCGCCGCGCAGGAACGCAGTCGCTCCTTGCTGCGCGAAGGCATGGCACGCCGCGGCGTGGATTTGATTGAACTGTCAGCCGGTGCGCCCTACACCAAGGAGCTCATTCGCTTCTTCCGGAAGCGGGAGAGACGGCGATGATCCGGATTGTCTTTTTGGGGATCGGCATGTGGTTGGCCGGGAGCGCCGCGCCGGCCGCCGACGTGACCGCCGTGCTGAGCACCAACCGGATCACCGTAGGCGATCGCGTTCTGCTCACCCTTCGCGTTGAACACCGCGAACAGGAACGCATTGTGGTACCGAATCCGCAGCGGGAGCCGGTCATCATGGTCTGGGATATGGAAAGCACGGGCGAGTCCATTCGGGATGGGCGACGCCAAACGACCACCCGGATTGCCTTGTCGTCTTTCGTAGTCGGAGAACACCGCATCGCCACCAACGCCTTGATTGTCCTGGCCGAAGGCGGATCGGAAACTTCCCTGCCCTTCCCCGAACTCGTGTTACGCGTGGATTCCGTTTTGACCAATCCGCCACCGGCGTTGGCGGACATCAAACCGCCGGCGGCATTTCCGGGGCGGATTTGGCCCCGCGTGCTGGCGATGATTGCGGGCATTGCCGCGCTCGCCTTGATTGCCGCCTGGCTGTTGCGCAACGGATTGAAGCGGAAAAAGACGTCCGCCCCGGTCACCCGTCGCGTGCCGCCCCACGAGGTGGCTCTGGCCGCCCTGAAAGCGTTATTGCAACGGGGCTGGATGGAAAGCGGGGATGCCGAACCTTTTTATGTTGAATTGTCCGCAATTGTCCGTTTGTACCTGGAGGAGCGTTTTGACCTCAAGGCGCCGGAACAAACGACCGAGGAGTTTATCCGCACCTCCAGCCAGTCCAACCAGCTTTCAAGCGATCACCGCACCTTGACCCAGGCGTTTCTGGAACAGTCCGATTTGGTCAAGTTTGCCCGGTTTCAGCCGGAGATCGAGGATATGCGCAACGCCTGGGATGCCGCCGCCCGCCTGGTGCGTGAAACCATCCCCGCACCACAACCGCCAGGACCGGGAGGTGCGCGATGATCTTTCGTTATCCCTGGTTGCTCCTGTTACTGTTGCTGGTTCCCGTGCTGGTGTATTTGCGTTATGCCCGATCCCGGCGAACCGGCATTCGTTTCAGTGATGCCGGTGTATTCGCCCGCATGGGTCCCAGTTGGGCCGTGCTGGCCCAACCGGTTCTACCCATGTTCTACGGCCTTGGCTTGGTGCTGGCGATCATCGCCCTCGCCCGGCCGCAGAAAGGCCTGGAGGAGCGTTCGGTTCGTACCGAAGGCATCGACATCGTATTGTGCGTCGATTTATCCACATCCATGCTGGCGGAAGACTTCTCCAACCGGGGACGTCCGATGAACCGCCTGGAAGCTTCCAAGGAAGTCATGGAGCGTTTCATCAACAGCCGGCCTCATGACCGGATTGGACTTGTCGCGTTTGCCGCGTTGCCGTTCACCATGGCGCCGTTAAGCACCGATCGCGGCTGGCTGTTGCAGCAAATTCAACGCCTGGAAGCGGGCATGCTACCGGACGGCACGGCCATCGGCACCGGATTGGCTTCAGCGGTCAACCGCCTGCGCGACAGCGAGGCCAAATCACAGGTGATCATCCTGTTGACCGACGGCGTGAACAACCGGGGGGAAATAACGCCGCTCAATGCCGCGAAAGCCGCCCAGGCCCTGGGTATCCGCGTCTATACCATTGGCGCCGGTACCGACGGCATTTCCCGCGTGCCGATTCGTGATCCGTTCGGCGGCACCCGTTATGTGCAACAAATGTCGGATGTCGATGAGCCCACCCTGAAGGAAATCGCGGCGATGACCGGCGGCCGTTATTACCGGGCGCGTGATTTCGAAGGATTGAACGCGATATACCAGGAAATTGATCAACTTGAAAAAACGGAAATCAATATCGATCAGTACCGGTATTTCGAGGAGCGCTTCATGCCTTTTCTCGGCTGGGCCATCGGTCTGCTCGCCTTGGAGAAATTGCTCGCCTTGGGGCGGCTCGGGAGGCTGCCATGAACTGGGGCGCTCCCAAACTTTTACCGTGGTTGCTGGTTCTGTTGCCGGCGGCGGCCATCCTGTTCGTCGCGCAGCGTGCGCGCCTGCGCCGCCTTGGCGCCTTGATCGCCCCGGAGCTTTGGTCCCGCATCAACCCGGAATGGCTGCCCCGCCGGGTGTACGGGCGTCTTGCCTGGTGGCTGCTCGCCCTGTTGTTCTTCGGGGCGGCACTGGCCCGACCGCAATGGGGATTTACCTGGCGGGAAATCCGACGGACCGGATTGGATGTCATGGTGGTTGTCGACACCTCCCGCTCCATGCTGGCCACGGATATGCGCCCGAATCGGCTGCAACAGGCGAAGTGGGCGCTCCGGGATTTGGTCGGTTACCTCCGGGGCGACCGGGTGGGATTGGTGGTTTTCGCCGGGCTCAGTTACCTGCAATGCCCGCTGACCTCCGACTATGCCGCCTTCATGATGTATGTGGACGACATCCACGTCGGCTTGGTGCCGCGCGGCGGGACGGCGATCGCCGACGCCCTGCGCACCGCGGCAAACTCGTTCGAGGATGCCTCCGCCGCCGACCGGATCATCGTGCTTGTCACCGACGGCGAAGACACCGTTGGCGATCCGCTTGCCGTGATTCCCTTTCTCCAGGAGAAAAACATCAAGGTCTATGCCATAGGCGTGGGAAGCCCGGAGGGCGAGTTGATCCCCATTCAGGACGAATCAGGCCGGGAAACCTTTCTGCGTGACCGCGACGGGCAACTGGTAAAAAGCAGTTTGAATGAAGAGGTCCTTCAACGGCTCGCCCTGTCCACCGGCGGGGCCTACATCCGCGCGGCCCCCGGACAATTCGGATTTGAACGCTTGGTCCGGGACGAGTGGTCGAAGTTACGACCGGCGGAAGGAGAAACCCAACGATTAAAAATGTGGGAGGACCGTGCCGGCTGGCTGATTGGCGCGGGCTTGCTTTGCCTGATCATCGAGGCCTGGCGCCGGGAGCGCAGTAACCGGAGCTTATCATCATGAAACGGCTTGGAACTATCTTCATGGTAGCTTGCTTAACCGGCGGGTGGCCGACCGGTGAGGCCGCCGCCCAATCCGCGCCGGCCGCACCGGACCGGTTGTTTCGTCAGGCCTTGAAGCACTATCAGGACGGCGACTTTCAATCCGGCCTGGATGGCTTCACGGCGGCGCTGGCCGCCATGCCTGCTCCCCCGCCCTTTGATCCCGCTTTGTTGCACTACAACCGCGGAATCGGGTTGTACCGCCTCACCCAACCGGCGGAAGCCGCGTCGGCATTCCGTGAGGCGCTACGCACGCCGGACATCCGGCTGCAGCACCGGATCTATTTCAACCTCGGCAATGCGTTATATCAGTCCGCTCAACTACAACTGAACGAAGGCGATGTGGCCGGCGCATTCCGGCTCTATCAGGAATCCTCCACCAATTACATCCAGGCATTACGACTCGAACCCGGCGACCAGGATGCCAAGATCAACTATGAACTCAGCATGATGGCCCAGATTCGTATTCTCCAGATGGTCGCTCAAGCCATGGAACGCCTGCGCCAGGGAGAGCAAATGATCGGCGAATTCCGGTTCGTGGAGGCCGCCCAATGGTTTCAGCAAAATCAACCCATGGTGGAAAAGGCCCTGACCCTGGATCCGGAAGTTAAAAAACTGTTTGAAACCATGACCGAGCGCACCACGGCGGTCGCGGAAATCCTGGTCACACCCTCCGGGGAGGCAACGCCGCCATGAATCACGCGCGTTATGGTTTACGGTTGATCGGCCTCGCCGCCGCAATCATGACCGCGCCGGCGCTGGCCGCGGATTCGGCCCGCGACTATTTTAACCTGGGCTCCGCCACGTTTATTCGTGAAGACCCGGAACGCGCGCTCGCCATCGTCAACGAAGGGCTTTTGTTTTACCCCGACGATGAGCCGTTGTTGCGCCTCAAAGCTCTGCTGGAACAACAGCAAGAACAAAATCAGTCCTCATCCGACTCGTCGGACGCCTCCCCCGATCCCTCGGAGTCCCCGGAATCTTCCGAGCCCTCGGAAGCGTCCGAGTCGGATGATCAAAACGAAAACGCGCCGGATGAAAACGAGGCGGACACCCCGCCGGAAGAGCCAGCGGAGCGGGAATCCCGCGCGGAGGAAATGACCGAGGAAGAAGCCGAGATGGTGCTGGACAGCTTGCGTCAACTTGAACAGGCTCAACGCGAACAGATGATGCAGGACATGATCAGACGGCAAATGCGAAACATGCCCCCGGTGGAAAGAGATTGGTAATATGTCGGTGCGCCCGGTCAACCCACTACATTTGATAATCGCCCTCGCTTTCGGCGGCGCGAGTATGTTTTCCGTCTTCGCCCAGCCGGTAACGCTGGATATTCAGCCCCGGGTCATCCGCCTCAATGAATCGGCAACGCTTAAATTGCAATTTACCAATTTGAACCCCGCGCAGGCTCCGGGTATTCCCGAACTTCCCGACTTTGCCATCCACTACACCGGGCAGGAGCAACACTTCCAATTCGTCAACGGCAACCAGGAACGACGGTTGAGCTTCAATTACCGGTTGGTCCCGCGGGCAACCGGAACATTCACCGTCGGTCCCTTTTCCATGGAGTTGCAAGGCGTCACCCATGAAATCGCCGCGGTGGAAGTTCAAGTATTGCCGCCGAGCGGCGGGGAATCGGAGTCGGACGGTCAAACCATCGATGATCTGGTATTCGCCCGGCTGCATGTACCGCGAACCGATATTTATCTCCAGGAACGCTTTGATGTTGAACTACACCTTTATCACCGGGGGGTGAATCTCGACCGGGGCATTCAATTGCAGAACCTGCCCGCCACCGGCTTGAATCTTGAGGATTTTCAGGAAATCGGCTCCATCCGTGAAGTGGTGAATCAGGAAATCTACGAGGTGAGACGGTTTCGCATGCGGGGAACCGCCATCACCGCCGGTACCTTTTCGCTGGAGCCGATGGTCCGGGTCAATGTTCTGGTGCGCCGCGAACGTCAACGCGACCCGTTTTTCGGAGACTTCGACTTTTTCTTCGGTCGGCAGGAGGTTCAGCCGTTGACGGTAGCCGCCCGCCCGGTGGCGGTCAGGATTCTTCCGCTCCCGGTCGAGGACCGCCCCCCCGAGTTTAATGGAGCGGTTGGGCGCTTTGACATGGACATGGATATTCAACCCCGGGAAGTACAAGCCGGCGATCCCGTAACCCTGACCCTGCGCATTACCGGACAGGGCAATTTTGAGAACATTTCCATGCCCGCGCTTCAGTTTGGTGATGACTTCCGCCGGTATGATCCCAAACTGATTGCATCGGGGCGGGATCACAAGGTGTTTGAACAGGTGTTTATTCCCCGCAGCGATGCCATTCGGGAATTACCGGCGGTCCGCTTCTCGTATTTTGATCCCGAGGCCGCGGCATTTAGAACCATTGAACGGGGCCCCTACCCGCTGGTGGTAAAACCCGGCGCGGCCACCGCCCCGATGATGGTTCAAGCCCCGGGAGGCATGTCACCACCGGACCGGGGCCCATTGGGCATCGACATTCTGGATGTGAAGCGCCAACCCGAAGCACTGCGTGTGTCGCATTCGCCATCGCAGACCTCGCTTGATGTTCCAACCCATACCCTTCCCTTGCTGGCTTTGGTCATGTTGTTTTTATGGCAACAGCGGCGTGAGGCCGTCAATCGTGACCACACCCGTCGTCGCCGTATGCAGGCGCCTCGTTCCGCTCGGAAATCGCTGCGACGGGCCGAAACCGCCTTGAACAGCGCTGGCGACGGAACATTTCACCAAGCCCTCTGGCAGGCGCTCGCCGATTATGTCGGCCATCGCGCCAACCTCGAGCCGGGGGAGGTTTCCCCGGCCCTGATTCTGCAGCTATGCCGCAAGGCTGGCATGAACGAAAACCAACTTCAGGATCTGGATACCTTGATGCGGGAATGCGAAGAAGCCCGGTTTGCCTCATCCGGTGCGGGAGATGATCCGATTCGCCGGAAAGAGCAGCTTCAGCGCACGCAGGACATGTTGCGCACCATGGAAAAGGTTCGACTATCATGAAGCGGATGTTTGTCATTGCTGGCATCGCCACCGCTCTGGCCTCGGGTTCCATGCGCCTGTTCGCCGAATCCACGACAGTAGAGGAACATTGGTTAGCCGCCCATGCCGCCTACGATCGCGGCGACCACGCGGAAGCGTTGCAACACTATCGGGCGATTCAGGCAGCGGGCATCGATAACGCCGCGATCTGGTACAACCTTGCGAATACCCATTTCCGGGCCGGGCGGATCGGGGATGCGGTCCTGCATTACCGACGCGCCTGGTATTTATCGCCGCGCGATCCCGACACTGCGGCCAATCTTGAGTTGGCACAACAACGGGTCGGCGCCGTTTCCCCCGTTCCCCGATTAATCGACCGTGCGGCCCAGGAATTGAGTCATGCCGAATGGACCACGTTGTTTCGTTTCGCCTATTGGTTGGCCATCCTGGCGGGGGCGGTCGCCTTGACCGTACCCCGCTCGCGACGATTCACCAAACCGGTTGCCATCACCGCGGCAGGTACGGCTCTGCTCGCGTTGGGCGGTTGGGAATACTGGCGGAGGTGGCAACACCCGGGTGAAGCCGTGGTGATGGCCCCGAACGTAACCGCCATGTATGAACCCAGAGAGCAAGCCACGCCATTTTTCACCTTGCCGGAGGGGTCCATCATCCGTCTGGAGGATCGGTTTGACGCCTGGACCAAGGTGCGGGCCGGCGGCAAGTCCGGCTGGATTCCCTCATCAAAAGTAAAACGAGTATATCCTTGGCAGCCGACATCAAATGATTAAACTGCCAAGTTGAATGAAGACACCCAAACAAAGCAATTGGTTATGGTGGCTGGCCTTCTGGATAGCCGCCGGCGCGGTCGCCTTGATCGTATACTTCAAGCAGGACGCGGGTATGATTAATGCCGATCAGCACATTAAAACCGTGATACTAATTGCCTCGGTGGCCATCGGCCTGTGCATTATTTCCGCCACGTCACAGTGGTGGATCAAGCGCTGACGGCGCCCGGCGGGGCGATGGATTAGCGAAACGCCCGTCCCGTCGAACGCGGGGACCCCGCCCCCAGACGACGCAATACCGTCCGCCACCATCGCGATAGCCACGATGGTGAACGTCCGGGATGCCGTTCATTTACCTCGTCAACGCGAATCAGCAGAATGGTAATATTGTCTCGCCCGCCAGCCTGATTGGCTTCCTTCACCAACTCGGATACCGTGCGTTCCAGATCATGATGCCCATGATGCTCCAGCAATTCGGCGATCCGGCGGTCGTACAACATGGCGGTCAACCCATCCGTGCACAACATAAACAAGTCGCCCGAACGCACGTCGACCGGTGTTTCATCCAGATCCACAAAGGGGCGCACGCCCACCGCCCGGGTGATAATGGTTCGCATTCCGTAGGCCCAAGCCTCATCGCTCGGCCAACCCGCCTCCTCGGCCACGGTGTGGTCGCGGGTCAGACGGCGCAAACGGCCTTCGCGAAATACATACGCCCGGCTGTCTCCGGCATGGAGGATGGCCGCCCGACCGGGATCTTCCAGATCAAAGATCATGGTCACCGCCGTGGTGCCGGATTGGCGGTATCCGTTGGCGATTCCGTTTTGATGGATCGAATGGCAGGCGCGGTTCATCGCCTCCCGCACCAAGGCCTTGCGCGAAGCGAGCGAATGATGATTGCCGGACGCTTCCGCGCGGGCAAAGGTATCCAACAAGGAAAGCACGGTGGCTTCGCTGGCCTCATGGCCGACATCGCCCCCGCCGATGCCATCGGCCACGCAAAATACTCCGGCCGAGGGAAGGCGGATAATGGCATCTTCGTTGCGGGTGCGAATGCGTCCCTGATCCGTCAATTCGGCGGTAGCCAAATGGGAAAATGCCGTAGTGCTGCTCCTCATGGACGATGAGTATGCCGCAAGACGCCACGCTTGAAAATCACAAATTGTTCCGAGCTCGTTGACCTGCTACCTTAGGGCAATGCCGGAATCATCGTCCCAACCAGCAACCGGAACGGCGCAACTCATTCGAGGCGCCGTGGACCGGGTCACCTTTCACAACGAGGAAACCGGCTTTTGCGTCCTGCGGGTGGCAATCGCCGGGCGCAAAACGCCGGTCACGGTGGTCGGTCAAATCGCCAACATCGTGCCTGGTGAAGACATCGTTGCCGAGGGAGGATGGATCACCGACCGCCAGCACGGACGTCAATTCAAGGCCGAATCCTTGAAAAGCACGCCGCCCCATTCGATCGAGGGCATCGAAAAATTCCTGGGCTCCGGCATGATCAAGGGCATCGGCCCGGTGTACGCCGCCAAACTGGTGAGCCACTTTGGCAAAGATATCTTCTCCATTATTGAAAAGGAATCGTCGCGTCTCGAGGAAGTGGAAGGTATCGGTCGCACCCGGCGGCAAAGCATCAAGGACAGTTGGAACGAAGCCCGGGAGATCAGAACGATCATGGCCTTTCTCATGGCCAACGGCATCAGCACCGCACGGGCGTTCCGCATCTACAAACGCTATGGCGACCAAGCCATCCCCGCCGTGAAACGCGACCCCTACTGCCTGGCCCGTGACATCAAGGGCATCGGCTTCAAAAGCGCCGACCAAATTGCCATGAAAATGGGCATACCGGCCGACAGCGATCTACGCGCCCGGGCCGGTATCGAACATGTCCTGCTCGAAAGCACCACCGCCGGCCATTGCGCTTGCCCGCTTGACCGCTTGATCACGCAAGCCGCGGAAATCCTGAACATCGACATACCGATCATTGAAGCCGCCATCGCCCATGGTTTGGCCGAACGCCGTTTGGTGCGCGATGAAATTACCGGCGAAACGCTCATCTACCTTTCCGTGCTCCATGAGAATGAAACCGGACTGGCCCGCACCCTGGTGAAACTCCGGAACGGCCCCTACCCCAGCCCGCCCATTGATATCGAGCGGGCGATTGCCTGGGCGGAGGGCCGCATTGGCTTTTCCCTGGCCCCGGCCCAACGCGAAGCTGTAGCCGGGGCCCTTCGCCACAAGGTCAGCATTATTACCGGTGGACCCGGCGTCGGGAAAACCACCTTGGTCCAAGCGGTGATTCAAATCCTGCGGGCCAAGAAAGTTGTTGTCCACTGTTGCGCTCCAACCGGCCGGGCTGCCAAACGGTTATCCGAAACCACCGGCCTGGAGGCCAAAACCATTCACCGGATGCTGGAGTTCGAACCGGGAAGCGGCCGCTTTCACTTTGACGTGAGCCGCCCGCTGGAAGGCGACGTGTTTATTGTCGATGAATCCAGCATGCTGGATTTGCCCCTGGCGTACGCTCTTATCAAGGCCTTGCCGCGCCATGCCGCGTTGGTGCTGGTCGGCGATGTGGATCAGTTGCCCTCGGTGGGACCGGGCTCGGTGCTCAAGGACATCATCGACAGCCGCGGATTTCCGGTAACCCATCTCAACGAGATATTCCGCCAGACCGGCGGCAGCTCGATCGTCGTGAATGCCCATGCGGTCAACCGGGGACAAGCGCCGGTCTCCGGCGCTCCGGGTTCCGGTTCGGATTTTTTCATCATGGCCGAGGAGGACCCGGATCGGGCGGTGGATACCATCCTTCGCCTGGTCAGTCGGCACATCCCGTCACGCTTCAACGCGCACCCCATCCGCGACATCCAGGTACTCGCCCCCATGCAGCGCGGTGCGCTTGGCGCGCGCAACCTGAATGCCCGGCTTCAGGAAACGTTGAATCCCGACGGCGAAAGCCTCGAACGTTTCGGAACGGTGTTCCGCGAGCGCGACAAGGTTATGCAGTTGGAAAACGACTACGACAAAGAAGTATTCAACGGGGATGTCGGCTTCATCCACCGGATCGAACGCGAGGATCAACGGTTGGTGGTGCGGTTCGGCGACCGGTTTGTCCGGTACGACTTCAATGAACTGGATGAAATTGCTCCGGCCTATGCGATCACCGTGCATAAAAGCCAGGGAAGCGAGTATCCGTGCGTGGTCATTCCCCTGCACACCCAGCATTTCATGATGTTGCAGCGAAACCTGCTGTACACCGCGATCACGCGCGGAAGAAAAATGGTTATTCTGGTCGGATCGCCCAAAGCCATCGCCATGGCGGTTCGCCGACAGGACGTACACCAGCGTTGCACCGCCCTACGCGCGCGTCTTCAGGCCGAGACCGCCGGTTCATCCCTGGAAAATAAAAAACTTCCGGCAGACAAAGTTGATCAATAACGCGGCCATGATTTTACTGAGATAGGAAAACGACGTGCTCACGTGAAACCACTTGATCATGACCCATCCGATGGCCGTGCCGATAAATATGCTGATGCCTGAAACCGCGTAAAATAACAGCACTTCCCAATACCAGGCATGCCGTCCCGGTTCAAACACCCAATAAATGTTGATCAGGTATGCCGTCAGGTTGGAGAATATAAAGGCGATCAAGGTGATGGCGATAAAGCGCGAGGAACGCTCGGCCTCGGTTACGGCTTTAACCGTAAGGCCAAGCCGGACCACCCCCGGATCGTCATCCCGCAGGGCTGGCAGCAACTTCCAAGCCACCAGGTAAAACACCAGGATGTCGACGCTGGTGGCAATTCCCCCGCCAATCGCATACTTGATGAACTGCACCAGGGGACCGGATTCCCGTTGCAGGAATTGTTGCAGCAGATCTTCCACCACCGGCTCTACTTCCGCTCAATCCACTGCCGGATCGCATCAGGCAGCGGCTTGACCGCGGTGACAACGCAGGTCGCCTCGCCATGCTCGGTCGGAATCATCAGCGAATCTCCGGGCACATGGCCGGCCAGTACCTGGGACATACGCGAGTTGCTGGAGATAATGTGCAAGGTGGGGTCGCTATCCCATTCACCCAGCAGGAAGAACTCCTCGGTACGCCCGTCCCCATAACGGACTTCGACCGCCGTGGCCGGACCGGCCTTGTCAGTCGGCATATCTTTGAAGTCAGTCGGCGTGACCGTCGCCAATTGCGAGGCGATTTCATCGCGACGCCGGAACAAAAGGGCCTGGGCATCTTTGGCCGCCTTGTACTCGAAATTTTCGCGAAGGTCGCCATATTCGCGGGCCAGGGCAATATCCTTGGCCACTTTGGGAATCTCCACATTGACAATGCGCTGAAGCTGTTCCTTGCGCTCCTCGTAACTGCGGATGGAAGTCAGCGGTCCCTTCGGCTTGGATGCTTCCTGACGGCCCGCGCTGGCCATCAGGGCTTCCAGTTCGGGATACAGCTTGACCATCGTCGCCAACTGCGACTGTTTGTCGAGTACCGCCCAGCCGCCGGAATTTTTAACCCGCATGACGAGGGTTTCACGATGCACGGCGTCAAGTTGGGCCATCGCCGACTTCATCCAATCGGACTTTGCCCACCGCTCTTTCAACTGGTTTTGGGCCTTGAGTTGGTCGCCGGAATAATTATTCTCCAGCTCATCGATCATGAAATGCAGGATTTGATTCATCGGGCCCAGATTCCAGGCCCCCACCTTGTCCATGAAACGGGATAACCAGCTCAACACCTCAATACCAGGTTCACGGGTATCAACGGCCGCGCGAAACCGGTCCGCAACATCCCGTTCTTTCCCTTTCTCAAACAAATAAGCGATGGCTTCGGCCATGGAACCAACATCCATGCGCAAGAGTCGACCGGTAAGCAACCGATCCAGGCGTTCCTGATCGTGTTCACCCAGATAACGCAGGAACAGCGCGGAGTGTTTGGCGGGAAGTTTTTTCAACGTTTCCATGAACACGTCCGGATCAAAGAAACGCTCCAATGCGGCCAACTCAGGCTTGGATTCATCATCGATCCCGAGCGATTGCGCGGCCATTTTCGCCCGTACCAGAATCGTGGGTTGCCGCGGCCAGGCGCCTTTCACCACAAACGCCAGCCGATCCTGAAGAACCTCGCGTTGTTGCGGGGTCAGACCGCCGGCGCCGACTTCTCCGGCCAACTCCTCGAAGCGCCGGACCAGCGTGTCCAGATTGCGTTCACCGGCGAGCCCGTTTAATTCGTGGTCAATCGCCCCTTCCTGGGCGGTTTCGATCAGCCGTATCGGCTCCTTGCGGTTGGAGGGAACCTGCACCGACTTGTCGCTCTTCAAATCTTTGCGTGCGCGCTCCCAGAAGCCCTTCCACTCCTTCTCCGTGACAATTTCGGGGGATATTTTTTCCTGAAGTTGAACCACGTTGAGCGGGCCAAACGACCGGATGGCCAGCTTCACCACATCTCCGGCTTTTTGCTTTACCAGGTCATTGAGTTCATTGGTTTTCTGGTGCCGCCAATACAGGATATGCGTTTCGTCCAGCAACAAAAGTGTTTCCGCGGCATAAGAAAGCGCGAGCTGATGCCCGCGCTTTCGTCGAAAGTCGACGTCAACCCGTTTGTAGAAATAGTCGATCTTGCCGATGACCCCGGTACCCCAGGTCTTGTCGTAACAGATGGCGCCCTCTTTCAGGCGCCGCAACAACTGCAGCCGACGAAATGCCTCATGGGGGGCGATCCCGGTGTCAAAGCCGGCTTGTTCGATCAGCGCTTTTTGCTCCCATTCGCCGCCGATCACCTGGGCGGCTTTTTGCGACCAGGTGGCGCCGCCTTTCAAATCCGCGCCGTGCAGCGCCCGCACTTCCAACAAGGCCAGAACGCCATCCGGCGCCGCGCTTTCCCGGGCCTTCCCTTCGGCGAGTTCCACCAGGGTGTCCGCCGTTTCCGATTGCCCGCCGGCGTACAACGCGCGAAGCCCGGCGGCAATCTGGTTCCAATCCGCATCGGCCCGGGTAAGGGCATCCTGAATAAGTTCTTCGGTCAGTACATTCGCCATAACGCAGGATCTCCTGAAACAAAAGGCACTCTTCCTACGTTAAATCCGGGGCTGAGACAAGCTTTTGATACTGCGGGCTTGTCATGCGGGGCGGTTCCATGAAAGATCAGGCCATGAAACAACCGATCATGATTCGGGTGGCCGGTCCGGAAAAAGGCTTGCCGTTGATCACTTTGCTGGCCCGCAAGATGTCAATATCCCGCAACGAGGCCAAGCGTTTGATTGATTCCCGCAGGGTTTTCGTCAATCAACAACGCGTGTGGATGGCCCGCCATGAAGTCGAGGGTGGCGACCGGATCGAGGTCCATGGAACCCAAGACCGGGAAACGGAAGCCCCTTGCCCGATTTTGTGGCAGGACGACTATTTTTTAATTATCGACAAGCCGGCCGGTTGGCTGGCCAACGGACCCGGGAGTATTGAGGAACGGGTCAGCCGGGAAACCGGCAAACCGGTTCATGCCGTTCACCGTCTTGATCGCGACACCTCCGGCTGCATGTTACTTGCCTGGCGCAAGTCGGATGGCGAAAAAATGATCCCGGTGTTCCAACGGCGCGAGGTGCAGAAAATCTACGAAGGTCTGGTTGTTGGCAAGGCAACCGCGGGCCTGGAAGTCATCGACCGGGATGTACAAGGCGAATCCGCCCTTACGCTGGTCAAGACGTTGCGGAAAAACGGTCAGTTTTCACGGATGGAATTCACCCTGATTACCGGACGAACCCACCAAATACGACGGCATTTGCATGCCGTTGGGCTCCATTTGGCCGGGGAAAAGAACTACGGCGCCACCACGGTCGAGCATCCCGCGCTCCGCACCATGCCCCGGCATATGCTCCATGCGAAAACGTTGGGCTTTCCCCATCCGTTTACCGAAAAAACCGTTCAGATTCGGGCCCCGCTACCCGCGGACTACCGGCGGGCCGCGCACGATTTGGGCGTTTAAACGATTACGCCTTGTGGCGGTACGTGATGCGACCTTTGGTCAGGTCGTAAGGCGACATTTCCACTTTCACTTTATCGCCGGTGGTAATCTTGATAAAATGCTTCCTCATTTTGCCGGAAATGTGAGCAAGAATTTCATGGCCGCTGTCCAGTTTGACGCGGTACATGGTTGCGGGCAGCACTTTAACCACCGTGCCGTCCAATTCCAAAATATCTTCCTTGCCTCCAGCCATACCATTCTCCAGTCCATTATTAAAAAACCGCGTTACGATAGTGTTTTTGCCGGAACAAGGCAAGTCCCGCCTTTGGAATTCCGACGTATGATTGGAGCGGATGCAATCAGGGCGTATTCGCTGTTCGTGATGCGGAAGATTGCCGGACGCACCCGGTTATGCTACAGGTGTTGGCATGTCGGTAAAAGACTTCAATTTAAACCGCCCCATTCACCTGGCCCGGCGGGATGCCTATTTCGAACGTGCCGTCGAGCTGCTCTACATGCCGATGCAGGAGATGGATACCAATGAGCGGTTGACCCATGTGGACAAGGTACTCTCACTCCTGAAAACCGCGCAATTTCATGCCTTTTTCACCACGAAGTCCCCCCGGGCCACCCAACACGAACACGATTTGCTGCATTTCATGCAATTGATTTCCCACAACGTGCAATCGGCGTATTCCATGATGCAACACCAATCGCACCTGGAGGGGGAAGAAGGATTTCTATGCCAATTCCTGGATGCCCGGCCGGACGAATGCGTGTTGCCGGCCATGCATTACCGGCGTCGGGCCGATGATATTTTCCATGGGTTGTGGCATTTGCTTCGCCTTGGACACAAACCCTACCGCAACCTTCAACAGACCAATGTTCAATCCCTTTCACCACCCGAGCAGGAACGCTACCGAAAAGCCTACCGCAGCTTCCGGGAAGAGATCATGTTGAAGTTTCCCAGCCCGCGCGCCACGGCGGCCAAGGTTTCGTAGCGATTCGGCTCAGTCCCGGCCGAATTTTTTCTTCAATTCCTGAATGCTGGTGAAGATCAGGGTCGCCCTACCCCGCGGGCTGGTATAGGGCAACTCGGTTCCGGCCAGGTCGTTAATCAACGTTTCGAGGTCCTCCCGGCTCAATTGCATGGTGGTCCGCACCGACAACCGGGTCGCCGCTTGCAGAATATGTTCTCGCAAGACCGCCTCACCGCCGAGGGTTCGGCCCGAGGCCTCCAGATCAGCAGCGACATCGTTCAACACTTCGGCGGCGGATAACGGACCCAACAAGGCCGGAAGGTGATCCACCAAAAAGGTGTCGCCGCCAAATTCAGACAATCCGAACCCCAGATCGCGCAGCAGGGAGATATGACGCCGGATGATACCGGCCCGCGCCGGTGGTAAGTTGACGGTCTCCGGGGGAAGCAGGCCTTGCCGGTCGATCGACCGGCGGAGCGCCGCGTTCATCATCCGATCATACAGCACGCGCTCGTGCGCAGCTTGGGGATCCATCAAGATCATGCCTTCATCGGTTTCCAGCACCACAAAATAATTGGCGATTTGACCGAGAATGCGACACCATTGCCAGGGAGCGCGGGTATCCTGCGCCACCGTGGACGGTTGGTGTTCATGATCCGTATCCGTCGCCGAACCCGCCGCCGGGGTATCCGTCTTTTTGGGATAGGAAAAAGCAGGCAAGACCGGAAGATCCGGCACACGCAAGAACTCTTTTACCGGTAAAGGCCCCCGATCGGCGGCATGATCCGGTGCTGAAAGGTTATCCGGTGTTTCCACGGGTTTACCTGTCAACACCACGCGAAGCGCGGAGACCACGGCATCCCGCAGTCGCGTGGCGTGGCGAAACCGCACCTCTTTTTTAGTCGGATGCACGTTGACGTCAACCTCGTCCGCCGGTAAATCAACAAATAAAAACAGTACCGGATGCCGGCCACGGGGAAGATGTGGCTGGTAGGCTTCGCCAATGGCAAAACCCAGCACCGGAGCGGATGCCGGTCGGCCATTGATGAAGATATACTGCTCTTGCCGGTCGGCTCGGTTTAGTCGCGGACCGCTGATCAATCCGCGCAAGCCCCACGAACCATCCGTCCAATCCACGGGCAACAAATCACGCAAAAATTCCGGGCCATACAACTGACGGATACGGTCATCCAACCGGCTATCCCCGTCCAACCGGTAAATTTCTCGCTCATCGACGACCAAGCGGAGGGCGACATCCGGACGGCCCAGGGCATACAGCATAAAAACCTGTCGGACATGATTGAGTTCCGTCGCGGGCGCCTTGAGAAATTTCCGGCGGGCGGGCACATTGAAAAACAGGTGGCGGATCTCAAAGCGTGTTCCCGGGGGACAGCCGGCTTCGCTGACATCTTCCATCCGGCCGCCGTTTACCCGGATGGTTGTTCCAGTTAAATCCTGATGGCGGCGGGTTAGCAGCGTAAACCGGGAAACCGAAGCAATGGCGGCAAGCGCCTCACCGCGAAACCCCAGCGTTTCCACCCGTTCGATATCATCCACCTGACGGATTTTACTGGTGGCATGACGCTCCAGGGAAAGTAACGCATTGTCGCGATCCATGCCGCATCCATCATCGGAGATGGCGATGAGTTTCAAGCCGCCATCGACAATCTCAACGTCAATGGATGTCGCCCCGGCATCCAAGGCGTTTTCCATCAGTTCCTTCACCACCGAGGCGGGACGGTCGACTACTTCGCCGGCGGCGATTTTATTGATGATGTGGTCCGGAAGGACCTGAATGACCGGATCAGGCGACATAGGGGAAGAGTAACCGCCAACCCGCGAACGCGCAACCTTCCCGGTCGTTTTTCAACCAAGCGCGCGGGGGGTAAAACATCAAATGATTTCGATCACTACGTCCCGCGTTTTGGGGGCTTCTTCCTCTTTGATTTCAATCTGCTGGTAGGTGGGCAGAAAGCGGTAGTACACGGTCAGGGTCAGGGTGGACATGGCCGTGCTGAATGCCGGACCAAAGAAATGTTCATAGCCGAAGGGAATACTTGCCCCGGACTTGGCCGGTGAGCTCCAGCTACCGTCTTCGTTTTGATTCCGGGTATAGGCCCGGGCAAAGGCCTCATTCCAAGTAGTCCACTGCTGGCCGCCCTGATGAAACTTCGCCTGGGTGATGTAATACCAAACGCTCATCGGCCAGGACGGCGGGCTGTTCCAGTCGATGGAGGCGTCGCGCA
The DNA here is from genome assembly GCA_937873455.1 of uncultured Verrucomicrobiota bacterium. GTDB lineage: Bacteria > Verrucomicrobiota > Kiritimatiellia > CAIVKH01 > CAIVKH01 > CALMUP01. The sequence continues at coordinate 29,089 of CALMYG010000121.1, forward strand.
GTGCCTGTTGACCCTTGCGGGCTTCCGGGCTATTGGCATGACCGAGCAGTTGCAAACAAAGTACCGCTACGGCAGTATTTCCATGGTCGCGTCGGCTGCCCGGCCCGGTTTGAATGTAGAAAAATTGACCGTCCTCAACCTGACGGGTTTTCAGGCGGGCAATCGCCCGTTCCATGGCATCCTTCAAGCCGGGATTGGAGGCGCCGGCCATTTGTGCGGCTTTCAATGCCTGCATTTGCCAACCGGAAACGGAATTGTTGACCAAATTCCCCTTCTCATAGCGGTAAAACCACATACCGCCGGTCTGCTGACCCTTCATAATAACGTCGACCGCTTTTTCCATGGCCGGTTTCAAACTGGGAATACGGGTTAAGGCATAGGCTTCGCTGATGGCATAGGTGGCGATGGCTTGTCCGTAGGTCCCCGCCTTGTAGGGGGCATTTTCCGGATCATCGGTGTCGATGAAGTGACCGGATTCGGTCTGGCGGCTGATCAGATACCGGATGGCCTTTTCAACCACCGGACCGTAGCGCTCGGAGGAGGTGGTTTCGCCATGGGCGAGGAACGCGAGCAGACACAAACCGGTGATTCCCACCCGCATCCGCATGCCTTGTTCTCCCCCGGTATCCGCCCGCCAGGAACCGTCCTGTTCCTGGTTGTTTTTCATCCACTCCAAGGCCCGTATGACCGCGCGTTCGGTTTCCTGTCCCCAACGGCCGGCGGCGCCCAGCATGCGGGAGCGTCCAGCCCCGGAACGGCCCTCGTAGAGACCGCGCATGACCAACGGGCTTTTGGCATCGCTGAGCACGTTGAGATCGGCCAGGTCCATGCTCATGTCATCCGCGGTGGAAACGTCGGCCGATACATCGGGCGGAGCATCCATCAAGGCATCCTGGGGATTCATCAGGTCGGTCATGTCCTGTAAATCCTGCAATTCCTGAAGTTCGCGTTCAAATTCCTCGAGATCGATCGCGTCCGGCTCCATGATTTGCACTTGAATGGAGGCGGTTCTATCCTCGGTTACCATGCCGAGAAAGCGAACGGCCAAGGCGATCAGAATAATATGCAGGATAATGGACCCGAATGGACCCAGCATGTGCTCAAGAATCCGCTTGCGCAGGTAGCGCTTCTTGATCACCTCGGTATCGACCGGCGGGAGCGATTCCGGATCGTGCTGTTGGTTAGGTTCCGTCATGGTGTTTCCCTTGTTCAATTCGTGCTGATAACAGAAAGGTTTTGCAGGCCGTTTTTGGCGCAAAGGTCAAGGACCTGGACCAGCGCTTCGTGCTTGGAGTGCGCGGTGGCCATGATCATGATGGTTTGCTTGGTGTCGATCGCGGCCAACCGGGCCAAGAGGGTTTCCATTTCGCGAAGCCCCACCGCGCGGTCGTTGATCGTGAACCCATCTTGAAATATCTGGATCCGGATCATTTTAGGCGGTGTCTGCAACTGTTCCTGCTTGGCTTCCGGCGAGGGCCGGAAAACATCAAGATGCGCAATGACATCCACCGGTTGAATGGTCACAATGAAGTAGACCAGCAACTGGAAGACCACGTCGATCATGGCCGTCATTTGCACGTCGCCGGATTCAACCGACCGGCGGATACGTCGTTTCTTTCTTGCCATCGGGAGCCTTTCTACTGGGCGACTTCCTTGATCGCGGCGAAGGATACCTTCCACAAACCAGCGTAAGCGGCGGCATCCATGACTTTGCGTACGTCTTCGTGGCGGGTACCGCCGGCGGCCCGGATAATCACCGGCGTTGTTTGCCCGTGATTGGCGACCACGTTGCGCAGGAGATTCCGCAATACGGTATCGCTCATGTAATTACGGGCGATTGATATCCGGCCACGGTCGTCAACTTCAATGACGACTTCCCGCGGGTCCTTGACTTCCACCGCCGGACCGTGAGGGGCCATGCTCAAGCGGATGCTTTCATCAATGGCCTGCCGTTCCAGCTCGACCGTGCAGACGAAGAAGATGATCAACTGGAAGACCACGTCGATCATCGGGGTCATGTTAACCCCACCTTCTTCACGAGGCTTTTTCATCGGATAATCCTTCCCAGCGTGCGTCCTACTCGTTGACGACTTCGACGTTGCGCAGGGCCTTGATCAGATCCATGGTCAAGGCTTCCATACCCAGGGTGATTTTGGTGGCGCGGTTGCGGAAATAATAAAAGAACGCCAGCGCGGGTACCGCGGCGAGCAACCCGCCGGCGGTGGTGTACAGCGCCTGGGCGATGTTCAAGGCGAGCATAGCCTGCTGGGCTGCGCCGGCCGATTGCGTACCCAGGGTGGCGAAGGCGAAAATCATTCCCTGCACCGTACCCAACAGCCCGAGCATGGGCGCGAGGTTTGCGACCACGTTCAGGTACGTGACCCGCTGGAGAAGTTTTTCACTTTCGAGGTCGGCGGAAACCCCGACGGCTTCCTGGATGGCCTCGAATCCTTCCTGCACGTTGCTGAAGCCGGATGTGAGAATGCTGGAAAGCGGCCCCGGCTCTTCTTCGCAATGCTTCATGGCTTTCATCAAATCCCCCTGCTCCATCGCTTCCCGCACTTTGGTTACGAAGGCATCCGGGACGATCTTTTTCTCCCGTATGGTGATGAAGGAGTCCACGATCAAGGCAAACCCGGCGACCGAGCACGCCCCGAGCGCGAGCCAGAGGATGATACCCATAAAACCGCTGTTGGTCACGATGCGACCAAAACTCATGGCGTCCTGCTTGGCTTCCTGGGCCGCGGCCGTTGCGGCCTGTTCATCCAATTGAAGCGCACCTCCGCCTTCCTGGGCGAACGCCGGTTCCGCCACCCCCATCCACCCCACTGCCAACATCAACGCCATTATCCAACGAACTTTATTCATAGTATGTTTTCTCCTGATTTACATCGATCCGTACGACATCGGTTACAATTTGGAACGCGCCTCCTGGGCAAACGTGGATTGCGGAAAATTCTGAACCAGTCGCCGGTACATATCCTTGGCCCGGGGATCACGAAGACGATCCAGCGCTTGACCCGCCTTGAACAAGGCTTCCGGAACCACCGCGGCTTCTGATTCAAACAGGATGGCCGTACGGAGATAATCCATCGCCGCGGTTTCCACCTGCCCTTGGGCCAGGCGCACGTCGCCACGCATCACCTGCGCCTTGGCGGCATCCGCCCGGGAACCGGACTTGATCGCCTCTTCAAGCATCGGTGCAAGTTTTTCGTGCAGGCCGGCCGCCAGCAACGCACCCCGATACGTCCATTGCACGGTACCGTCGTCTTTAAGTTCAGGCGATTGGCGCAGCAGCCGTTCGTAGACATCCACGGCATCCTTGTGATTGCCACGTGATGTCTGAATTTGCCCGATGGCCATCAGCGCGTTGTTGTCCCAGTCAAGAAACCGGAAATCCGTGGCGATTTTTTCCAGCATGCCGATGGCTTCATCGTGTTTGCCTTGGCCGGCAAGGGCGCGGGCTTGATCGAAGGCCGGCGGTTTGGCGGCGATCGCTTTGGCATAGGTTCCCCGGGCGAACGTGCGTTGTCCGGCCGGCGTGGTGAGAATGATATCGCCGTTCCGCTGGGCGCGGATATCCGACCCTTCGATACGGTTACCATTGGGTAAAATCACGACCTGGGCAACCGCGGACGGTACGGGCAGCAACAAGCCGGCCACCAACAGCGCTCCGGCAAAGCGGCCGATGCTGCGGCAATATTTTTTTTCGTTATGGATCATGGGAATCCCCTTTCCTGCGATGCGCGTCATGGCGACGCGGCTGATTTAAGTATGGCATCGGCGCGGGCCCGGCGCACCGTTTCAAGATAGCGGCCTTGCGGGAACATCTGCAAATATTCATCCGCGTTTTCAATCACCACGCCATGACGTTCCAATTGGCCGGCGATCTCGATGCTGGCCAGCAGCGAATCTTCAATCAACGGGCGAAGATCGGCGCGGGTGCGGTCGGTCAACAAGGCCAGCCGCTGGTACGAGGCGAGCGCTTCGACCAAGTCGCCGTGGCGACGCTGCACTTCGGCCAAGGTCAGCGTGGCCCGGTTGATGAGGTCGGAATCCTGGGCGAAGCGGAACACGTCGCTAAGCGCGGCCACCGCTTCCTGATGACGACCGGCTTCCCGGTAAGCTTCTCCCTGCAGGAATTTCGCGTCGTAAAACAATCCGGATTGAGGGAAGCGGGTCAACAAATCCTCTGCTGCCTGAATGGCTTCGTTGTATTGTTCCGCCCGGTAGAAGGCCTGGGCAATACCGAAAAGCGAGCGTTCAATGAGCGGGCGCGAGGCATCTTGCCGTTCCTGCGGCAGGGCGCTGATTTTACGTTGAGTTTCCTGGAAGGCGCGAATCGCCTCCTTGGCGTAACCGGCTTCGCCCATCATCAGGCCAAGGCGCACAAACTCGTCAGCTTGAAACCGGTCGGTTTCCCGCATCATCCGCTCAAACGCCTCAATGCCCTGATCGAACTGCTTGATTTCCATGGCCGCGCGGGCCAGTGAAAACAAGGCGTTTTTGCCTTCCGGCGAGTCGGGATAATTGATCGCCAATTCGTCAAACGTCTTGGTCGCTTCCTCAAAACGCCGCAATTCCAAGAGTACCGTACCCTTGGCGCTCAAGGCTCTGGAGGCCAGTTCCGATTGGGCGAAGGTGCGTACAAAAAGATCGAAGGCGCGGATGGCTTGTTCCCGGAATTCCGGTATACGATCCGCCGGCTCGGTAATGCGGGCCAACGCCTGGGCGCGCTGGAAAGAAGCCCTTTCCAGGAGGTCCACGATACGTTGCTGGTCAGCCGGGGTGGTCGCATAGGGATTGTTCCGCGGAGCAATCCAACCGATCAAGGTCTCCAATTCGGCCGCGGCTTCGGTGAATTGACCCAGACGGATGAACGAGTCGGCCAGGTTGAATTGGGCCTGCGCACGATCAGGACTGGGCGACGTTTCCTTGATCAACCGGCGGAAGTAGGTAATCGCCGATTCAAAATCACCGGCCTGATAAAAACTCCAAGCGACCTGGTTAAGCGCCCGAGGGTAGTATTGGTCCTGGGGATAGTCCTCGATGATCCGTCGTAAATAGATCGCCGCCCCGCCTTCATCCCCGGCCTTGCGGCGTTGGGTGGCCAAAAAGAACAAAATGGTGCCGGCGCGCTCGTGCTGCGGGAAATGCGTAAGATAGGTCTCGTACAGCTCCAAGTAGATTTCCGGCCGGTTTTTGTCGACGTAGTGTTTGCCGGCGACCAACAGGGCGTTCGCGGCTTCCGGATAACGGGAAAGACGCTCGCCGACATAGCTGGCGATCGCACGAACCATGAGGGAGTCGTCCTGATGGGCATAACACATGATCAGGTTGGCCATTGCCCGCATGGTGATGGGCGCCTCCGGGAATTGATTCAGCGCGCGGACATACGCCTCTGCGGCCTCTCCATACTTGCGCTCGCGGAACAAGGTGTCACCCAGCCGGAACACGGTTGTGGCGGCTTCGTTCACCCGGTCACCCAGGTCGATATTGACGCGCCGGCCAAAATCATTCACCAGGATATCCTTGATCGCCTGGGCCCGGACCCCGGAATCGGGCGCGACATCGCTCTCGCCGTATTGCACGAAAACATTGTAGAACTCGGTCAGCGCAGCCGCGTAATGCTTCAGCGCCTCCTCGCGGTTGTTCTGGGTAACGGCCCGTTCTGCCGACCGCTGGGATATCTGACCCGACAAGTGGCGCGCCCCGGCCATCGGACTCAGCCCCTTGGGCATGTTGCTCTCCTCCAGCAAGCCATCGATCTGGGTGAGGATATCCATGTAATCCTTGATGATTTTTTGCGCCTTTTCTTCGTCGTTATAGATCAATTCGACGTTGGCCAGGGTGATGATGGACTGGCCGAACCACAAATCCACCCCGCCCCATTGAATATCCTCAACCAGCTTGCGGGTGCGATGGGCGAATTCATCCCGTTTACCCTCGTGGTTTGCCTGGGCGAGTTTGAGCAGAATCTGGGACTGATCCGTCATGATGCGGCGCTGGACATCGCGCTCCGGATCGGTTTTGAGAACGCGCTCATACGCCTTGAGGGCTCCGGGCAAATCCCCGCCGCGCTCCAGCATCACCGCATACCGGTAGGCGGCGTCACGATAAAAGCGCAACACATCGGTATCCGTGGGTTTTTCCGGAAAGCGGTTGAAAAAGTCGTTGTAGATCGCGCGCGCCTTTTCCATGTCACCGGTGGCGTAGTAGGCATTGGCCAGCGCTAGACGAATCGCATCGGCCTTGGCATTGCCGGCCGGCAATTGCGTCAACATGGCTTCGGCTTCGCTGAATTTGCGGGAAGCGATCAAGCTTTGCGCACGAATCAAATTGACCCGCTCGGCGGTTTCGGGATGCGCCGCCAACAAGGATTCCGACAACTTCAACGCAAAGTCGGAAAATCCCCACTCGATCAGACCGGAAGCGAAACTGAAATCATCATCCAAGGTGCTGGCGTATACGCGACTTGGCGGCGCCAAAGAACCGCAAAGGCATAAACAGGTGATCCAGAGAACCGGCTTCTTGTAGGATGAAATAGCCATTTTGTTACTTCGGTTTCGTTTCACGACATGCGCAACTTCGCTGCAATAAATTAGTTAAATGTTAAGACACCGTCAAGCGATGATGCCTGAAGGCCGCCATTTTTCCACGATGCCCGGACGGGTCAACGAAAAGTCATATTTAACCGGATCTTCCGGACAAATCGTCTTAAACGCCCCGGTAATTTCCTGAACGGTTTTACCGTCCACCGCATTTCTTCGGGTAAAACCCACGGAACGCGCCCACCGGTACACATGCGTATCCACGGGCATGCGGAGCCGGGCCGGAGAAATACCCGACCATCCTCCGGGATCGACCGCGTCGTGGCGCACCATCCAACGCAGATATAAATGCAGACGCTTGCACGCGCTATTTCGTTCAGGACGGGCAAGCGTTTCTTTGGCCCTCACCGGCCGCCCAGCTTGCAACAGGTCGATCCATCGCACCAAGGTGTTCTCGATGGGAAGGGCTGGATCATCCAACGACAGGAATGCCGCACCCAACGTCTGATGGTCGAGTATGACCCGCCGGACGCCCACCAGTAAATCGCCCATCACCTCGGCGCTTGTCCACCGATGCCGGAAGCCGGTCAGCCGTCGGCGAATCACAGATTCCGAATGATTCCAGAGAAACCGATGGGGTTCATGGTCCAACCTTTCCAGCACGGCATTGACCGAAACGTGGATCTGTTTGACCTGACCATAAGCCAGGGTCGAGGCGATAAGTCCGGCGATTTCCCGGTCATGCGTGTTTTGGTACCGGTATACAAATTGCAGCGGATCGCTGCCGATCCATTCCGGTCGATGGTAACGGTGATAGACGGCATCCAGCCACTCTTTAATGTGTTCCCGCGAACGTCGGGGTCTCATACCGGAACCTGCCGCCGGATTAGCATATCCGGAATATCCGTCATCAGATAATCAACGCCGGCGGCGCGCATGGCGTCAGCCTCGCGGGCGTTGTTTACCGTCCACACCGCCATCACCCGTCCATGATCGTGTGCGGTAGCCACGTTGGCCGCGGAAAGCTCGGACGACCAACCCAAGCTGATTCCTTCGATACCTTCGTCCCGCGCCCATCCGGCTACCTTGCCGAGCATCCGGGTATAGGATGCCTCCACATTCAACCACACCGGTATGCCCGCCTTTACCGCAGCCATGGCCACCGCCGGATCAAAAGAAAGCAGGCGATAACATGTGGCGTTCATGTTCTTGAGTATTTCAGCGATAATGGCTACCTGATCACGCCCTTCTTTTAATTCAATCAGCGTCAAACTCTGGCTTGGCGCATGGGCCAGCACCTCCTCCAAGGTGGGCACCGGCTCTCCACCGACCCGCCAGGCGGCAAGTTCGGCAAGGGTCAATTCGGCAATCCGCCGGGAATCTCCCGCCATCCGGGCGCCATCGGCATCGTGAAAGACGACGGCATGACCATCCGAGGTCGTCCGGACATCCAGTTCGACACCATCGACCGGAATGCGCCATGCCAGATCAAAGGCCGCCAAGGTGTTTTCCGGGGCGGCTCGGGAGCAACCGCGATGGGCGATCCATTTCATTCCCCGTAATCTAACAAAACCCCTTGCCCCTTGCCATTGAATCCGCTAGATTTTACGTTCGTTCGTTGAGGCGCGACCTGGAGAGATGGCAGAGTGGTCGAATGCGAGTGATTGCTAATCACTTGTACTTGGGTTAACCAGGTACCGAGGGTTCGAATCCCTCTCTCTCCGCCATGCTTCTCAAAAAATCGCGCTCCGAACTACGCCGGGCAAGCCACGTACAAGCTTCTGCCAACTAATCAAGGGACATGCGGTAAAACATGACATCGTTTGTGGATTGGAAGCGCAGTTCCAGCGCTTGATCCGCGGCGTTGAATGATCCCAAGGAGCGCCACACCGGCGAAGCCAAATCACCGGCGGCCTCGACGCGATAAGCATCGCCCACGCGTAAGTTCCGCCACGTCAATCCCCATGCGCCATCCTCATCGGGAGCTACGGGCGTGGCCTCGGGCAGTCGATCCAGGAATATGTTATCGAGATAATACATTTGGGTTATCTCGCTTTGGCGGGTTAGCTGGAATTCAACCCGCACCACATCCCGCACGACATCAAAAAAGGCGTCCACATCGCCCAGCCAACCGCCCAGGTCCGAAGACAAAATGGAAACGCGGATTGGCTGCCATGCATTCAGGACGTTAAGGTGAGAAGTGACATCCCGGTAGATGACATTGGAGCTGGAATAGAGTTTGATCCACAGCGAACTCGGCAATACATGATCCGCCTTAAAATCAAATCCCAACATCATGGCCTCGGCCCCGAGGTAATCTCCGGTGAATTGAGCGGAGGCCATTTGTCCGGTGGCCACCGCGGCATCGGTATCGGGAAAGGCCACGGATTGCGCTGGAAAAACCAGCCGCAAACATCCGCCGGGATTCCCGCCGCTGGTCAGTTGCGAAACAATCATTTTCCCGGGGTCGCGATCCTGCCACCCGGCATTTGCATGGGAGAATGTTTCCGTTGGCAACTCCCCCGCCCCAGCCAACCGAATGCTGATGGCCAGCCCGATGATGACGCACAGCCGCACGTTATTCATGACGAAATCCTCCAAACTCAAACCGACGAACTCGGCGTAAACCAAAACCCAGGATGATCAAAAACAGCATGACATTGATCGTGTTGGGCTCGGGAACCGCGGAGGGCCCGCCGCCACCACCTCCACCGCCACCACCACCGCCTCCTCCACCGCCGCCGTTACCCCCGCCATTATCACCGCCGTTGTTGTCGACCTCGTTGCCATTGAGCTGGAACCCATCAAAGAAGATGGTTTGGGCGTCGAAGCCGCTCCGGCTTACCTGCAATTCGATAAAGGTGGTGTTAAGCAGCACACTGTCAAAGGCTGCCTGATCACCGCCGAACCAGCCGGCCACCGAACCCAGCGGAGCGGTAAAGGTGTACCAGTTGCCAATGGCCGGAACGGTAAAGCCGCGGAAGAAGGTATGGCTGCCGTTCCCAAAGCGCAGGATTAGGTCCGACGGCACGATATGCTGGGCATAAAATTGGAAGGTGAAGTTAACCAAGTCATAGGCGCCGCCCTGGGTCAGATCGCCCAGTCCGCTGGTCAACCGGAAGGCGTCGGTCTCCGGGGTAAACACATCCTGCGCAAAATCGCCCTGCATGGAACCGGAGGCGGCAGGATTGCCGAAACCGCCGACCCCCGTCCAACTGACCGTCATTTCTCCGGCGTCGCGATCACCCCATCCGTGATTGCTCGCGGAGAAGTCGTGGTCGATGAGAATAACCGCTCGCGATGCCGGAGCGACAAGTAATGCCGCGATCATGATAGCGCCGACATAGGGGCGCACGTTGCGGCGACCATGTTGGCAGAGGGATTGTGCACGCTCGATCCCTGCGTAAAACCTGAGAAATACGGGTGATCGCTTGAAGGTGCAGTTCAGATCATTTTTCATAGGCCCCATTTTCCCTTACAGATTCAAACCGGTTACACCCGAATGGTTCTGACGCAGGTAATAAATGCCCTGGCCAGGCTGAATCGTGATAGTCGGCGCGGTGAAGGACCGGAGATCCAGCCAGGCCGGCGACCCGTTGTACTTCATGATCCGGCGAAAACTGCCATTCCCTTCATCAATAACAATAAGGTCGGCGGTGGATTCCTCCCATCCGCCGGCGGGCGTACCTTGAAGCGCGGCGGCAACCGCATTGAATGAATGGGAGCGGCCCAACGAAGGACCGATGACATTCCAGCCATTCCCGATGGACCGTGTATAGGTATTTGACGAGACTGGACCGGAAAACAACGGCTTGACCGTCGCGCCGCTGCGGTAGAGGTAAAAACCCTGTCCTTTGGCAAATGTGTAGTTGGCCGACCACTGTTTGGCGGCATTCAAAAAGATGGTGGTCCAGCTTCCGTTACTTTCACGAATCATCAGCCGGTCGGCATCACCGGCATTGTGGCCATCAAGCACCTGGGCCAGCGTGGCCCCGAAGCTGCCGGCCCCCTGCAAGGAGGTGTCGGCCATATCCAAGGGCACACTCATCATATTGTATCCGTTGATGATGGTGGGCGTCAGGACGGCCCATACCCCGTTGGTGCTGGCGGCCATGCCCGCCGGACGAATCTGGAAGTAGGTCCGGTTGCCGCTGTGGGTGACTTGCAGGGTGTTCGAGGCATCCATCGTGACAGCCTGCGACAATACCGGGGTCCATGTTCCCCCCGGGAACGTCGTGGCGCGAAGGACGTCGTAGGCTACGCCGGGATCCGTTTTCCAAACCAGCCTGAAATCATCGCCCGAGAGCAAGTTGAGGTTGGTGATGGCTACATTCCAGGTGGCGAGCGAGGGCGGCGGATTGGCGGTGCCGTTGCCCGATTCGCCAAAATTGCCGACATAAACGACAAAGGTCACACTGGTGGAAAAGGGAGGAAGCTCGCCATCCGTGGCGGTTACGGTGATCGGGTACACGCCTTGTTGGCCTTGAACCGGTTGCCACGTGAACGTGCGGATACGATGACGCCCATTCAGGGTGTCGCTGAAAGTCATTCCGGTGGGCAGGGCGCTGTGGGCAAGCGACGGCGGCGAACAGCCGTCGGTGATTTCCGAGGCGGTAACCGAATGGGTCAGGTTATAACCAACATTCGCCGTCCGGTTGCCCGGCGGATTCATGGTCGGCGCAAATCCAAGCGGGCAACCATCGGGCATCACGGCGGTGACTTCATCGGAGGCCGTGCCCTCGCACGTGGAATTCAGGGCGTACACGACGTAATAATAGGTCGCGCCGTTCAAGGCGCTGGTGTCCAGGAAGGACAGGCCGGGCACGTTGTTGCCGCCGGTGACGACGGTGTAGGGACCACCCTGCACGGTACTGCGCTTGATCCGGTATCCGGTAACCACATCGCCGATCGGTGCAGCCCAACTCAAGGCCACCTCGCTATCATCGGGCGTGGCGATCAAGCCGGTTGGCGCGCCGGGGGCGGGATTGACGGTGATCACGGCCGACCCGTTCATGGCCACGGAACATCCACCGGAATTGCGCACGGCCGTAACGGTATAGGTATCGGCCACGGTCTGGGCGCCAAAGTTTAACGATCCGCCCGTGCCGGCGCGGGTGGTCACTAACAACGGCGAGCCCCCATTGTTCCGGTAGAGTGAATAGGTCACCCCCACCGTCGAACCGGAGAGCAGCACATTCAACCCGTTCCCGCCGGAGCAATACGCCCCTCCCCCGGTGACAGTAAACGCCGGCGGATTGCTGCACACCGTGCCGCGCAGCTCGAAGTCGTATTCGGCGCTGTTGAAGCGGTCGTAGATGTACCAGTCACCGGATGCCGCGGACGCGCCGTAATTGGCGATGCGAAACGTCACGGTATCCGTCGCCGGAACATTCTGAAGGGCCGAAATCCCGGCAAGGGATACCGGGAGTTGCGTCAGCGTCGCGCCCTCCGCCGAGGAGCCCGGATACGTGATGTCGACGATATCCTGATACGCCCCGCCGTTTATGGAATACTGCAACTTACCACCGGTTGGTCCGTCGCCGCTGCGGCGGTAATCAAACCGGCTGATCGAGTAAAAGGAAATGTAATTTCCCGTTTCCGGCGTAATGGCGAAGGTCGCGAATTTTCCGTCATTAATTGCGGCCGCCGCGGACGCGGAATTCCAGCCGGTTCCGCCCCATCCGCGCGGGGCAGCCACACCGGCCTGGCCCACCCCGGCACCCCGGGTTAGTCCAACAAGACCCACGGCGGCATGCTTGAACGTGGCATTTAAGGGCGACGCACCGTAGTTTCCGCTGCCCCCGGAAAGACTATTCATATCCCAGCCGACCAGGATCAGCGGCGTCAGGGCGGTAACCACGTCCGAATACGACCCTTCGCCGCAAGCATTTACCGCACGCACGCGGTAGTAGTAGGTCAGGCCGCCGCTTAATCCGCTGACCGTGTATGACAACGTCGATGAACTCAGACTCACGTTGCTCACCACAAATCCCGTGGTGAAATCGCTTCCGGTAGCCACGTCTAGGCGATAACTGTCGAATTCCTTACCTAGGGGTTGGCTTGGGGCGCTCCAGTTGGCGGTGAACGCCGTGATCGAAACATCGGTCGGTTGCCCGGCGGTGGGCGCATTGGGAACATCGGTGCGAATGGTGAACGAACCGGTTCGGTTCGCGCTGGTTCCGCAGGTGTTGCCGGCATTAACGGATATCGTCTGTGCACCGGCCGGGGTGCTTCCCGACCAGCTCACCGCGATCTGTGAGGAACCTTGGCCGGACAAGATCGTGGCGTGAGAAGGTACGCTCCACGTGTACGTCGTCGCTCCGGGCACCGGCGAAACACTGTAGGTAACACCAAAGGTTCCGGCGCAAACGGTTGTACCGGCGGGACTGGCTTGCGTAATGGTTCCCGGCATCGCGGGCGTGGCATTCACGGTAACCACAAACTCGGACTCACCCCGGCAGCCGGTGGTTCCGACCGCGACGATTACCTTGCCGGTGTAAACCCCCTTGGGAGCGTTGGCCGGAATCGTGAAGGGAAGCGGTGAGGCGGGCAAGACCGTAAACGGAACATCAACGAAACCGAAAACATTGGCGGCATCGCTAAAGTCGATGCTGTAGTGAGTCGGCGAACCGGAAACAGCGCTATAGGTAATGTTGGTAATGAAGGGCGTCGCGGGGCTGCAACGCGGCTCGGGATTGGCGCCAAGGGTAATGGACGGGTTCACCGCGCATCCGGCCACCGTAACCTGCAGCGTGTTCCCGACAATGGCGAAGGTGGCGGCGTATCCCGGGGCAAGATTCACGTATGAAAAGTCGGACGCCAAGAAGGTGGTGCTACCCGTCCACTCGACCAGGGTAAAGGTTCCGAGCTGTGCGCTGCCCCCGAAATTAAACCGGAATGCGGACCCAGCACCTTTGGTAAAGTTACCGTTAATGGAAAGCGTGTCGGATACGGGCGTCGCGCCCAATTGAAAATTCCAATCGGTGGAGGACGACCAGGAATTGCCGCTGTTCCACGTGACGTTGCCGTTGACGGTCATCGTACCGATGGCGCTTCCCGCCGGAGAAAGGTTCCCGTTAACGGTAGCGCCGTTGTTCAGGGTGGCCAGGATGACGCCGCCGTGCAGCGTGGCGGATCCGTTATAGCTGCCGCCGCCGGTTACCGTTCCGCCGTAAACGGTCAAGGGGCCAGTGAACACACCGTTGTTGGTGATCTGACCGCCGTTGACGGTCATCGCATTGGCGAGGGTGATCCCCGAATCGACCAGCAGCGTGCCGCCGTTGTTGGTCACCGGGCCGGAGCCGAGGCTTCCGTAGCGGAGCAACGCGGATACGGCGACGTCCACCGTGTCCGTCGTAGAATGCCCGCCCCCATTCAGCAGGACGTAACGGTCATCCACCACTCTCAAAATAGACCGGCTGGCCCCGACGCCGGTGCCACTGATCGCCTGGCCGGGCGCCATGTTGGAGGCCACGGGTTCGTGGAATACGATCGCGTCGAAATTCGCACCACTTCCATAAAGCGAGGCGCGCAAACCAGATTGGGCCGGAGCGCTGCGCGACCCGACATGCAGGGTACCGGCCTCGACAATTGTGGGCCCGGCATAGTAGTTCGTCATGGTAAACATCAACGTGCCCGACCCGGTTTTGGTAATACCGCTATTCGCGGCGGTCCCCTGCCCGTTCGTAATTGAAACCTCGAAAACCATTTCAGGCGTGCCGGCGGGCAGCGCAGTCGATGCGGCTATATCGAAGGTGCGATTTGTGCCATCCAATTCGACGGTGAATAGCCCCGTGCCATAGCGCAACCACACCGCCTGTGCAGTCGATGTGGAGGCGTATGAGATATTGCCGTGCAAGCTGATCGTACCGAGCGCCGTGCTGTTGTGGCTGATTGTGCCGCCATTGAAAGAAAGGCCATCGTTGAAGTTCACGGCGTGATTGATCAAGTGATAGCGACCACCGTTGATGATTACACGTCCGCCTTGTGTGTAGGGAGAATTGGCCTGGAACATGCCGCCATCATCAATGATTAGACGGGAGGCGGGTCCGAACGGCGAAGTGGACGAGGTCTCCGCCGAACCACTGCGGCGAATGACCATGTCACCGGGAACGGAAATTGCACCGCCCGTCTTGGCCATGATCAAATGACCTTTATTGATGTAGGTGGCGCCGGAATAGGTGTTGTTTACCGTGCCGCCGAACTGCGCATTCGCCACGCCGGCCTTAATCACGTCCATGCCGCTGCCGATGATCGCCGAGTTAATGTACAGCGTCGCGCTGTTCGCGGAATCCCCGGTATGGAGATGGAGTTGATCGGTGCCGGAAGCCAGTTGACCGCCGGTCAATGTGGCATGGGCGTTAAAAGCGGTTGGTTGAAAGGCGATACCGCCCGAGGCGATGGTCAGGGTGTCGGACGCGCCAATGGTCACCGTCGCGGCAGGATTCACAAAAAAGCCCAACGAGTTGATGGACAGCGTTCCGATCTGGCCGCTTGGCGCGAAGGCGGTATTGTCTCCGACCTTGTAATCGCTCGCCGCCACCCAGGTATTAAGAGCGGTGGGAGCGGCAGTGGACGGAACCACTTCGATGGCCTTGGTCAAGGCGTTGAGCCTCATAAACCCGGCCCGGTTGTGGGACATCCATGGCAGGATACCGCCGACCGTTACGCCATTCTGGACAATGACATCCGTTTGAACCGCTGACCCCGACGTTACACCGACAATCATCGTGCCTCGGCCTTGCGAACCCCGGTTGATACCCGCCGTCGAATGGGACAGTGTCAGCGTGGAGGGATTCGATCCCGCAAGGGCCGCCGCCGACAAAGACAGTACGCCGAACGGCTCCAACACCAGTTGCCCCATGACTTCCGACGAAACATTGGCCAGCGTATTGTTGCGGCGCCCGCGATAATCGAGTTGACCGCTCGAAAGCGTCATCACCAGTCCGTCATGAAGCTGGTCATTGAGCCCGTTGCTGCCGGGAACGATGCGGATCGACGGTGTTTCAAAGGCATTGCCCACATAGCTGGCCACCGATGCGGATGGATAACCGCGCACGCTCATCTGATTCACGGAGGGAAATCCCGCCCCCGCCGACACATCCATGCGGCCGGAGGCCACCTCAAGCGCACCCGAGTAACCGGAATGCACGCCCCGAACGTCGAGAAAACCGCCGCCGCGGATTCGCAATGGAGTTGAACCATTCAATCGCACGTTCGGCTCCAAACGGATGTGACGGGAAGCCTCGGTGGCAATAATCCACATGGTGAAAGGATTGCCGTTTAACGAAATCAAACGGGGTACACTTGCGTTTAGTTGAAATCGCTGATTGAATGTGTTGTTCGCGCCTGCCGGCTGTAAACTGGCCAGCAATCCGGACAAGGTGAGATCGGAAAGCACATTGATGTCCACAATCGCATTATTCGCAGCGTTTCGCATGCCGCCCAACACGGCAAACGATCCATCGGCAAACGGAACATAGGTGGTGCCGACATCATCGGTCGCCCAGTTCTTGATCGTAGTGTTCCAGTCACCGGCCAGATCCACCGCGTCGTAGGAAATTGGTGTGCCATCGACTTTATCCGCCGTGCCGCCGGCCCAATGCAAAGTCGTGGCCTGTCCGGTTCCGGGCAAACCCCATGCTAATATTCCGATTATCATGGATACGGTTAAAAAGACCGTGCATGAACGTCGCGTGTACGTCATGTACGTATCGGCAAGAGAACTTATCGAAGAAATCGGTTTATCATTCACATCATTTTTCCCTGCTTTTCCCTATGGATGATTCCTTACCCAACCTTTACAGCATAGCGTTCCTCGTTTGCCGTAGTATGGTTTTGTTGACGTTTTGTTTTAAATCCGTTTAGACCTCGTGGCGACATACGTCACACTTTCCATGCGGTTAAACGGTTTTACGGAGCCCTCCCTTTATCTGCATGAACAGGTGGTTCAGGGTATAGCCATGCAAGCGGGTAACGAGCGTGCTTTGGAGAAGGCCCAAGTGGTCTGGGTCCAAGGGCATCAAAAACGGCGCAATCAGTTCGCGCGGTTTACCCGACGATTTTCCGTCAAGAACGTGCCGGCGCACTTCCCGTTGTACGTGTTTGCCGATACCCGGTATCGCTTGCGAGTGAATGGCGTTTTTGTTGCAACCGGTCCCAGCCGTTTCGTAACCGCGAACCCGGAGCACGATCACCATGAATTATCGCCCTACCTGATCGTCGGCGATAACCGAATCGAGGTGGAGGTAAATTTTTACGGGGCATCCTCGTATCAAACCATGCCGGATGGTGAACCCGGTTTTATTGCCGCTGGAGGAACCCACGCGGTATCCCTGGACACCCCCGGCGCATGGGAAGCCTGCGTGCTCACCGCATGGCGATGGGATGCCCCGACATTTAGTTTTGCCCAAGGACCGGTGGAAATTTGCGACACGCGGCGCCTCGACGAGGTCATTTCATCCCCGCTCGTGGCCGTATCCGGGAAAAACGCCCCGTGGGGACGCCTGTCCCTCTACCGCGGACCGAAAATTCCGTTTATACCTCATCGCCCACGCAGCCTGGAACTCGTCGGTCCTTTGCGGGATTCCGAGTACCGGATCGGGTTCATGGTCCAGCGGCCCGAAGCACATGCCAAGGAAGCGCAATCTGCCGTGTGGACCGCGTTTGCCACGTGGATTTACAGCCCGTGTGAACAAACCCACACCTTCAGCGCCTTCTGGAGCGAGATTACCCTCAACGGTGATCATGTCTTGCTGGACACCCAATCAGAGCTGGGCAATCATGGGCGTTTGCGCTTAAAACTGCGACCCGGATGGAACCTCCTCGTCGGCGCAATCGAAGTCCTCGCTGAATTTTGGCCGTATTGCCTCGGCATTCCACGCCAGGCAAATGTGTCCCTTCACGCCAGGCAAGATCGTCGTTGCCATGAACCTCTGGCCCTCGCCCCGATCAGTCGCCGCGAACATTTGGTCCTCCCCTTGCCCGGCGCTACGGAACCGCCGGCCGGATGGAAGCCGAATGCGGGAAACATCCTGGATATTACCCCGGCCCGTATGGTTAGTTGGGATAAGCCGGCGTCCGGCGCCCTGCGCAAACTGGACCCCGCACGCTTGGATGAAACCGGCGCCATGGAAGAACACGCCGCGACGTGGTGTTTTTCTTTCTCCGGTGAATTTATGGGGCACATCGTCGCGGAAGTTGAGGGTCCGGCGGGCACGGTGGTGGATATTGCCTGTGATGACTGGCAGCGCGGTGATGGCGCCGTCGCCCTCTACCGATCCAATCCCTTCACCGACGCCGCCGACCGGTATGTGTTGCGCGGCGGGCGTCAAATGCTGGAAGGTTTTCATGTCCGGGGCGGAAAGTTAATCCAAGTCACCATGCGCGCGCCGGAGCATCTCACGACCGCGCGCTTAAGCCTGATCGACCTCTGGGTGCGCTCACGGCAGACCCTCGGCCCGGACCAGACCGCGTTCACCTGCGATTTACCCGAAGTTCAGTGGGCTTGGCCAGTGGCCCTCCGCACCTTACGCGTGTCCACCGATGAAGCCTACACCGATTGCCCGTGGCGGGAACGCGGCAGTTATATCGGCGACACGTTGGTGGCGCTTAACCTTCATGCCTTGTATTCGCCGGATTTGCGCGTAGCCGCCCGGGTGCTGCGTCAATTCGGAGAGGCGCAATTGCCCAACGGACAACTGCCCTGCTGCGCACCGTCGTGGCTCCGGAAGCCTCACGAGGACTTCACCTTGTTGTGGTTGCTGGCTCTCCACGATTACGTGAAGTTAACCGGGGACCTAAGCTTGGTACATGCGGCGTGGCCGGTCATTGAGCGCATTTGGGACAGTCCATCCTGGCACCGCCATGAATCCGGACTATGGAATGCGGATCATCATCGCCTGTTTATTGACTGGGGGGTGCGACCGGAAGAACGGGCCGGTCAGGCAAATGCGGTGCTCAATATTCTTCGTGTGGCCGCTGGCCGGGCCTGCGCAGGCCTTGCCCGGGCGATCAACCGAAACCATATCCCCTTCCTCGACGATGCCGAAAGCACGCACCGCGCGGTGCTTACCCACCTGTGGCATGGAGCGGAAAACCGGCTCCGCGCCTCGTATGACGCCAATACGCCGGCGCTACATGCCAACATCCTGGCTCTGGCCTTTGAGTTAGGCACGCGGGAACAACGTTCGTTGGTTCTCTCGTATGTGGAACCGTTGCTGAAAAACAACCTGACCCGGGGGATTCGTCTCGGCGATTTTAGCGGCCACCTCGAGTTGTTTTATTTATTTTTCGCCTTGCCGGCGATGGCCCGCAACCATCGGCCGGATATCGCCGAACAATTGATCAAAGATCACTACGGCTACTTGATGAAACATGGCGATGACACCCTTCCGGAGTGTTTCAGCCGGTTGAAACAAGCCGGGGGAAGCCGGTGCCACAGTTGGTCCGGTGCGGCGGCCATCTACGCCGCACGGTATATTGCGGGATGCCGACCTATGGATGACCGGGAATTCGGTCATATGATCTTGGATCCGGTGGTGCATGGGATTCAACGGGCTTCGTGCCGGATTGCTCATCCAAGCGGTTGGATTCATATTGCCTGGGAGCGCAGTGGCAATACGTTCGAGGCGGAAATTGAACATCCGCCCGAGGTATGCATTCATCCCGCGCCTTCCGTACAACTCGTCATCCCGGCATAACTTCCACGCCGCAGCGAACTCAGCATCGAGTACTCCGCCGTCACCTCGCCGCATGCCTGCGTACACCGCGTGAATAAAACAAAAAGGCCGGGAAAACCCGGCCTTTCTGCTTAGGAGTAGATACGAACGAACTTATTTCAGCAAACGACGGCGCACAAACAACACCAACGCGCCTAAACCCATAAAAGCAAACGTGGCCGGCTCGGGAACCACCGAACCCGTAAACACGAGGTCATCGGTTCCATTGACCTGATTGTTACGGCCAATACCGACCTGATCAAAAGCGCCTTTCCCAGACCACTCCGTCCATACATAGAGTGAAAAGGTCACGGAAGAAATGCCCTGTAATGATGAATAACTGCTCAGATCGGTATTAAACGTGGGACCCAGGGAGGATCCGGTAACGCCCGTTCCACCTACCGTGTAGGTGTCAAGATCAGTGGATCCGGTCAAGTCGGAGCGGAGAGTGAAAAACACCGAACGACCTACCGGATCAGCGTTGATCGCGCTCAACCGGATGAACACATTGGTCAAGTTCATCTGATAACCGGACTCAGCCGTCAAGGTCATGGTGAAGTTTCGTGAACCGGCAATCGCCCCGGCCAGGGTGGTATTGGTCGCATTCCGCATGGCGAAGGTGTTGGTGAACGCGGTCGTCGTGGCGCCGGCACCCCGGCCCAATGCGGCACTGTCAACGTTGACACCCAAATTGTTTGCGGCAATCGGGCCGGCATTATTTCCGGCGAGCAGGTCGTTGTCCCAGCGGGCAATTAAATCGGCTTGTACTCCGCCGGCCAACAAAACGGCGATTATTGCACTTGCGTATAACTTCTTCATGTTTACTCCTTATTCGTTCAGATCACTTAACGATTAAATGCTTCTCTACAAAGACTACCCATTGCGCGTTATTTGTCATTACGTGGAGGCGAAATTGATTAGTGAAATTACGTCACGCCTCAATCATTGGTTTCCGGTATCGATTCCACCCGGTAATACCC
>CALMYG010000122.1 GCA_937873455.1 uncultured Verrucomicrobiota bacterium
TATTTTTATCAGAATAACGGCTGAATCCACGAAGCTTCAGCCATAAGGTCTGGCAAATAATAAATATGACAACACCAACCGAGAAGGCCCCAAACTCGCACCCTACGCGGACTGATGATTTTACACCTCATCAACAGGCAACGTTGACTCTCACACGTCATTCTATCTTTATCGCGGCGGGCATGCTCATTGTCGCGACCTTGACGCTGTGCCTTTCTCTATGGCAGTTCACATTGGCGCGCGCTGAACGAAAAGAGGCTTCAGAGGCGCTAGACCTGGCACACAAGGCTCAGGAAGCTGCAGACCTCGCACAGACTCGCATCAGAGAGCACGAAGATGCGATCATAATGCTTGAAGATCAGCTCGATGAAAGCGCGTCTTTGTTGCGTATTCTCGATCTGTCGCTGCGAGCAGAATCAGGTGAACGAGCTGCTTTCATAGAACTTCACAATTATGCGTTCGCATCAAATGCTGACATCATACTGCATCAATATGCCCAAAAGCATATGATTCGTATTCACTATATGTTCGGAGACGAAATTCTCGATCCATCTGTTGCCGCCACATGGGCTAGCTCTTATACCGTGCCCACCGACCGACTCCACGACTATCTCCATTCAGAGCTTTATACTGCCCGTGCTAGCGGAGTTTCCACTATTGCAAAACTTCGCTTGACACAGTATCTGCCGGATATCGTAGAAATGGCTTTCACCGAACCCGATTTGCACGTTCTGCAAGTTATTCAGAAGACTCTTGAGCAAGAGTTTCAGAATTTCAGTCCTCGCGTCGCTTTCACACTGACTGATTTTATTCTGACTCCGGAGCGTGGTCGTTCCAAATTCGACACACAGTGGACTGCATTTAGTGAAGACATCTTAAAAAGAGACCCTACATATACCCAAAATAATAGTCATAAGGAAATCATCAACGCCGACGGACGACTGCCGAACCAGACAATCGAGCGTACCGGTGACACGCGGGCGGGCGATTTTGAATAAGGCAAACCAATGGGCCGCGAGTCACCGATCCGCTCATTGTTAACGTTAGCGGATAAGAAGCGGGCTTGACCTGCAACTACGCCATACCTACAGTGTAGTTATGACAAAGCTCGGGTTTGAGTGGGATGATACAAAAAGCCGCGATAATGCGCGCAAGCATGGCGTTACTTTTGCTGAGGCACAAACGGTATTCTTCGACGAAAATGCCGTCGAGTTTTTCGATGATGAGCATTCAACGCATGAAGATCAATTTCTCCTGCTTGGTCTCAGCAGCAAGTTGAGGGTATTACTCGTTTGCCACTGCTTGCGGGAGTCGGGTTCGGTTATCCGCATTATCTCGGCGAGAAAGGCAACAAAGAATGAACGGGGTCTATACCCCAAGGGTGAAGCATGAAAAAAGAATACGATCTCTCGAAAATGAAAAGTCGCCGAAACCCGTATGCCAATCGGTTGAAGAAGCAGCTTACCATACGCATGGGCGTAGACATCATTGAATATTTCAAGTCCATGTCCCGGCAAACCGGCATTCCATACCAAAACCTGATTAATCTCTATCTACGCGAGTGTGTGGTTTCCGAGAAAAAGCTTCAGATGAAATGGGCATCATAAAGTTCGGCTAACATGCCCCTGCGGTTGGCCGAGGCTTGACATTGTGATCAGAATTGTGCACATTAATGCACAGAAAGACCGATTATGATCACTATTCCATTCACCGAATTCCGCCGAAATGCATCAAATCTGTTGGATCGCGTCGAAAAAGGCGAATCCCTGCTTCTCGTGCGTCATGGTCGCCCCATAGCCGAAATCCTACCCGTGTCGACGGGTGACGGACATATTCCCTCATGGAAACGTCCTGGAATCAGACTAACAGCCAAAGGAACGAGACTCTCCTCGGCAATCATCGAGGATCGAACTTGTGAAGACGTTCTTTGATTCCTCGGCATTTGCGAAGCGATATATCGCCGAGAAGGGCTCGAGTGACATCGACACCATTTGTCAAAATACGGATCAATTAGCAATCTGCGTTATCTGTGTTCCCGAGATCATTTCGGCGCTGAATCGACGTGTTCGTGAACGGAATATATCTGCTTCTGATTATGTGTCTGTTAAAGATCAATTAATTCAGGATGTCCGGGATGCGGAGATCGTCAATCTAACCGATGACGTTGTCGCTCATTCACTATTGATTCTCGAGCGAAACACAATCAGAGCAATGGATGCGCTCCATGTTGCTGCTGCTCATGCATGGAAGGCGGACTTGTTCGTTTCATCAGACAAATTGCAGATTAAAGCTGCCAACAAACAAGGACTTAAAACGAAGTTAGTATAAGTGTGAACATGTGCCGCCAGAAGCATGCCCGATGACGGGCGCCTCTGCGGCTTGTCGGGCAAGAAAAGATCCATGAAGGACACCTGCCATCTTTATACCGACTTGGCATGGTTGTGGCCGATGTGGGGCGATGCGGCTACTGAATACGCGCACTACTGCCAATACGTTACCGGACTGATTCGCCAGTACTCCGCGCGCGAAACAATTACGTTGCTGGACATCGGTTGCGGAGGCGGGAAGAACGTCCTGAACCTGAAGCGGGAGTTTCAAGTCACCGGCCTTGATCTGAGTCCCGCCATGCTCGCCCAAGCGAAGGAGCTGAATCCCGGCTGTACGTTTGTCGAAGGCGATATGCGGACCTGCAGGCTCGGCCGGACGTTCGACGCCGTTCTCATGGATGACGCGATCTCGCATATGAACTGCCGGGCCGACTTCGCGGCGGCGTTGCGCACTGCGCATGCCCACTTGAACCCTGGCGGCGTCCTTATCGTCACGCCGGATGTAACGCTGGAGACGTTTCAGCAGAACAAGACCACAACCTCGTCGGCCACGCGGGACGGCATGGATGTCGTCTTCGTCGAGAACGTGTATGATCCTGACCCGGCGGATGAGCAGTATGAGACCACGATCCTGTACCTCATGCGCAAGCAGGGTCGCCTGCGGATTGAGACCGAACACTGGACGATGGGCATCTTCGGCCTGGACGTATGGCGACGGGTTCTGCGCGAAACGGGTTTCGAAGTACACGAGGGGCGTTACCATCCGGGAGACGATGCGTACACGGTATTCGCGTGTGTCAAAACGGAATAACGATAGCCGCGCCCAGCCCTGGTGCTTGCGGTGATACGGGGCGAGCCGGGAGGTTCGCCATCACCGTGCCGCGGCGCGCACGAGGGCGAAGAAACGGTCTTCGAATTCCTTGAAGAGCCCGGCTTGTTTCAGGGCGTTGGACAGTTCGGGGATGTGGCTGGCGTTACGGGAAGCCTGGCGAAACAAACCTTCTATCCGGTGGCGTGAGCCATCGGGATCCTGCTGCAAGTCGCGGGCGTTGGCGAGGGCGGATTGTTGTATGACTTCGGTGATGAGTTGCAACAGGCACACCTCCCACGGTTCGTCGACGCCCCGGATGAGGGCGTGCATGGGGTGGCTGCTGGCCTCGACCTCGGCCTTGACCCGGTCGAGGACATTCTCGATGGCGTCGGTGACGACGTGCTCGTTGATGGTTTCCTTGCGGATGGCGAATCCATATTTCAGCAACACGAGATGGGACTGGTTTTCGCGCAGCCAGTCGAGGTAGTGCCCGGCTTGCTCTTCTCCGAATCCCTCGAGCAAGGCGCCGCCCAGGTTGTCGGGCGTGATGATTTGCGGGCGGAAGGCTTGGATGCGGCCTTCGCGAACGCGGATCTGGTTGACCGCATCCATGGTTTCGGCGACGAGGTGGTAGTGCAGGGTGGTGGTGCCAAAGGTCTCGAGGTGCTGGCGGGGCCGCACCACGATTTCGGTGTTGTTTACCGCATACCAGAAATCAAATGGAGAAGGGTTCTGCATGGTCATAAGATACAACACTTTGGCGGTGTGGCCAGAACCAATGGGGGCATTCCTGATTTCTGGCTCCATGGCGCATCGAGAGGGTTGGCTCGTTGCGCGGTTCTCTACAGGTGTCGTTTTGTGGGGATAAGCA
>CALMYG010000123.1 GCA_937873455.1 uncultured Verrucomicrobiota bacterium
CGGGGCGAAGAGCCAGGCGAGCAGGAAGAGGAGTCCGGCGGCGAGGGCCATCATGCCGGAGGTGCTGGTGTCTTCGAAGCCGAACCAGCCCGGGACCGTAATCGCTCCGACATGACCGATAACCGCGGAACCGATTCCCGCGGCGATGCTCAGCCCCAGCATGACCCCCAGCCGGTCGGTGAGCAGGTAGGCGGTGGCGGCGGGTACGATGAGCATGGCGATAACCATGATGCTGCCAACCGCCTCAAAGGCCGCCACCGACGTGATGGCGGTCATGGCCATCAAGAGATAGTGCATGACCTGGGCGTTGATCCCCAGCGCCTTGGCCAGCGCAGGATCAAAAGCGCTGATCCGGAATTCCTTGAAGAGCGCGGCAATGAGCAGCAGGTTAAGCACCGCGACGGCAGCGAGTACGATCACCGCACGCGGGACGTCCAGGGGGACGCCGGCGATTTCGGTTGTCCACGCAACGTCCAGCGGCGTCATCTCAATCGCCCCGTACAACACGCACGACGGATCGAGATCCACGTGATCGGCGGCGCGCACGATCATGACCATCCCGAGCGCGAACAACGTGGTGAAGACAATGCCCATCGACGCGCCGCGATCAACCTGGCCGAGGCGGTTGATCCACTGCGTGAATACGGCGGTCGCTATACCGACCACCGCCGCACCGGCCAGCATGACCGGACCGGTCCGGCTGCCCGTCAGCAGAAAGCCCGCCGCGAGTCCGGGCAGTACGGCATGGCTGATGGCATCGCCCATCATACTCATTTTCCGCAGAACCAGAAAACATCCAGGCGCGGCGCAGGCGATGGCGCACAGCGCACCGGTGATCACGATCCACGTATCCATCGGCAGCCAGGTCATGCGGCGCCTCGCACCGGTACAATGACATGCGGACTGGCGGGAATGATGGACGCCCGCCCGCGTTTGATGATTTCCCGTTCCAGCTCGGCAATCAGTTCCGGCCCCAACACGTGCTCGACCATGTCGGCATCGCGGTCCACATGTTGCGGCGCGATGTCGGCGTGGGCGATCAGGTACATCTCCCACAACCGATGGTTGCGGGTGATGCGCGCGGCCTCGCCGAAACCGGATTCGGACAAGCGCAGCCGTTCGCCGTTGTAAAAATCAACGTGATCTTCCTTGAGGGCGCGATCGATCAACCGCTGGACCCGCGCGCGCGACCATGACCGCTTGGCGACGAGATCCGCGACCCGGATTTTGGCGTTGGGGACGGGCGCGTTTTCCACGTCGGCCGCGCTGCTGCTTTCCAGCAGCTCGTACACCGCCCGCAGCAGATGCTGGCGCCCGACGCGGGTGACCAGTTTCCGGTGGGAGCGCACGCGGGTGGCGATGCCGCGCGACGTGCCAAATAACATGCTGAACACGAATACCCCGGCGGCGACCAGAACAATGATCGCTCCGGCGGGTAGGCGCGGCGCCAACGCGCTGATCGAGGCGCCCAACCAACCGCTCAGGCCGCCCAATGCACCGGCCAGCAGGGTCATTCGGCGGGCGTCTTCGGTCCAGAACCGGGCCGCCGCGGCCGGGGTGATCAGAAACGCGATCATCAGTATCAGTCCCACCGCTTGCAGCCCCACGACGGTGATCGCCGCCACCAGCCCCAGCATGACGGCATCCAGCCGCTTCACCGGCCAGCCTTGGGATGCCGCAAAGCCTTCGTCAAAACACAGCAGAACCATTTCCTTGTAGAGTAAAAATCCGGCCAGCAAGGTCACCCCGGCCACGGAAACGATCCAGATAAAGTCGTGGAGAATCATGGAGGCCGTTCGGCCATAGATGAAGGATTCCAGTCCGGCTGCTCCGGCTTGCGGCATGGCCTGGGCCAGTCCAAGCAGGGCGACTCCGCCGCCAAAAAAAACCGACAACACCAGGCCCATCGCGGTATCGTCCTTGATGCGGCTGGTGTTACGAATCAGCAGCACCACGCCAACGCCGGCGAGTCCGCTGACCGCCGCCCCCAGAAAAAGTCCGGGCAGCGATTTCCCGCTGCCGCCCAGCGCAACCATGATCATGAACGCCAGCACGATGCCCGGCAGGCAGGCGTGCGAGAGGGCGTCGCCGATCAGCGACCGTTTGCGCAGCAGCAGGAACGATCCGATGAGGCCGGAGGCCACGCCGAGAACGATCGTGCTCAGCACCACCAAGCGGGTATTGTACGATTGGAGCAGGGCGACCTCCACGATGTCGGACACCGAAATGCCGTTCCATGCGGAAGTCGCGGTTTTCATTGTCCCGCCTGACTCAGGGCCTGGGCCGCTTCATCGAGCAGGGCCAGGCGGCCGCCGTAGGTGTCACGCAAGGATTCCCGGTTAAACACCTCGGCGGTGGGTCCGGCCCGCACCACCCGCATGTTCAACAGGATCACCCAGTCGAAGTAATCTTTTACCGTGGCGAGATCGTGGTGCACCACGAGGCAGGTTTTACCCTGCTTTTTCAGGTCATGCAGCAGGGCCACGATGGCTTTTTCGGTTGCGGCATCGACGCCGGCGAACGGCTCGTCCATAAAGTACAGCCGGGCATCCTGGGCGAGCGCCCGCGCGAGAAACACCCGCTGCTGCTGCCCGCCGGAAAGTTGGCGGATTTGCCGGTGAGCGAGATGGGCGATCCCCACGCGATCCAGCGCATGAAGCGCGATGTCCTGGTGAACGCGGCGTACCGGACGCAACCAGCCGATCCGGGCATAGGTCCCCATGGTGACGACATCCAACGCGCTGACCGGGAAATCCCAATCCACGCTTTCCCGTTGGGGCACGTACCCGACCGACGTTCGTTGCTCGCGATAGGGACGCCCGTACACCAACACCCGTCCGGAAGCTTTCGGCACCAAATCCAGGCAGGCCTTGATCAGCGTGCTTTTTCCGGCACCGTTGGGTCCGATGATCCCGACCAGTTTGCCTTCGGGGATGTCCACGTCGATATCCCACAGAACCGGTTTGCGGTGGTAGGCGACGGTTAAGTCGTCAATGGCCAGCGGCGTGTCCGGCAAGTGTGGCGGCGCGGCGGATGAACCGTGCGGTTGATGGGGATCAGGGGACATCGCTTCGTTGTCCTGCCATGCCCCGGCTGGGCGCGACCCCGCCCAACGCCCGGGTGATTGCCGTGATGTTGTGATCGATCATTCCGATATACGTGCCTTCGTAGGTTCCGGGGCGGCCCAT
Organism: uncultured Verrucomicrobiota bacterium; assembly: GCA_937873455.1. Lineage (GTDB taxonomy): Bacteria > Verrucomicrobiota > Kiritimatiellia > CAIVKH01 > CAIVKH01 > CALMUP01. The sequence continues at coordinate 3,189 of CALMYG010000123.1, forward strand.
GGCGTCGGAGAACAGCGTGCCGCCGATTACGACATCGTGTCCGCGAGCCCTCGCGCCCTCAACCAGCGCCCGGACGTTTTTATCCGCCACCGATGTTTCCACAAACACTGCCGGAATCCGGCGCTCGACCAGCAGCGCGACCAACTGCTCGATGTCGCGCAGGCCGGCCTCGGACTCCGTGCTCAAGCCCTGAATGCCGAGCACCTCCATACCGTAGGCGCGCCCGAAGTAGCCGAAGGCGTCGTGCGCGGTAATCAAAACGCGGCGCGATTCGGGAATCGAAGCGATGGCGTTGCGTGCGTAATCATCGAGCGACTCCAGCCGGGTCCGGTAGGCGGCGGCATTGGCGCGGTAGGTTGCTGCGTTTTCCGGGTCGTGTTCGGCCAGTGCGTCGGCCACCACATCAACCGCCTTCATCCAGGCCCGGACATCCATCCACAGGTGCGGATCCAGGGCCGTCTCTTCCTGAATGGCCTCATAGTCGCCGGCGAGAATGCGCTCCGCCACCGCGATGGTCGGCTTGCCGCGCGCGGCCTGGCGAGTCAGTACGTCCGACCATTTGCCTTCAAGCAGCAGGCCGTTGTAAAACACCAGCGCTGCGCGTTCCAGTTTGATCATGTCCGAGCGGGTGGGCTTATACAGATGCGGATCAATACCCGAACCGATCACGACCTGCACGTTGGCCCGGTCTCCGGCCACGTAGGACACAATGTCGCCGACCATGCCGACCGTGGCGACCACCCGCAACGGTTCCGCAGCACCAGTGGCCGCCCCGCCCACGATTAAGGCGACTAGCGCGCCCGCCAACCGCGAGGCGCTAGGGGGCAACAAGGAATATCGAGCTTTTTTCATTACGCAAAACGTTGTTTTTGATTAATCAAACAACAACTATGCCTTATTAGGGGTGGCTGCGTCAATCACCAAAAACGTTTGGTGTCCTGCATGGCGGGATGTGCGGGGATCGCCGTTGTTTTCATTACCGCCGCAACCGCCACCAAGCCTCCGGATGACCGGTTTGCCGGGTGATGGTGTTGGTGTTATCGGAGGAGAAGACGCCATCTTCGACGTCTTGCCACTCCGTGATGTCCGGAGTCCATTCCTGCAACTGATAAAAAATTCCGGATGTCCCGGTGAATGCGATGGAAAAGGTACCCCCGCCCAGATCATGGAGAGCAATCAATTCCGCCGGCTCCGGGGAAGGCTTGAGCAGTAGGGTGGCGTTGATATTCAAGACGGTTGCGCCTGCGCTGACACTGACATCCGTACCACTATTCAGATCCAGCGCCTGGTCATAAACCTGATATTCGTGCAGGTTGCCGGACCAGAAGTCACTAAACCCGACCCGGTAGGTTCCAGATGGCAAGCCGCCGACGGTATAGCTTCCGTTAACATCGGTGCTGGTACTTCCCGCGGCCTGCCAGTTTGCTCCATTCCACTCATAGACCCAAACGGAAACCGATGCCAAGGGCGTTGTCCCATCAGCGCCGCCCGTGACCGTTCCCGTGATTTTGCCGGCGACGGCCAGAGTGGCATTGATATCGTTTATCGTGGTGGTGGCGGGAACGGGGATGTCCGTGGCGGAATCCAGATCCGGCGCGTCGTCGTAGAATTCGGAAATGTAGTCGCCGTATGCCCAGTCATTAAATACCACGCGGTAAGTGCCGGCGGGTAAGCCGCCAATCAGGTAGTCGCCGCTTGTATCGGTGATGCCGCTCTCCCACCACAGCCAGGATGACCCGGACCACCGGTACGCCGTGGCCTGGATGCCCTCCAGCGGCGTGGTTGGGTCGGGGCCGGTGACGGTGCCGGCGATTTTTGATGCCTCGGCCAGGGAGGCGTTGATGCCCGTCCTGGTTTCGCCCGCAATCACGTTGATGTCGGTTCCGGAGGCAACATCCGGTGCATCATCATAGGTTTCGCGAATCATGTCGCCGCTGCTGTCCGAAAAAGATATTCGATAAGTTCCGGCGAGTAGTCCACCCAGTGTGTAGTCGCCATTTTCATCGGTTTCGGTGCTTGCCGCGAAGGCCCAGTCCGCATCCTGAGCCAGGTACAGAAATACCGAAATACCTTGCCGGGGGGTATTGCCATCCGGGCCGGTAACCGTTCCGGAAATGCGAGCGGCGGTGGAAAGGGATGCGTTGATTCCGGTCAAGGTCATTGCGGAAGGGAGGATGATGTCGGTGCCGGCATAAATATCCGGAGCGTTGTCATATACTTCCGTTGCGTATGTGCCGGTTCCGTCGTGGAAACGTAACCGATAGACGCCGGCGACAAGACTCCCGAGGGTGTAATTCCCTTGCTGGTCGGTAAAGACCGAGTGAAGTGGTAGCCACCAGAATGACGATTCCATATAGACCGTAACTTGAATATTCGACAGCGGCGTTATTTCATCCGGGCCGGTGACCGTTCCGGTGATCTTGGCGGCGGTGGCGAGGGAGGCGTTGATCCCCGTTACGGTAGATGTGGCGGGAACGATGATGTCCGTGGCGGAATCCAGGTCTGCGGCGTCGTCATAAAACTCGGAGAGGTGATCACCATTATACCAGTCATTGAACTCAACACGGTAAGTTCCGGCCGGTAGGCCGCCAATCTCGTAGTCGCCATTTTCATCGGTAACACCGCTTTCCCACCAGTCCCATGAGGAGCCAGACCACCGGTAGGCGGCGGCATTAATATCTGCTAGCGGGTTTGTGCCATCCGGTCCGGTAACGCTCCCGCTGATTCTCGATGCCACGGCCAGGGAGGCATTGATGTTGGTGACCGTGGTTTCCAAGGGGACGTCAATATCCGTGCCGGATTCCATATCTGCAGCGTCGTCGTACACTTCATTGATGTATTGGCCCTCCCAATCAAAGAAGGCTATGCGGTAAATACCCGATGATAGTCCGCCGATGGTGTAGTTACCCTCGGCATCGGTGGCGCCCCAACCGCGCCCCTGCCACCAGTCTTCATCCCATTGCCGGGCCTCAACATGGATGCCGGCCAGCGGGGTGCTGCCATCCGGGCCGGTGACTTTTCCCGAAATTTTGGAGGCGATAGCCAGGGATGCGTCAATACCGCTGGTGATCGTCGCTTCTTGAATCTCCAGCTCCTCGGCGGATGACCATGCGGCATTGTTATAAAACTCCGAAATATAGTCGCCGGTAGGTTCTGAAAACTCTACGCGATACATTCCTCCGGACATCAATCCCCCGAGTGCGTAATGGCCATGGGCATCCGTGATGGCGGTTCGTATCCACGACCACGTAATCCATGGATTCCCGATATCCCTCAAGGCAATAACGGTGATGTTGGGCAGAGGCGTTGCGCCATCCGGCCCGGTAACCGTTCCGGTGATAATGGCTCCCGTGTCCGGGGCGATTTTTAGATCAAAGGTTCCGGCAGCGCCATACAGCCCATAAACGCTGATGTGGTACGTCGTGCCCGAAACAGCGTTGAACAAGACCGATACGTCTTGTTCGTAATGTCCGTTTTCGCCGACGAGGGAGAGGGCGTCAAGCGTTGCGCCGGTCCACACCGCCAGCATGGTGTCGAAGTCGCTGTCGATGGTGTTGGCTTGAACCAGTCTGGAGGTCGGTGCGGTCCAGCGAAACCACACCGAGGCATCCATCGAGCCGTACCAGAGCTGCGGGGTGAGCTCGTTTTCCTCTAGTGTGGCATCGAGGTTGCTGCCGGATGCGGTGGCCGGGAAACCCGTTACAATGGTCGGCGCGGCAAAGTCGTCATTGGGTGGCGCGGCGTGGGCGGATGCAATTCCAAGTGCGGCGAGCAGGAATGCGTTTCGGGCAATGCGATGCTTCATGTCATGGATTTCGGTTGGAATTGGGGTTGCGGGGTGAGCATGCGTTACCCGGCCGCATCGCGGCGCAGGGCGACCAGGGTGATGTCATCCTGTTGGCGGCGCTGGCCGGCGAACGCGTTGACAGCGCGCAGGATGCCGGCGAGCAGATCGTCGAGCGGGTCGTTGCGGCGGGCGACGGCCAGGGCGACCAAGCGGTCGATACCGAATTCCTCGCCGTCTTCATTTTGGGCCTCGTTGACACCGTCGGTGTAAAGCAGGGCGAGGTCGCCTGGTTGCATGGTGTAGGTGGCGGAGGTGAAGTGGGCCTCGAAGCTGTCGACATCAAGCAGCCCGAGGGCGGTGCCCTCGGCGCGAATCCACTGCACCTCCCCGTCGGCGGTTACGATCAGGACCGGCTCGTGGCCGGCCCGCGCTACTTGAAGCGCATGCGTATCCGGCTCCAGGGTCATCATCGTTGCGGTGACGAACATGTATTCATCAAGATCCCGGGTGAGGACGCGGTTGACGCGGATCAGGATTTCGTGCGGACACGTCTCGAATTCGCTGTAGGTGTGTACGAGGGACCGCAAGACGCTCATGATCAGCCCGGCGGCGACGCCCTTGCCGGAGACGTCGCTGACGATGATGTGGCATCGTTGGTCGTCGCGCGGGATGTAGTCATAGTAGTCGCCGCCGACTTCGTTGGCGGGCAGGCTGAGTCCGGCTACCGCGTAACCGTTCAGTTTCGGGGGGTGATGAGGCAACAGGGTGCGTTGAATATCGCGCGCCCACATCATTTCCTGCTCAATACGTTTTTTCTCGGCGACTTCGTTCAGCAGGCGGGCGTTTTCGACGGCGATACCGGCATGTTGGGCCAGGGTTTGCAGGGTGGCCACCATTTCACGGTCATAGGCCGGGGCGCCGGTGGGCGGGCCGAGGTAGACCGCACCGACCGTTTGTTCGCCGCTGACCAGCGGAAGGACCAGATGTTCGACATTGCCCAGGGCGGCGCGGGGCCCGAGGTCGCGGCGCTCGGCGAGCACCGGCTCGTTTTTTTCCAGGGCGTAGCGGATCCACCCCGCTACTTCTGGGCGCAGGGTTTCCTCCCCGCGAATGGCGGCGGGCGGAAGTTCCTTTTTGTCGCCGTCGCGCAAGTAAAGGGCGCATTGCCGGGCGGAGGCGACATTGTAAAACATGTCCAGCAACCGCCCGTAGAGGCGATGTCGGTCAAATTCGTTGCCGACCTTGAGGGTCCATTCCTGAATCCGGTGCATGAGGGAGAGGCGGCGCACCCACGAGGCGATCATTTCGTTGAAGGTCTCGGTCAGCAGTCCAATCTCATCGTTGCCGACCTTGGGGATGCGGCAGGCGTAGTCGCCGGCATGGACGCGTCGGGCGGCATCGGTGAGCGCCTCCACCGGGGCGAGGAAGCGACGGGAAAAAAAGTAACCAAGCGCGCTGGCCGCGAGCATGCCGGCGAGCAGGATGATTCCCGCGCGCAGGTAGAGCGCGCGCAGGCGCGCGCCGACATCGGTGGGCAGGCGAATGACCACATAACCGGGAACATCGCCGCCGCGATCAAGGGGGCCCTCGGCGATGATTTCATCCTTGTTGGCATTGATGCGTACCCGGATGGCGTCGGGAAGGTTTTCGGCGACGATCCAATCGGGCGCGCGCGGGCGGCCATCCTGGCTGAAATCGTACAGCTTGGCCCCGTCGGCCCGGTAGAGGGTGAGATGGGAGGGGCGATGGGTGGACCGGAATTGATCACCGCTTTCCGCGACGAGAAAGCGGTTGCTGAAGACAAAGTTCAAGCTCGCGGGCACGAAGTTCTCCCGCTTGGAATAGTAATGACCGGTGAGGTAATTCACCGCGGCCTGATACACCGTATACGAGGCGCTTTCTTCGAGGATCAAGAGGTCTCGGCGAGATTGATGGGCCAATAGCAGGGCGATCACCAGGCCGGTCAGGGCGATGCACCCGCCGAGCAGCAGCATGATTTTATAAACGAATTTGATTCCGGTGGGCATGAGGTGTTGCGCCGGCGGTCATTCGCATTCAGAATTGTGCCCGGGCGTTTTCGCGGGTGTCGTAGGTGAGCAGCGCTTTCCCGATTTGCAGGAGCTCCAGGGTTCTGACCAGTTTGGGGTTGAGCGCGCATAACGCCAGTTTGCCGCGGGACGAAATCGACCGCCGGTGATAACTTACCAGCAGGCCAATCGCCCGGCTGTTGAGGTAGGTTAAGCGCTGGCAGTCGAGGATGACCCGAACACCCGGTTGATTGCATACCGCATCCAGCTTCTCCTTGAAGACTTCAATGGTGGCTGAATCCACCGGACCGTCCACGGTGACGATATGCACATCACCGTCCTGAACGACATCGATTTCCAATTCGTTGCGTGGCACGGGAACACTCCTTTGTGGCCGCGATTTTTGTTCTTCGGGGCTACTATAGCGAATGGTGCAAGCAATAGGCAGCTAAAAAACCGGGGTTTTTTCTGGTGCGATGCAGGGGTAACATGCGTATAGTCTCGCGAACGGTCAGATAGTCGATTCTTCTCACCCCGTGACACGGAACGTTACAATCAAACCTCGGTCGCCCGGATTCATCCCGGTGTTCCTCGCCCTCGTGGCGGTGAGCCTTACCGCTCCGGCATGGGTTGAGGGATGGGAGCCGATCCCCCGCAAAAAACTTCACATTACCGGCGACCACGACTATCCGCCGTATTGCTTTGTCGACCAGGGAATTCCATCGGGTTTTGACGTCGATCTGATCCGTGAGGTGGCCCGGGCGCTCGATCTGGACATCACCATTGAGCTAAAGGCCTGGAGCGAGGCGCGCAACGACCTTGAAATCGGACGGGCCGATGTGATCCTCGGCATGGCGCGCATTCCGGCCCGGGAATCGCTGTACGCGTTCTCCACCCCCACCAAGAAGTTATCGTTTGATATCTTCGTGGCGCAATCCTCGCCGATCCGAACGCTGGATGATGCCCGTTCAGCCCGGCTGCTGGTTCAGCGCGCCGGTGTCATGTACGATATGATCCGGCAACAGAACCTGTTGACCAACATCGTGCCCATCGCCGATGCGCCTGAAGCCATCCGGCTGATCGCGGCCGGGGCGTATGACGGAGTGGTGATGAACCGGGTGCAAGCCCTCTATCTTTTAAATCGGGACGGCCTGGATGCCATGCGCGCCCTCCGGGTTTCCCTGCCGACCATTCCGTATGCCTTCGCCGCCCGCGCCGGCGAGTCCGAGTTGATCGACCTGCTGAACGAGGGGTTGAGCATCATCAAGGCCGAGGGGTTGTACGATTCCATTTACGAAAAATGGTTCGGCGTCTACGAGGAGACCCGGCATCGCGAATGGATTCGCTACAGCTTGTTTGCCGCGGCCGCGGCGCTCGTGATCATGGCCCTGCTGGCGCTGATCAACCAGTCGCTGCGGCGCACGGTGCAGCGGCGCACCGAGGAATTGCGCACCGTCATCAATTTGATTCCCCACCTGATCTTTGCCCGTGATCGCGACGGTTTGTACGTGATGGCCAATCAGGCCGCTGCCGATTCCATGGGGGTGAAGCTCGAGGATTTGATCGGACGCAAACATTCGGATCTGTTCCCCGACGATCCGCGCACCGAGATGTACTTGCGGGAAGATCGCAACGTCATCGATTCCGGGCAATCGGTCTTCATTCCCGAGCTGGACTATGTAAACCAAGTCGGGGTGAAGCGGATCATCCAGTTGTCGAAGATACCCTTCCGTCGCCACGATCAACGGCCTACCGCTTCCTTGTGCGTCGCCGTGGACATCACCGACTTGAAAAATGCCGAAGCGGTCGTCCGCTCCAGCCGGGAAAACCTGGTGGCGATATTGAATGCGATCGGGGATGGCGTCATCGCCATTGACGCCGGGCAAGCCGTACGCCGCATCAATCCGGTGGCCTTGACCATGACCGGCTGGCCGGAGATCGAGGCGCTGGGCCGTCCGGTTGCCGACATCCTTCAGCTCGCGAATCCGGAAGGCGATACCCAACCGGTTTCCGAATGGATTCGCCGGGCCTTGAGCGAGGGCGAATCTTCTGGATTCAGCCGCCATGTCGCCGTGCTTTCCCGCGATGGCTCCCAGTTCGATGTTACCGTGCAGTGGTCGCCGATTCGCGGCGAGCGGGGCCACGTCGCCGGGCTGGTGCTGGTGTTGCGCGATGTCACCGAGGAAAATCGCTTCAACCAGCGCATGCAGGAAATCCAAAAAATGGAATCGATCGGCCGGCTGGCCGGCGGCGTGGCGCATGACTTCAACAACTTGTTGACCGGCATTATCGGCTACACCGAGTTGATGGGCCTGAGCTTGCCGGAACATGCGGAGTCCCGCACCTACCTGAAAGGCGTGTTGGAAGCATCCGAGCGCGCGCGCGATTTGGTCCAGCAGTTGCTGACCTTTTCGCGTCGCCATCCCGGTGAGATCAAGCCGGTGAACCTGCACACATTGATCGGGCATGTGTGTTCGTTGTTGCAACACACCCTGGACCGCCGGATCACGATTGTCCGGCACGCCCGGGCCGGACGCCCGGTGACCATGGGCGATCGCTCCCAGTTGCAAAACGCCATGTTGAATCTTGGCGTCAACGCGCGCGATGCCATGCCCGGCGGCGGCACCCTCTCCTTCGCCACGGATAACCGCGAGATCACCCGGGAGGACTGCGAGCGCAGTCCGTTTGCCATTGAGCCCGGAACGTATGTGATCCTCCAGGTTACCGATACCGGCGTGGGGATGGACAAGGAAACCCTCGCGCATATTTTTGAGCCGTTCTACACCACCAAGGGAAAAAGCGGGGGTGTGGGCTTAGGGCTCGCCGCGGTGTATGGCACGGTGATCGAGCATCGCGGGTACATCGAGGTCACAAGCCATCCCGGACAGGGTTCTTGTTTTGAGATTGGTTTGCCCGCTCATTCCGGGCCCGCACCCGATGAGGATGAGTCGTCCGGCAAAACCGACACGGGCGGGCAAGGCACCATTCTGGTTGTCGATGACGAGCCGATCGTGTTGAAGACGCTTCACGACATTCTGATGAGTCTGGGATACCGCATCCTGACCGCCAAAAACGGACGCGAGGCCATCGCCACGTATCAGGCCCACGGTAAGGACATTGATCTGGTGGTGCTCGATATGATCATGCCGGATATAAACGGCGAAGAAACGTTTCATGAATTGCGCCGGCTGAACGACCAGGTGCGGGTCATCGTCTGCTCCGGCTATCTGCAGGATTATCACGTCAACGAACTGTTGGCGCTCGGGATTCTCGATGTGATCCACAAACCGTTTCGTAAAACCACGCTGGCCGCGAAGGTGGCCGAGGGGCTGCGCCGCGCGCCGCCCGGGCCGACGGCTTCGGCGTGATCCGGGAGGAGTCATGAAACGAATTGTTACCCTGCTGGCTTGGTTGTTGCTTCTGGCGCTGTTGGTCATCCTTTGGCTCGGCCGGGACCGCCTGGTAGTACACGGACTGCCGCGCGAGACCGATGCCGACGCGGAAGCAGCGGCTTCGCCCGCCCGGCTGCCACCGGGTCCGGCGCCGAGCGACGAGGGCATCATCACCTACCATCCGATGGCCGACGCCATCGGCGATCCGTCCACCCCGCCCGAACGCGAACCCGAGTTGCTGTATGACCTGCTGCAAAGCTACCGCCGACTCGCCGGAAATTTCCCCACCGCCGAGGATAACGCCGCGCTGATGCGCGTCTTGCGCGGCAACAACCCGTCGCGCATCCGGTTGTTTCCGGACGACCACGAACGGTACGCCCGGGATGGCGCGTTGCGTGATGCCTGGGGAACCCCGTTTTTCTTCCATCACCTCTCCAGCCAGGACCTGCAAATCCGTTCCGCCGGTCCGGATCGCGAATTCTACACGGACGATGATATCACCGCGCCCTGATGCGCATCCGCCGCGATGGAGCCTATGAACCTGTTGTACGTATTCAGCTTGATGGGTGTTGCGGTGTTCGCGGTCAGCGGTGCGCTGGCCGCCGGCCGCAAGAAGCTTGATGTGTTCGGCGTGGTTGTGGTGGCCGTGGTAACCGCGCTTGGTGGCGGCACCTTGCGCGACCTGCTCCTGGACCGAAACCCGATATTTTGGATCGGCGACACGCACTACCTGCTGGTCGCCAGCGCCACCGGATTGCTGACGGTATTGTATGTGCGGCATCACCCGCTGCCGTACCGCATGTTGTTGTATGCGGACGGCCTCGGCCTCGCCTTTTTCACGATCAGTGGAACGCGCATTGCCGAAGCGTCCGGCGTCTCTCCGGGCGTGTGCATGTTGATGGGATGTATGACCGGCGTGGTTGGCGGCATTGTGCGCGATGTGCTGACCGCGGAAGTGCCCCTCCTGTTGCGCGACCGCGAAATTTATGCCACGGCGTCCCTGGCCGGCGCGGGAATCTATCTGCTGCTGGTGCGGGGCGGGGGTGTCTCGATACAGGCGGCCTCGGTGGTCGGTATGGCGGTGGTGGTTCTTCTGCGATTTGCCTCCATTAACGGCAAGCTTCGCATGCCGGCGGTGAAGATCAAACATCCGTGACCGTGCAGGGCGGCGCGCTGATGCGTTCCGCCGTTATGGCCATCCTCAAGCTTTCAACGAGATATCCAGTGCGGTGACCGAATGGGTCAGCGCCCCGATGGAAATAGAATCCACGCCGGTCTCCGCGATGGCGCGTACGTTGTCGAGCCGGACATTGCCGGATGCCTCGGTGCGGGCGCGTCCGTTGATCCGCGCAACCGCCGAGCGCATCGTCGCGAGATCCATGTTGTCCAGCATGATGATGTCCGCGCCGGCCGCCAGCGCTTCACCGACATCATCGAGATTTTCGGTTTCCACCTCGACGCGCAACCCGGGTTTTTCGCGGCGGATTCGGGTGACCGCGGCGGCGATGCCGCCGGCCAGTTTGAGGTGGTTGTCCTTGATCATGGCGAGGTCGCTGAGGGTGGCGCGGTGGTTGGTCGCGCCGCCGACCCGAACGGCATATTTATCCAGCGCGCGCAGTCCCGGCGCGGTTTTGCGCGTGTCGAGAATGGTCACCGGCAGCCCCTTGACGGCTTCTACATACGCGGCGGCTAGGGTGGCGATGCCGGACATCCGCTGGAGGAGGTTGAGGGCCAGGCGCTCCCCGGTGAGCAAGGCACGCACGCGGCCGCGCAGGCCGGCGATGCGCTGTCCCGGGGTCACGCGTTCGCCGTCGGCGATCTCCGCCGAAAAGATGAAATCCGGGTCCAGGGTGGTGAAGACCCGCGCCGCGACCGGGAGACCCGCGATGACGCCGGGAGCCTTGGCGATCAGCGCGGCTTCGCCGGAATCATCCGGCCCGAAAATGCCGAGGGTGGTGATGTCGCCTCCTGGCGCATCTTCCTGCAGTCCCGCGCGAATGATCGGTTCGTAGTCTTCGGGCTTCAAGGGGTCCATGCCACCGTCCTCGGTTCGGCGCCGCGCCGCAGGGTGATATGCCCTTCAAAGGCGGAATTTTCGCGGGGGAAATCGTCCCGGATATGCGCGCCGCGGGTTTCTTCACGAATCAACGCGCATCGCGTGGTCAACTCGCAGACCCGCAGCATTTTGCGCAGGGCGCGCCCGCCCCAGCAGGTCATCAGCTCGCGGTGTTCTTCGCGGATGCCACGCAACTCGGCGAGCGCGGAGGCCAGCCCGGCCTGGTCGCGCACAATGCCGACGCGTTCGGTCATCAGCGTGGAAACACGCGAGCGCAGGGTGGCGATCAACGCCGGATCCACGGGCCGCATGTCCCGCCGGGGCAGGTCGTTGAGCATGTCTTCGGTCGGCGGTACGTCGTCCTTCAGGGTCAGCGCGCCGTCAATTGCCCGCTTGCCGAAGACCAGACATTCGAGCAGGGAATTGCTGGCCAGCCGGTTCGCGCCGTGCACGCCGGTGCAGGCGCACTCGCCGCAGGCAAACAACCCCCAGATGCTCGTGCCGGCCATTCGACCGGTCACCACTCCGCCGATCAGATAATGCGCCGCCGGGGCTACCGGAATCGGATCAACCGCAATGTCCACGCCATGGGAAAGACAGGCTTCATGCACATTAGCGAAGCGTCGGCGCACCGCCTCCGCGTCTAGATGTTTCATGGAAAGAAAAACGTGATCGACGCCTTGTTTTCTCATTTCCAGAAAAATCGCCCGGGAGACCACGTCGCGCGGGGCGAGTTCGCCTTTGGGGTCATAGTCAAAGGCGAAGCGGCGCCCGGCGGCGTCGACGAGATGTCCGCCTTCGCCCCGCAGCGCCTCGCTGATGAGGAAGGTGGCGCCGGTTGGCGTGAACAACGCGGTCGGGTGAAACTGTACAAACTCCATGTCGCACACTTCGGCCCCGGCCTGATAAGCGAGGGCGATGCCGTCGCCCGACGATGTCGGCGGATTGGTCGTGCGCAGGTAGTTGCCGGCCGCTCCGCCGCTGGCCAGCACCGTCGCCCGGGCCGAGAAAAAGACCGGATCAACCTGGTCGCGCTGGAACGCGATCAGCCCGACGCACCGGTTTTCCTGGATGACCAGTTCCGCCACCGTGGTGTGTTCAAATACGGTGATCCGTTCGTGGTGGGTCACGCGGTCGAGAAGAAACTGCACCACCGCTGCGCCGGTGGCATTGCCTTGGGCGTGCAGAATGCGCCGGTGGCTGTGTCCGCCTTCCAGGCCGAGGTGCAGGCCGCGGCTGCCTTCATCAAATTGCATGCCCATCGCGATCAGTTCGCGCACCCGTTGCACGCCCTCGCCAACCAGGATTTCCACCGCCGCCTTGCGGCACAAGCCTCGCCCGGCGGTGATCGTGTCATCGAGGTGGTAATACGCGGAATCATCCTGGTCGATTGCCGCCGCGATGCCCCCTTGCGCCCAATACGAACTGCTCTGTTGAAGCGAGGATTTGGACAGCAACGCGACCCGTCCGTGCCGGGCCGCGCAAAACGCCGCATACAAGCCGGCCAAGCCGGACCCGATGATCAGAAAATCAAACGGCAAATGGCGCGGCGCGTTCATGCCGGGAGGGACGGCGGCCTCGCCGTCCACGTCATCTCCCGGCAAAAGTACCGCCATAAAAGTTCCAAGGTCTGGAACTTTTTCGCCACCGTTTTTCCGAGGTTTGGAACTTTTTTCACCCGCGGGCTTTCAGGGCGTCCACGATCGCCTTGCCAAACACCGGCAGATCGACCGGGGTGCGCGAACTGATCAAATGTCCGTCTACCACCAGCGCTTCATTCACCCAAATGGCGCCGGCGTTCGTCATGTCGTCCTTGATGCCGACGGTGCTGGTGGCTTTGCGGCCCTTGAGGATGCCGGCGGAGATCAGAATCCAGCCGGCGTGGCAGATGAAGGCGATGGGTTTCCGCTGGGCGTCGAATTCGCGGACGAGGCGGAGGACGTTCGCATCGCGGCGGAGTTTGTCGGGGGCGAAGCCTCCGGGAACCAGGAGTGCGTCGTAGTCTTCGGATTCGACGTCGGCGATGTCGAGCGTGGCCTGGCAGGGGTAGCCGTGCTTGCCTTTGTACATGCGGTTGGTTTCCGGCCCGGCGATCGCGACCTGCCAGCCCTCCTCCTCCAGCCGCAGCTTCGGGTACCACAGCTCCAAGTCCTCGTAAATGTCATCTACCATGGCAAGTATTTTTTTCACCGGTTATCTCCTGATAAAAACCTAGAATAACACGAACGGCGGGAGAAGCAAGGAGGCGAAGGGGCGCCCGATACGCCCATTTGCCGTCGGCGCGATTCGTGTTACATTCTTTCATGCCGGAATTGCCAGAAGTTGAAACCGCGCGCCGGGAAGTGGAGCAGGCGGCGAAGGGAAAAGTTATCCGCCGGGTGTTTACCGTCGATGATGCGATCGTCTATGACGGTGTTGCGCCTCGTGCGGTGGCGCGGGCGCTGACGGACCGCAAAATTACCGGTCTCGAACGCCGGGGCAAACACCTGTGGGTGATGCTGGACCGACGTCCATGGCCGATGTTTCACTTCGGCATGACCGGTTGGTTGCATGTGTACCGGCAGGAAGCGGAACGGCCCCGGTTCTGGAAGATCGAACTGGTGCTCGACGACGGAACGCGCATCGGGTTCCGCGATCCGCGGCGGCTTGGGCGCATCCGGCTCCGTCACGATCCGCGAACCGAACCGCCGGTGAGTTTGCTGGGCTTTGATCCGCTGCATGACCTTCCCGGCCCGGCGGTTTTTATCAAGGAATTTTCCCGCCGCAAGGCGCCGGTGAAGGCGGTGTTGCTTGATCAGTCGTTCAGCGCGGGGGTGGGAAACTGGATCGCCGACGAAGTCCTGTACCAGTCCGGGATTGATCCCCGGCGTCGCTCGGACACGCTACGTCCCGCCGATGTGCGCCGGGTCCGCTCGAAGCTCACGGCGATCGTGAAACATGCCGTTCATGTCGGGGCGGACGATTCCAAGTTTCCCCGCACCTGGCTGTTTCATTACCGGTGGGGAAAAACCAAAGGCGCAACGGACGGGCGAGGCCGGGCGATACGTTTTGGTACCGTCGGTGGCCGCACCACCGCCTGGGTGCCGGACGTGCAACCGGAATAATCTGTTTCACAATCCTTCCGGTTGATCTACGCTATCCGAGTGAGCCGGAAAAAAGTTATCCCCAAGCGCCCGGCGCTCCGCAAGGCAAGCGCGGCACGTCGGCCTTCCCCCCGCTTCCTAAGCGGCAACGACACCTTGTTGATGATTCTTGAGGCTGCGGAAATGACCTGCTGGGTTTGGGACCTGCCCGAAGATCAAATTTACTATTCGGCCAATATAACGTCCCTGGCGCGAGGGGAGAACCTGGATCGATATTTGAGTTCCGCCCAATTGATTGAATGCGTTCACCCCGAGGATCAGCCGGTCTTGCAAGCCGGGATCGATAAGACCAAGTCGCTGGGGGAACCATTTTGCTGCGAATACCGGGTTCGCGTTCTGGACGGCACCTACCGGTGGATTTTCGGCCGGGGAAAGCGGGTGATCCGAAAGCGGGGCGGGTGGCGGGTCATCGGCGTTTCCCAAGACATAACCGCTCGGAAAGAGGCCGAACTTGAGTTGGCCCGACGGGCTGGCCAACTGGTCGAGTTATCCTCGCAACTGGTTATTTCCGAGCAACGCGAACGCCGTCGCCTGGCCGAAATCTTACACGGTCAGCTCCAGCAAATTCTGGTCGGGGCGCGGGTTCGATTGGATTTGTTGGAAACCGAGCTTCAGCCTGATTTTAACCATCGCGTAAGCAAGGTGCGGGATGCTTTGCTGGAGGCATTGGAGTTGTCGCGCGGGCTGACCCGGGATTTGGCCCCGCCGACCTTGCCCCGGGGGGACTTTTTCTCCAACTTTATTTGGTTGGCCGAAGATATGAAGGAACGTTACGGGCTTAAGGTCGAGGTTCGTGTGGGCGCTTCGCCGGCGGAGATGCACGAGGCAACGGGAGTTTTGCTCTACACCACGGCTCGCGAACTGCTGCTGAATGTCGTCAAGCATGCCGGCACTCAAAGAGCCTGGATGACCATCAAGCACGAACGCGGCGGCTATTGGTTGGAGGTGCGCGACAAGGGTGTTGGTGCGCTCGCCAGGCAGCAGCGTGTGGGTCATCACTCGGGTTATGGGTTGTTCGGAATACGGGAGCGGGCGGAGTGGCTAGGGGGCGCTTTTACCTGGAAAAGTCGTCGCGGTCGCGGGGTGTCGGCGCGGCTGTTCCTGCCCGAACAGGCAGCCCCGCGAGTGTAGCGGGTGTTCATCGCCGTTTTCCGTTCGATTTTGTTTCCCACCCTGCCGCTCATCCGCCATACTTCAACTTTTAAGCCTTTAAGACCCTGATGTGTGAGGTGTTCGGCATGAAGATGCGAATTGGATTGATGTTGTCCCTGTTATTGACGGTGCGGGTTTCCGCGCAAGAGCCGGTGTTGTCGCCTGCGGTGCGGGCGTTGCCGGGGATAGAACCTGTCGCGACCCTTCAGTACGAAAACCCGTCGGCCCGCGCCGTGGAAATTTCCGGCATCTGGAGCATGTGGACGGCCCGGCATGCCTTGATGCGCAGCGGCGGGGTGTGGCAGTTTGATGTCACCACGCTGAACCTCCGTCCCGGCCGCCATGAATTCAAGTTCATCATCAACGGGGAGTGGGAACCCGGCGAGAACCGGGAATTTTACATTGATGATACCGGCAAACTGATCCGTCCGCCCGACCTGGTGGTGAAAGCGCTGCACGAAGGCGCGAACGAAATCCTGGTTTTTCTTCGGAAAAACGTCAGCGAAAACGACCCGATCAAGGTTTCCCTGGAGTCCGGCTTGCCCATCAAGAACATCGAGGTCGTCACCGGCAAGGAAGGCGGCCGCGAGAGCGGTTATATCATAAGCGGGGGAACGTTGACCTTCGTGTTCGACCCGGATTCCTACGGAGTAACGGTGCGTCCAGGCGACCGCATCGCCGTCGCCGGCAATTTTAATTACTGGAGCGGTAACGGCGGCCCGCAAGGGGTGTGGCTGATGGAGGATCGCAACGGCGACGGCATCTGGCAGTTGGCGGTTACCCTGGAAGGGTTGCGCAAGCCCGCGAACGAACCGGATTATCTCTTTAAATTTGTCATCAACAACAGCCAATGGCTCCAGCCCCCGGCGGATGCGATCAACGCCGTGGCCGATGCCAGCGGCAATCGCAACCTCAAGATTGATCCGGCGACCACCGGGAGCGCGGTGTTGAAGGTGATCACCGCCGAACCCATACCGTTTGATGAATTGCAAATCCTGACCATCGAGGGGCTCGCCGACCGCAAGGCTTGGCATCAGGTTACCCCGGGCGCCGCCCTGAACAAGCTGATTTCCAACAAGCCGTTGGGAGTGACCCTGAACCGGGAGCAGAACGCCACGACCTACCGCATATTCGCTCCGCGTGCCTCCAGCGTTCATCTGAACCTGTTCGACACGCCGGAATTCGAGGTGCGTCGCCCGCAATTCCGGCGCCTGGCGCCCCGCGAACGGTATCCGATGTGGCGCGACCCGGTGGATGGCGTCTGGGAAATCACCCTGCTCGGCCTGGACATCGGGGAATACTACTCCTTTAGCATCGACGGACCGCAAGGACGCGGCGAGGGCTTCGATCCCAACGCGTTTGTGTCGGATCCGTATGGTTTGGCGGCCGCCCATGCGGAAAACAACACCATCGTCATGGATCTGCATGCCACGAACCAGTATTTTGGCGGCTGGACGGATGATGACTTTGTCGCCCCGGACTTTCAGGACATGGTGATCTACGAGGCCCATTTGCGCGACTTGACCATGCACCCGTCCTCGCTGGTACCCGCCCATCTTCGCGGCAAATATGCCGGACTGGCGGCAACCCTCGGCAAGGGAACCGGCCTCGATCACATCAAGGACATGGGTTTCAACATGATCGAGTTTCTGCCGCTTCAGGAATTCAACAACGGCGTGAATGAATACAATTGGGGGTACACCACCGTCCACTACTTCGCGCCGGAGGCGTCGTTCGCCCGTGAACCATTGAAAGGCTCGCAGGTGTACGAAATGAAAAACATGGTGAACGAGTTGCACCGCCAGGGATTCGGCGTCATCCTTGATGTGGTCTATAACCATGTCGGCTGGCCGAATCTATTCGCGATGATTGATCGTAAATATTTCTTCCGGCTTACGCCCACCTACGACTATCTCAACTTCAGCGGGGTGGGGAACGATGTCCGTTCCGAATCGCCGATGGTCCGCAAGTTCATTGTCGAAAACATCAAGTTTTTGACGCGCGAGTACAAGATCGACGGATACCGGTGGGATCTCGCCGAGCTGATCGACATGGAAACGTTGATGGAGGCCAAGCGCGAAGCGGAAAAAATCAATCCGCGGGTGATCATGATTTCCGAGCCGTGGAGTTTTCGCGGCAACCACAAGGCCCAACTGCGCGGTACCGGTTGGGCGGCCTGGAACGACGACTTCCGCTATGCCGGCAAGGATTTCGCCCGGGGGCGCGCCGACCGTAACTGGATGAAAAAAGTCATCGCCGGCTCCACCGATATCTGGACCGACAATCCGTTGCAATCCGTCAACTATGTGGAAAGCCACGACGACATGGCGCTGGCCGATGTGCTGGCCTCCCGCCCCGACAAGGATGGCCGGCACCTCACCGAATTCGACGCGCAAATGAATCGCCTGGCTGCGACCCTGGTGTTCACCTCGCTGGGTATTCCGATGGTCAACGAGGGCCAGGAATTCATGCGCAGTAAACGTGGCATCTCCAACACCTACAACCAGGGCGACGCCGTCAATGCCATTCGCTGGACCGACCGCGAGCGGCCGATCGCCGCCGTGACCATGGGATATTACCGCGACCTGATCCGGATGCGCAGCAGCGAAGCCGGACGTGCGTTCCGCGTACGGGCGACCCCGCCGGATGGCTACATGAAATGGATTGAACCACCCAACGGCCGACAGTTGGGCTTCGTGATCAACGCGCCGCGTATTCATCCCGGCCATGGGTTTGCCGTGTTGCTGAACTCCGATGAGCGTCCCGGTGCGTTTGAGGTCAACCTGCCCGCCGGAACCTGGCGGGTCATCGGCGACGGAAAGGTCATCAACCTGGACGGCCTGGAGGGTTATCAGTCGATTTCCGGCCCGACCACCGTCAGCCTGAACGTGCCCGGCGTCACGGCTATGATCTTGATGGACGGCTTTTAATTTGTTGTCACATTCGAGAAAACGCGACTTGTTGTGGGGCGTCGCATTCTTTTCTCTTGAAGACCGCCCGGGCTTAACCCCGCGCCTTTTCTTCTTTAACCAATTGGTGAACAACGAGATGGGTGTTTCCGCCTTGTTGCGTTTTGTTCCCGTTGTGTTTTAGCAGTCCGTGATGTCGCCGTTTGACCATCGTGGCGCAACTTCTGCTCTAGGTATGGATCAACAGTCGTTGAACCGGTACGAAGAGGCAAACGCATGCGAGCACGGACATTTTGGGTGGGTGTAACTACTATTGGATTGGCTTGGACCGGGATGGTATATGGACAAGCGCTACCCCGAAATACAACCCCTCGAATGGCCGACCCGGATTACCGCGCCGAGCGAGTGGCGGAATTGCGCCAGCGTTCCGAGGCGGCCCGCGAACGCGCCCGGCAATGGGCGGAAAGCGTGGGCGAGCCCATGCGCCGTGTCACCAACGGCGTGGTAATTGCCTTGGTGGATTACACGCCGGAAGGCGGTCCGGTGTACCGCAAAACCATGAACGTGAACGCGGCGATTTCCACCGCCGCCAACCTCGTTCGGGTAGCGCCCTACAACCTGACCGGAACCAATGTAATCGCCGGAGTGTGGGATAGCGGTAACGTCCGCACCACCCATACCGAATTTGGCGGACGGGCCACCAATATGCAATCCGCCGAGCTGGACGATCACGCCACCCACGTCGCCGGAACCATGATCGCCCGGGGCGCCAATGCTAGTGCGTTGGGCATGGCCCCGGCCGGACGCATTGAGGCGTACGACTTCGACAACGACCTCGCCGAAATGACCGCCCGGGCCATGGCGACGCCGGGACAGGCCGGGAAAATTCAGATTTCCAACCATTCCTACGGATTCATCGCTGGCTGGGAAAGCAGCTTTTCGCCAATCCGATGGTACGGAAACTGGACCAATAACGTGAAGGAGTCTAGTGATTTTGGCCGCTATTCCGCCAGTGATCGCGACCTCGACCGGTTGTTATACGACGCGCCTTATTATCTGCCGTTCTGGGCCGCCGGCAATGACCGAAACGACAACGCCCCGAGCGCGGGCACAACCTTTCAGTACTTTTCCAATAACCAATGGCGCACCGTTACTTATATTTCCGGCACGCATCCGTTTAGCGACGGCTGGAAAACCGGAGGGCTCGACACCATATCGTTCGGAAGCACCGCGAAGAACATCCTGCTCGTCGGCGCGGTGAACGATGCGGTTTCCGGCGGCAACCGCAACCTCGCCAATGCCACCATGTCCGCGTTCAGCTCCTGGGGGCCGACTGACGACGGTCGCATCAAGCCCGACATCGTGGCCAATGGCGTCGGTGTTTTTTCATCGGTGGCCGGAAGCGATTCGGCCTATGGTACGTTTGACGGTACCAGCATGGCCACGCCGAATGCCTCCGGCTCGGCGATGCTGATCCTCGAGCGATTCGCTCAATTATTTCCCGGCCAGTACATGCGGGCCAGCACGCTCAAGGCGCTGATTATCCACACCGCCGATGACTTGTTTACTCCCGGCCCGGATTACCGCAGCGGGTTTGGCCTGATGAACACCAAGGCGGCGATCGACCACCTCGTTCTTCACCACGCCAACACCAACGCCAACCTGGTCGCCGAACGCCGCATTTCCACCACCAATCAACTCGTGTCCTTCAATGTCGTGTGGGACAATAGCAGTCCGATCCGGGCCACCCTGGCCTGGACCGACCCGCCCGGTGTTGCCCGCACTGGTTTGAACAACACCAACCTCGCCCTCCGTAACAACCTCAATCTTCGGGTGGTACGCCCCAACGGCGTGACGAATTTTCCCTGGGTGTTGAATCCGGCGACGCCGACCAACGGCGCCACCACCGGGATCAACAACCGCGACAATGTGGAACAGGTGCTGATCGCCGTGCCGGGCGTCGCCGGAACCTACCGGGTCGAGGTAACCTACAGCGGTACCTTGTCCAACAACTTCCAGGATTTTTCCGTGATCATCAGCGGCATCCAATCCGCGCCGAATCTCGCGGCGAATCTGCGACTTGAAGGCATTCTGGATTTTGGCGCCGCTCAAGTGGGGCAAACCAATAGCCGCGTTCTTACCATCCACAACAATAATTCGTTGCCGGTGACGGTGACCAATCTTGCCCTTCCCACCGGTTTTTCCGGGAGTTGGACCGGCGTGTTGGCTGCCGGGGCGGCGCGCGATATTCCGGTGGCTTTTCATCCTGCCTCGACCGGTCTGTTTGCGGGGAACCTCATTGTGCGGCTGGCCGGAACAACCACCACGGCCGTCCGCGCGGCGAGCGGCGTAGGGTTGAGCACGGTATTTCTGACCCTGACCAATCCGCCCGGACTGTTGGTGGTGTCGAATCACATCGCCACGACGACCGTAAGCGGTCAGTCGGGAACCTCATATGTCGGGCAATTGCGATGGACCAACGCCTGGACCGGTCAGTCCGGCTCGTCCAATATTCAGGCAAACTGGTCCATCGCCGGAATCCCGCTGGGCGTCGGTACCAACACCATTGTTGTCACCGCCACCAACCGGCCGGTTGGCGGGGTACTGGCAACCGATGCGGCCAATCATGCCGTATATGCGGTCGGTTGGACCAACGGCGCGAATGGTGGTTCCGGATTCAACGGGTGGTTGCTCGCCGGAAATGGCCCCAATGCCGGACACTTCAGGGCCACTTCGGCCGCCAACCCGAATCTGAATATCGGCGCAAGCGCCTGGGGGCTTTGGGCCAATTCCGGCGGCGAAGCCAATGCTTACCGCCCGTTTCGCTCTCCGTTGCGCCCGGGAGATACGGTTCGTTTGAAGTTCGAGAACAACTGGGTCGAAAACGGTGGCTCGGTCGGTGTCGCGTGGTTGAATGCCGATGGCGAATACCTGGCTGAGTTTTTCCTGGCCGGCGGCGATTCCTCGTACACGATCAACGATGCCATTGCGGGCCGCGCTACCGGGATACCGTACACCGACACCGGCGTGGAACTTGCGTTTACGCTGACCGGCGGCTCCCAGTATGAATTGGTTGGCGGAGGGACCACAATCACCGGCACGCTCGCTTCCCGTGCCGATACCGTGATCACCCGGTTCCGCGCCTGGAATTATAGCGCCGGATCGGGAGACGCGTACAATTTCTATTTCAACGACCTGGTGGTGACGGCGGCTCCGCCCCCGGTGTTGACCACGAACCGAACGGCGGAAATCGTGCGTTTGCCGCCGCCACCATCGATTGTCATGCCCCCGATCGGGTTTACCGGCGACTACGGCACCACCAACGAACTCAGCGTGGAGGCCGATGGCGGCCCGCCGTTGCATTACCAATGGTTTAAAAACAATCTGTTGCTTGCCGGCGCGACCAATCCGGTGTTGACCTTTGCCCCCCTGACCCTGGATGACCAAGCCAATTACCGTGTGGTCATCACCAACCTCTACGGCATGGCCACCAGCTCCGTGGTCTTTGTCTTCGTGTCGCGCGGGGATCAAGTCATCGATTTTCCCGATCTCCCCGACCAGGTCGCCACCAGCGTGGTCACCCTTGCCGCGACGGCAAGTTCGGGCTTGCCGGTGCAGTATATGGTGGTCGCCGGGCCAGGCGCAGTCGACGGCGATCTGTTGACCTTCACCGGCGCGGGGGCCGTACGCATTGCCGCTTCACAACCCGGCAATGAAAACTGGAATCCCGCCGCCAGCGTCACCAACGCACTGCAGGTGGAAAAGGCGGAGGCGATCATTCAATTCGACAATCTGCTCCAGGTGTTTGACGGTTCGATGAAAACCGCAACGGTCAGCACCGTGCCGCCCGGCCTTGTCGTCGAGGTGCTCTACGACGACTTTTTCGAGCCCCCGTTCGATGCCGGACTCTACGCGGTGTCGGCATCGATCTCCGACCCGATGTATGCGGGTTCCGCCTCCACGAATCTGGTGGTCGAACCGGCGGAGCCTGGTTACCTGTGGGAATCGCCCATGCCAATCACCTACGGGACGCCGCTCGGATTCGACCAGCTCAACGCCGCGCCGATGGTCGACGGCGATTTCGTCTACGATCCTCCTTCCGGAACGGTGCTGCCCGCCGGCACCCAGCTTCTCGCCGCGGTGTTTACCCCCTTGGACGACCGCAATTACCGGACGATTACCGCGGTAGTCGAATTGGTGGTCAACAAGGCGCCACAAGCCATCGATTTCCCGCCGCTGGATGATCAGTGGGTAACCAACCTCCTCGTATTGGCGGGCTCGGCTGATTCCGGATTGCCGATAACCTGGGTTATCCAAAGCGGGCCGTCGGCGCTTAATGACGGCGTACTCTCGTTTACCGGCGGCGGCGAGGTCGCCATCCGCGCGGAACAACCCGGCGATAACAATTGGCTTGCCGCCGAGCCGGTCGTGCGCCTGTTTACGGTGTTCGCTCCGGACGAACCGGCGGATGAAAACAACAACGGCATTCCCGACGACTGGGAGCTGGAAAACTTTGGTTCGCTGGACGCCGTTACCGAAACGTCGGATGCCGACGGCGACGGCCTGCTGGATTGGCAGGAGTACATCGCCGGAACCGACCCCAACGATCCGCAAAGCACGCTGGCGGCCGACGTCGACGCTTCCGCCTTTGCCGTTGAAAATCGAATTGTGATTCGATGGGGCAGTGTGAGCAACCGCGTATACGCCATCAGCCGAAAGGCCAGCCTGCTTGAGCCGTATCAGTTTATTGTCACCAATATCCCCGCGATTCCGCCCATGAACGTCTACACCGACGCTCCGCCCAACGGCGGCCCGTGGTTCTACCGGATCAATGTTGAGTTGGAATAATCGCAACGGAATGGCCGATTGGCCTGGGGTCGCATCCCCGATTCCTTGACGGATGCCATGTGGTTCATCATCCATCCTATCAGGATTATAAAGGGATTGTGCAAGGAGCCGGTCCTCTTTATGCGCCGCAGGCGCATGCGCTACCGCGGGAATCCGTCGGGCTCAGGGCCGCGCATCCGTGATTTCTTGATTGATCCTGTACTTCATCATCGCCTGCATCTTTTTTTAGGGACACACCTATTATCGTAGTAACGCGCAGCCAGAGTCAGTACCAGGAATATAAAAAGCTTACGGGACGGCTACATGAGCCACCGCGCATCTCCTCG
>CALMYG010000124.1 GCA_937873455.1 uncultured Verrucomicrobiota bacterium
TTACGGTTCGGACACATCCGGCGGATGGCGACCGCGCAGGGTTTTCACCGCATCGCCAACGGACTGCGCGGCCTCGCCAGGAAGGTTTTTCGTCACTTCCGAGTGACCGCCGCCAAACGTGACTTCCACCAAGCTGGCGGGCGAAGATTCCTGGCGAAAATCATCGGGATCGCGTTCGCCGGTCTCCCAGGAGGGGGTTCCGCATCCAACCAGCAACCCGGCCGCCAAGACGAGCATCAACATTGCGGTTTTCATGAGCGTCTCCTTATCCAATAAGCATAATACCTCCGGAACAAAGCGGCGGAAAGGCTAATCGCGGTTCGCGAATCGTGGATTTCTTGCTGATTAGGCGGTGGCAACAGTTGTTAGGGTTGTGTGTCGGGAAACGATTGCCGAGACGTCACATACAACATAGGCCTTCACGCTGCACGAGAGAAAGAAGTGGAAGCACGCACGAGTCTGCTGCATACTGTGTATATGAATACAGTAATCGACATCGGCAAGCTAACACGCACAGAAAAGCTCCGGGCGATGGAAGAACTGTGGGAGGATCTCAGTCGTCCCGAAGATGAATACCCGTCGCCGAAATGGCATGGTGACGTTCTGCGAGAACGCGAAGAAGCCCTTCAAGCTGGCACGGATGAATTTGTTACTTGGTCAGATGCCAAACGGATACTTCGGGATAGAAACACGTGAAAATCGTCATCCTGCGGTCTGCGATCGCGGACCTGGCAAGAGGACGTGACTTCTACGATCAGCAAGGCGAGGGACTCGGTGACTATTTCGAGGAGTCCTTAACCGCAGATATTGATTCCCTAAGGCTGTATGCAGGCATCCATGTAATCGCTTATGGATATCACAGGATGCTGTCTAAAAGGTTCCCTTACGCCATCTACTACGAGATTGCAGAGGGGGCGGTGCGTATACGAGCAGTTCTCGATTGTCGTCGCGACCCAAAGAGGATTCGATCGCGCATCCGACATGCACAGGACAACAACGGTATGGAACGCGATGGTTGAAACCGCCAAAGACGGCGGCGTTCAACTGCCGTTCATGCCT
The DNA here is from genome assembly GCA_937873455.1 of uncultured Verrucomicrobiota bacterium. Lineage (GTDB taxonomy): Bacteria > Verrucomicrobiota > Kiritimatiellia > CAIVKH01 > CAIVKH01 > CALMUP01. The sequence goes on from CALMYG010000124.1 coordinate 1,060, forward strand.
GCCATCACCCCGACACGTGCTTGTGTCGCGTTGAGGTCAAGAAATCAGGGATGCGTCGCCCGGTACGCGATTCGCGGTTTGGCCCATTGACAGGCTGCCTTGGTTCGCCTAATTTCTTGCGCAAGGTTTCGGTGTCGTACCATGAACACGCACGTTCATACGCATGTGTTGGTGCTCAACCGCCTCTGGCAGGCGATCAATGTCTGCTCGGTGGATCGGGCCTTCGCGCTTTTATACACCGGCCACGCCCAGGTGGTTCATGAGGAGCCGCACGGTTTTAACACGTATTCCTTCCGCGAGTGGTGTGACTATTCCCAAGCCGCCCAGGATGACGAGATGGTGCGCACCATCTCGATCCGGATTCGCATTCCCCGGATCATTCTGTTGTGTTTCTTTGACCGAGTGCCGAACAAAGAGGTGAAATTCACCCGCCAAAACGTGTTCGAGCGCGACAAGAATACCTGCCAGTATTGCGGAAAAAAATTCGACCGCAAGGACCTGAACATCGATCACGTCGTTCCGCGCCAGCACGGCGGGCTCACCACCTGGACCAACATTGTCTGCAGTTGCATCCCGTGCAATTCACGCAAGAGCAACCGGACCCCCGAGCAGGCGAACATGCACTTGATCCGCAAACCCAAGAAGCCACGGTGGCGTCCGTTCATGGAAATCCAGTTCACCCGCGCTCCCCACAAGAGCTGGAACCACTTTCTCGACTTCGCGTATTGGAATGTCGAGCTGGGCGAAGATCGCTAATTCGCAATTCCCCTCTTCACCGCAGGCGCGGTTCCGGGTATTTCCTTGTTGAGCACGAGTGGTTTCCGGGCGGGAATCCCGCCTTTTTTCGGCAAATTTTTGTTGCGCTCGGCGTAATTCGCGCACAACAATCATCAGGTCGGGAGGGGTTCGGACCGGCGCCAACATCGCATGGAGAACGAGCATGACACGACGACCGATCTATCATGGAGACAGTGAGGAAGATCCCTTCGCGGGCGATGATCAATACGAGGAGTGCGAGGTTTGCCACCAGGAATTCCGGGGCGTCTGCCCGATTAATTCCGCGGACTGCCCCTACGCCGATGATCTGGAGGAAGAGGAGGAGGAGGATGAACTGCCCGACTTCGAGGATGTCGAGGACTTGGACGATTTGATCGCCGATGACGAAGAAGTTGAAAAAATCATCGAAGCCGAAGCGGAAATCCCCCCCGAAGATCTGATCGACGAGGAATCCGAAGAACCGGAACCCGAGCCGGAAGACGACGAGCACGCCGGCAAAACGATTGAGGAAATCGAGGCCGAAGCCGAGGAAGCCGCCCGCCAGAAGCGCGCGGCTAAAAAGTCCGCCGCGAAACCGAAGGCCAAAGCTCCCGCCAAACCGTCGGCGAAAAAGAAAAAGAAGTAATCCCGAAGCGGGTTGTAGGACCGCCCCGCCGTTGGCAACGCACGACCGGGCCGGTCGCGTGCTCGCGAACGGTCAGGCCTTTTTCCCGTAAACCGGAATCGGACGACCGAGTCGCCGCAGCACTTCCTTCATGTCCTCCCAAACCTCGCGCTTGGCCGGTGGATTTCGCAGCAGGTAGGCCGGGTGGAACGTCAGCATCACGTCGATGCCTTCGTAGGTGCGCCAGGTCCCGCGGGTTTTGGTGATGCCCTCCGGCTCAGGACCGAACAGGCCTTTGACCGCGGTGGCGCCAAGACAAACGATGACCTTGGGTTTCAGCAGGGCGATTTGTTCTTTGAGGTAGGGCAGGCATTTTTCCATTTCGTCGGCTTCCGGTACCCGGTTGCCCGGCGGCCGGCATTTGACGATGTTGCCGATGAAGACGTTTTCGCGCGTGAACTGCATGGCGTGGATGATGTCGGTCAGCAATTGTCCCGCCCGCCCGACGAAAGCCAGTCCCTGCTCGTCTTCGTCCGCTCCTGGACCTTCCCCGACAAACATGAGTTCGGGTTGCGGGTTGCCTTGTCCCGGCACGGTATTGGTCCGGGTGCGGCAGAGTTCGCACTGCGTGCAGGCGGCCACCCGCTCGGCAATCTCCTTGAGCCCTTCTGCGACGGCTCGGGCCGCCGCTGTTTTTCTCGGTTTGCGTGGCGTGTGCAGGACCGGCCCGAGTGAACGAATGGTGTCGCGATCGATTTCCACGTCCTTTTCACCGCAGTCCTGCAGGAGTTCGAGGAAATGAATCATCCGGTTGATGGTTTGTTTTTCGTGTGCTGGTATCATGGTGTGCGGGTAAAGGCGGTGATGAAGTCCCGGTGGCCGGGATAGGCGGCGGTTAAGGCGGTGCGGTCCGCCAGTTCAAAGTCAGCGAAATCAAAGCCGGGGGCGACGGTGCAACCGATCAGGGTGAAGCCATCGGGCCGGGTCACCCGCGCGCCGAACCAGCATCCGGCGGGAATAACCGCCTGGGGTCGCTCGCCGGCGGCGAGGTCCGCACCGACACGCAGGGTGTTCCGGCTACCGTCCGCGTGCAGGAGATGCAGGTCAACGGCGTCACCCGCGTGGTAGTGCCAGATTTCATCGGACCGCAACCGGTGCAGCGCGGAAAAGGTGTCGCCGGTGAGAAGAAAATAAATGGCGGTGCTGGCGGAGCGTCCGCCCCGGTATTCGGGGGGGAGGGCGTCAGCGGGAATGATTTCGGAAGCCCGATAGGTTTCCCGAAAATACCCGCCTTCGGGATGCGGGGCGAGGTTCAGCGCGGCAATGATGTCTTGCGCGGTCATGGGCGTGCGCTCCGGGCGGGTTGATACGTCCGGGCGATCAGGTAAATCGACGCGGGCAGCAGGATCATCGCGGAGAGCAGTTGCCCCTGGGTCATCCAGCCGAAATGGGTGATTTCCGGTTCGCGGAAAAACTCGGCGAAGAAGCGCACCACCGCATACAAGCCGAGAAACAGGCCACCCATCCGGCCTTCCACCCGCCCCCAGGCCGAGCGGTGCGCCCACAACAAAAGCGCCAGCAACACCACGCCTTCCAGAAAGGCCTGATACAGCTGGGAGGGGTGGCGGGGATGCAGCAGGCCGCGCTCCAGATACATCAGCACGGTGTCGCGGGTGTAGGCCATTTCCGGATACAAGCCCGCCTCCTGGGGAAAGATCACCGCCCAGCGCACGGAGGTGATGCGCCCCCATAATTCGCCGTTGATGAAGTTGGCGAGGCGACCCAGGCCGAGACCCAGCGGGGCGACGGTGGCCAGGCCGTCGGCCAGCGCGAGAAACGACAGGCGTTGCCGCCGGGCGGCATAGGCCGCGGCCGCGGCGAGGCCGATCATGCCGCCATGGCTGGCCATTCCGCCTTCCCACAACCGGAAGAAAAGCAAGGGGTCGCGAAGAAAAGCCGCCGTATCATAAAACAAGAGGTAACCCAGGCGCCCGCCGATCATGACCCCGATGACCACCGTCACCATGAACGCCTGGAGCGCTTCGCCGTGCAAGGGGTAGCGGCCCTGGCGGCCCCAGCGGTTGAGCATGAAATACGCGCCGACAAAACCCGCGATATAGGCCAGCCCGTACCAACGGATGGCCAGCGGTCCCCAAAGGGGAAGCAGAACCGGATCAAGTTGATGGATGTAGTAGGCCGTATCGGTCATGCCGGAACATCATTGGGGAAGGAGGCGTCCTTGCCAAACGAAAAAAGATGGAGCCAGCAATCGGACTCGAACCGATGACCGCCTGATTACAAATCAAGTGCTCTACCAACTGAGCTATGCTGGCACGGAGAACAATCTACCGGGCGGAGGGCGTTGGCGTCAACGGCGATTGCCGTCACTCAACCGGTAACGTTTCGCCATCCGCTTCCGGCGCTGGCGTATCCGGTTCCGGCGCGGGATCGGTCAGGCCCCATGATTCCGGGTCGCCGAATGCGTCCTCGGCGGGCGTCTCCAGGGAGGCCGGGGCGTCGGGCGCCTCGAGGTCCGGCTGGTAGGCCGGTTGAGCCAAGTCGACATAGCCGTGTTGCAGCGCGATCATGGATAGCAGGACGTTGACGAATAATTCCTGGCTGGTGGTCCGGTTCCGATCCTCATAGCGCCGCAGGGCGGAGCGCACGCCGGTGGCCAGGCGATCGCGATGTTCCCGCTGGCTGAATACCTCGCTCATGGGTATGTTCTGGTTGGAGGCATAACCGAAAATATCCTTGTGAATCTCCCCCATGATGTCTTCAAGGACGAGAAACACGCGGTTAAATTCGTTGGTCGGCTGATCGCGGTCGATCTCGGCGAGCAATTCCGGAATATCGGCGGCGCTTTTTTCCACGGGCAGGACATCCCGCACGATGACCACAAACGAGCCGCCGCGCCGGAACAAACCGGCGAACGATTTTTCGCGTTGGCTGACCGTGCCCACCAGCAGGTATTCGCTTCCCACCTCCAAGGCCTCAAAGAGCGGTAACGCATCCCGCTCGACGTAGACCTCGCCGAGGTCCCGGGTCGCGAAACGGACCACCTCGCGGCTGTCGATGGTTTGTGTTTTTCCGCCGGGCATTTCTTTCAGCACATCATTGAAGACAAACAGCCCCGCCCAAAAGCGTTGCGGACTTTGTTTGAGATCCCGGACGCTTACCGCGGGTACATCCTGGGCGATTAAAGCCTGAGGATTCACGCCGGCAAGCAGGGCGATGAGGATGGCGAGACGTATGCGGTTGACGGAAAACATAACGGCAATCTCCGGGTTGTTTATAGAGTAAACTACTACGGTCGGGTGTCAACGCTGGGGGCGCGCCCGTATCACACCGCGGCGTGCAGGTACAGCGGGGTGAGGGGCTCCGGCTCGACCGGCAAGGTCCGTCGCGCCCAAGCAAGCCGGGCGTTGTCGAGCGCGTGTGGCGCAAGGGCCGGTTCGAGGATGGATGTGCCCGGGCGGACGTCCATGCAGGCGGCGATCAGTTCCGGATTCGGGGTTGCGACGGGGTGGCCGCCTTCCAAAATGGCGGTCAGGCTTTCCCGCTTGATGACCGACCACGATGTGGGTTGATGATCCAACGTATCGGCATGGAGAATGCCCCACCAGAGCGATTGCCGCCGGGCGTCGCCGAGCACCAATACCGAGGGTACATTTTTTTCGCGCATCCGGCTGCGTGCGGCGGCATCGATTCCGCTGAGCGCGGTTACCGGAATACGCCCGGGCGCGGCCAGGGCCTGTACCGTCAGCAAACCGGCGCGCAAACCGGCGTAGTGCCCGGGGCCGCGGCCGATTACCATCCATTCCAATTCCTCCCACGCCCATCCGGCGTCGCGTCGGGCGCGGTCGATGATCTCGGCCATGTGCTCATGGCGGGCCCGCTCGGCCTCCCATTCACGCGTCCACCGGCAGGTCTCGTCCTCCATGAGGACCAGGCTTGCTTGCGGAGTGGAGCATTCCAGGCTGAGCCATTTCATAGCAGATCCGCCGAAATTTCGCTGATGATGCGCACGTGTGGTTCATCGCCGTGCCGGAGCAGCAGGTGTCGGGTGGATTCGGGGAGCAGGCTGGTGATGCGTTCCGGCCATTCCACCGCGGTGATGCCGTCACCGGGCAGGTACTGCTCAATGCCGATTTCCCACGCGTCTTCGGGACCGTGCAATCGGTAGAGGTCGAGGTGGTAAAGCGGCAGGCGGCCCCGGTATTCATGGATCAGGGTGAAGGTCGGGCTGTGGACCATGCCGGTGACATCGAGGCCGCGGGCCAATCCCTGCACCAGGCATGTCTTGCCGGCGCCGAGATCCCCGTGCAGGGCCAACACGGTTCCGGCGGACAGGTGATGCGCGAAGGTCATGGCCCAGGCCATGGTTTCTTCCGGGCTTTGGGAAACAAAACTGTCCGGGCGGCGAACCATGTGTTTATTTCAACAGTTGGCGGGCGCGGTCGGCGATTTTCTTTTCCAAGCCTTTTCCGGCATCGCTGGTGCGGAGGCTGCGAAACACCGGAGTCATGTAGTGTTGGTAAACCTCGGCGGGGCCGCCGGCATCCAGGGCGCGTTCCAGGTAGTTCAAGGCTTGGCTGTCCTGTCCCAGCGAAGCGTGTATGGAGGCCGCGTCCAGGTAGGGGGTCACCCAGTTCGGAGCGGCGGCAATTGCCCGGTCCAGCAACCCCAGCGCTTTTTCGTGATGCTGCTCGGCCAGTTCCATGATCGCCAATACGCCGAGGGCCATGGCATCGTCCGGGCGTTTTTCCACATACGCTTCCAGCAACGGGCGGGCCTGTTCGTGGTTGCGCAATTGCACCAGGGCATAGCCCTGATTAAACAGTGCCGGGGCGTAATCCGGATGAGCGGCCCGCACCTGTTCGTACAAGGTCACCGCGGCTTCCGCCCGGCCGGCAAAGGTTAGCGCCACGCCCAGGTCGTTTAAAATATCCGGATGTCCGGGCGAGGCGCTCTCCGCCCGCTCCAGCAGGGTGACCGCCTCCGCGTGCCGGTTGAGCCGGATCAGCAATCGGCCGGTCTCGGCGAGAATTTGCGGATGTGAGGGATCGATGGCCAGGGCTTCCTGGTAACGCGTCAAGGCGCCGTTCAGTTCGCCGGCCTCTTCCAGAACCTTGCCCCAGCGAAAGATGGTTTCCGCTTGCTCGGTGTTGGAAGGCAGGGGGCGGTCAAAAGTCGGGGCGGTCGGAATTTCCACCGCGATGACCGGCGCGGTGGTGGACAAAACGGAAGGGGAGGGTTCCTCGCGAAGCGACCGGGCGCTCCGCATGATCGCCCGGTCGCGTTTTTGCCAGAGATGTTCCAGCAATTTAACGCTAATGAATGCGAAAATGACCATGCCGAGCACCACAAACCCGAAAACCTTCAGGCTCTTACGCGCCTGGTCAGACGGCTTTACATCGGGATTCGTCGGTTCCTTGATCGGCGGCTTTGCGCCGTCAATAATCAAGGCGCGCTCCCTCCGGCTGCGTTCCGGCTTGGGTTGTCGATTGTAAAAACTCATGGCCGGAGCATAGACACAAGGCGGAAGATGCGCAAGCGCGACGCCGGGGCGCATAAAGTGGACGGGCTCCTTGCACAATCACTTTATAGTCCTGATAAGATGGATGATGAATCAAATGGTATCAGTCAAGAAATCGGGGATGCGCCCGTTGCGGGCGGTTTCGCGGTTGATTTGCCGCCTTGATCGGGGTATAAGTTACTTATGCACATGCGTCTACATTACGGGTTGTTTTTCTTGATGGTTGTATCGCTCCTCGCTTCGGCGGAGGCGCGCGGCGAAGCGCCGGCTGCCGGCGCCATCGTCGAAATCGCCGACGGCGTGATTCACCCTGGCGAAGTGTTTACCGTGCTCACCTATGCCGCACCCCGCGCAGTTCGTCTTGGCGATACCGGGCTGCGGGAAGCCGGGCTAACCGCCGGCGCCTTTCCCCGCGTAGCCGATGAAATCCGGATTTTTACCAGCCGCGAAGTCTCGGAGTCCGCCCCGTTGGCCCGCATCTGGATCAATGAGCGGCAGGAGGGCGCTTATTGGTTTTTGACCGGCGGCGAAGGCGATGCCGCTGATTTTGTCATCCCGGAAGGGGCGATGGTCGTGATCTGGACCCGCGCCGCGAAAAATCCGGTGACCTGGCAGAATGCCTTCGAATAAGAGTACGCGCGCTCAGCGGGCGGCGATCATCGACCGCATGCTTGAGGCCTATTATCCCGAGGTGCGGGTTCCGCTCGACCATCGCGATGCTTACACCTTGTTGATTGCGGTATTGCTGTCCGCGCAATGCACCGACCTGCGGGTAAATCAGATCACCCCGATTCTCTTTGCCCGGGCGGCTGATCCGCGGGCCATGATCCGGCTCTCCGTGGCCGAGATCGAATCCATCATTCGACCGTGCGGCCTGGCCCCGGCCAAAGCGAAAGCCATTCATGGGTTGTCCACGTTATTGCTTGAGCGGCATGATGGCCATGTTCCGGCGTCTTTTGCCGAACTCGAGGCGCTGCCCGGGGTGGGTCATAAAACGGCCTCGGTGGTGATGGCGCAGGCGTTCGGCGTTCCCGCTTTCCCGGTGGATACACACATTCATCGCCTCGCCCAACGCTGGAAGCTGACCAACGGAAAAAACGTCGTTCAAACCGAAGCCGACCTGAAGGCCTTGTTTCCGGAAAATCGCTGGAACAAGTTGCACATTCAGATTATTCTCTATGGAAGGGAATACTGCACGGCCCGCGGATGCGACGGCACCCGCTGTCCGATTTGCCGAGCCGTCTTCCCCGGGCGCATACGACCGGTAACCACGAGGAAGTAATCATGACCAAGCCCATCGATCTTTCCGAATTTGAAAGCAAGATACTCTTGCGCAACATTCGGGCCGACGACTTTGACGCAATTGTCGCCGTTCAGTCCGCGAGTTTTCCGGGTATGATCACGTGGACGCGCGAACAATTTGACAGCCAACTCAAGGTTTTTCCCGAGGGCCAGTTCTGCATCGAAGTGGATGGCCGTATCGTCGCCTCCTGCACCAGCTTGATCGTCGATTTTGACCTCTATTCCGAATGGCACAACTGGAAGGAAATCTCCGACAATGGATTTATCCGGAACCACGACCCCCAAGGCGATATTCTGTATGGCATCGAAATCATGGTGCATCCGGAATTCCGCGGCATGAAGCTGGCCCGTCGCTTGTACGAGGCCCGGAAAAATCTCGTGCGCGAGCGCAACCTCAAGGGGATTGTCATCGGCGGGCGCATTCCCGGCTACCATCGGCACAAGGCGGAGATGTCCGCCCACGAATACGTGGAAAACGTCGAAGACAAGACCCTCTACGACCCCGTGCTCACCACCCAGCTTGCCAACGGTTTCGAGCTCAAGCAATTGATCCCCGAGTATATGCCCTCCGATGAGGACAGCGCGGGCTGGGCGACGTACCTCGAATGGACCAACGTTGATTACCGGCCCTACAAGAAACGGGCGATCCGCCCCGTTCAGGTCGTACGCCTGGCCGCCGTGCAATACGAAATGCGCACCATCAAGAACTTCAAGGAATTCGCCAAGCAGTGCGCCTATTTCGTCGATACCGCTTCGGATTATAAATGCGATTTCGTCTTGTTCCCGGAGTTGATCACCACCCAGTTGTTGTCGTTCTGCGACACCAAGCGCCCCAGCGATGCCGCGCGCAAGCTTGCCGAATTCACGCCCCAGTATCTGGAAATGTTTTCCGAATTCGCCATCCGCTACAACATCAACATCATCGGGGGTTCGCAGTTTGCGCTGGAGGACGATACGCTCTACAACATCGCCTATCTGTTTCGGCGCGACGGCTCCATCGGCAAGCAATACAAGATTCATGTCACCCCGGCGGAATGGAAATGGTGGGGGGTCAGCGGCGGTAACAAGGTCGAGGTGTTTGATACCGATTGCGGGCGCGTGGCCATTATGATTTGTTACGACATCGAATTTCCCGAGTTGGCGCGCATCGCCGCGCAGAAGGGGGCGCAGATCATCTTTGTGCCCTTCAACACCGATGAACGGCATGGATACCTGAGGGTCCGCCATTGTGCGCTTGCCCGCTGCGTGGAAAACCACATGTACGTGGCGGTCGCCGGACCGGTTGGCAACCTTCCCTTTGTCAACAATGCCGACATTCATTATGCCCAGTCGGGGATTTTCACCCCCGCTGATTTTCCCTTCAGCCGCGATGCCATCGCCGCGGAATGCAACCCCAACATCGAGACCATTGTCATTCAGGACATCGATATCGAGCTGTTGCGCCGTCACCGATACCGCGGTACGACCAACAACTGGAACGACCGTCGCCGCGATCTCTACGAAATCCACTACAAGGAAGATGGCCAAACCCGCAAGCTGTGATGGTTCACGAGCCTGGTGAAGGCCGCGCGCATTCCTGATTGGTTGACCGATTCCTATTGCTTCATGATCACCCCCATCCGGATCATGAAGAAGATCATGCAATGCGCCTGACTTCTTTATGCGCCGCAGGCGCATGTGGTACTGCGGGAAACCGTCGGGCAGACCCCACGCTTCGTGGGGTCCGGGGAGTCGGTTGGTCCAGCGGGCCGAGCCGGTCGCCGGCGACCGGCGTCCAGCAAGGCGGAGCGGGTGGCGCTGACCTCATGGTCGCGCCGCCCGCGACAACACCGCTGGCGACCCGCTGGGACAGACGACTCCCCGCCGACGGTTTTCCGCCCGGCTCCCACACCGCATCAAAAGCCGCCCTCGGCGCGGGCGGCACAAAACGCCCTATGGCATTTAGGAGTTGATCGCAGGGGCGGATACCTGTGTCACGTTGAAGTCAGTGAATCAGGAATGCGCCCGTGACCCTGGCGCATGAAACACCCTTTGACAATGCCGGGCGCTTCGCCTAGGTTGGAATCAGCCGTTAGGGGTGGCCGAGAGGCCTGAGATGATACCCTGACGACCTGAACCGGGTAATGCCGGCGTAGGGAAACGGCGCGATGCTTTCATGCAGTTCATGCAAGACTTCCGCCGGTTTCCACCGGCGGTTTTTTATTGGGAGCATGAACGGTATGAATGGAAAATCCGTATGGGCGGATGTCGCATCAATTCGCGAAAAAAATCCGCTGGTCCACAACATTACGAATTATGTGGTGATGAACAATACCGCCAACGCGCTGTTGGCATTGGGCGCCTCCCCGGTCATGGCCCACGCTGCCGACGAGGTGGAAGATATGGTGGCGCTCGCCTCGACGGCGGGCGGTGCGTTGGTCGTGAATATCGGCACCCTGAGTCCGGCCTGGGTCACCGCGATGGAGGCGGCGATGACGTCGGCTTCGGCGCACGCCTTGCCGGTCGTGCTGGACCCGGTTGGCGCGGGGGCGACGCCCTACCGAACGGAAACGTGCCGGCGTTTGCTGGCGGCGGCGCGTCCAACGGTGATCCGGGGGAATGCCTCGGAAATCATGGCATTGCTCGGCGCCGGGGCCGCGACCAAGGGCGTGGATAGCACCCAGGACTCCGATGCCGCCCGGGAGAGCGCACGGTCCCTTGCCCGCGAGCGAGGCTGTGTGATCAGCGTCAGCGGGGCCGTCGATATCATCACCGACGGGACCGAAGAAATCGAGGTTGCCGCCGGGCATCCCATGATGACCCGGGTGACGGGTCTGGGATGTAGCGCTTCGGCGCTGACCGGGGCGTTTCTTGCGGTAAACGCCTCCCCGCTTCATGCCGCCGCGCATGCCATGGCGGTCATGGGAATTTGCGGGGAAATTGCCGCGACCCGCGCGCAAGGTCCGGGCTCGCTCCAGGTCGCGTTCATCGATGCGTTGTACCAGATTGACGAAGCCGCCTTGATCGCACACCTGTCATGAGCCGCTATTCGAAAGATGCGTTTTCCCTTTGCCTGGTAACCGATCGGGGGTTGTGCCGCGATCGCCTGCTGGAGGATGTTATCATTGACGCGTTAAAGGGTGGGGTTTCGATGATTCAACTTCGCGAAAAAAGTTGTTCCACCCGCACGTTTGTTCGCATTGCGGAATCCGTGCTCGCCCTGACCCGTGCGCATGGGGTGCCGCTCATTATAAACGACCGGGTGGATGTCGCTCTTGCCGTGGGGGCGGAGGGCGTGCACCTGGGTCAATCCGATCTGCCGGCGCCCATGGCCCGGCGTCTGCTCGGGCCGGACAAAGTGATCGGTCTTTCGGTGGAGAATGTGGAGCAGGCGCGAGCGGCGAACGACATGGACGTGGATTATCTGGGGGTAAGCCCGGTGTTCGCCACGCCGACCAAAGCTGACGCGCCGTCGGCGCTCGGGTTGTCGGGACTGTCGGCTATCCGCGCCGTATCGCGGCATGTTTTGGTGGCGATTGGCGGGATTCATGGTGATAACGCGGCGGACGTTCTGCGCGCGGGTGCTGATGGCTTGGCGGTTGTTTCCGCGATTTGCTCGGCTGATGATCCGACCCAGGCCACCCGGACATTGGCGACCCGGGTGCGCGAGACAAATCGCGGAGGTGAAGCGTGAATATAGACGAGTTGGGCGAGTTTGGGTTGATCAAGCGCATTGCGCCGTGGTTTCCCGCGCCGCCGGATTGTCATCAGGGCATCGGCGATGATTGCGCGGTGCTTCCGGGGCGCGATGATCGGTTGTTGTTGGTAACCACCGATTTGCTGGTGGAAAACTCACATTTCTTGCGCGATCGCATTCCGCCCGAAGACTTGGGTTATAAAGCGCTGGCCGTGAACGTAAGTGACATCGCGGCCATGGGCGGCACGCCAACCTCGGCATTCTTGTCGCTCGGATTACCCGCCGGGATGAACGTGGCGTGGCTTGACCGGTTCTTTGAAGGGTTGCGCATGATGAGCGCCGAGGTGAGCTGCCCATTGCTCGGTGGCGATACGACCAAGTCCGCCTCCGGTATCATCATCAACATCGCCGTGCTTGGCGAGGTGGAGCACGACCGGATTCGTTACCGGTCCGCCGCCCGTCCAGGTGATGTCATTGCGGTAACCGGAAGTCTTGGCGACTCCGGCGCCGGTCTCCGGTTGCTGCTGGAAAACAAACCGGTGGATGATGTTGCGGTGCGCGCGCTCATTGATGCGCACCACCATCCCCGTCCGCATGTGGCGGAAGGCCGGTGGTTGGGCGCCCAGACCGGGGTGCACGCGATGATGGATGTGTCCGACGGTATCGATTCGGATGTCCGCCGTATCATGGAACGGTCCGGGGTCGGGGCCGCCATCCAACTGGAGGCGCTTCCCGTCACCGAACATTTTACGGCGGTCTGCCAGCGTTACGCATGGCCGGCCGCGGAGATCGCCGCCACCGCCGGCGAAGATTATTGCCTCCTGTGCACCATGGATGCCGCTGCTTTCCCCGCCGTTGCCAAGGAGTTTCAACAACGCTTTCATCGTCCGCTGGCTCCGATCGGCGTGATCGAGGCCGGGAGCGAATTTCACTACCAACTCAATGGACGGCCCGCGCAATTGCGGCGCCGCGGCTTTGATCACTTCAAGGAGTAACGCATGCGGTACGCGACAGCATTAACCATTGCCGGCTCAGATAGCGGCGGCGGCGCGGGAATTCAGGCGGACCTGAAAACCTTTTCCGCGCTGGGCGTATACGGCATGTCGGTCATTACCGCGCTAACCGCGCAAAACACCCGGGAGGTGACGGCGATTCATGAAGCGCCGACGGATGTGATCAACCGCCAAATGGATGCGGTTATGACCGATATCGGCGCCGATGCAATCAAGACCGGCATGATGGCCTCCCCGGAAATCATTGCCGCGGTAGCCGGACGGTTGCGGCATTACCGGCCGTCCGCCCTGGTGGTCGATCCCGTCATGGTTTCAACCAGCGGATTCACGTTGCTGCGTGATGATGCGATTGAAATCCTGAAGCGCGACTTGATTCCGTTGGCGTTGGTGATTACCCCGAACCTTCCCGAAGCCGAGATTTTGCTGGATATGGCGATTTCTGATGAAAAGGCCATGACCGAAGCTGCCGGGCGGTTGCTGGATCTGGGACCGTCGGCGGTGTTGCTGAAGGGCGGGCATTTATCCGGCGCGAGCAGCAACGATATCCTAGCCGAACGCGGCCCGGACGGAACAACGCAGCTTACGTGGTTTGGCGGGCTACGCATCGCTACGCGCAACACCCACGGAACCGGTTGCACCTTGTCGGCGGCGATCGCCGCATATCTGGCCAAAGGGTTTCCGGTCAAGCAGGCGGTCGACGAGGCCAAGCGCTACCTGTCCGGCGCATTGGCGGCGGGTGCGGCCTACACGCTTGGCCGCGGCAATGGTCCGGTTTGTCATTTTTACCAGCAACAGGAGAAATCGTTATGACGTTTACGGAAACCTTATGGAAAAGCACCGAGCCGCTTTACCGCGCCATCGCCGACCACCCGTTTAACCGCGACCTCGCCGGCGGACGACTCGACCCGGCCCGGTTCGCCTTTTACGTGCAGCAGGACTCGCTTTACCTGCGCGACTACGCCCGGGCGCTCGCATTGCTTGCCGCCAAGGCGCCTACTCCTGAAATTGCCAACGACCTGATGACGTATGCCCAAGGCGGTATTGCCGTGGAACAGGCGTTACATGGAACCTTTTTCCGCCAATTTGCTATTGGCCCGGCTGAGCGCCAGGAGCCGGCGTGTTTTGCGTACACGCAATTCCTGCTCGCCGCCACGGCGTTGGAATCCTACGAGGTTGGTTTGGCCGCCGTCCTGCCCTGCTTTTGGATTTACCGCGAAGTGGGTCTGGCAATCAAGAAAACCGCCGCCTCACCGAATCCCTATCAGGCCTGGATCGATACCTACAGCGATGACACGTTTGGTCTTGCTGTGCAACGTATGCTCGAAATAACCGAACAGGCCGCAGCCACGGCCTCGCCGCCCTTACAGGACGCGATGCGGGATGCGTTTGCCCGCTCCACCGCCTGCGAGTGGTGGTTCTGGGATGCCGCCTATCGTGACCTGCGTTGGCCGGCAATCTGAACCCGGGCGGCATTACCACGCCCGCTGTTTTAAGCGGATACGCCCGCGGCGGGCCAATCGTGCAGACGGTCAACGGCGCGGGTCGGGTTGCCACAACGCCTGTTGGAATTCGAGTACGCCCAACCATGCCCCGAGATCGATGCGGGCGGAAAGGGTGTAGGCGGTGTTGGCGGCAAGCTCGGTCAGCGGGGCTCGCAGCGTATAGCCTTCGGCATCCGGCGCTACGTGTGGAATGCGCTGACTGAACGCGACGGCGCCCTTCGCGTCTTTAATTTCCACCGAGACGGGCGCATCCACGCCCTCGGGCGGACTCCAGGTAAAGCCGCCCATGCGCACCCGGCCGGTGAGAACGGGGCCTCCATCTTCAATACGAATTAAAAACGCTAGCGTGGGTGGGACGATCAACGGACGTATCGGGACCGTCAGTTCCGAATTTCGGAGCAAGGTGGAATCGCCGTGAAGGGAAAACTGCTCGACGTGTTGGCCGGGATGTGTGGCGGTTACCTCTACAACGAGCCGACGCGTTTCGCGATGATCCACAGCTTGTCGCCATGTCCATGTCGTTTGCAGCGCGGAACCGCCCAGGTCTGCGTTCATGCTAAGGGGTGGAAAAATCCACCACGAAGATGGATCCGGCTCCGGGCGGGTTGCCGTAAGGATTGTCGGGCGATTATCCGCGGGCAACAGCCGGGCCAATCGAGGCGGGTTTGCTTCTGGAAACGCGACGCCCAACACGGAGTTTGACGCTCCGCCCACTTGGAAAAGCGCGATGGCCGTTTGTGGTCCGGCCACGTTTCGCCACGCCGGCAACGCGGAAGGAATGACCGGCGCCACCGGTAGGTAAAGGTGATAAGGCCGCACGTCGGATGAGCGTTCCGTGGGGGCGGGCTCCTGGGGCTGGGTATCCGGGTTGAGCCAGTCGTACTGCGGATCAGCGGGTTGGGTTAGTTCTTCCGGGGCGCGACCGGCCAACACACCCTCGAGGTTGGTCCGGTAAATCCCTTCGAAGCGAAATCGCGTTCCCGGGGCGAAGGCCACCCATGGGTAGGCCCGCTTGGTCCGCCCGACCTGGATTTCCATCCCGGCGTCACTAACCGAAGCAACCTCCCCGGTAAGGACCACGCCGTTGATCAAGGTGAAGGTGGTTTCCGCCGAGATGGCGGGTGCGATCAGGCCCGGCAGCAAGCCGACTACAAGTACCCCGATGCGTTGAAACCTGCGCGTCATGGTAGTATCCTAGCAAAGTTGCCGCCAGCCGGACAACAACGACTATTGCCAAATCATCTGAAGGTGAGGTATAGAAAAAACAGAACCGATGCCGTGGAGGGATGGCTGAGTGGTTTAAGGCACGCGACTCGAAATCGTGAGTACGCTAATACCGTACCGTGGGTTCAAATCCCACTCCCTCCGCCAGCCTTCGCTCGCCGCACCGCGGAGAGCGGAGGCGGGCTCTTGTGAACCATGCGGAACGGGTTACCGCTTCCTTCCGAAAACCCACCAACCGAAGCCGATCCAGAACAACGTGACCACGCTGGTCAGGATCAGCACAAAACCCGGGCCGAATTGCGCGATCAATGGCATGGATGCCGCGGTAAACAATCCGCCTCCGACGATCGGTTCGAACAACAATTGCTTGTAGCCAAAGCTTTCCAGCGCGCCCGATTTGTTGCGTGGGTCGGCCATCCGCATCAGAAGGATTCCGGTCACCGTGACGCCGGTCGATTGGCCGAAATCGCCGATTCCCCGCTCAAACCAATTTGCCGGAATGATCCGCGGAGCCAGCAGCAGAACGCAGGCGACGTTCCAGGCAATCCCCGCTCCGGCGAGCAGCAGAAACGGGCCCAGGTGTTGGCCGATGGCGCTTAAGGACAACGTGCCAAGGGCTGCGACAATGGTAAAGTCGAGGGCCGCCCCGGAGATGCGGTTCATGATACGCCGGTTGATGTGGTGGCCTTGCCGTGTTTTGTCGACGACCACCTGCACGATGACTCCGCCGATCATGGCCAGCGGAAACAGCGGTACATACCGTATCAAGGTGACACCGCCTTCGCCGCCCCACGTGGTCTGCTCAATCCACAACAGCGCTTCCTTGATCAGCCAACCGATGCCGATGGCGAGACCCACCACGCCGAGGTGAATCGAGAGGGGATCGGTGGGCCGGCTTTCCTGTTCTTTTTCCCATTGCAATTCCTTGAATTCCTCCAGGCTGTCGCCGTCCGCCGGCGCGACTGCCGCGGCGCGGCTGTCACCGGCGGGGTCAATGATCCGGCGCCGGGCGGCCCAGTTGATGAGAATCGTGCCGAGAAGTACGCCGGAGACGATACCAATGGTGGCGAGGCCGAGGGCAAGGTCGGCGCCCTCGGGAAACCCGAGGTCGCGAAAGGTCTGGGCCATGCCGGCGGCGGTGCCGTGCCCGCCCTCAAAACCGATTTCAATCAACGCGCCGGCGAGCGGACTCATACCGAATACCGGCGTCAGCACCAACAGGGCCAGGGTGATGCCGACTACGTATTGCCCCCAGGCCAGCGTCTGGCCGAACGCGACTTGCGGTCCTGCTTTCAACCATATTTCGCGAGGACCCGGCACAGGCTTGCCGAGAAACAACGCAGCGAATACCACGCTGATCAGTAACCCCGGCAAACCCCGCCACACCGCGATGGTCTCTGGTGGGATTAGTCCGTCCGGCCACCGTACGGAAAAGGCGCCAAACACCTGCGGGCCGATCAGCAACGCAATCACCCCGGCAATGATCGAGCTGGGCAGGAACAGGCGCTCGAACAAGGGTATGCGCGACTTCAGCATGCGGCTGAGCATCAACAGCACGCCGATCAGAATTAGACTCCAGAAAAGATGTTGATGGGTCATGCGTGTTTCCTTTCTGTATTGTTCACCTGAATACCGTATGGAAAATCGGTGGCACAGAAACAAGAGTCAACTTCCACTATTCCAACAATTCATCCGTTCGTGCTTTCCGGAACCGCCACGACCTCTTGTCCCCAGCGCATCTCTTACGTGTAGGGCGCTCTCCGCTCGCGTAGCAAATGCACGCAATGCTCATTGAGGCTTTCACCATGGCGCAGGGCGCTAATGGCCAGGGCCTTGTGTAAATCCTTGCCCACCCGGACGACAAACTTGCCGGAATATTCTTTACCCGCTGTTGCTTCGGGAAGCGGGACTCCGTCCTGTTCACATAACGCTATCCACTCCTCCACGGCCTGACAAAGCTCCTTGTACACCTTGGCTTCTTCATCTCCATGAACGCCACCAAGCATAAGACCTGGGCAGACGCCAACATAGCACTGGTCTTCTTCCGACCATTCAACAAGCTTGATATACTGATCGCTCGTTTTCATTCCGCCACCTCACGAATCGCTTTCTCCACATCACGTTCCTGATAACGCTTCGCATCCTGCGAAAGTTTGCCGCTGAGGGTGATTCTCACGCCCCGGGCATGCGCGAAGTTGCGGTGACTGCCTTTGCCGCCGCAATCCACAAATCCCGCGCACAGGATATCTCGTATCAGCTCTCTGATTTTCTTCGGCATGGCAACATAGTACTAGACTGGTATCAGCATGACAATGACCATACCGCGGAAAATCAAAGACACGATGACCTCCCCCCCCCGCTATTCCATCCGCTTGCGCTTTCCTGACCCGCCGCGCCCTCTCTGTCCCCACGCAACTCTGAGGCGCGACTGATCGCCTTGAGCCGTTTTACCGAAGCGCCCTGTCCAAAGAAAAGCCGCGCCGCGTGTCATGTTCAGGTATTCGCCTTGTTATTCCACTGCCGGGGTATCCGGCGCTTGCATGGCTTTCTCCGCTTCGTCAAGGGTTCCGGCGGATAATACTCTTCTTATGTTGGGATAACTTTCGGGCGCATCTGGATTCGGATCTAATTTGCGGATAAGCCGGGCACCCAAGCGAGCGCCCTCGCCATCGTAAGAAGCAATAAAGTTGCGAAAGGAGTCTCCGGCTGACTCATCAGCCATATCGCTTACAACCCTAAGCAAAAGCAAGGGAACACGATGATCAATGCATGCCATTGCGACACCGTAACTGTTCATGTCGACCAATGGCGCATCGGTTAACGCATAAAGCTTCTCGCGAGCGGCTTGCGATGAGATGAAGGCTTCACCGGAAACCAATGTTGTGGGTGTTGAAGGCCAGTCGTCATTAATGCCAGTTGCCGGATCACGAAAAAATACGTTGAGGTGCAGGGTGCTGCGTTCATGCAATTGAAAACCCGAGGCGGTTTCGGTTCCCTTGGGGGCATACGTGACTCTGTCTACGCGATGCCACGTCCCGACCAAAGATTCACACGTATCAAGGCAACCTGCGGGGCCTATGGAAATAGCCAAGTCGCATCGAAATTGTGACAGGAGCGCCTGGGCCGACAATGCGCTTTCAACGTTCCCGGAACCCATCTGCACGGCAACAACCTTGTGATCTCCAACACGAAATTCGGATAGGGAGCGCCGACCAACTTTAATCGTTGAGTAAAACTCATCGGCCTCTCTTTTCAGTGCGGTCAAATCACGATCAAGCGCATAAAATAGAGCAATGGTATCACCTGACGCCTCGGTACCGACAAGCGGCCACCCCATATAACCGCAAATAATTAGTAGACAAGCGAAATGGTACATGGTAATCGATTACATATGCAAATAAGCATGAAATCAAAATTTACCATAACGCGTCGAGCATTTATTCATCTTGGCGGTCTGGCGGCAGCTGGAACGCTTTCTGTTTTCTTTCTGCGCAGCTCGGTAAAGGCAAGCGTTTATCCCATCAAAACCATTGCTCTGCGTCCCGTGGGTGGTGAAATGCACCCGAGTCCTTCCGTCATCTCATTTTGTGAAAAGCAGCGCTATAAAAGCGCGGCGGATGCAGTGCGCGCGGCTGCGCATCGTAAGGGCGGAAAGGTGGAAGCGTATCGTTTTTGATTTGTCTAAGGGTGTCGGGTCGAAGCCCGTTGATTCTCTAAGACGAAAATGGCTGGGACGCGAAGGTGCCTGCGAGGACCTAGCTTACCGGTCGTAATTTGCAGAATGTGCGTGAATATTTCCGGGAAGGTAGGGCGTAATCACCGCCTTGTGCGGTTTTTCATGTACGACGCAAGACAAAGACTGAATCAGCCATACCGCATCATAAGCAGGGATATGCAGCTCGCAAGACTCGGGGGGGGCATTTTATGCAATCAGAACGCAGGTACAGAAAGCGGCAAGTCCAACCCTGTAAACGGGGGAAATCTGGACAGATCGAAGGCATATCCATCCATATCGGCAAGAAAAAATATGCCTCTGCGCTGACCGAAATTGATCGAATGCTTGGGCTTCCGAATTTAAATTCGACGGCGAAGGCCCGCCTCTTAAGCCTGACGGCGGATGTGGAGTTCAGCCGCGGGCTTTATGACAAAGCTGCGGGATTGCATTTGGCCGCAGCCCAATTGGGCATACAAGACGTTTACGCATGGGAACGCCCATTGATTGGCCATGTGTTAGCCCTATTAAAAAAGCCTGACATCGAAGCAGCTCGTTTAATGGCATATCATACCGTTGCTATTGCCCAGAACAAAATGGCTGTCTTTGATGATGCGGTTAGAAGCGCTAATCGCCGCCTGGAAGATGAAGGATCTGTTGCGGTACCGCCATTACCGCCTCGCCCTAGCGTGGTCGCCACGCGATTAGGCAATTTGTTCTTGCTGGAGGGCGAGCCCGCCATCGCGCAAGATCTGTTCGAAAAAGCCCTGCAAATAAATCCGCGCGGGGCTTCACGAGCACGAATAGGTCTGGCCCGCGCAGCCCTTTCACATGGTGATGCGGGTAAAGCCTTGGCGCTCGCCGAAGACGCCATCAGGAGAGGCCGATTCAGAAGAAAAACGCTATCCGGATGGCCCATACTCATTGAGGCGCGCCGCCGACTGGGTGGCTGGCGGATAAAGGAGCGGCTTATTGAGAGTTTGAAGGTCGCAACTCCGGCAATCCGCGCAAAAGCAATCGTGATCATCGTTCAAGAGTTGCGACGACATGGAATGCAGCAGTGGGTCGAAATCGCGTCCGAATGGCTGAAGCGGGAAGGAGCTGGATATCCTATCGAAGCCATCGAACTAAAAAAAATTCTGTTGGCGTCCGAGAAGGAAATGCCCGGGCGCTATGCTGAGCGCTTGGCCAAGTCCGAAGACTTATTGAGCACGGAGCCTCTCAGCCGCAGCGAATGGCTCGCGGCAGCCAAAGAACAAGTATTGTCTGGATTGATGACCGGCCAAACCCCTGATATCCCGAACTTACTCTCGGATGCGGAAAAGCGCTTTGATGCCAAGTTTCGAATTCGCGCCCAATACGGCTTGGCGCTCACATGCTTAGAGTCTGGGCGACGGGACATGGCTAAGGCCTTGTTGGAACGCGGCATGAAAGCCCCGCATTCCGATCCTTCGCTGCGGGCGAAGCTGGCGTGGGCCCTGGCTCGCATTGAGGACATGAACGGAAATCACGTGGCTTCCGCGCGAATATATCAAGAGTTGTGGCAGAACAAGGACCTGCCGCCACGCATGGCGCTGCAAGCACGTCTACTTTGGGCTCGCTCACTCGCCCAGAGCGGCAATGTGCGTGCGCTGAACAATGCCCGCTCTCAAATTGAAGATGTCCTCCGCATTCAGAACGATTACGAAACCCTTCTTAATTTTGCCCGGCAAATGGTCGCCCTCCATCCCTCGCTGGAGGAATGGAGCATCACCCTGCTTGATGAAGGCAGCCGGATGGCTATGGTTGAATTGGCAAGGGCGGAAACTCCCGGAAAAGCCGCCGAGGTTTTATTCAAACTTACCCGTAGGCAAATCATTGACTTCGGGCGCGTCGAACAGGCCATCGCCTATTGGGAAGAAATGCCGTCCCAGAGAAAAGCGTGGTTATGGTCTGCCGATCGCAACTATTGGCAATATGTCGGCTTACTCGCGCTGGGCTATCTGAGAAACGATGAACGCGAGAAGGCGAGAATATGGACGTATGAAATTCTGGGCGACCCGTCAACACCGCCGGAAGGCGTCGTCCAAATTGCGACGACCTATGCGGATTGGTTGATTACGCGAGGTGGTGTGGTAGAAGCCTTTCAGCTTTATGATCGCGTTATAAAGGAAGCGCCCTCGCACGAGCTTGCCATCCATGCATGGTACTGGAACGCATTGGCCGCTCATAAGCAAGGCAGAATGGATGAACGAAACCGCCGCCTTGCCGCACTAAAGCGGGCGCAAGGGGCGCGGGTGCAGTTGCAGGGCCGCCGGGAAGTTGAAACCAAGGCGTGGTTGATGTATCACGACCTTGATAGCCATCGTGCACGTGAAAACGTCGAGCCCAATTACTCCGCGGAAGAATTGACCGTTGCCAGAAGTCAATTGCTCCGCGACATGGAGATATTGCCATGATGGCGCGCTGGTTATGCATGGCGCTGGTTTTGTCGGCATCGCTGGCGGGCGCCCAAAGCTCTACCTCGACGAATTGTCCCCACCCGTTTTGCCCGTCATTTGCTGTTGAATTCAACGCGCCATACGGCTATACTTCAACTGGGGGTTCACCGATTACCATCACGGCTTACATTACGAATCATACGCCGGGGTGTTACAACTACGCCCCTCTTTATTACGAGAACTTTCGCAGCAAAGGCTGGGTCGTGTCTGGCATTTCATCCTCGCCGCAAAGCGGAACCGGTTGGACCGCCGCCTTTACTCCGCTATCCGCAGGTCAAGGTACGGTAACCTTTACGATACGCGCGGATCGCCTCTGGCGCCCACGGCTTGTGTGTAAAGAAACCAGAGATGTCAGCGTAAATGTGTTTTCCATACTCTCTGTAGACTTGAATATTTGGAACGGCGGCAGCGATCTGGACAACGGACAGACCGCCGGGCCACAAGGGGATCAGGTGCCTGATGCCGACGAAGAGACGGTCGGCGCTTATCTGCTGGTGAACTGGGATGACGATGATGGCGATGGCGTGATGAATGCCGATGGTTCATGGTCAACCCTCCCTGTGCCGGACCTTACTGAAGACTATGTTGCCAATGAAGACAATCTTGCCAAATTGAAACCCACCGTTGAACCGCTGTTGGATACCGGAACCATCGAGCTGGAAGTGTCGGGCACAGACTCGGGAAAGGTCAAACTCTGGACGCAGAGCACCAAGGGAACGCAGATCACCCTGACTTCGAACAAGAAGACATGGAATCTCGCCAACTCCGCGGAGAAGGCCGACTTCCAAACCTTCATGAATGACGGCTATTGGATCGAGGGCGTGGATGCCGGAACTGCTGAACGCGGGGTCACTTTTACCCTGCGCTACAAAGACAGCGGGGGGACGGAGATTTGCAACGATGTTTGTAAGGCCACGGTCGTCATGATCAATCTAGCCAACGCGGTCTACCGGGACAACATGATTTGGTCACAAGGTTCGCGAGGTCATGGGGCCTTGGTTTGGCGTTACGCCGGAACATGCACAAAGGCTGATCTTACCAACGACGTTAATTTCATTCTGATCGAAATGGATGGACCCACAGATAACCGAACCCTCGCCACAATCACGCAACAGGCAGGCTATCCTGCTTACGGTTGTTTCAGAAATCCAGCGATGACGTACGTGCACCGGCTTCAAATTATCCAAGCGGCACGCGCGTTGGCGGCTCGCGCCCCAATCACATATACCGCGACTGATGCGGTACAACCCTACGACTGGGACGGTGCGCTCAACACCATCACGGCTTTGCGTTGCGATAGTTTGATTGAGGTGTGCTATGAGATCAGCGGCGTGAATGTGTGGGGCATGGAAAGAGACGCTGACAACCACACTGTTCACTATCCCATCAACGATCAGGCTGACAATTGGAGCTACAGTGCCACATGGGGTACATGGACAGCAGGTGCAAACAATCGTCCGGACAATCTCGAAGAACATAATGACTTCGACGGTATTGGTTGGGCCGACACCTTGATGCCAGCAACACAATGTGGAAATGTTGCCCCAGTCGAAGCAGACACACGGTTTCAGGCGCAGAATCTTTGCCAACCCGTTGGCAGTACCGGAGGAAATTGACATGAAACACACTGGATTGTTGACAGGCATATTCCTTGCGACCCAGCTACTCGTTTATGGTGCAGGTGACCACTGGAATCATATCCAACGGCTTGTAAAAGAATACGATACTCCACAGGGCAATCCACAGTTGGAAACGTACCTCAAAAGTCTTACGCCCGACCAGATGCTTCAAGCTGCTCGTGAATATTCCCAGTACGCCGCCAATAAGTTCCCGACGGACAATTGGGCGGAGGCCGTTATGGATGTCGGACTTACCTTGACCTTCTATGGAACTGATCAGGGCGGGCTGGCGAATGACAGGCTGCGCGTGTTGCTTAAATGTATAGCCGACAAAAACGAAAACGATTTCTTTAGGGAAGCGCTCGTTCGACTTGTGCGGCAGCGGTACTGGGAACAAATGACCGATGACCAACGGCGGCAGAGCAGGCAGACTTTTCTTGAGGTTTTATCGGACAAGAACGCGCCTGGACGATTGAGGGTCTTGAGTTGTCGGGAACTCACGCAGGCGCTTGCCGAAAATCACCGTCGTGTCATTGTCTCGGACAAGAATATCCGCCCGCTCAGAAGCGACAGGCAGAAGTGGCAAAACGTCAATGGTCTTGTCCGCGATGGTGAGATACGCCTTGAACCCGAGACGCGCAATGCACTAAAGGCAATCAACGAGGAAATTGCTGCGATCACGCCAGCGCTAGCCAGGCTATCGCAAGATGATGCCGAGACACCGGAAGTGAAGGAACAGGCACAATCCGCCTTGAAAGCTTTTGCGGACTTACCGGTGGCGCCTGAACAGTGACTACTCCCTCCGGCCCTGTACACAAAATCTGCTTTCGCACATTTTGCGCCAGGGCCTCCGGGGCGGTGTTCGCTCCCGCTGGTCGCTCACCTCGACGCTCCGGGCCATCAAGGCCAAGCGGCCGTTGTCGCCTACGGCGTCCCCGTCCACTTCGCCTTGAAGTCCCTCCGCTTTATGCGTGCCGCTACGCGTTGTGCGGCTTGTTCGTGAATCCGGCGTCATTGATGGTGCGGACGCGCAGCGCCAAGCCGCGCGGGGCCGCGCCGGAACTCGCCCTGCACTACGCGCAGGGCGGCCGGGCAACGTCGCATAACGGCGCGCGTTATGCGTTCGTTCGGTCGAAGACTCCCTCACACGTTGCCCTTTCCGGCGCACCCCCGCGTCCGTCTCCGCTCAAAAAAAGCGGCTCGCGCGCTCGCCACATTTTTTGAGCTACGCCGGACCCTTCGGGCTGGAACAGAAAGCGTTCTGTTCCCTTGGCGCTGCTCTCGGCGAGTCCGACCGTTTGGGTTGTGCGAACGTCGCCGCAAAACGCTACGCGGCACGCAAGAGCGGCCTCCCGTTGGTCGGCCTTAGCCGCCTTCGCCAAGAGGCTACGGCGGGCCAAGGCAGGGGAACCCCCCGAAGCCCGGTTCCCCTCTGCCGTCCGCTTCAAGCTTCCGGTGTCCGGTCCGAAGACGGCCCGGCCATCCTCAGCTTCAAGCGGTCGTCATTCACCCCTTCCCCCGAATAGCTGTCACGGCATCTGCTTACGCACATGCCGCGCCAGCCCCTTGCCGTTCCGCTTGGCAAAGACCACGCCAACACGAAGCGTGTTGTCATGTTCTTTGCTGGCCGCTCCACGGATGCGGTCGCCGCCCCGAGGACGTGGCGGCTTTGTTGAGGATCGGCGAGAAGTTCCATGGTCTGGAAAACGGGCCATGAAACTTCCGGCTGTCGCACGTCGCCTTGATCTTTCCGTCCTGGTTCGCCACCATGCCGACGTGATTCGATTTTTCTTTATCGTGGCGCTTGCCGCCTTCTCGGTCCGCGCCGGTTCCGTCGAGGAAGTCCTTGACCCGGTGACCGGCGAACGCACGACGGTGATTCACCTCACCGTCCACGATTGGATTCTGCCCGACTCCAGCCGGACGGATACGGCCAGCCGCGCCGAGATCGCGGCGATGCGGGAATTCGTCCGACAGTTTCCAACAATCTTCGCGCAACATTACCGCGCCCGCTACGAAGCCGATCCCGATATCTACGGGCGTTTTAACTGGGACCGCGTGGAGGTGCGACCCCGTCGTTTTTCCGGCATCAAGGTCGAGGGGGTTGAGTCGGACTTGCTTGCCATCGCGGGACGGGTGGCTCCCGATATTCTCTACCTCAACTTCCGGCGCTCGGACACCTACATCCAGCAGGGCTTTCTCCATCCGCTGGACCGCGAGGAGGACGGCTACCTTGCCTCGATGTCGCGCGAGGAAATCGACTTCCGCGTACATGAAAAAATCTGGCCGGTGATCGACCGACGCGGACCGGGTGGCGCGCGCCAGGTGTGGGCGCTGCCTTATGGCGGCGCGTTGGGCAAGGTGCTGCTCTATCGCAAGGATCTACTCGACGAACAAGGTGTTCCCTATCCGGACGCCACCTGGACGTGGGACGACCTGCTTGATGCCTGCCGTCGTGTATCCGATCCGGCGCGGGGCATCTACGGCGTGCAATTTTACCGCGGGAAGCACGAGGCGTATAACTGGGTGACGTTCCTGTGGTCGATGGGCGGCGACGTGCTGTCGTATGACGAGGAGCGCGATGCCTGGGATGTGGTTTTTGACGATGAACGCGGCGCAGTGGCATTGGATTTCTATACCCGGCTGAGCACCGAGCCCTGGACCGATGCCGACGGGCGTCGCTGGTACGGCTACGCCTTCAAGGATCCGTCGGAGGCCTTCATCAAATGGGTGCGCGGCGAAATCGCCTTCGCCTTCAGTTACATTGACGAAAAACTATTCTCCACCATCAATCCCGATGTGACTGGAATGGCGCCGGTTCCAATCGGTCCGACCGGCCTGCGCGGCGGCGAATTGAACAGCCGCATGATGGGTTTGTTCAGCGACATTAAGCATCCGGCCGTTCGCGATGCGGCCTGGGAATTTATCAAGTTTTACGACAGCCGCGATGCCGTTGCCATCAAGACCCGGGTTATGGTGGAGGGCGGGTTGGGGCGATTTGTGAACCCGAAATATCTGGAAATGTTCGGCTATCCTGAGCTGGTGCGGCTTTCTCCCCGCGGCTGGGCGGAAACGTTTGCCATCGCCATCGAGACCGGACGCCCGGAACCCTATGGCAAGCACAGCAATATTGCCTACGACATCATGACGCTGCCGCTGCACGAGGCGGAGCGGATGGCCCTGGCCGGTCGGCTTCCGGAGGATGAGGAAGCCCGGTTGGCCGTGCTGCTTGATCTGTTGCGCAAGGCCGGCGACAAGGCCCGCCGCGACATGCTGGATCAAACCCCGCCGCGCGAGCTGCGGGTGCGGCGCATTACCGCCGGCTTGTTCTTCGCGGCGACGCTGGCCGGTTTCGTTTGGGTGTTCCGCTCGGTGGCCCGCGCGTTTCGTCCGCCGGCGGGTTTTGCCGGGGCGGAACTTGGCTGGGGATTCCGGCGTTACCGCATCGCCTACCTGCTCATGCTGCCCGCGGTGGGCACGATCCTGTTCTGGCACTATGTTCCGTTGCTGCGCGGTTCGCTGATGGCGTTTCAAGATTACCGCATTCTTGGTGAATCGACGTGGGCGGGGCTGGATAACTTTGGCGCGGTGTTGTGGGATGGCCTCTGGTGGCGCGCGGTGTGGAATGCCTGGCGGTACAGCTTTCTGGTCATCGCCCTGTCATTTATTCCGCCGGTTCTGCTGGCGGTGATGTTGCAGGAGATCCCGCGGGGGAAAATATTTTTCCGCACGGTGTTTTATCTTCCCGCGGTGGCGACCGGGTTGGTGGTCATCCTGCTCTGGAAGTCATTTTATGAAGTAAACGGTTTGCTGAATCAGGTGTTGATGCGCATCCCGGCGGCGATTTTTATTCTGGCCGGGCTGGGATTGTTCGTGCTGGCCTTTTCCTTTTTTCGGCGGTTGCGGTTTCACGAGTCGCCATGGGCTGCGTGGTTGTTTCTTGCCGCCGGCCTGTTGTTGTTTTCGGCCTGCTACAGCCTGGCCCATCCGGCGCTGGTTGAGCCGGGGCGCTCCTGGGCCGGGCGATTGTTCGGGGTCATGCCCGAACCGTTGCGCTGGCTCTCCGATGAACGCACCGCGCTGCTGGCCTGCGTGTTGCCGATGGTCTGGGCGGGACTGGGACCCGGCTGCCTGATTTACCTGGCCGCGCTGAAGGGCATTTCCGATGACTTCTACGAGGCGGCGGATATCGACGGCGCCACCTTTATCGACAAGCTGTTGTTCATCGTCTTCCCCATGCTCAAGCCGCTGCTCATCATCAACTTTGTCGGGGTCTTCGTCGGCGCCTGGTTCGGGGCGACGCCAAACATCCTCGCCATGACCGGGGGCGGCGCGAATACCGAGGTCGCCGGTCTGCACATCTTCTACAAGGCCTTCATCTTTTTCCAGTTTGGACCGGCCACGGCCATGGCCTGGATGCTGGCGTTCATGCTGATCGGATTCACGGTGTACCAGTTGCGCCTGCTCGCGCGGCTCGAGTTCCGCACCACGGGGGATAAGACGTGAGATCGGAGATTCACGCATGCCCTTGATTTCCTCCATCGGACGGAAGGCGCCGAAGACCCGGCTGCTGATCGCCAGCCTCTATGCGGTGTTGTTGCTCGGCGGGGCGACCATGGTTTATCCTTTTCTGCTGCTGATCGGCGGATCGACGAAAAGCGGCGTGGACATCAAGGATGTTTCCTGGTTGCCGGCATTCCTTTATGATGACCTGGCGCTGTACCGGAAACACATCGAGTCTCTGTTTAACGAACAGCTTGATGTCATGCGCGCTGTGTATGACTCCGATGATGTTTCGTTTGAGCGTGTCACGCCGCCGGAGACATTGCGGCCCGGCCTGGTCGCGGCCTGGCTGGACTTCATGGACGAACCGCAACCGTCCGTCGCCTTCACCATTGGCTACATGCAGGCGCCGGTATCACGCACCGTCCCCCTCCATCTGCGTTCATTCAAGCGCCTCTTGCAGCGTGAGGCGGGTCCGTCCATTGATGAAGCCAACCGCGCGCTGGAAACCGAATACGTCGGGTGGAACGCCTTTTTCCTGTTGCCCGAAGATGCCTATATGCGGCGAAGCCGCCCGCTGGATACGCCGCTTGGCGAAGCCTGGCGCACGTACCGTTCCGCGCAACCGCCAGCCTACCGCTACTATTTCACCCTGGAGGGCTTCTACAAGGCGCAGTTTCTGAAAACCCAGTTCACCCGGCAAATCGATGAGTTCAATCGTCGCCATGGGACTGCGTACCGCTCCTATGACGATATTCGGCTGCCGCATGTTTTGCCGGACGGGACTCAGCAGGAACAGGATAATTGGGAGTCCTTTGTCCGGCACAGCGTCAACCTGGAGTGGGTGCGGGTGAAACCTTCCGCCGCGCCCGCCTACCGGCGCTACCTGCAGGCGAAATACGAGACGCTGGAGGCGCTCAATCGCAATTACCATGCGGCGTGGTCCGGCTGGGAGGAGGTCCCGCTGGTCGACGTTCCGCCCTGGTCGGGATTGGTCCGTACCGATTGGGAGGCCTTTATTGCCGGATGGACCGATCCCGACAGCGGCGTGTTGTACAAGCCTGCCGCCGAAGACTTGTACTTGGTCAGCGTGGACGATTCGTTTCGCCGTTATCTGGAGCGTGAGTTCGGGTCGCTGGATGCCGTGAATACCGCGCTGGAAACAGATTTCGGGCGTTGGGCGGATATCGCACCGCCCCAAAAGGAGGCGCATTATTATGGATTTTTGGAACGGCGCGGTGAGATCCGGCGGGAGTTTCTTGTTCGCAACTTTGCCGCCGCTCTGGAACACCTGGCCTTTCATGGACGAGGCATCCGCAACACCATTATCTATTGCGGACTGGCCGTGCTGGCGGCACTGCTGGTGAACCCGCTCGCCGCCTATGCGATGAGTCGCTACAAGCCGCCCAGCGCCTACAAGCTGTTGCTATTTCTATTGCTGACCATGGCGTTTCCGCCGATGGTCACCCAGATTCCGGTGTTTCTGATGATGCGGGACTTGAACCTGCTCAACACCTTCGCCGCGCTGTTGTTGCCCGGCCTTGCCCACGGATATTCGATTTTCCTGCTCAAGGGCTTTTTTGACGCCTTGCCGCGCGATTTGTACGAAAGCGCCCAGATCGACGGTGCGGGGGAGTGGACCATGTTCTGGCAGATCACCATGAGTTTGTCCAAGCCCATCCTCGCGGTCGTCGCGCTCCAGGCCTTCACCACCGCCTATTCGAATTTCATGTTTGCCTTGTTGATTTGCCAGGACGAGGCGATGTGGACGATGATGGTGTGGTTGTACCAACTCCAGATGCGCAGCGGTCCCGGCGTGGTGTACGCTTCCCTGTTGATCGCCGCCATTCCCACCCTGCTGATTTTTATCTTCTGCCAGAACATCATCCTGCGGGGAATCGTCGTGCCGGTAGAAAAGTAGTGGCGGGTTTGAAGTGCTGACAGGCCCGGTGCGCCGTGCTAGGTTGATGTGAAACACGGAGTTTGTCATGCGGATCAAAAAGCTGTTGGTGCTCCTCCTGGTTGGGGCCGCCGTCTTGCCCGTCTCGGCCCGCGAGTCGATTCAGGACGCGATTGTAAAAATTTATACGTCCAGCAGTGTCCCGGATTATTACAACCCGTGGGCGATGTTGAGCTCAACCCAGGGTACCGGATCGGGCTGCATTATCGCCGGGCGCAAAATCCTCTCCAACGCGCATGTGGTCAGCTATCAGACCTTTGTCCAGGTCCGCAAACACGGGGACGCCCGCCGCTATACGGCACGGGTGGTCAGCGTGTCGCACACCGCCGACCTGGCCATCCTCACCGTGGACGATCCGGATTTTTTCGAGGGGGTGACGCCGCTGGAATTGGGCGAGCTTCCGGAGGCCCAGGATGAGGTCTTGGTGTATGGGTTTCCGCTGGGCGGGGATGTGCTGAGCATCACGAAGGGCGTCATTTCGCGGATTGAACATCAGGTCTATGCCCACAGTTCGGTCCCGTTGCTGGCCGGCCAGATCGATGCTGCGATCAATCCCGGCAACAGCGGGGGACCGGTATTGATGGACGGCAAAATTGCCGGCGTTGTGATGCAGGGCATGACCCAGGCCGATAACATCGGTTACATGGTGCCGGTGAACATCGTTGAGCATTTTTTCGCCGATCTGGAAGACGGCGAATATGACGGAATCCCCAGCCTGGGGGTGATCATGCAAAACCTTGAAAACCCCGCGTTGAAGCGGCGCAGCGGCATGGATGATGACCGCACCGGCCTGTTGATCAATCAGGTGCTTCCGGGCGCGCCGGCGGAGGGCGTGTTGATGTCCGGGGATGTGCTCTTGTCGGTAGACGGCCATCCGGTCGCGGATGACGGCACGGTCGAGTTCCGCCCGCGCCAGCGAACCAGCGCATCATATTTTATTCAGCGGCGTCACGTCGGCGATGATCTGGCGGTTGAGGTTTGGCGGGACGGTCGGGTGGTTCCTTTGTCCGTCAGCCTGAACCGGCCGCTGTGGCGCGATTGGCTTATTCCGCTTGATGAATACGATGTGCTTCCTTCCTATTACGTTTACGGCGGCGCGGTCATGGTCCCGTTGACGAAGAATCTCCTCAAGCGCTGGGGCGGCAATTGGTTTCGGAATGCCCCGCCGGATCTGGTCGCGCGTCTCGGCGAAAATATTCCCGAACGCGAAGATCAACAGGTGGTCATGATCCTTAAATTTCTGCCCGCCGACGTGAATCAGGGGTATCACCAGATCGCCAATTGGATCATAAAAGAAGTCAACGACCAACCGGTCAACAATCTTCGCGACGTGATCGTCCGCATCGAAGAGGATCCCGGCGACTTTGTGGAGTTAAAGTCGTCTGGCGGCCATGTCGTGGTCTTGGACCGCGAGCTGGCGGAGGCAAGTCACGAGTCCATTTTGCGAATTTACCGCGTTGGGGCTGATCGCTCTCCGGATCTGTTGCCGTGAAGCTGGTGCGCTATAGCCTGGCTGCGCTGGGGGTGATCTTTCTGGCGGTCTTGGTGTTGCCGGCAACGCCTTGGCCGTGGCGGTGGGCGGGCGCCTTTGCCGAGCCGGGGAGGCCGGCGGCCGGCGCGCCGGACGTGATTGTCTTGATGGGCGGCGGCGGAATCCCCAGCCGCTCCGGGTTGATGCGCGCATGGAAAACCGCCGAGGCGGCCCGCGTCTTTCCGGAAGCCCGCGTGATCGTTGCCATGCCGTTCGACGACGGCGAGACCTGGCCGGGGGCCATGGAGCACGAGCTTGCGATGCGCGGGGTGGAGCAGGACCGCTTGAGTCGGGAGCCCCTTGGACGCAACACCCGCGAGCAGGCGGTGGAGACCTTCCGGATGGTGGCGCCACCCGACGGATCGAGCCCGCAACCGAACATCGCCCTGGTCACATGTCCTGATCACATGCGCCGGACCTGGCGTGCGTTTGCGCATGCTGGATTTACAAACCTGATTGCCTATCCCGCCTGGGCGGAGCCGGTGCGCGCCGACTTGAATTACGACGAAGCGGAACTGGGCGCGAAGCGATCGCTTGGCGGGGCGATCGGCGGCAACGATATGATCAAGTATCGCTACTGGGACAACCTGGAGTTGCTGGTAAAACTCGCGCGGGAGTCGGTGGCGCTTGTGTATTACCGGGCCATGGGCTGGGTCGCCGCGTTCTAGGACGGTTCGATGACGTTGGCGAGCGGCGCGGTGGACTCCCGGACCACCAGTTCCGCGGACAGCATCGTCTGCATTTGCCGGGTCACGTTTTTTTCAACCAGGCCGACGAGGTGACGGACGGCCAGGTCGGCGATTTTCCGCGTGGGCACCCGCACGGTGGTCAGGCCGGGCGTCACGAACCCGGCGGTTTCAATGTTGTCGAATCCGGTGACGGAAAGATCGTGTGGAATCCGCACGCCAAGTTCGCGGAATATCCGCATCATGCGGATGGCTACGGCATCGCTGGTAAAGACCAGTGCGGTGGGGCGGGGGTCCATCCGGTGAATGCTTTCCGCCGTTTCTTGCAGCGCTTTTTCGGTGAACCCGATTTCCAGAATCCACTCCTTGCGGATGGGGATTTTGGCCTTGGTCATGGCGATGATGTAGCCGTTGAGTTTCTCGCTTTGCTCGGTGTGCGAGACGTAGGCGATACGCCGGTGTCCCGCCTGGATAAGGTGGCGGGTTGCAATCATCAGGCCGGTGGCGACATCCAGGTCGACATAATTGTCCGGCTTGCGCAGGAAAAATCCCCCGCCGATGATGACGTGGGGGTGTCGGGACTCCGCCCACTGGGCAGGGAGGTTGGCGCCTTCCTTGCGTCCGAGGACGAGGATGCTGCCGTCGGCCCGCCCGGTGATGTCGGGAGGCATGGCTTGCTCGGCGGGATCGTAAAAATGAAGGAGCAGGTCGTAGGAGTGTTCCCGGGCGGCGATGGCGATGGCGTGGGTCAGTTCAAAAAGGTTGTATTCGCTCAGCGCTTCCGGCTGGGTCGGCAGGACCAGTCCGAGGGTTTCCATCCGGCGAAGCGCCAGCCGCCGGGCCCCGACATGCGGCGTGTAACCCATTTCCCGGGCGACATCGATAATACGCTGGCGTTTTTCCTGTCCGATTCGTATCGGCCCGCCGTTCAGCACCAGGGAAACGGCGGCGCGTGACACCCCGGCCGCTTCCGCGACATCGCGGATACTGGGTTTGGTCTTGGGGCCTAAATTACGTGCGGGCATAAATAGGGACCATACACCCCGGACTTGATTAGGCAATGAAAAAGCCGGGAAGGAGGCGAGATCCCGGGCGCATCCCTGATAACCTGACTTAAATGTGACACCGGTATCCTTGCCTGTGCACGGACCTGAGCCATGCGGGAATCCGTCGGCGGGGAGTCGTTTGTCCCAGCGTGCCGCCAGCGGTGTTGTCGCGGGGGGCGCGACCGAGAGGTCAGCGCCCGCCGGGAGGGACGGCGGCCCCGCCGTCCGGGATGGAGAACAGAAGGCGCAAAGGACGCAAAGAAGAGCCGAGGGAGTTTGTAAGCATTTACCCGGATGATGACTTTGTTCAGTTAAGGTTATCGCCCAAGGTTTGGCACGAAGGTTCGGTCCCCGAAGCCGCGGGCCCTTCTGTCGGATGACCGGAACGCGCCGTGAGATGGGATTGCTTGGTGGTTTTGTTGTGACTTGTCATCCCGGGTACGGACCGCCATGATGCCATGCACGATCCGACACATCGGGCCGAGTTTTCTGATGCTTGAGGGGAACCAACACGTATGAAGACACGTTGCATGAAGCTGCTATTGGTTTGGGCGGTCGTCGCCGTGGTCCTCGCGACGCCGGCGCAAGCGCTCCGTTTGGGGTTGGGGGTGAATTATTGGTATACGGTCGACGACATTAACGTGGATAATTTTGATGAAAGCGGTTTGTCCTGGGTGCTGTCCGCGCAGATGGGATTATCCGACTGGTCGCGGTTGGAGCTGGGCGTCGAGCGGTTCGAAAAAGGATTTGGGGGTTCTCCCAAGGATGTGTACGCCCCGCAGGTCTTTCTTGTCCTCGGCCGCAAGCTCTATGCCGCGGTGGGGATTGGCGGCTATTACACCGATAGCGGGTGGGCCAATGATCCGTTCTATGCCTTGCGCGCCGGATGGGTTATGGAGCTTCTGCCCAGTCTGTTCCTGGACTTCAATGCCAACTATCGATTCAGCCAGTGGGACAACCTCAAGGATTCAAACACCAACATCGGTACGGACACCGTAACGCTGGGCGCGGCCATCCGTCTGGGCTTCTAATCCATCGTCGTTCCTTCGCGCTTATGCCCGTTACTTCGTTTCAAGCCGGTCCGTATTCCGGGGCGTACTTCGCCTCCGGGGTTTGGTCCCCCGCCAGCGTGGATGCACTTGCCGGCACTCAGGCGTGGTTGAAGGAGGGGCCGGCCATGGCCTCGCTGGGGCGTCATGCTCTGGTGCGTCGCACCGGCCTCGTCGGCAACGAGGACATGGACCTCGCAATCAAATCCTTTTCGCGCGGATCGTGGTGGCGTGATCGCGATTTCCGGCGTCGCGGCTCCAAGGCGGAGCGTTCGTTCCGGGCCGCCGTGCGTTTGGCGGAGCA
Source organism: uncultured Verrucomicrobiota bacterium (assembly GCA_937873455.1). Taxonomy (GTDB): domain Bacteria; phylum Verrucomicrobiota; class Kiritimatiellia; order CAIVKH01; family CAIVKH01; genus CALMUP01. The sequence goes on from CALMYG010000124.1 coordinate 35,587, forward strand.
TGGGGTCGGAACCCCGCCGCCGGTAGCCTACCTCGACCGATGGGAGGGCGGGCGCCTGCTGGAGTCCTATTACGTGTGCGTCTACCAGGAAGGCATCACCAGCTTCCGCGACGAACTCAACCGGCTCTACCGCGAAGATCCCCTTTGCCGCCGGATCATGACCCTGATGGAAACCGTCGCCTTGGCCATCGCCGATCTGCATGACGCCGGGGTATGCCATAACGACCTCGGTAACCAGAACATACTGCTCCGCCGCCGCGATGATGACGCCTGGGGCGATGTCCAGTTCATCGATTTGAACCGGGCGCATCTCGCCCCGGCGCTCACCATCCGGCAACGGGCGCGCGATATCTCGCGCATTGATTTGCCTTCGGACTTTTTGCGGGTTTTCAAATGCATGTATTTTCGGCACCAGCATCCGTCGCCCGAATTTCACCGATGGGAAGAACATTACCGCCGGCGCTTCGCCCGGCATACGGCAACGCGGAAATTCCGGCATCCGATTCGGGAGGCCCGGCAGCGCGCCATCGATGCGCAGCTTCCGTTCGTGCCGCGCGGGCGGGAGTTGTGGGTGTGGGATGACCGGTCGGTGCAGGCGGTCAGCACTATGCTGAAGCGCGAGCGCCATGGTTATTATCCGGCGGCCAATCATTTTTATATTGCCCGCGGCCTCGTGAAGGCGATTCCCTCCGTGCTGGGGAGTTACCGGGACTTTCTGGCCGGCGCCTTTACCCGCCCGGTGCCGATGGCCGGGAAAATCGGCGTGGCGGTGGGGCTGGACCTCGGACGCAACGAGGATGAGCTGGCGTGTTGGGAGGAACTGGGCGCCAAACCGGTGTTGCTGCGGCTGTATCGTCATGCGCCGGATGCCGTCAACGCGGCGACGGTCGACGCGGCCCGCCGGATCCAGGCGCGCGGCGGCACGCCGTTTTTCGCCTTGGTTCAGGATCGCCTGGCGGTGCGCGAACCATCGCGCTGGGCGTCCTTTGTGGAGCGGTGGTTGCCGGAATTGCCGGGCCTGGCCTCGGGTGTCGAAGTTGGACATGCCATCAACCGGGTCAAGTGGGGGGTGTGGAACCTGCGCGAGTATGGCCAACTGCTTGATCCGGTGCGCCGCATGGCATCGGCGCTGCCCGGGCTGCCGCTCTGTGGGCCGGCGGTCATTGATTTTGAATACCACCATCTAGTCGGCGTGCTGGACCAGATCGACACCCCGGGATGTTTTGCCGCGCTGTCCCATCATTTATACGTCGATCGACGGGGCGCACCGGAAAACCGGCAGGGCCGTTTCGCCTCCGTTGAAAAATTTGCCTTGGCCAAAGCCATCGCGTCGTGGAGTCCGGCGGTGGCCGGCGACCGGTTGATTGTCTCCGAGGTCAATTGGCCAATTCGTGATACCGGCGTCTATTCACCGGTCAATTCCCCGTACACCATTCCTGATTCGCATACCAACGACCCCAGCGTGGACGAAGAAGCCTACGCCAACTACCTGGTGCGTTACTACCTGCTCGCCTTGTGCTCCGGATTGGTGGACCAGGTATACTGGTGGCGACTGGTTGCCCGGGGATTCGGACTGGTGGACGATACCGATCCGGAATGGCGTCCGCGGCCGGCGTATCGGGCCATGAACACGCTGGTCACCATGTTGGAAGACGCGACGTTTGTGGAAAAAATGCCTGCTCCGGCCGGGGTGTGGGCGTTGCGGTTTGATCGTGGTTCGCGACCCCCGGTCACGGTGGCCTGGAGCCACCCCGGTGAGGCGCGGTACACGCCGACCATGGACGTGCAGGCCGTCATGAGCCGGGATGGTGCACCGCTCGGCGATTCGGTGAAAACATGCACCTTGACCGGCCAACCGGTATACCTGCTTGGCGGATGATCACCGCCCGTTGGCCGGCAAACGATCAAGGCTGACGCGGAACGCGAAACTTCCTTGGAAATTCGCGCGCAAAAAAGTTCCAAACCTTGGAACTTCGACGCTATAAAAC
>CALMYG010000125.1 GCA_937873455.1 uncultured Verrucomicrobiota bacterium
TCCGATGGGGACGGTGTCAATGATCGGGATGAAGGGGCAGCTGGCACGAACCCTCACGACCATGATGACTTTTTTTCCTATACGATGGCATCTGAAAACAACAAGATCGTCGTCACCTACGCCTCCAAGGCGAATCGGGTTTATACCCTCCAATACAGTGAGCAACTCTCCGGAGGAGCTTGGAGTAATGTGGTTGGCCAAATCCGTGTGCCCGGATCCGGCGGTACGGATTCGCTTTCAGATACGATGAATAACCCAACCCGGGTTTACCGGGTAATTGTTGAACTACCGTGAGTCATAAGAAATTTTACGTAAAAGCAGGCTTTTTGTGGCTGTTGCACCTGCCGGCAGCAAAACAATCGTCATTTGCATTCGGCGGAAAGCGGTATGCGTATTTTCGTCATCGTTACAACGTGACCTGGCTGAACGAGCGCCGGGTGGAAATCCCGGTTGCCCGCGCCGTGCTGGCGGAAAAGGCGGGCGCGCACGTTCTCGAAGTGGGCAACGTGTTGCCCTGCTACGATACCTCCCTGACCCACACGGTTATCGATAAATACGAGTCGTCCGCTCGTCCCGGTTTTTTTCAGGCCGACGCCGAGACATTTACCGACGGCGCCCCGTATGATCTGATCATCAGCATCTCCACGCTGGAGCATGTCGGCTGGGATGAGACGCCCCGCGATGAAGACAAGATCGGGCGAACCATCCGTCATTTGCGCGGCTTATTGGCGCCGGGTGGCGAACTGGTTTTCACCGCGCCGGTCGGGTACAGTCCGCCGCTGGACCGGTTGGTGGACGAAGGCGAAGGCTTTATCGATCGACGCAGCCTGCGTCGGGTCAATGCCCTCAACGAGTGGGAAGAAGCGGAGTGGTCCGCCGTCAAAGGAACGGCGTTTCACCGGCCCTATCCCTTCGCCAACGCCCTGGTGGTGGCGCGAATCAGCGCGTTGTCTATTGGATGACCTGCAGCGCCGGAAGCGGGACGATGAATTTTCCGCCGGCTTTTAGGAAGGCTTTTTCGCGGTCCATGAATTCCGTCATGAAGTGCCAAGGCAGCACAAACAGGTAGTCCGGTTTGCGTTTCCGCATCTCTTCTTCGCTGATGATGGGAATCCAGGAGCCCGCGGTGAGCAATCCGTATTTCTGGGGCTGGCGTTCGGCGATGGCTTCGATCAAGCCGGCGCCGAGCCCATAAAATTGAAGCAAGGTGTTGCCTTTCGTGCTGGCTCCGTAACCGATCACCTTTTTGCCTTGCTTGGCAATGTCATTCAGCAGGGACAATGTATCCGACTTTAGTTGGTTGAGGTGAACCATATAGTCTTTGTAAACCTGCGGCTCGTTAAAGTGCTGGTCTTTTTCATAGGCGAGCGTCGACTGAACGCGGTAATGACCGATGTCCCGCATGAACATGGTGGCGTCTTTTCCGCCCATGCCGTTTTTTCCAATGATCACGCGGAAACTTCCGGAATTGGTGTCGTTGAATTCGACATCAAGAATTTCGAGATCAAAGGGGTCGAGCAGGTATTTCAACGAAAGCAGGGTGTAGTATTGAATGTGTTCGTGGCAGATGTTGTCGAAAGCATTCTGTTTGATCATGAGCGGCGTGTAGCTGAGCTGTAGCACCCAGATGCCGTCGTCGGCAAGGCAATCGACGATGTCCGCGACAAACGCCTTGGGGTCTTCGAGCCCGTAGAACATGGCGATGGAGGTGATGACGCGGGCTTTGCGTCCCTTGCTCAACTCCATGAACCGCTCTTTGGTGAAGAAGTCGGCGGCATGGGCGTCGCACTGTTTGCGGGCCAATTCGGCGAGGTTTTCCGCCGGATCGATGCCGATGCGGAACAGGTTCAACTCCTTGGGCAGGAGGCTGAGCAGGGTGCCGTCGTTGCAGCCGATATCGAGGACGACATCGCCCTCCTTGAGTCGAATCCACTCGCGGTAGCCGGCGATGACATCGCCGAGTTGCCGGGTCATGGTGGCGTTGGTGCCGGACCGGTACCAATACTGCCGGTAGAGCGGGGGCCGTTCGACCGAGTCCATCAACTGAAGCAGTCCGGAATCCTCGCCGATCCCGATACGCAGCGGCGCATGCGGGGCCAGAAGGTCTTTGGTTCGGTAAAAGTTGGAAATATACAAATCGCCGAGATCAATGACCTGGGTCAGGGGTTTTCCGGATAAACTGCAGGTTGTATGCATGCGCGGTGCCCTCGGGGTAATGCTTATTTCCGGGCGAGTGTATCGGCGTAGTAGCGGGAAAGCAAGGATGCGCTGTTGATCCAGCTCATTTCGCGTTTATAGCGGCGCGCATAGGCGAGCAGTTCTTCGGTGTGACTCAGGGCCCAGGATATCTTGGCGCCAAGCTCGTCGGACGTGGCTTGAAACAGCACCAGCGGGTCAGCATGGCCGGCAAATGCGTTGGACGCGATATACGGGCGTTCGTACGACGCCGCATGGTTGAGTACGGCACTGACCATCTGGGGAACAACATACGGCAACACGACCAGATCGCACGCCGCGAAAAGTTTCGGGATGTCGTCATCCGCCACGAATCCGATATGCCGGACGCGGGGGTCCGCGGCCATTCCCGCCGCGATGCCTTGGTACCACTGCTGGTATTCGGGGCGGTGTTTGATCCGCACGGGTTGACCGCCGCCGATGACCAACCGGTAGTTCGGGTCGGGCAGGGCGCGGAAAGCTTCGAGCAACACATCGAGTCCTTTGCGCCAGTCCAGCGTCCCGAAAAAAAGCAGGATGCGGTCATTCGGGGCGAAGCCAAGGGCATTGCGGCTGGCGTCTTGGTCGGCGAGAATCGCATCCTGTTCGGTTCCGATCGGCAGAATTTCAATATGCCCGCCGACGCCGATTTCGTGTTTGAGCCGGTCCTTGAATTTCTGATGTTGGACCAGCAGGGTGTGGGCGGCGCGCGAGGTGATCCGGTAATAGGCCTTGAATAGAACGCGGGCCGGGCGACTGGGAACCGGCAGGCAGAACTTTTTGACCAGCTCCGGGGTGAGCATCTCGTTGCCCATGACTTCGTGATAGGTAATCACGATCTTTTTCCGGTAAACCAGCCGGATCAACCACAAGAGCAGTGGAATCAACGGCACGGTGAACGCGCCGCCAAATTGATTGAATTCGTGCTGAAGGTGCACGATGCGAATAGTCGGCAAGGCGCGCAAAGCCCGGATGATTTGAAAGAAAAAGCCGGCCCGTCCCTTGGCCCATGCCTCCCGCACTTCGATATCCTCGTCGTGGTACACCCGGGGGGGCGCTTCCTTGATGTTGGTGAGCACAACCACACGCCTTCGGACCTCGATGGGAAGGGCTTGCAGCAGGGAGCGGGAATACGCGGCGAGGGCGCTGAGATCCTTGGCGGAGGAATGATGGCTTCCCGGCGGCGGATAAATCGTGATGACGGCGATATCGCGTGGCGGATTGTTTTGCTCTGGCCGGAAGGTCGTTTCCATATTAAAAGACGGCAATCTATGAAACATGCCAAGGTGAAGCAAGAGTCAACTGTCAAGGGGGCGGCCGTAACGGGCACGCCGAAACTGTTTCCTTCGTGGCGCTGGCTCGCGGGAATGTTCGCCGTAGCCGCGGTCGTTCGCATGATCGGGTTGGGTGAGGCGGCGTTCCGGGCCGACACCCTGCACTTTTATCAGTGGGCGCAGGCGGGATATTCCTTCGGAAGCATCTGGAGTCAGTGGACGCGCATCATGGCGGATACTGCACAATTTCCCTTGCCGGCGGCCCTGGCGGTGGGTTTGTCCGATCTTCTGCCGGTTGCCCCTGGCGCATTCACGATTCGATTGGCCGATGCGTTGTTCGGGGCGTTGGCCGTGGTTTTCGGAGCGTTGATCGCCCGGGAATTCGGTGGCAAGCCGTTGATGCTGGCCGCCGCCGCGCTCTGGGTGGTCAGTCCTTTTCACTTGCAGCTTTCCCGCGAAGCCTACTTCTATTCCACGCTGGTGGCGGGTTCCGCGATACTGGTATGGGCGGTGGTGGTGTATGCCCGCCGTATGAACGGGAGCCGCCGGCTTCCGCCGGTTTTCATGGTGTTGGTTATTCTTGGTTTCCTGCTGTCGGCGTACAGTCATTTCACCGGGTGGATCATGGCTGCATTCGCGGGCGGGACGTTGATCGTGCTGGCCTGGCGGCGGGGGAAGCGTCTCGGACGCCCGCTCGAGGCGATTGTTTTGGTCCTGGTCGCCGGAGGCTTGGCGTTGCCGTTGCTTTTCCTGCCTTGGGCGTTGCCCTATTTTCTCAAGGATATTGGCAACCCGGAAGCCAAGGCGGAATCCATTCGTGTCATGGGCGAGGTGACCGAACCGATGCTTTCGATCTTGTGGCGCTATCTGCTCACCATGGGGTGGGGCAGTTGGTCGATCGGCATGGTGATTCTGCTCATCGCGTTGGCCGGAAGCGTGGTGTATGCGGTTCGCGGTCGGCGGCGGGTGGTGCGGGTGGCGTGGTTGGTCATGGGGCTTTGTCTTGGCGCGTATCTGTTGATTATGAAAACGCGTGGCTTGTATGTCGCGGTGCGCCACATTTCCTTCCTGTACCCGGTTTTTTTCAGCCTTATGATTCTTGGGCTTTGGCGCGTGGGCGCGTGGGCGGGGCGGTTCCGTCGACCGGCAAGCTACGCCTTAATGGCCGGCGCCTTTTTGCTTTTGGCCTATCCGGGCTCGCTGGTGTTGCGGCTTAGCGGTTACCCCACGCCGTATCGGGATATCAAGACCTGGTTCGACGCCTCGCTGCCGCCGGGCACGCCGGTCCTGGTGGACCGCTGGTTTGAACCGTGGAATGAATTGACGATTTACCCGACCACCAATGTGGTGTTCACCTTCACCGGGCCCAACGAGCCGCTCGATGTTTTTCTATCCACCCGCTGGCGGGATCAGGCTCAGGATTTCTTTCTGCGCCATCCCGACGCCGCGTATTTGGAAATTGCAAAAAGTTTTTGGGAGAACCCGGAGGTCGGACCATGGGATTGGCCGCGAACCTATTTTTCCCGGCAGGTTTCGATCAGTAATTCCGCCGGGCTTGCTCTTCGTGAATTTGGCTTGGCCTACCGCGAGGACTTTTACGCCGCCAACAGCAACCGCGTGGTGGTGGAGGTGTTCTACAATACACGGGAAGATATTCTGGAACGCCATCGCGCGGAAGGCCGTGCCGTAACCCTATTCTTCGGCTCGGGATTTTTCTATGAAAAATCCGGCCCGGTTGGCTTTCTGCGGTTCCAGACCCAGCAGTTCATGGATTGGCGGGTGTTGGAGCAGCGCGGGCAACTGGAGGTGTACAACCTGACCGATGAACCCCGGGAGGTCGCCTTGCGTATCGCCGCGCTTTCCCCGCGCGGGCCGAAGCTGGTCAGTGCGGGCGGCGGCGTGAAACACCAATTTTCCGGGCCCCAAATTCAACGGTGGAATCTCGGTCCGGTTACGTTGGCGCCCGGGTTGACCTTGCTCACGCTGGAAGACCCGCTGTGGGATCGGGCCATGAACCCGTTGTTGATCGCCCAGGTGGACGTGGTGACGGCTGATTGAGCCTCATGCGGCTTGCGTTAGGCAACAAAGCGTCCGTTTTTCTGCAACAGCTTTCCGTCGACGTATAGCGAACCGCCTCGTCGCAGATCCTTGATCATGTCCCAGTGGAGCGCGGACTTGTTCACGCCACCGGTTTCCGGATACGACTCCCCGAGGGCGAGGTGTACGGTGCCGCCGATTTTTTCATCGAACAAAATATTTTTGATGAAGCGTTGAATGCCGAAGTTGGTGCCGATACCCAGTTCGCCGAGGCGGCGGGCGCCCGGATCCATATCGAGCATCGCCAACAGGTACTTTTCGTTTTTTTCCGCGGAGGCTTCGACCACCTTTCCGCCCCGGAAAACCAGTCGAATGCCATCAATTTCGCGGCCGCCTTCGCATACCGGAAAATCATAACGGATGGTTCCTTCAACGGACTCTTCGACCGGGCCGGTGAAGATTTCGCCGCTGGGTACATTGTGGGTGGCCACGGAACTGATGAAGGTCCGTTTCTTTACCGACATGCGCAGGTCGGTGTCCGGCCCGACGATTCGAATTTCATCCGCGCCCTTCAAGCGCGCGATCAATTTTTGATGCATCCGTTCGAGTTTATTCCATTCAGCGACCGGGTTGGCGCGGTCGAGAAAATTGGCGGAGATCACGAACCGTTCGAAGTCCGGCAGGCTCATTTCCGCGTCCATGGCATATGCTTCCGTGGGAAAAAGGGTGAGGGCCCATTTTTTTGCCAGCATGATTTTGCGAAGCGGTCGGCGGGCTTTGGCTACGCGGGTTTGTTTGGCGGGATCAACCGCCGACATGGCGCGGGTATTGGTGCTGGACATAATGCGGATGGAGCCGTCCAGCGCCTTGGCCAGGCCGATTTCAAACGGCGGCACATGGTCGAGGTGGTGATCGTGGGCCCGCGCGAAAAAACTCAGAGCGGCGTGATCCGGGGTCATGCGTACCAGCGGGTAGGCGCCAACCTGCAGCAACGCATCGTACACCGCGGCAATCAGCGGTTCGGCCGCCGCCCCGCCCTCGACGGAAATAACCTCCTGGTTTTTCGCGTAGATGGAATAGGAGACTAATAAACGCGCAAATTTGTTGATGTATTCGGTTTCCATGATGGCGATCACTCCCATTTGAGGGTGAAAAGCTACCACACTGCCATTCCTACAACAAGCGTGGCGCATGATGAACCGAGGGCTCTAGGTGGGCCGGTCCCGCGGCAAGTTGCACGGGTGGGCGTTCTCCTTGGCGACCTCGTCAGGGTCGGTGCCTACACCCGTTTCGGCGAACCATTCGAGGGTTATGATTGCGACTAACAAGTTACTAACAGATCCCGGATGTAAAGCGTGTGGTAAAACGCTGGTAAAATGGTGGTAAAAGGTGGGTGTTTTACCTGGATTTTACTTGGCGATTTCTTGCGGTTCAAGTTGTTGTTATTCAACGTCTTGTAAAAGTGGTAAAAAAAGGTTAAAAACAGTGTTGACGTTGGGTGGGGGAAAGTGGTTAAAAGTGGGGCGTAGGTCACCACAATGGAGCGAAAAGATATAGCGGTGGATTTGGATGGTTTGGCGGGTATTCCGTTCGTCGGAACCGCCGTACACAGCCTTGATGCCAAGAAGCGGTTGACTATCTCCGCGGAATGGCGGGCTTTGGTGGGTCATCCGGAGCGTCTTTTTGTTTTGCCGAGCGCGGTGGAGCGTTGTCTGTGCGTGTACCCGGCTCGTTTTATGGCCCAACGGCTACAGCGGCTTTCCGAAAAATCCGAGGTGGATGCCGAGGCACAAGATTTTATGCGTGAACTTTCGGCGAACGCCAATCTGGTTCCTTGGGATGCCCAGGGCCGGATTCGCATCAAGGACAATTTGTTGGATTACGCCCAGTTGAAGTCCGAGGTGGTGCTGGTGGGCGTGTTTGTACGTTTTGAATTATGGAGTCCCGAATTATGGAAACTGAAGCAACCCGTGATCGATCAGCAGAAACTGGGCACGGCAGCCCGGTCCGTTGGTTTGTAAACCACATGAACACGACCCGCACAAAATGGGAAATTCCGGTGGCCGCCGCCTTGGAGGCGGTAAGCGGTTGGCCGGAGGCCCGGGAGGCGGCGGTGCGGGCGAGCCCGCGCAAGCAGCGCGCGGCCCGCTCGGCCATGGAACAATCGGAATTGTGGCCGGCACGTCCGGTCGCCGTCGTCGCGGATGCGGCGCCGGCGGAAGTTGCCCCGTCGCGGGCGGCGTTTTACCCCCTGCCGGAAGCGCCGCTTCCGGCGCCCGAGGTGAAACCGCTGCGCCCGGCGGTGGCCCGGGCCGCCAAGGCCATGGTCCGACCGGCAGCGTCGGTGGCAAGCCGTCGCGCGCCCGGTCAGCCCAGCCAGATGATTGCGCGGTTTTTGAATGTTAACGGGGCGATCGAGGGGATGCGGTCCGGAGCGATTCGTTTTGATCTGCCCGGTCGCGGCCTCTCGAAAACGCTCCGGTTGTGGAAGGGTTCGCCGGAAGTGAACGAGGTGGTCCCCGTTTATTATTAAGCGAGGCGTCCGGCGGTTGCCGGAAGATAGGTTTGGCCATGCATGTGCCGGTGCTGAAAGAGGAAATTCTTGATCTGCTCGCGGTGCGCGGGGGCGGTCGGTATATCGACGGCACGCTGGGGTTGGGCGGGCATACTGAAGCCATTTTGGAGCGTTCGGCGCCGGACGGGCAGGTGATGGGGATTGATCGCGATCCTGCGGCGCTTCGGGCCGCGGCGGAACGTTTGGTCCGCTTTCAACCTCGCCTGGTGCTGGTTCACGGCAACTACGCGGATGTCGTTGATTTAGCCGAGGCGTCCGGTTTTAGCGACGTGGATGGCGTCTTGCTTGATCTCGGTGTGTCCTCCATGCAACTGGATGAGCCGGATCGCGGGTTCAGTTTTCAACACGATGGTCCTTTGGATATGCGGATGGATCCCACCGGCGGGATGACCGCGGCCGACATCGTGAACGGTTGGAGCGAGGCCGCGCTGGCCGATGTGATTTTCCGGTACGGTGAAGAATCGGCGTCCCGGCGGATCGCCGCCGCGCTGATCCGCGAAAGGGCGCGCGAACCGATTACCACGACCGGTCGGCTGGCCGAGATCGTTGCGGCGGTCAAGGGCGGGCGCCGCGGGCGGATTCATCCAGCGACCCAGACCTTTCAGGCCCTGCGGATGGCGGTGAACGATGAGCTGGTCGGCGTGGAGCGGGGCGTGGAAGGGGCGTTGCGGATTCTGCGGCCCGGCGGACGTCTGGCGGTGATTACGTTTCACAGCCTGGAAGATCGGGAGGTCAAGCAGCGGTTCCGGGCGCATCGGGCGCGGGAAGAATCCCTTCCGCAAGGCGGAGTGCGTGCCGTTGGCGAATCGCCCCGGGTGCGTTGGCTGCATGGAAAAGCGATTACCGCCGGGGAGGCGGAAGTCCGGGAGAACCCCCGGTCGCGATCGGCAAAATTGCGCGTGGTGGAGAGGATCGAAAAACATGGCTAAAAATCGTAGAAAAAACAAATTGCGGGTGCGGAGTCGGAAGCCGGGTGTTCACGCGGTGATTCCTGGAACGCTGTTCGGGGCGCTTACCCTGTTGGCGACCTTCGCCATGGCCTACCTGTACATCTGCGGGCGTTGCGACGCCATCAGCAAGCGCATTCAGGAGCTGGAGCAGCAAAAAGCCTCCCTGCAACGTGAGATTGTCAACGAGGAATACAAGTGGTCGCGGTTGACCTCCACCGAGAACATGAAAAAACTGATCCGCGATCACAACCTTGACATGGTTTGGCCGTCGGAGGATTCCGTCGTGCGGTTGCCGCGGAATCCTCCGCCCCATTTTCTTTATGCGCAACATCCGGGGGGCGAATACGCCCATGATTGAACGCCGGTCATGGCGCCGTATGGCTTTGCTGGCGCTGGTCATGACCCTGATCTGGGGCGGACTGGGCGCCCGGTTGTTTTATTTGCACCTTGGCGATAACGCACACCGGCTGCAAAAAGCGGAGAACAACCACCGGCGAAGCCGCGAAATCCTCGTCGGGCGGGGGCGCATCCTGGATCGCAACGACAAGGTGCTCGCGCTGGATTTGTCGACCAAACACGTCGTCGTGGATCCGGAGGTTGTGCTGCAGAGCGGTTACAGCCGTTTTGTCACGCATCAACTGGCGCGGGTGCTGGAGTTGGACCCGGCCATGGTCGCCGCCAAAGTCAATCGGCCGGGTCGGCGGTTTGAATATGTCATGCGCCATGTGCCCATGGACCTTGCCTCGGAGATCAACAGCATGGGTATGTTGGGGGTGTTTTTCAATGACGCCTCGAACCGGAACTATCCGGGTGGACGCCTGGCCAGCCATGTGGTGGGTTTCGCCAATCACGAAGGGGTTGGCAGCGCGGGCATTGAATTGCGTTTTGATCGTGAACTGCGGGGCGTGCCCGGGTTTCGGATGACCGAAATCGACGGGCGTCACCGCGAAGTCTACCAGCGCCGCACCATGGATATCCAACCGCAGGAGGGTTCGGATGTCATTCTAACCATTGATCAGCATGTTCAGTATTTCGTGGAAGTTGCTTTGGACAAGGTCATGGCCCAGCACAACGCCAAAGGCGCCTGGGCCATTGTTCAGCATGTTCGCAGCGGGGATATTCTCGCCATGGCCAGCCGCCCGGCCTACGATCCGAATGAGTTTAACCGTTTCCGGGATGACGACCGCCTGAACCGCGCCATCGGCTTTGTTTACGAACCCGGTTCCACCTTCAAAGTGGCGGTCTTTGCGGCGGCCTTCAACGAAGGCCTGATCAAGCCCGAACAAATCGTCGACTGCGAAAACGGCCGGTGGATTCATAACGGCAGGCCTTTGCGGGACTTCCATCCGTATGGCCGGTTGAGCATTGCCGACGCGCTGAAAAAGTCCAGCAACATTGCCGCGGCCAAGGTTGCCCTCGAGCTGGGCGAGGCGCGCCTGTATGACTATTTGCGCGCCTTCGGGGTCGGCTCCCGCACCGGGGTGGGATTGCCCGGCGAAGAGGGCGGCATTCTGAATCCGCGTTCGCGCTGGACCTCGCTTAGTATCTCCCGCATCGCCATGGGGCACGAAGTCGCTACGACTGCGTTGCAGTTGGTCAACATGCAATCGGCGATTGGCAATCAGGGCTATTTGATGAAACCGCGCATCGTGAAGCAGGTGTTGAATACCCGGGGCGATGTCATTCTTGATGTGAAAGAGGAGGTGTTGGCTCGTCCCATCCGGGCCGACACCGCCCGCCTGATGTGCCGGTTGCTGGCCCGAATCACCGAGACCGGGGGAACCGGCGTGCGCGCCCAAGTGCCCGGATATACCGTTGCCGGCAAAACCGGAACCGCCCAGAAACCGACCCGCGGGGGTTATTCCGATGATGACAACATTTCCTCGTTCATGGGTTTGATCCCGGCCGAAGATCCGCAGCTCAGCATCATTGTGGTGGTTGATGAGCCGCAACCCGAACGGACCGGAGGACGGGTGGCCGCACCGGCCTTTCGCGAAATCGCCGAACAGGTGGTGCGGTATCTGGATATTCCCCCGGTGCCCGCCGAAGTCGCCCAGGAATTTCAATCAATTTTTGTTGAACGGCCCATGTAAAGGAGCGTCCGATGATTTTAGGCAAACTGTGTCTGGAAACCATGAGACTCGAAGACATTACCAAATTAATTCAACCGATCCTGGTGCGGGGGCCCCTGTCCCAGGACATCGAAGGCATCGCCTATGACTCCCGGCAGGTGCGCAAGAATTACCTCTTTGTTGCGGTGAAAGGCGAGCGGGTGAACGGCGAGGACTTTATCGACGATGCCATCAAGCGTGGTGCGGTGGCGGTGGTGTCCGAGCAGGACGCATGGCCCAAACGCAGCGTGGCCCATATCCATGTTGAAAATGCCCGCCTTGCCCTTGCGGAAATCGCCAGCGCCTATTACGGGCATCCGGCTGAGCGCCTGGAAATGTTCGGTATTACCGGAACCAACGGGAAAACCACCACCTCTTTTATGATCCGGGCGATTCTGGAAACAGCCGGCCGTCATTCCGGATTGATCGGGACCGTTCGGTACGAGATCGGCGAGCGGGTTATTCCGGCCGGCCGCACCACGCCGGAAGCGCCGGATATTCAATTCATGCTCGACGCCATGATCAAATCCGGCTGTGAGAGCGCGGTCATGGAGGTGTCCTCGCATGCCCTCGATCAGAAACGGGTTTGGGGCGTGCCCTTTGATGTTGGTATATTCACCAACTTGTCCCGGGATCACCTCGATTATCACGGGACGATGGAGAACTATTACAATACCAAATGCCAGTTGTTCCGAAGTCTCGGCCAGCTCGGGAAATCGGCGACCGCGGTCATCAATATCGACGATGCCTGGGGCATGCGGTTGGCGATTACCAATGGTCTTTCCGCCGAGGTGTTGACCTATGGCGAACATCCCGGAGCCGACGTGCAGGCCACGGATGTTGAGCTGGGGCCGGAAGGTTCCCGCTTCCGGCTGGTTTCCCGTTGGGGCGAATACCCCATGGCGGTTTCCATGCCGGGCCGGCACAACGTCAGCAATGCTCTCGCGGCAATCGCCGCTACGGCCGTGCGGGGAATTCCGCTGCCGGTAATCGCCGAAGCGCTGCGCGCCATGGAGCAGGTGCCCGGTCGCTTGCAGCGGTTTCAAGGCCGCAACGGCGTGCAGGTTTATGTAGATTACGCACACTCCGACGACGCGTTGAGCCGCGTACTCCAAACCGTTCGGGAATTTACCCGGGGTAAATTGACGGTTGTTTTCGGATGCGGAGGCAACCGCGACGCCTCCAAGCGACCGTTGATGGGCGCCGCCGCCTCGCAAATGGCCGACCATGTCATCATCACCAACGACAATCCCCGCCAGGAAGATCCGTTGACGATCATTCGTCAGATCGAGTCCGGTATTCGTGCCGGGGCCTCCTACGAGGTGCAGCCCGACCGGGAATTCGCCATCGCCGCCGCGATTGCCCGCGCGCGTCCCGGCGACGCCGTGATCATTGCCGGTAAAGGCCATGAGAATTATCAGGAATTCGCCCATGCCGTGACGCCGTTTGATGACGGCCAGGTCGTGCGGAAGTACCTGTTGTAGGCCGGGCGGAAAGGCTCGCCATGAAGCACCGCTACCGTTTGGATTGCGACGTGAAAACCAGTTTTGAACCGTCGGATGTCGCTCGTTGGGCCGGAGGCGAATGGAATGGAATCGCCCCCGAGCGCATAACCGGTTTTTCCATCGACACCCGAAGCCTTCAACCAGGGAATCTCTTTGTCGCGCTCCGCGGCGAACACGCCGACGGTCATCGTTTTCTAGGTCAAGCGGTGGCGCGTGGCGCCGCTGGCGTCGTGGTTGAAGATGTTGCGAGTTTAAACGGGCTGGCGACGGCCCGGTTGAAGGTCGATTCGACCCGGGCCGCGTTGGGGCGGATCGCCCGCGGTTACCGCTCCACGCTGGACGCGCGGATGGTGGCGGTTACCGGGAGCGTCGGTAAAACCACGGTCAAGGAATTGATCGCCGATATGGTTCAACCGATCGGTCCCGCCGCCCGTACTCTCGGCAACTGGAATAACGATCTCGGTTTGCCATTGAGTTTGTTGGCCGCGACACCGGACATTCGGTTTGGCGTATTTGAAGTCGGCATGAATCATCCCGGAGAACTGGATCCCTTGTGCGATATTCTGGAGCCGGATGTGGGTGTGGTGACCTGCGTGGGGCCGGTACATATTGAAAACTTCACCGGATTACCGGCCATCGCCGAGGAAAAGGCCGCGGTGTACCGGGGGTTGCGCGGGAAAGGCGCCGCGGTGCTCAATGCGGATGATGCCCATGCAGATATTCTCGGCCGGTATGCCCAAGGGAACCGGATGGTAACCGTATCCAGCCGGGATGGTGCGGACTATGTGTACCGCCGCAACACCGGTGATTCCGGCACGTTTGAGGTCTTGGAGCAAGCTACCGGTGATGTCGTTGTCTTCACGGCCGCCTTGCCCGGTGATTATTTTGTGTTGGACGCTGTTTTGGCTGCGGCCACCGCCCGCATCCTCGGCGCGCCGTGGCCGGTGATTACGCATGCCGTGCAGTTTTATCAACCGCTGGCCTTGCGCTGGACCCGCCATACCTGGTTCGGCGTCCGCACCATCAACGATGCGTATAACGCCAACCCGGTCAGTGTGCGGGCCGCCGTTCAGGCATTTGGCGAAGAGCCGGTTGAGGGGCGGCGCTGGCTGGTACTCGGCGGCATGCTCGAGCTCGGCGTCAATGAAGAACGCATGCACCGCGAAACCGGAGCGGGGCTGGCGGCATTTCCCGCAATGCGCCTGGTGACGGTTGGCCCGCGCGGTCGCTGGCTGGCCGAGGGGGCTTTGGCCGCCGGTATGCCGTCGGATCGGGTTGCCGTCTGCGCGGACCACGCCGCCGCCGCCGCATTGCTTGACGACGCGGTGGCGCCTGGCGATGCCCTTTTATTCAAGGCT
The DNA here is from genome assembly GCA_937873455.1 of uncultured Verrucomicrobiota bacterium. Taxonomy (GTDB): domain Bacteria; phylum Verrucomicrobiota; class Kiritimatiellia; order CAIVKH01; family CAIVKH01; genus CALMUP01. Next base: position 14,025 of record CALMYG010000125.1, read on the forward strand.
TCGCGCGGCGAGGCCGTGGAGCGGGTCCTGGAAGCATGGCGACTTCGGCGCGATGCATCCGCCGGCGAAACTCGAACTGCCAACCATTAACCGGAGAAAAAGAACAAACGGCCATGTTGTACTACTTGCATGAATTAACGGAATGGATCGCACCGTTGCGCATTTTCCGGTACATTACCTTTCGGGCCTTGGGGGGGGCGGCCACCGCGTTTTTACTTTCGTTGATGATTGGCAAAACGATGATCGGAATGCTCAAGGCATTGAAGATCGGTCAGCCGGTGCGCATTCTCGACTCGCGGACCCTCTTTGAAATGCACGGCGGCAAGGCGGGCACGCCCACGATGGGCGGTTTGCTGATTCTCGCCACGGTTACCGTTTCCACGTTGCTCTGGGCGATTCCCTCCAACGGGTATGTGTTGATTACCCTCGCCACGATGTTGGTCATGGGCGGCATCGGATTCTGGGACGATTACCTGAAGGTCACCAAGCGGAACTCAAAGGGTTTGAATGCCCGGATGAAGCTCGCGTTCCAGTTTTTGTGGGGATTTATCGCCGTGGGTTTCTTGTATGCCTGGCCGGAAAGCCGAGCGTATGTCAGTCAGTTGATGGTTCCCTTTTTGAAAGATCCGGTGGTGCAGAACCTCAGCGTGCTTGGCACGTTGATATTTTGTTCCCTGGTGCTTACCGGCGCCACCAATGCGGTCAACCTCACCGATGGTCTCGATGGTCTGGCCATTGGTTGCGCCAATGCCGCTGCCGTCGCCTATCTGATGCTCGCGTATGTGGCCGGCAACCTGGTTTTTGCGAGTTATTTGCAAGTGCCCTATATCGCGGGCACCGGTGAGTTGGCGGTTTTCTGCGGATGTTTGCTCGGCGCCGGAATGGGCTTTCTGTGGTTTAATTGCCATCCCGCCAAGGTGTTCATGGGGGATACCGGAAGCCTGGCTTTGGGCGGCGCGATCGCCATGGTCGCCATTTGCGTCAAACAGGAGCTTTTGTTGATCATCGTCGGCGGGGTTTTTGTGATGGAGGCCATGAGCGTGATCATTCAGGTCATTTCCTTCAAACTGACCGGCCGACGGGTATTCCTGTGTTCACCGTTGCATCACCATTTTGAATTCAAGGAAAAGGCCAAGGCCGAGCGGGAAGGCCGGGACCTTGAAGTTGTGGAGACCATGATCACCACCCGATTTTGGATTCTCGCCATGATTTGCGCCTTGTTCGGCATCGCCACCCTGAAGATTCGATGAACGACGTTGCGTCATCAGCCGTATTGGTGCTTGGCGGCGGCGCCAGCGGAATCGCCGCCGCGCGTCTGCTGCGGCGGGAAAACCGCGCCGTGGTGGTGGCCGATGAACGCGGAGCCGCCTCTGAGGACATCGCCGGTGTATCGTGGGTGAGCGATCTTCCCGATCTTCGGAAAACATCGTTTGCCTTTGCCGTGATCAGTCCCGGGTTTGCTCGTGAACATCCCTGGCTGGCGGCCCTGCGGGAATTCGGCGTTTGCCTCATTCCCGAATTTGAATACGGCGTGACGGCGATGCCCAAGGCCCTGGTCATTGCCGTGACGGGAAGCAATGGCAAAAGCTCCCTGGTCAAATGGATAGCCGACACCCTGACGGCGGAAGGAAAGCGCGCGGTGGCCGCCGGCAATTATGGTTTGCCGCCCTGTGCGCTCGCCGCTGCCGGCGATGTGCCGGAGGTGCTTGTTCTTGAGCTCAGCTCGTTTCAGTTGGAGCAGGCGGTTCGTTTTCAGCCGGACATTGCCATTGTGCTGAATCTGGCTCCCAACCATCTGGACCGGCACGGCGCCATGTCCCGGTATATTGCCGCCAAAGCCCGCTTGCTTGATCATCCGCCGCGCCTGATGCCGCCCTTGGTGCATGCTCCGGCATGGCCGCTGCTTGAGGCCGTCGTTCCACCCGGGTTGAAACCCGTATTGTTTGATGCGCCGGCGAGCGCGGCGGTTGGAGAGGGTGGCGTCGATTTGTCGGATACCTGGTGGGGGCGCTCGCCTTTGCGTGCCAACGCCCAAGCGGCGTTGGCGGTGTTTGCATTTCTGGGTATTCCTGCATCGGCGGTGCGAAGGTCCGCCGAGCGTTTTGCCCCATTGCCGCATCGCCTGGAGCTGGTGGCCGAGTTTCAGGGCGTCCGGTATATCAACGATTCCAAGGCATCCACCCTCACTGCGCTCGCCGCCGCGGTTGCCGCCGGCCCTGAAAAAAAACACCTGATCGCCGGAGGAATCCTCAAGGAAACGGATGTGAATTTTGTTAAAGAAATTCTGGCGAAACACTGCGCGTTTGTATATGCTATCGGACAAGCTGCGGAAAAGTTGACGCGGGAGTGGGGCGATACGGTTGCCTGCGAGCCTTGCCGGGATTTAGCAACGGCGGTTCGCATGGCCAGTGATCGTGCCCGGTCCGGCGACGTGGTGCTGCTTTCGCCGGGCTGTTCGAGTTTCGATCAGTTCCGCGGGTATGGCCACCGCGGCGATGTTTTTAAAGAGTTGGTGCAGGCATGCATCCGCGAACAAAAAGATAAAGAGACCAATCACATGCAGGGAGTACGTTGATGAAGCAAGACAAAGAGCAGGGGCGTCGCTCGTTGAAAACGCCGTTTCTGATGTTGACCGTATTGGGTATCCATGTCGCCGCCGCCGGCCTATTCGTTATGTTGTCCGGTTGCCAGACTCGCCAACCGGTAACCGGCGGCGAAGCCGGCCCTCCGCCGGCTCCACTGCTTCCGCCGCGCGCCGACACGGTGGATACGCCTCCTCCCATTCGTCCGCCCATGCGTCCCCCCGCACCGGTGACCCGCGCGCCGGAAAGCATCGAAACCTCCGGCGCCTCGACGTATGTGGTTGCGAAAGGCGACAGTCTGTCCAAGATCGCCGCCAAAGCCGGCGTTTCCACCAAGGAGCTGGCCGAGTTGAACAATATCAAGGACGCGAATCAAATTCGCATTGGCCAACGGTTGTTGTTGCCCGGTCACGCGCGTTCGGTACCCTCGGAAGCCGCCCCCGCCGCAGCTGCTCCATCGGCTCGTCCGTCCGCTCCGGCCAAACCCTCCGGCGATACGCATGTCGTGCAGTCCGGAGATACGCTTGGAAAGTTGGCCGCGCGCTACGGCACGACGGTCGCCGCCTTCCGGGAAGTGAACAACCTCAAGAACGATACCATTCGCATTGGCCAAAAGTTGGTGATCCCGCAGGGCAAAAAAGCTCCAGCCGCCAAGAAAACCGAAGCTGCTGCTCCGGCTCCGGCTCCGGCGCCAGCTCCGGCACCCGCCGCCGCAGCCACGGTGATTGAACCGGTGATTGCCGCGCCGGTGGATGTTCCGCCTGCTCCGGCAGTTGAAGAGACCATTACGGACGCTTCAGCCGATGCCGAAGCGCCGTTTCCTTACACGGTCAAGGAGGGTGATACCCTTGATAGCATTGCCGTCAAGTTCAGTGCACGCAAAGAAGTGATCATGCGGCTGAACAACCTGACCTCGGAAACGGTGCGTCCGGGACAGCGGTTGTTGATTCCCTGGCAGTAAGTGTTGGTGTAGCCGTCGGCGAATGCCGGTGGTTGGTATCAACAGCGCCGGGTGCGTCAGCGTCTGGAAAAACGAATAGCCGCACGTAAACGACGTGTGTTGGCTGTTGAAGAGTATGTCTGGCCCGCCGATGGCGGGCCGGTGGAGTCTGGGTTGGGATTCTTAAAGCCATGCGCAAATCCGCCACCGCCATAATCGCCATCGCGCTCCTGCTGATTACCGCTGGAATCATCATGCTGTTCAGCACCAGCGCGGTGCAGGCTGAAGCGACCTACAACGATCCAGCTTTTTTTCTCAAGCGTCAGGTCGTCGCGCTGATCGTTGGCTTTATCGCCGCCCTGGCCTGCATGCGTATTCCGTATCCGTACTGGCGCACCTTGGCGCCCTTTCTTGCCGTAATCGCCATCGTATTGCTGGTGATGGCCCTGATCCCCGGCGTGGGGGTAACGTTAAAAGGCAGCAGCCGGTGGTTGCGGCTCGGGCCCTTTAATTTACAGCCTTCCGAAATCGCCAAGTTTGTTTTGATTATCGGCATGGCGCGTTGGTTGAGCCAGTCACAACGCCATGTGGGTCGCCTGCGCGAAGGGCTATTTATTCCGTTGGCCATTCTCGGCAGTTTTGCCGGTTTGGTGTTTATTTCACCCGATTTCGGGACCACCATGCTGATGGGCGTGGTGGGTTTCGCCATGATGTACATTGCGGGCGCCCGGCTAAGTTATTTGATTGTGGCCGGCGTCTCCGGTGCGGCGGCCGTGGCGGTGGCGATCATGCACAATCAAGTGCGCATGCGTCGCATTCTTGCCTTTCTGGATCCCGAAAAATACGCGGAAAACGAGGCGTATCAGTTGACCCAGGCCATCTATGCCTTCGTTATTGGCGGTTTTGGCGGGGTGGGCCTGGGCGAAAGCCTCCAAAAGCGTTTTTATCTGCCCGAAGCCCATACGGATTTTATATTCGCCATTTTGGGCGAGGAATTTGGGCTTCGCGCTACGTTGCCGGTACTTCTATTATTTGCCGCGTTTTTCTTTCTCGGACTGTTTATCAGCCGCAATGCCCCCGATCCGTTCGCCAAGCTTTTGGCCTTTGGTATCACCATGATGATTTCCTTTCAGGCCGCGATTAACATCGGCGTGGTGACCGGCTCCCTTCCCACCAAGGGGTTGGCCTTGCCGTTTATCAGTTATGGTGGTACCAGCCTGGTCATGAGCCTGGTCATGGTCGGGGTGCTCGTTAATATTGCCTTTCACGCCTCCGAACCTGCCTCCCGGACCGCGCTTTCTGGAAGTCGCACCGTCCGTGTTTGAACAAAATTACGCCGGACGGCCTCTATGGATTTTGTCCATGCGGTTGCATTAACCGGATATTGAGTTACCATGAGGAAAATAAGGAGAAATGTATGACTAAAATAAACGCTATTCGCTATGTCGCCTTGGGTCTCGTCGGCCTATGGGCGGGTTCCACGCAAGCTGCCACCTATGCCATCGATGCTTCCCATACCACCATCGGATTCTCGGTCCGCCATATGGTTGTGGCTAACGTTAAAGGAACCTTTGACGCATTTTCCGGACACATCGACTTCGACCCGGAAAACCTCTCGGAGATGAAAGCCGCCGCCACGATTGAGGTGGCCAGCGTCAATACGCGCGATCAGCGGCGGGATGACCACCTTCGCAACGAAGACTTTTTCGATGCACCCAATCATCCCCAGATCACCTTCACAACAACCCGCGTTGAGGGGGAATTGCCGAATGTGACGTTGATCGGTGATCTTACCATCCGCGGCGTTACCAAGGAAATCAGCTTGCCGGTGGAGGTCAATGGACCGATCACCGATCCGTGGGGTAACGAGCGCATTGGCCTGTCTGGTTCGACCCGCATCAATCGTCAGGATTTCGGCGTCTCCTGGAGCAACACCTTGGATGGCGGCGGATTGGTCGTCGGTGATGTGGTCACGCTGCTGATCGAAGTGGAAGGCATCAAGCAGTAAATTCGATTCAACCGTCGCGTCACGCGCACGGACAAACTTCAGGCGCCGGAATGATCCGGCGCCTTTTTTGTGGTCGGTTTCGGTGTGAAACGTCTTTCGTGTTCGGCGAGCCTATGGTTGATGGTTTAGCAGGTCGCGTAACTCGCTATCGATCCGGCGCGCGTCGAGCTCGTGCAGTCGTTTTTCCTGCGATGCAAGCACCGCGCGGCGCAGGATATCCTTTTCGGTAAGGGTATGCATAAGTTCACCGAGCAAGCGGGGTGGTAATTCCCGGTAGCGCGCCCCGGCGCCACCCAATGCTTCGGGAATACCACCGATGTCGTGAGCCAGCACCGGGACTCCGTAATGCATGGCTTCGAGGAGGGGAGCGCAATACCCTTCGTGGTCGCTGGTGGAAACGAGAAGATCGGCTCGTTGATAATAAGCGGCCAAAGCTTCCGGCCACACGAAGCCTTCCATGTCGATATTGGGGGTTTTCAGTTCATGAGCCAGCCAGCGGAGGTAGGCGACGTAGCGGGGGGCGCTGTGTTGGGATCCGACGATTACCAGCCGGCTGAAGGGGTTGATGGCGTGATGATACCAGGCGAAGGCCCGCAAAAGCCGCTCGATTCTTTTGTTGGGAGCCAGGCGACCCACCGTCAGAAAGGTGGTCAACGGCGCGGCGAGTTTGGCCAAAATTCCGGGATCGGGTTTGGCCGTGAGTGCATCCCGGCGGAAGGGCAGTGGGAAAACCTTGACCCCGGTAAATCCCAGAGAACGCAATTCACCGGCATTAAAGCCTGATACCGCCCAGATGTCCCGGCTGGCCCTGGCCACCTCGGGCAATCGCCTCCGGGCTTCATCCAGCAGGGCGACCATCCGGTCCGAATACCCTTTAAAGAAGTGGGGTGGAGTCACATTGTGATACACCAAGATTTTTCGCTCGGCCGCGCCCATGTAGACTTCGGCCGCCGGCGACCATACGCCGTAGTGATGGATGACCCCGTAGCGTGTCTCAGCCCGGTAGTCGGCAAGATCACGGCATTGGGCAGCCAGTTCCGGCATGATGCGGTCGCCGGGCGCGTAAAGATCGGAACGGTAGCCCATGGAACGCAACGTCTCGCGCACGATGAGCGCGGATTGCGTGGTGGCGTCGCCGATCGCCGCGCCGGCGAGGATTTGGTCGATACGTGAGCCGGGTATCACGGTTGGGCATCCGTTTGGCCGTCCGGTTCGCGAGTCGCCTCGGCCCGGCGTTCCAGCTCCTTGAGGCGCTGGTCTTGCTCGTCCAGGGCAGCGACGATCAGGGCGGTGACGGCATTGTGTTGCGCGGCAATTTTTTCGTGTTGGTAACGAAGCTGCTTCCACCAAAACCGCCGCCAGGGCTGCATCAGTATTCCGATCCATCCGCGGCGCACCGGAGGCTTGAAGTCTTCGATAACGACGGCGCTTTGTTCGCGAATGAGGGCGATGAGGCGCTGGCGGTAGTCGGCGACGTCCTTGGCATCGGCCAGTCGGTCGGCGGGTAGCCCTTGTTCATCCGGCGGAGACCCGGCGACCGGGTTGCGGGCGGCAGCGGCGCGTTCGAGTTGCGGCAGGAGGACGCCGGTTTCGTCGCGCTCGCCGATGCTAATCCTGGCGCTCATGATTCCACTGCCATTGGTTGTTCAGGTGAACCAATCCTTCGCGGGCGGTGGTATCCACCACGGAAAAGGCCAGCCAATCCTCCAGACGATGGTATTGTGTTTTGTGGTCAGGTGAATGGATGGCAAACGAAAGGAAAAAGTTGCCGGCCTTGATGGTGAGCGGATCGACGGCGATCCGAACGATACCGCTGCGCTCAATGGCGGGGATCGGGTAATTTTCGATTTGCGTGTTCGATCCGAACACGTGCACGCCATCCGCGCTTTTGATGCTGAAGCCAAAGATCGGGTTCTCGATGCGCTGGTTCGCCCGGTAATGAACTTCGATGTGCATGGCGGTGCCCGATTCGAATTGGATGGTTTCCTCATCCCGGTGGTTGCGTACCACGATCCGATCGATGGTCACTTGGCGGGTTCCATATTCCTCAACGTGCAGCTTGCCGATGCGTAGCATGTAGGTCTTGAGGTAGGAGAAGATAACGTCGCGGGGAGGCCCGCGTTCGGCCAGGCGGCCCTCCAAAATGAGCAGGGCGTCGTCGCAGAACTGTTCCACGGTGTCGAGGGCATGGGAAACCAACAGCAGGGTCTTGCCTTTTTTCTGCAAGTCGCGCACCCGTTCCAGGCATTTGGTTTGAAAGGCGATATCGCCCACCGCCAACACTTCGTCGACCAGCAGGATGTCGGGATTGATTTCCACCGCCACCGCAAAGCCGAGCCGGACGTACATGCCGCTGGAGTAGTGTTTTACCGGCATGTCGATGAAATCCTTGAGCCCGGCGAATTCGATGATGTGATCCATGCGCCGGATGACATCTTCGCGCGGGATGCCGAGGATGGATGCGTTGAGAATGGCGTTTTCACGGCCGGATAATTCGGGGTGGAACCCGGCGCCAAGTTCGAGCAGGGATGAGATGCGGCCTTCGGTCTTGACGGCGCCATGGCTGGGCGTGACGGTGCCGGCAATCAAGCCGAGCAGGGAACTTTTTCCCGAGCCGTTGGGACCGATCACGCCGACCGTGGCCCCGCGCGGAATATCAAAGCTGACATCCCGGAGCGCCCAAAACCGTTCGATCGGTCGGCGCTGAATGATCCGGGAAATCGTCTTGTAGAGCGTAGGCACGCCGACGCCGAGAGCGCGGTAGGCCTTGCCGAGATTTCTGACTTCAATCGCGTTCTGCATCACAACCAATCCGCAAAATAACGTTGTGTACGCTGGTAGAAGATGAGCGCACCGGCGAATATCACGACCGGCCAGCACCAACCGATTACCGCGCCGATCGACCAGGGAAAAACTTCGCCGGGAATCTGTAGGGCCCGGTAGGCGGTAATGATCAGGGTCAACGGGTTCAGCATATACAGTTCCCGCAACCAGGCCTTGTCGCCAGTCAGAGCGTCCAACAGCGAGAGCGAGTACATCACCGGGCTGACGAAAAACCACGCGCTGATAAACAAGCCGACAAAGTGCTGGGTGTCCCGGAAATACACATTGGCGGCGGCGGTCAGCAGCGCCAGGGACAGGTTGAACATAAAGTGGTACACGATCAGCAGGGGAACAAAAAATGTTCCTGCGCTGAGGTGGCTCCCTCCGGTGTGCAGAATCACCGCAACCAGCCCGAGTTGCACCACCAGCATCAGCAGGTAGTTGATAAGGGCGGACAGGTTGACCGAGAGAGGAATGATGATGCGGGGGAAGTAAATTTTTTTCACCAGGTTGGCGTTGCCGGTGATGCAGTTCATGCCGGATTGAATCGCCTGAATGGTGAATTGCCAGGCAAATACCCCGATGATGATTTCCTCATGCCGAATGCGTACCCCCCGGCCCATGAGCAAGCGGAGAAAGAAGATGTAGATCAAGGCCATGAACAGCGGGGTGAGGACCGTCCACAGCAGACCGAGGGCGGATCCCCGGTAGCGGCTTTTCAGGTCACGGATGACCAGATTGGCCAATAATTCACGATAGGCCAGTGCTGTGGAAACTAAACTCATGTGCGGGAATACTTTAGCCGGGCAGTCGGATTACGCGAGCAGAAATATTCATTGAGAACAGGGATGTTTCCTGTCCATACTGCACGCACATTATGTTGATTCTTGCCGACACCCATGTACACCTGCACGCCGTTTTTGATCGGGATACGGCGCTGGATGCCGCGCTCGCTCACATGGACTACCGCGCGGCCGGACGCGCCTACCGGGGCGTTCTTTGTCTGGTGGATTCCGAGCCGGTGCGGTCGGAGGACCGTCTGGGCGAGTCCGGCGCTCGTCAACGCTGGCGGTTGAAGCAGGAGGCCGAGGGCGGCGCCTGGCGCGCGGAAAATGCGGCCGGCCGGATCCTTTACGTGTTGCCTGGACGTCAAATCATCAGCCGTGAAAACCTGGAGGTGTTGGCGTTGGATTGCCGACTCACGTTGGCGGATCGATCCGCTGGCCTGCATGATCTGATCGATGCGGTGATTGCCGCCGGCGGGATTCCGGTTTTGCCGTGGAGTTTTGGCAAGTGGACGGGCCGCCGCGGGCGGATCATTGAAGCAGCGCTGCATCAGCGACGGGATATCGTTTTAGCCGATAATGGGAACCGCTGGCCCAATGCCGGTGAACCGCGCCTCGTGCGCTTGGGTCGTGACTTGGGTTTACCGGTGTGGTCGGGCAGCGATCCGTTACCCTTTCCGGGTGAGGTCAATCGCATAGGCTGCTGCGGTATACGATTTAACATGAAGGACGATGATGGCATTGCGCCCGGGCAGGCTTTACGCCGGGCATTGACCGATGCAGAGGTGCAAACCTACCGGGCTCCCTGCTCCTTTACCCGCTTCGTATCCGCCATGGTCAAAATGCAGGCGCGAAAACGATTGCGCTAAAACAAGTCGGCGAATTCGAGGGCGACCAAATCTTCACCCCGGTTGTTGAGATGCAGTCCGTCGGTGTAGAATTCCTCAGGCGTGTCACCGACCGCGCGGTTCAAGTCGACCACCTTCACCCTGCGGGCCTTGGCGATTTCCCGGATACGGAGATTTATAGCCTCGACATTGCCGTTGAAGACGCTGCGCGCTTCGGCCATGGGGAGTACCGTGGCCACCACGGGAATCGAACCGTTATCCAACGCCGCGCCGATCATGGCATCGATATTGGCCGCCGTGCGTTCGACGTTAACGCTTCGAATGGCGTCATTGGCGCCATAAAAAATAATCACAAATCCCGGCTTGCGGCGAGCGAGCAGGTCCTGGATTCGTGAGGCGCCGACCCCGCTGGTCGCCCCGGCGATACCATCGTTGATGGTTGACTTTCCGGTGCGGGCGGCAAACCGGGTGGGCCAGGAGGTTCCTCCGGAAAATCCGCCTTTGGTAATGCTGTCGCCCATGGCGAGGACCAGGTTTTCGTCGTTATCTCCGAAGTCGTGGCCGCTGCCCAGGGATTTTTTATCGCTCTCACAACCCGCTGCAATCAACAACGCGATGCTGGCCACGAATGGAAACAGCCATCGCGGAAATATCGACGGCCATGGGCGCGACGAGAGGGTGTGGGCTGGCATCTGCATGTATTACCGGTTAAGCGTGACAAAGCCGTTTCGCGGGCCGGTCCAATCTGCGCCGCCAAATCCGGACTCGAACCACTCCAGTTCCATTCGGTCATCTTTGATTTTGCCATCGGCGCGTCCATGCGGCGTCATGGTCAAGTCAACCCGATCGCCGCTGACCGACCCGGTAACGCGACCGGTCATGAGTTCGCGGGCGTCTCGTTTGATGGCGTAAGTCCCCCTGACCGCATTGCCGTCCTGGTTGAGGACAAGGTTAAATTGGGTGATGGGTACATTGTTGTGAACATAATTACCCGTACCGTTCCATGTACCAGCCGCAGATTGCGGATCCCCGCTTGAAGAGCTGCTACCACTTTCGCAAGCGGTGAGTAATCCGACCAATGTCACTGTCGCCACACCAACGAATAGGATTGAGCAAAATGATTTTTTCATGCGCACCGTATCTTAAATCGGGGGTTGTTCTAACGCTCCCTAAAGGATTGTCCAAGAGTTGCCATTGGTCAAGATGGAATGCCTGTTGCGGAATGGCTATCTGTTGTCGCGTATGGTGCAAGCTTCCGCAAGGGGATGTATGGAAGCTATGAGTCATGCGCCATGGCGGCGGCTTGAGCGTCAACGCTGCGTTCGCGGATTTAACCCCAAGCGCTGGTAATGTGTGTATACCCGGTCTATTTCAGCGCGCCTGCGATCTTCTTGCCATCCATATTCGTCAGCCATGATCGAGGCGGTTGCATTCAGGGTTTCCGGTGGCGGACATGCGGCGGTTCCCAGGTCGGTCCGGCGCAGGAGGACGTCGGTGAGGTGACAGGACAATTCGCGGCGCACCGCGTGAATGATCGCCGCAGCCGGGGCAGGAGTTCCTGGGATCAAGGCGCGCAGGGCTGGCTCGGCCGCGCCAATGGCGAGGATTTCATTGCTGCGAGCGCCGTAGTGGCTGATCAACCATCGGATGGATTTCGCATCCAACGGCCACCCGATCGCACGAGTCTCCCGAGCGACTTCGTTTTCTGTCACGACCCGTTCACTGCCATAGAGCGGTTGAGGAGCCGACGGGCGGTATGGGCGGCCAATAGCGTGGGCGATGCATGGCATGAGTCGGGCGGCCCAGTAGGCGGCGGTGGTATATTTGATGCCGGAGATGGCGAGGAATCCACGCGGGACGCCCTTGGCGTCGGGCCGGACAATAACGGTGCGGTTCGAAGCATCGGCGGTTCCCCGGCCGAAGCGATCGGTGCGGGCTGGGACAAGGCCGAGGTGCGCCATGGTGACGTCATCTGGCGTCATCTTCACGGGTGAATGAAGGAGGTTGATTTCATCGACGAAGTTAGCAATATCCTCCGCAGTGAGACGGCACTCCGAAGGTGAACCGGAGTAGGGTTGATATTCCGTTCCGATAATGGTGCCGCCGCGCCACGGCATGAAAAAGAAATTCCGACGGCCGTTATCCAAGCCGACCCCATACTCGCCGAACCAGCTCCGCCGGGTGACCAGATTGTATGAACGCACCCAGGCCGTCGGCGGGGGTGGGGCCTTACCTCCGGGCCAGAGCGAAGGCAACCAACCGCCGCCGGCATGAATTGTCAGCCGGGCCCGAATCTCGAACGTCTCGGCATTTTCGATATTGCGGGCAGTAACACCATACACGCCGTTTGAGGTCTCCAGTAAGGCGACCGCTTCGGTGTAGTTGGCAATTTCTGCACCGCATGATCGTGCGCTTAACATATAGGCCAAGGTATACCGCTCCGAGTTTTCCATGAATCCGTCGCCCCACAAGAGCGCGCCGCGCGTGCTGATTGCGGCTCCGGGCAGAAGCGTATCCAGTTCGGACTGGTTCGGAACCCGGGTGCGCGGCAGATGATGTGAGGACGGCACTCCGCGATTGCGGTCTATGCTGATGATGTCATTCAGCGCGGCGGCGATATGATAAGCGGCACGACTTCTTTGGGCAAAATTCCGTGCGGGGGCGATACATGTTGTCGCCCGGGTCAGGTAGGGAAGGGAGGCTAACCCGTCGCGCCGCGCCTTGATGGAGGCGCGCATCCGGGAAATATTCGCTTGCTGCAAATACCGTAATCCGCCATGCAGTATTTTCAAGCTGTTGGCGGACGCGCCTTCCCCGAAATCACCGCGCTCGATCAGGGCGACCGCCCATCCAGCGCGTGCCGCGTGCCAGGCCAGCGTCGCCCCGTAAATGCCGCCGCCGACGATCAGCACGTCGAATTCTCGAGCCCTCAAGGCGCTTGCCGACGGGTCCACGGCCGTCGTCGTGCCGCATTGCCGGGATAATGAATGAGGAGTCGGTGCTAGTATGTTCACGAATGATCGAATGTTACCGGCCTATCTGGTTTTCAGCAAGTATTGATGCGCCCCGCGGCGCGCGATTTAATCAAAAAGAATGGACGAATTGACCGGTTTTGTTATATGCAGCGATGATGCGATCAGCGTAAAAAGCGTTTCATGTCGGCTGTCGGCGATTTTACACGGAAAACTACCATGTTGGAAACGGTTTGTTTATTAGGATCAGCGGCTGGCCGTAATGCCGGCGATGCGGCATTACTATCTGGGATCATGGCGGCGATCGATCAACGCCTCGGTCGTCCCTTGCTGTATCGTATACCCACGCTTTTTCCTTCGTTCGTGCGGACGAGCTACCGGAAGAATCGGGTGGAGGCGGTTGGCGTCATGCCGTGGACCGGCTCCTTGAAGTTGATGGGAATCCCCACCTACCGGGCGGTAACCCGTTCCGACCTGTCGCTGGTGTTTGATGCGGTATTGTTTGACCGGTCCCTGTACAATCCGATGTTCAACTTTCTTTCTTCGCTGGCCTGGCTGTTACCGGCGGCGAAGAAAGCCGGTCGCCACGTCGGTTTATACAATTGCGGGGTGGGACCCATTACCACGCCGGCGGGCGCCCGTATGCTAAAAAAGGTCTGCGATGCCTGCGATTTCATGACCGTGCGTGACGAGGGTTCGGCTGATGTGCTCAGGGAAGTTGGCGTTGCCGAAGAACGCTTCACCGTCACCGCCGATGCGGCGTTAAACGCTCCGGGTATTCCGGATGACGAGATCGAGAAGCTGTTCGCCTCCATCGGGCTGAATCCATCGCGGGAGATTCTCGCCCTGAACATCAACAAGTACCTGAACACCTGGTCGGATCAGCGCCAACGGAAAATGGCGACCGATGAATTCCTGGATGTCATGGCCGAGGCGATAAACCGGTTGGCCGCGGAGATTGCCGTTCCATTATTACTGATCAGTACATATCATGGCGATATCCCGTTGACCGAGGCGTTGCGCCGTCGCCTGCGTGTTGTACAGCCGGTGGTGATGATCGATAACAAACAATTTGATCATTACCAGATCAAGGGGTTGCTTTCCCGGGTTTCCCTGTTGTTCGCCATGCGTTTGCACGCCATGATTCTGGCCTCCGCATCGGGCACGCCGATTGCCGGTCTTGCCTATCAACCCAAGGTGCGTCACTATTTCGAACATGCGGGTATTGCCGACGCCTGCACGGATTTCGAGAATTTTAGTGTAGATCGGTTATTCGGCTTTATGAAGCGATGCTGGCAAGACCGGGAGGCCATTCGCCGCACGCTGGCCGTGCAAGTGCCGATCATGCAGCGGCGGGCTATGGTGGCGGCGGATGAAGTGGCGAGGTTGGATGCCGGTTTAAAGGCGCCAGCCCGGGAGTAACGCGGCGATGAAACTTCTGTACGTTTTGCCGCAGCCGTATTTGTTATCACGCGGCAGTTCGTTTCGCGCCCAAGCGACCGTGGAAGCGCTGGTCGAGCTGGGACACGATGTCGAGGTCTTGTGCTACGGCTTGGGAAACGATCCACGGATGCGATCGTATGCCATTCATCGGGCATGGCGGCCTCCGGGCATTCGCGCGGTCAAGGTAGGTCCCTCGCTCACCAAGATCGTGTGCGATATTCCGTTGACCTATTCGGCATGGCGATTGGCTTCCCGGAATCGGTATGATGTGATTCACGGCGTTGAGGAGGCGGGATTTATCGCCGCCTGGTTGGGCGTCCGTTCTGGCATTCCGTATATCTACGACATGCACTCGTGGATGTCCCAGCAGATCGAGGGAACTTCTTTTGGCAAATGGAAGTGGGCCTTGCGCCATTTCAAGCGCTTGGAGTTGAGCGCCATGAACCGGGCGAGGGCAATTTTGACGGTTGGTGCGGAAATGACCCGTCTCCTGCAAAGCGAACTGGCCCCGGGCGTGTATTCCGCAACCCTCCCGGATTGCCCGCTCTCCTTTGACACCCAGCCGTCTCCCGAACGCCGGAAAGAAATTGAGCAGCGGTTTTTTCAGCAACCGGGAAAGATCATTCTGTATACGGGAAACTTTCATCCTTATCAGGGTATTGATTTGCTGATCTCCGCCATGCGGGAGTTGAAGGCGATGCGCTCTGAATCCGATTACCGCTTGTTGTTGGTCGGGGGCGGTGAAGGCGAACGTTCCCGCGTAGCGCAATACCAGGCCACGGTCAAGGAGTGGGGGCTGGAGGATCGCATCGTGTTTTGCGGGGAATATCCGGTTGAGGAAACCGCCGTGTTCATGGAGCATGCCGATATTCTCGTCTCCAGCCGGATCAGCGGCAACAATGTTCCGCTGAAGGTTTATACCTTTCTAGCCTCCGGGATTCCGCTGGTTGCCACCCGGATTGCTTCTCATACGCAGGTTTTAAATGACGAAAACGCCATTTTGGCGGAACCCGCGCCCTCGGCCTTTGCACAGGCCCTTGGGCGCGCCCTGTTTGAGTTGACGCCGGAAGCGCGGGCGAGGATGAAGGCCGCCGCCGCGCGCATAACGCCGGAAGAACAGCGCTCGGCTTTCAAGAAAGTCCTCGAAGATTGCTACGCCCGTTGTCGCTAGTCAGGCGCTTCGAGGCGCAGACAACGCTACGGCCATGCGTTCCAGTGCGGCGGTGAGCGTTTCGCGCGGGCAGCCGAAATTAAGGCGCAGAAAGCCGGGGGCGCCGAAATCGACGCCGTTGGAAAGCCCGACGCCGGCGGATTCGAAAAATGCGGCCGGTTGCTCAAGAGCCAGGCCCCGGACGTCCAACCAGGCCAGGTACGTCGCCTCCATCGGGTGCATGATCACGCCGGGCAAGCGATCGCGGACAAAGGAGAAAACCAGATCGCGATTGTCCCGGAGGTAGCGCACCAGCTCCTTGCGCCACGGTTCGCCGTGCTGGTAGGCGGCCGCGCAGCCGACGTAGCCGAGCGCGTTGATTTCCGTGATGATGCCCCGGGCGGTTCGCGTGAAGGCGGACCGCAGGCTTTCGTCGGGAATCACCGCATACGAACAGGCGAGGCCGGGAAGGTTGTAGGTCTTGCTCGGGGAATACAACGCGATGGTTCGCCGGCGGGCTTCCTCGCTCAGCGTCAAGGTGGCGACGTGCGGCAGGTCTTCCAGAATGAGGTCGCAATGAATTTCATCGGAGACGAGCGTCAGGTTATGCCGGGCGCAGAAATCGACGATGCGTTCAAGTTCATCGCGCCGCCAGACCCGTCCGACCGGATTATGCGGGTGGCAAAGGATCATCAGCGCGGTAGTTGGGGATACCGCAGCTTCCATGGCCGCCCAATCGATTTGCCATTGTTCATCCTCCCGAATCAATGGAACACTGATTCGTTTGCGGTCGCTGAATGGCGGCGCGCTTAAAAAGGGGGGATAGACCGGGGTGTTGATCAACACCCCGCTACCCGGATGTCCGGTGGCCCGGCAAGCGAGGTTCAGCGCCGGTACCAGGCCCGGGGACCAGACCAACCAATTCGGCTGGGCATGGATGCCGTGCCGGTCATGCAAGTAGTCGAGGACGGCATGGGTGACGTTGTCGTCGGGAATGGTATAGCCAAAAACGCCATGATCGACTCGCGCTCGAAGCGCTTCCAGGACGGCCGGCGGGGAGGCGAAGTCCATGTCGGCTACCCACAGGGGAAGAATGTCTTTCCCCGCATACTTATCCCACTTCAGGCTTCCGGTGTCGGCCCGAGGGATGATGATTTCAAACCCGTGCATAGCGCATCAAGTTAGAATTTAACTCCTTGCAAATCAACCGGTTTTTCGTTAAATTTGCCTCGTGAAGGAGGGAAATTCAATAGGAAGAGAGTCCGTCGTCGGCGATGACGTCTAGTCGTCGCGTCTTGATGCGCTGAATATCGGGAATCATTCCGGATTTTCCTTGTCCACGATCTATTCGGATTCGATCATCGGACGCTCTTCTCCCGACCAATCCGATGCGGTTGTCGACATCAGCACCTACATTGCGCAATGCTGTGAAAAGTTGGTGAGCGTGCTTGGTGTTTACAATGTTTGGATCGCCTTAACGGAACATGGCGCGATCACCACCTTGGCCTCCAGTTTTGATCAGGGCTTTGCCCCGGTAAAGGACAAGATCGCGTCCGGCTGGTGCCCGGTTTGTGCGGAACGTGCCTTGGCCATGCCGGGGGTGGTGGTCATTGAGGATATCAAGGAGGCATGCGCAACCTGCCCGCTATCGGGTCTTTACTCCGATCGTGTCGGAGTTGCCTGCCGGATTGAACGGGGCAGTGTGGTGTATGGTATGGTGCGGGCTTCGGCCCCGGCGTATATGGCCAACGACAACCATATGCACCGGCAGCTACTTGATGCCGCCAACCAACTGGCGGAAACCTTGCATCAAACCACCGAGCGAAAAAAAATCGAGCGGGAATTGCGCGAAAGCCGTCGTCAATTGGCCACCTTGATGGATAGCCTGCCCGGCATGGCCTATCGTTGCCGTGTCGATGCGACTTGGACGATGGCATTCGTTTCCGAGGGTTGCCGGATGCTAACCGGCTACGCCCCGGAGGATTTGATCGAGAATCGGCGAATCGCCTATGCCGATCTGATTCACCCGGATGATCGCGCCTTGGTGGTGCGTGGCGTAAACGGAGCCGTGGCGGCGAGGGAGCCGTTTACGTTGGAGTACCGTATTGTAAATGCGTCCGGTGAGGAGCGGTGGGTGTGGGAGCGCGGACGGTCGGTCGAAGTATCGGAAAACGAGCAGTGGCTCAAGGGATTTATCACCGATGTCACCGAGCGCCGCGTCATGGAGGAGCGCATTGTTCGCCTGCAAAAACACGAGAGCCTGGCGGTAATGGCCGGCGGCGTGGCTCATGATTTTAACAACATTCTGACCGCAATCCTCGGTAATGCCGAGATGGCGCTTGGTGAGGCGCCGCCGGGCAATGAGATTGTGGCTTGTTTACGGCAAATTATCGCTTCTTCCCAGCAGGCCGCCGAGTTGTGCCACCAACTGTTATATTTCTGCGGGCGATCCATGCCCGAGGCTACCGCCATCGATGTCAATCGCGTGGTGGAGAGTATGCAGCCGTTGCTGGATTCCTTGACCGCCAAGCAGATTCGCCTGGTGTTGAAACTGGAGCCGGATCTGCCGGAATTCGTTGCCGATCCCGCGGATGTGCGTCACGTCCTCTTGCAGTTGGTGGTTAATGCCGCCGAATCGTATCGGGGCTCGGAAGGAACCGTCATGGTCAGCAGTGGCGTCGAGTTTTGCGAGGGCCAGCGATCCCGGAAGTTGATGATTCCCGATGCGCCACCATCGGGATGGCAGGTCACCTTGACCGTGACCGATCAGGGGTGCGGCATGGATGCGGCGACCCGGAGCCGCATGTTCGACCCGTTTTTTTCCACAAAATTCACCGGTCGCGGCATGGGGTTGGCCTCGGTGCAAGGCATCGTTGAAGGCTTGGGCGGCAATCTGATGATCACCTCCTCACCCGGCAAAGGAACCTCGATCAAGGTGTTCTTTCCGGTTGCTCCTGAGGGGACGGGAACCCGTCATCCCCAAGCGGGCATGCCGAACGAGTCGCTGGCCCGGAAGGTGTTGCTGGCCGAGGATGACCCGGCCTTGTGCGAACTGACCGCCACCATGCTGACCCGGTTGGGATGCAGCGTGCTGACGGCTCCTAATGGTTACGAAGCCGTCCGGGTGTATCAACAGCATGGCCCGGATATCGATATGGTCTTTATGGATGTCACCATGCCGGATATGGATGGCGTTGAGGCGTTTCGGGTGTTGCGCCAAATCAATCCGGATATCCGGGTGGTGATGACCACGGGTTATAGCATGGAATATGTCGCGGAGCGGGTGGATACGAACACCTTGGTTGGCATCCTGATCAAGCCCTTCTCCCTGGGTGAGGTCAAGCGTGTCCTCGGATTGGGAAAAAAAGTATAAAAACTACGAAGTCATAACCTGCTTGTTATAAAAGGAATGCGGTTTTTACCGGATTTGTAGACCTCCGTGGACGTATTTTTTGATTCACAATCCAGCCCTTAAGTGGTTGCATGAATGGGTCCTAGTTCACAAACGGTCAACATTAAGGAGCACAAGATGATCAAAAGCTACCGTTCGAACGATATCGCGGAATTAATGGGACCGGTGGAGACGCAATATGGTCCGCCGGCATCCGGACAATGCAGTGAGCAACAAGTGGCAGGCGCTGACGCCCCCGAGACCCGCAACATTGAGATGGGTGCCACCTCGGGTAACTTCAACTTTTCCTGGGAAATGTTGTCCCAGCACGATCGCATGATCGTTCGTTATGGCGCGACACAGTTGTATGATACCGGATGTGTTTCCGGGAGTGGTTCCGTCAATTTGGCGTTTTCGGGTGCATCATCAATTATTACGGTGGAAGTTATTCCCAACTGTAATCCGGCTACCGCCAACGGAACGCTGTGGTATTTCACGGTCTCTTGCCCGCAGTAAGCTTACGCTTCACGTTATTCAAATGAATGCATAAAAACCTGCGCGCCTTTGGTGGCGCGCAGGTTTTTTGTTTATAAGCCGCGTGATCATTTCAATGCGTATTATGGTATGTTGCAACCATGTCGGAAATTCCTGCTGCTAAATCCGGATCCTACAATTTTCTCGGGTATCCATTTGTGCTAACCTCCGACTCTCCGAAGGTGCTTGCGGATTTTGGGCGGATATACGATCGGTTTCGGGTGGCGTCGAATGAGGGCGCTCAGGAGGATGTTCCCGTCTTGCGTGCCACCGTCCTGACCGGCACGCCTGACCGGCGACCGGTTCTGATTGTCGACGATAAGCGAATCGTTCTGGAAGGACCGACCGTACCAGAGTTGGTTTATTTTTATGTGTTGAACTTTTTGTTTCAACACGTGGAGCACACCTTTATTCTTCATGGCGGTGTGGTCGAGGCGAAGGGGAAGGCCTTGATCATTTCCGGCGCATCCGGGGCCGGCAAAACCACCTTAACGCTTGCCTTCGCGCAAAAAGGTTATGCATTTCTGTCCGATGAGTTGGCGCCGCTTCATGGGGAGCGTCGCATTATCGAGCCCTTTCCCCGCCGGATTGGGGTGCGCACCCGTGAGGGTGAGCTGAAGGACATGATTGATATCGCCGCCCGGCCCGGGGGACGATTGGGTGCGGCCTGTCCGCCGGGCTGGATCGTTTATCTAGCGCCGGCGGTGCTGCCGGATGATGAGGCCGGTATCTCCTATTTGGAAGTGGCCTGCAACCGTATGGATGGATCCGCGCTTCAAGCATTTTCCATGCTTCCCGGCGTCATCGCGGCGGAAGCGCTTGCCGGTCGCTTTCATCCCTCGGTGCGATTGAAGATTTCCGCCGGCGCGGCGCTGACGGAAGCGATTGATGAGCTTTGCCGTCGGTCGGGCCTCGCCGTTTTGGATTATCATCACGGTCGGACGTTGGCCCCGGATTTCGAGGGCGAACCAGGACTAGAGCGGTTAAGCGGCATATCCGGGGTGTTACTGGTTGCCCGGCAACTGTTGAATGCCCGCCCACCCAGTCGGCTACTCGCCCGCCATCACGGCAGCCAACCAGCTTTGATTATGGCGCTTGCGGATATGTTGAGGGATGTCGCCATTTACCGGTTGACGCCGGGACCGGTCGACAAGATGGTGGCCTTGATTGAGGATTATGTTTTATGAAGCCATATAAACGGAAAGATATTGCGGAAAAACAAGTCGGCGCGGAACGGATCGTGCATGATCCGGTATCGGATACCATGCACGTATTGGATGAGCATGCGACCATGTTGTGGGACAATCTGGACGGAAGCCGAACGGTTTCCGAATTGGTGGAAACGATGATCCATGCGCGAGCCTTCGAAGACCCGGAATTCGTCCGCATGGAAACACGTGATACACTTGCGACAATGGCGGAGAAGGACTTGATTGAGCCCAAGTCGTTCTGTTTGTCTAAGGCTGATGCCTTCGAACACATGGAGCGCGAGCCGACGAATCCGGTCCCCTGCATTCGGTTGGGAATTGCCTATTTGGCCGAGTCGCAGTATGAGCGGGCTCGCGAATGTTTTGAGTTGGCCCTCGCTCGGGATCCCTCATCCGCCTCGGCGCGGATTAATGTGGCCACACTGGCGTTTCTGGAAGGTCGATTTGATGAGGCGGAATCCCGGTTGCGTGCATGCTTGGATGACCATCCCGATCACCCCGAAGCCTTGAATAATCTAGGCAATCTGGCGGCTCGGCGCGGCGACTTCGCGGAGGCGCGCGCCTTCTACGAACGGGCGCTTGCCGTTAAGGCGGACTATCCGGATGCCTGGAATAATCTGGGGCGCCTGCATCAACAAGCCGACCGCATGGATGACGCCGTGAACTGCTACGAACACGCGTTGAATCATGATCCTGCGAATTCCGGCGCTTTGATTGCCTTGCGGGATGTTCATCGGGTGGCTCCATGCGCTGATCGTCTGATCCACGTGCTGGAGCGGGCGTGCGCGGCCGCGCCGACCAACCTCGCATACTATGATGACTTGGCCGGCCTGTATCTGGCCGCCGGTCGTATGGAGGAGGCGCGGAAGGTATACCAATCCGCCCTGAAGCATGATGCCGAACCGAATTGGTTTCTCTATTCCCATCTGGCGCGGGTGCGGCAGATGACCCGTTAAATGCAACCTTCTGATCTCAAAGCCGCTGCCCTGGAACTCATAACGGAGCGGGGCGGAACGGGACGGCTTCCGGTGACCGGATGCAGCATGGAGCCGATGTTCCGGGAGGGTGATGTTCTTGATGTGCTATGGGGGGGGCAACGGATTGGTTGGGGTGATGTAGTGGTTTTTTCCCGGACCGGCAGCTTGATCGCCCACCGCGTTATCGGGCGGGCGGTACGCCAAGGGGTTCCCTCCGTTCTTGAAAAAGGCGATCATGCTCCCGGGGCATCGTGGATCCCGGAAAGCGCGGTTTTGGGGGTGGTCATTCGGGTTGGGCGCAAAGGTGCGGTGGTTGACCTTCAAACAAAGTCGGCTCGGCGAGCCGGTCGGCTGTTGGCCTTTCAAAGCCGGTTGGCTTGGCACATCGTACGGATCTGTCCGGGGCGTCCGCCGGCGTGGATGCGTCGTTTATCCGGATGGTTGCGGGAGCGGTTACGTGAGCGCGCCGACGGGAAACCGGAGGCGAGCTCGTGACCCCCGACGCCGATGCGCGCCGCTTTTTGCGAGAGGCGCTGTTCGCGGCGGATCCCCCGCCGATGGCGAATAACTGGGATGAAGCGGCATTGCTGGGCGCGGCATCCCGCCACGGAATTGCGCCTTTGCTCCATGAGCGACTCCGCGAAACCGCCTCGCTTCCACCGAGGTTGCGGAAGTCGTTGGAAGCGCATTATTATAGTACCGCGCAAAAAAACCACTATCGGATTCAAGCTGCCGGCGAAGCGCTTGGCGCCTTGCAGCGGTCCGGTGTTCGCGTCCTGGTGCTCAAGGGGGCCGGTTTGGCCGAGCGACTGTACCGCAACATCGCCCTCCGTCCGTTTGAAGACATCGATTTGTTGATCCAGCCCAAGGATTTTGCGGCGGCGCGCGAGGCATTAAGAACCCTGGGTTATCAGCCTCCCGATTGTGCGCTCCCTGATGCCCATTACCGGCGGCATCATTTTCATATCGCCCTGATCCGGAAGGAGCCGGCGCCGGTCTATCTGGAGCTCCATTGGGGGTTTACCGATCCGTTTCTCTTGTATACCCCGGACATGGATGCGGTATGGGCGCGGGCGACAGAAGCCTTGCACCCTGCCGATGAGTGGCTCTATCTGGCCATGCATCTGGCCAAGCACGGCGTGTTGATCGAGGCGTTCTATCGGCTTGGCGTGACCGATCCCGATCCACTTTTGTTTGCGGCGGACGCCGATATCAAGTTGATCTGGCTGGTCGATCTTCATCGCCATGCTGAACGGTATGTCGATTCGCTGGACCCGGTCGCCTTGGGCGAAACGGCGCGTCAGTGGGGCGCTTGGCCGACCCTGCAGGCAACCCGATATTTGCTCCGCTTGACAACCGGTCGCGACCCGTTTCCCCAACTTTCCCATGAGCGGCCAGGGCCGCCGTCGCGTTGGCGCAACTACCTGTTGAAAAAAGTGATTTGTGGTGGCGAATCGTCCGGACGTTCTTTCTGGACGCGTATGAGGCCGGATACCCAGTTTCGGCCCATCCGCGTTTTGGACATGCTTCGGTATCTTTTTCCACCCGGTGAATTTCTGACGCGCCGTTATCGCATACGAGGTTGGTTGGCGTTGACCGGAATGCGAATTCTCCATCCGGTGCGCGCCCTTGGGCGGGATGTGATATCGCCACTGGTTGCATTGGCGTGGTTACGCATAAGGCGCTGAGCCAGGGTGCACATCCCTGATCGGGTGACTTTTTCGTGACACCGCATACCTGAAGCCCGTTCATGAAGTGACGGGTTCTGGTTATGC
>CALMYG010000126.1 GCA_937873455.1 uncultured Verrucomicrobiota bacterium
GATTCCTTCCGCCTTCACCAGGGTTACGGCGAACAAGCCACTCCGTCCCGTCGCGCTGCTCCGGGACTCCGGTCGGAATGACGGGTGGTGGTGCGGGGCGGA
This sequence comes from uncultured Verrucomicrobiota bacterium, assembly GCA_937873455.1. GTDB lineage: Bacteria > Verrucomicrobiota > Kiritimatiellia > CAIVKH01 > CAIVKH01 > CALMUP01. The sequence continues at coordinate 103 of CALMYG010000126.1, forward strand.
TGGGCATGGATGGCGCTTGCCCCTTGCCTCTGCATCGGATGCATCCTTGATTAGCTGACTTCAATGTGACACAGGCATCCTTGCCTGTACACGGACCTGAGCCATGCGGGAATCCGTCGGCGGGGAGTCGGTTGTCCCAGCGTGCCGCCAGCGGTGTTGTCGCGGGCGGCGCGGTCTTTAGATCCGTCTTCGCCAAGGCTACGCCGAGACAAGCCAACGCCACCCGCTCCGCCTTGCTGGCCGCCTGTCGCCGACGACAGGCTCGGCCCGCTGGATCAACCAACTCCCCGGACCCCACGAAGCGTGGCATCTACCCGACGGTTTCCCGCGGTTACGCATGCGCCTGCGGCGCATAAAGAGGACTGGCTCGTTCCAGGCTCCCTGTATAATCCTGATGAGAATGAACAAAATGGCATCGGTCAAGGAATCGGGGATGCGCTCGTCCGCATCATCCTGTTGCGTTGCTCATTGATGTTTGCCGCGCGTCGGTTTACATTCCGCGGATTACGAAATCGTTATGCCCACGCGCAAGGACAATGTAGATCTGATATGCAGCATCGGCGAGCTCGCCGGGTTGTTTGAAAAAAGCACCAGCTTGGAGAATTTCCTCCAGACCGTGGTGAATATCGTGGCCTACCACATGCGCGCGGCCGTCTGTTCCGTCTATTTATACGACGAAGACACCCAGGACCTGGTGTTGACCGCGACGCAAGGGCTGGACGTAAAAAAGGCGATCCGCCTGAAGCTAGGCGAGGGCCTCACTGGGGTCGCGTTGAAGGAGCTGCGTCCGATTCGCGAAGGCAGCGGGGCGAAACATCCGAATTTCAAATACATTCCCGGCATCAGCGAGGAGAAGTACCAGGCCTTTCTTGCCGTGCCGATCCTGCGCGGCCTGGTCCGCATCGGGGTGCTGGTCTTGCAGGATCCGGTGCCGGATTACTTTGACGAAAACGATACCAAGGCCCTGCAGGCAATCGCCGCCCAGCTGGCGACCACCATCGAAAATGCCAAGTTGTTGATGGCCTTGCACCAGCGGGAAAGCGCGCCGCCGCCGTCCCCGTCCGAGAAGCCCCGGGATCTGAAATTTCTCAAGGGCAAACCGGCCGCGCGGGGAGTCGCGCTCGGGCGTCCGACCATTTTCGGGGGGGATTTTTCCTCGTTTGTGATCGACGACCAGATTCAAAACCTGCCCGGGGGGGAAGAAGACTTTTTGCGCTCCCTGCAGCGCACCGAGGTGCAACTGGAGGCGCTGCAGGTTTCCATGCAGGAACGCCTGGCCGACGTGGCGTCGATGATTTTCAGTGCGCACCTGCTGATCGTGAAGGATTCCAAGTTTTCCGGGGCGATGCTGGCGTTGATCCGGGAGGGCATGCATTCCGCCCGGGCGATCAACCAGGTGATCCGGCAGTATGTGCAGTTGTTTGAGGCCAGTGCGAATCCGCGGCTGCGGGAAAAAGTCCAGGACGTGAAGGATCTTGGCCGCCGGCTGCTGCAGAACCTGAGCGCGGACGTAGAGGCGGTATCGGATTATGCCGGGCACATCGTGGTCGCGGGGGAGTTGTTGCCTTCGGATGTATTGAAGCTTTCCGCGCAAAAGGCCGGGGGCGTTGTTCAGGTCGGCGGCGCGGTGGCCTCGCACATCGCCATTCTTGCCCGTTCACTCGGACTGCCGATGGTGGTGGTGGAAGAAGCGGGCCTGTTTGGCTTGAAGCCCGAACAGCGGCTGTTGATCGATGGCGATCAAGGCAATGTGTACATCGATCCGGATGATGCGGTTTGCCGCGGCTTCGCCGAGGCCGAAGCCAATCAGCGCGAAGCGGAAGCGCTGGCCGCGACGATGAAGGAAGAGACCTGGACCCGCGATGGCGAGCGGGTCAAGGTGCTGGCCAACATCAATATGCTCAGCGAGCTGAAGACCGCCCGCAATCTGAAGGCGGAGGGGGTGGGGTTATACCGGAGCGAATTTCCGTTTATTGTGCGGAACAACTTTCCGTCCGAGGAGGAGCAATTCCGGGTGTACCGCATTATTCTGGATGCGATGGAGGGCCGAGATGTCTGGTTCCGGACGCTGGATGTCGGCGGCGACAAGATGCTGTCCTATGTTCCGGCGATGGCGGAAAGCAATCCGTTTCTCGGTTTGCGGGCCATCCGTTTTTCCTTCCGTTACAAGGAAGTGTTTTTCCAGCAGCTCCGGGCGATGCTGCGCGCGGGCGAGGGTCTGAACCTGTATATCATGTTCCCGATGATTTCCTCGGTGGATGACTTTCTGCAGGCGCGTGAGTTGGTGCAGGCTTGCATTCGACAGTTGACCGATGAAAAAGCCAGCTTCAACGCCGCGCCCAAGCTGGGGGCGATGATCGAATTGCCGGCGGCGGTCGAAGTCGCGGAGGAGTTGGCCGCCGAGGCGGACTTTATCTCCATCGGCGGGAACGATCTCGTGCAGTACATGCTGGCCGTGGACCGCACCAACCAGCACATCTCGGATTTGTATGTGTCGCATCATCCGGCGGTGTTGCGCGCGCTGAAGCGCATCGCCGATGCCGCCATGCGTCACGGCAAGCCGCTGTCGTTTTGCGGGGAAATGGCGGCGGATCCCAAGATGCTCCGGTTTTTGCTCGGTATTGGCTTGCGGCGGTTCAGCGTGGAGTCGCGGCTGATTCCTTCGGTTCATCAAACCCTGAGCAACTTTTCCGCCTCCGAATGCGCGGACTTTGCCCGCCGGCTACTCGGCATGGGCCGGATCGCCGATGTGGAAGCGGCGCTGAAACCCGCGTAACGCATGGCCTCCCGGGGACCCATCGCCTGGTTCGCGTGGCTGGTTGTTCTGCTGGCCGCGCCGGCATTATCCGAGGCCCCCCGGTTTGCCTTGGTTCCACTGGGCGATCTCGGCGGCGGGGAATCCCGGGCCGCCGGGTTGAATGAAAACGACTGGGTGGTGGGAGAGTCGGAAACCTCGGCGGGACAGGGGGAGGCGTTTTTGTGGCGCCCGGAACAGGGTATGATTTCCCTGGGTACGCTGGGTGGTCCGGTCAGCCGTGCGTTGGACATCAACCGTCACGGCGTGGTCGTCGGCGAATCGACCGATTCCCAAGGGATAACCCGCGCGTTTCAATGGACCGAATCCGACGGGATGACCGCCTTGCCAACCCCGGAAGGAGCCTGGCACAGCGCGGCCTTGGCGGTGAACGACCTCGGGCAGATCGTCGGCACCTTGGACCACGGCGAGGGCGTGCATGCCGTGCGTTGGGAAGAGGGCCGGATGAGGCGCTTGCATCGCTTGCCCGGCGCCGGGCCGGTGCAGCCGTTGGATGTCAACGAACGCGGCGATGTGGTCGGCCATATCGTCATCGGCGTTGATGATACATCGGCCAGCCATGCCTTCTACTTTCGCGAGGGCCTCAAGGCCCGGCATTTGGCGGAGTTTCGCATGGTGTCCGCGCTCAGCGGCAGCGCCGCGGTCGCCGTGAATGAACCGGGGTGGGCGGCCGGTTATGTGATGCTCGACTCCTCCCGGGTGCGCGCGTTCCGCTACCGGCCGGACCAGGGGTTGGAAGTGCTCGAAGATGGCGATGCCCTCTACGCCACCGCCACCGACCTCAACGACGACGGTTGGGTCACCGGTTCGTACATCGCCTCGTATGCCGCCGATGAGTCGGCCTGTTTTTGGATCAACGGCGAATGGCACGACGCCAACCACGTGACCGATTTTTCCGGCGATTGGTGGTTGATTCAGATCGCCGGGATCAACAACCGGCGGCACATGGCCGGGTATGGAACGTTGTACGAACGCAACCAGGCCTTTCTCTTGCGCCCGGCGGAGTCGTCGGTCGCGTCGGCTCCCGCCCGCTTGGCGCTTCGGGTCAGCGAAGAGATCGACCGGGCGGATGATGTGCGCGTTGTTGTACTCGTCGCCGAGGCGGATACCGGCATCACCCTGCATCGGGTCACGTTCTTTGCCGGTGATGACGTGCTGGGCTCGGTGGACCGCGCCCCCTTCGAATGGGGTTGGGAGGGCCCGGTCGGCGACGTGGTGACATTTTATGCCGAGGGGGTTACGCGGGATGGCCAGCGTTTGCGGTCGCCTCGTGTGACCACGCATTAAGGTGTTGATGTCAGGGTGAAGCGACCAGGGATTTGCCTTGGCGAAGATGTGCGGCGGCCAAGCGACAGGCGGTGAATGCGATACGATCAACGCGCGGGCGCATCCTTGATTGGCTGACTTCAATGTAACACAGGCATCCTTGCCTGTGCACGGACCTGAGCCAGGCGGGAATCCGTCGGCGG
>CALMYG010000127.1 GCA_937873455.1 uncultured Verrucomicrobiota bacterium
CGTAGACCCAAAGAAGCCGCACTGTTGACATAAGGCACACATGGCGCTACATTGCCGGGATGAGCGACTATGACTGGAGCGACGAGAAGAATGCCCTCCTTGAGAACACTCGAGGCGTCTGTTTTGAGGACGTGTTGGTTTGCATTGAAAATGGTGATGTGCTGGACATCATACGGCATCCGAATCGGGACCGCTATCCTGACCAAAATATCATCGTTCTCAACATTGCAGGCTACGTTTGGCTCGTCCCTTACACAAAATCAAATGGCGTTCGATTCTTGAAGACCATCATACCGAGTCGCAAAGCCACAAAGGAATACCTGACATGAAAAAGGCACTATCACTGGATAAACAGGAACTCCAGATACTCGAGGATTTCGAGCGCGGCGAATTTAAGCGGATCCCCAACTTCCAGGCCGAAAAGAAGGCTCTTGAGGATTCTGCGCGAAATAGCCTCCAAAAAGACAAACGCATCAATATTCGCATCTCATCACGTGATCTGGAGCGAATTCAAATGAGGGCAGCCAGAGAAGGCATGCCCTACCAAACCTACATTTCCAGCACATTACACAAGCTTGTTTCCGGAAGATTGGAAGAGCGGGTCTAACATGCGGCTCGTGGGGACACTTCGTGCCCCACAGCCTTGTCGTCTAAGGAAGCCATGACGAGACCATTTGAGTTCGCGGGTCGCATACGAAGCTTCACGTTTGCCTTCGTCGGCATCTGGACCATGCTCAAGACCCAGCACAATGCGCGGGTTCACGCATGCGCAACGGTCGCCGTGGTGGTTGCTGGCGTCATCTTCGGCGTCTCCGCCGCCGAATGGTGCTGGCTCGTTCTTGCCATCATGGCGGTTTGGACGGCCGAGGCCCTCAACACGGCCTTTGAATTCCTGGCGGATGTCGCATCACCGGATTTTCACCCGTTGGTTAAACACGCCAAGGATGTCGCGGCGGGAGCCGTGTTGATCTCGGCGATCGGAGCCGTGGTCATTGGCCTGCTGATCCTCGGCCCCCACGTTCTCCTGTTGACGAAATGACGGAAAAGCCTGTGCGGAAGGCGGGCGGCATCGCTGTTGTTCTTCGCGTTTACTCGTCGCCGTATTCTTCTTTCAGGCGTTTGAGTTTCGGGCCGAGGGTGAAGCGGCGGGCGGCGGACATGCGGTCGATGAACAAGATGCCGTTGAGGTGATCCACTTCATGCTGGATGACCCGCGCGGTGAATCCACGCACATCCACGTCGACCGGGTTCCCTTTTTCATCGAGGCACGTGAGGTGGATGTCGCGGGGGCGGGTGATCGATCCGCGAATGCCGGGAAAACTCAGGCACCCCTCTTCGCGGGAAACCTCCTTTTTGGACGGCGCGGAAATCACCGGGTTGATCAGCACCATCGGCATGGCCAGCTCCGGGTTCAACCGGTTGCCGTCGTCGTCCAGGTCGTATTCCTCGGGAACTTCGATGACGCAGATGGCCCGGGTTTCCCCGATTTGCTGGGCGGCCAGGCCGACGCCTTCGGACTGGCGCATGATCGTTATCATTTCCTGCCCGAGCGCACGGACCTCGTCATCCACCCGGGTGATCGGATCGGCCTTCACGCGGAGCACCGGGTCGTCGTAGATTCTTATTTCATGATTCACAATTGCCACTTTCCAAGTCTATAGTTCGCCCGGCGGCCCGGAATGAACGGAACGCCGGTTTTAACGGTCCATGAGTACCATAACATGAACGACACCCTGATTGTCATACCAACCTATAACGAAATTGACAATGTCCGGCAGATCGCGGCCGCGGTGCTGGCGGCGTTGCCGGGCGCCGACGTGTTGTTCGTGGACGACAATTCCCCGGACGGCACCGGGCAGGTCATTGACCGGATGATCGAAGACGAGCCGCGTATCCACGTGCTGCATCGCAAGGAAAAGGCCGGGCTGGGCCGGGCCTACATCGCCGGCTTTAAATGGGCGCTGGCGCGGCAGTATGAGTTTGTTTTTGAAATGGACGCCGACTTTTCCCACGATCCGGCGTCGGTGCCGGAATTGCGACGGGCCGCCGAAGAAGCCGACCTCTGCCTGGGCACCCGGTACAAGGGCGGGGTGCGGGTCATCAACTGGCCGCTGGCCCGCCTGGTGCTGAGCAAAGGCGCGGCGGTGTATGTGAACCTCATCACCGGGCTGCCGGTGACCGATCCCACCGGGGGCTTCAAGTGTTTTCGCCGGGCGGTGCTCGAGTCGATTGACCTGGATGCCATCACCTCCAACGGCTACTCGTTCCAGATCGAACTGAGCCACAAGGCTTGGATGAAGGGCTTTCATATTGAGGAAGTGCCGATCACCTTTGAGGAGCGGCGTTCCGGCTCCTCGAAGATGAGTATGGCCATTGTGCGCGAGGCGCTGTGGATGGTTTGGAAGCTGTGGCTCACCTGCGGCATGCGGCGACGCCCGCCCGGCGGCGTGCACCCCCGAAGCGTACGCGCGGGAAAGACGGCGGCATGACCAGCATGGCCGTCATGTCCCGGGCCATCCGGCCGAAGCAGTGGACGAAAAATGTGGTGGTCCTCGCCGCGCTGGTGTTCGCCGCCGGGGATCGCAGCCAGCAGTTGGACTGGACGGCGATGCTCGGCCAGGCGGTGGCGGCGATGCTGTTGTTTTGCCTGGCCTCCAGCGCGGTTTACCTCCTGAACGACATCAAGGACGTGATGCTGGACCGGGCCCATCCGGAAAAGCGGTTCCGCCCCATCGCTTCCGGGGAACTGCCGGTCGGCGTTGCCCGCGTCATGGCCGCGATATTGGTGGCGGTTGCGCTGGGCGGGTCCTGGGTGGTTTCGCCGCGCCTGACCGGGGTGTTGGTCGGGTACTTGGTTTTGCAGGCGGCGTATGTGTATGCGCTCAAGCGGGTGCCGCTGGTTGATTTATTCGTGATCTCCATGGGCTTTGTCTTGCGCGCGCTGGCCGGGGCGGTGGCCATTTCGGTGAAAATTTCGCCGTGGTTGTTGCTGGTCACCTTGTTGTTGGCCATGTTTCTGGCGCTCTGCAAGCGGCGGCAGGAGATGGTGCTGGTGCTCGATGCCGGCGCGGAAACCCGTCCCTCGTTGCTCGGGTACAACGAAAAGATGCTGGATCAACTGATTGCCATGACCGGGGCGGCCACGTTGGTGGTCTACGCCCTGTATACCCAGTGGCCGGACACGGTGCAGAAATTCGGCAGCCATAACCTGGGTTTTACCCTGCCTTACGTCATGTTCGGTTTGTTCCGCTACATCACCCTGGTGTACCACCACCAACGCGGCGAACGACCGGAGCAGGTGCTGCTGACCGACCGCCCGCTGTTGATTTGCGTGGCGCTCTACGCGGTCACCACGGTGGCGATTCTTTCCCTCGGGCGAGGGTAATGAATCGCCGAAGCGCCTGCCGCGCATAAAGAGGTCTGACCCGTGGCATGATCGTCCTTATGTTCCGTATGGTGTGGATCATGAAAAATGGGCTCCGTCAAGGAGTCTGGAGTCTGACATGCGCCAGGAGCACCTGCCCCCGACGGCTAGAGCCATTAAATGGATCTGTGGCCGCTTAAGCCTGCTAAACCCGCGCTAATTTTACCGGGTCATTTCGAGCGCAGTCCGGCAATCGCCGGACGGAGTCGAGAAATCTCCGGCCTACATGACGGAGCCGGAGACCCCTCGACTTTGCTCGGGGTGACCGGTGGTGTTGTCTCTCGCGGCTACAGGTTCATTTGAAGTGCTCTCATCCGGTTTTCCGAAATGGGACACCCATTACCTGTAGGCCTTTAATGATGTGAAGCGGCCTGGCTGTGCCTCGGGTGAGCCAGGCGGGAATCCGTCGGCGGGGAGCCGGCTGTCCCAGCGCGCCGCCAGCGGCGTTGTCGAGGGTGGCGCGACCATGAGGTCAGCGCCACCCGCTCCGCCTTGCTGGCCGCCTGTCGCCGACGACAGGCTCGGCCCGCTGGATCAACCGACTCCCCGGACCCGCGTTCGCGGGTCTGCCCGACGGCCTCCCGCGATCTCGCATGCGCCTGCGGCGCATAAAGAATGGTCTGGCACGCTACACGGTCATCTTCATGTTCCTTGTGTAGTGGATGAGGAAGGGAACATGAACGTGGTGGTGTTCTCTTTCTCTCTGCACTCGGGATACCCAAACACGCAATCGCATCATTGCAAACCAAGGAGTTGTTTATGCGTTTTTAACCTGCTCGGAACTCATTAGCGCAGTCCGGCAACCGCCGGATGGAGTCGAATAATCTACGGCCTACATGAGGGAGTCGGAGACCCCTCGACTTCGCTCGGGGTGACCGGTGGTGTTGTCTCTCGCGGCTACAGGTTCATTTGAAATACTCTCATGGGTGGGCCGCTGATCGTTGTCGGTTTGAGGGGTTGCGCGTGAGCCGAGCCGTCAGCGATCGGTTTATACAAATAGGGGTATGAGTACGTGCCGGGGCTTATGATCGCGCGCTTCACCGCAACAAGGCGCCGGATAACGCCTGCCGCAGGGCGTGGTAGTCGGCGTCCGTGGTGGTGCGTCCGGCGCTGAAGCGGACCACGGCATCGTTTTTGGCGTCGTAGCCCATGGCGGCCAGCACGTGGGAAGGTTCATGCGCGCCGGAGGCGCACGCGCTTCCCGAGGAGACGGCAATATCCGCCAAGTCAAGCCGCGCCAGCACCGTCTCGGTTGCCCGCCCGGGAAACAACGCCAGGGTGGTGTTGGGCAGGCGCGGTTGCGAGCGGCCCAGAATGACGGCATCCGGTTCGGCATGAAGCAGCCAGGCTTCAAATGCGTTGCGTAGCGTTTCCTGTGCGTGCGGTCCGTTCAACCGCAGCCAACGCGCGGCGATTGTCGCCGCCGCGCCAAGCCCCACGATGCCCGCGACGTTCTCCGTTCCGGGCCGTACGCCGAATTCCTGATCGCCGCCAGGCATGAGCGGCGCGACGCCCCGCGGTTGGCGCAGGTAGAGCGCGCCCACGCCTTTGGGACCATGAAACTTGTGCGCGCAGATGGAGGCGTAATCGACGCCCAGCGCGGCGAGGTCGACGGGAATTTTCCCGACCGCCTGCACGGCGTCGGTGTGGGTGAGCGCGCCGGCGCTCCGGGCGAGAGCGGCGACCTCGGCTACCGGATACACAACACCGGTTTCGTTGTTGGCCAACATGACGGATACTAACGCGGTGTCCGGGGTCAGGGCGCGGGCGAGGGCGTCAAGGTTCAGGGCGCCGTTGCCATCCACCGGAATTACCCGGACCCGGTACCCGCGCGGGTTCAGGATCTGCGGCCAGTCGCGCACGGAGGCATGTTCGACGGCGGAGATGACCACCTCGCGGCGTTCCGGCGCCGCGGCTAGGGCGGCGTGCAGGGCCAAGGCGTTGCTTTCGGTTCCGCCGCTGGTGAAGACGAAGCGATCTGATGGGGCGTTGAGCAGGGCGGCCAGTGCGTCGCGGGCGGCCGCCACCGCCAACGCGGGGCGACGCCCCCCGGAGTGAGGACTGGACGGATTGCCGTAATGCTCAAGCCAATACGGCGTCATCGCCTCAAGAACTTCCGGGTCGACCCGCGTGGTGGCGTTGTTGTCGAAATACATCATCGCGCTTACCCGGGATCGGCGCCGGGCGGCAGGCGGAGGCTGGCGTCCGCGGGCGCGATTGCGGCCAATTCTTTTCCGCCGGCGGGAAGTCCCAGTTTGGTGAGGCGTTCGCCGCTGGGGCGCACCATGCGTTCGTAGCTGCCGACCGCGTCGTTGTAGGCCTCATTGGCGCGGGCCAGACCGGCGCGAATCCGCTCGAAGTGTTCGGTAAACTTGACCACCCGGGCGAACAGTTCCTGGGCGGCCTCGGAAATGGCGCGGGCATTTTCGGTTTGGGCGTGTTGTTGCCAGGAAATGCTGACCGAGCGCAGCAGGGCGATGAGCGAGGCGGGGGTGGCCAGCATGATGCGTTGATTCGCCGCCCACAGGATCAAGTCGCGGTCGCCTTCCAGCGCGGCGCTGAACAAGGATTCCGCGGGCAGGAACATGACGACATGATCCAGGGCGTTTTTAAACTGGGCGGGGTAGTCGCGTTTGGCCAGGTCTCGGATGGTTTCCTTGAGTTTGGCGGCGTGGGCTTCGAGCAGTTGGGTGCGCTTGGTGACATCGGCGGCCTCCAGCGCGGTGATGACGTCGAGGTCGGGAACCTTGGCGTCGATGATGATGACGCGATCGCCGGGGAGGCGGACGATCATGTCGGGTTTTTTGTCGCCATCGGTCGCCTGTTCGATGAAGTCGCAATGAACGCTGAGGCCGGCGGCTTCGACGACCCGGCGCAAGGTTTCCTCGCCCCAGCGTCCCCGGGCCTGGTTGGATTTCAGGACCATGCGGAAGCGTTCGGTTTCGCCGGCCAACGCCAGGCTTTGTTGGCCGAGGGCTTCCAACTGTTTGCGTACTTCGCCGAGCATGCGGGTTTGCGACGATTCGCTTTGTTGCAGCCGCTCCTGGTAGGTTTTCAGATTGGTTTCCAGGGGCTTGAGCAGTCCGGCGATGGCTTCCTGGCGTTGTTGCAGGTCGCCTTTGGCCGCTTCCTGGAGCTTGCCGAAGGTTTCCTGGGCCAGCCGCAGAAATTGCGGGCCGTTTTCCTTGAGGGCGTCGGCGCTGAGGGCCTTGAAGGCTTCGCGCAAATCGGCGAGGGCTTTTTCGTGGGCTTCGCGGGTTTCGCGCGCGGAGGTTTCATACAGCGCCTGCCGCTCCTCGAGCAGGCGGCGGGCCGCGTCCAGATCGGCGCGAAAGGCGGCCAGCTCGGCGGTGCGTTCGGAGAGTTGCCGACGAAGCTCCTCGCGTTCGGCCTCCATCGTGGCGGCCCGGCGTCGGCTCTCGGTTTCCTGCCGTTCGGCGAGTTCGCGGGCGGTGAGGGCGGAAGCCCGTTCGGCTTGGGCCGCGCTTTCCGCGCGGCGGGCGTCGTCCCGTTCTTGTTCACGGGCGGCGAGTTGCCGGCGCAACTCGCTTTCCATCCGGGCTTCTTCCACCCGCGCTTTGCGACCGGCCAGCCACCAGCCGAGGATCAGGCCAATCCCCAGCGCCAGCGGAACCATCCAAGGAAGAAGAGTGTTTTGCATAGGCGTTGCCGCAGTGTATTCAGGAATCGAACCGGTCGTCGAGCACCCAGCGTTTGTTATACCAAAAATACTGGTCGGGCCGGGCCCGGATGGCGGCATCGAACCGGGCCATCATCTCGGTCATCATCCGGCGCACGTCGTCATCGCGATCGACGGCAGGGTCGGGCGCAATGGGCGGTTGGACCAGTTCCACGTGATGGCGGGTCCACCCCTCCCGGGTCATGATCGCGGTGAAGACCGGGGTTTTGGTGAGGCGGGCGAACAAGGCGGCCCCGCCCATGAGGTGGCCCTCCCGGCCGAGAAAAGGCACCAACACCGAACCCTCGCGGGTCTTGGAGCGAATGTCCGGTAAAATCGTGAAAACCCCGCCGGACCTGATGCGTTTGGCGACCGAACTCAAGGCTTGGTGCCTTTCCAGCGCGTCGATGGCATGGCGTTCGCGCACGGTGTCCAGGAACCGGGTGATCAGTGGATTTGATTGTGCGCGCATCATGACAAAGATGGGAAGGCCCATCCGGCGGGCGGCAAAGCCGGCCAACTCCCAGTTGCCCATGTGGCATACCGCGATGGTGCATCCGCCATGGGCGCGCTGGTATTCGAGGCAGGGTTGAAGACCAGCGACGTCGACCTGGTGATCCAACTCCTCGGGAGGGTTGCGGGCTGCCCGGGCAAGCTCCACGACATTAAAGACCAGGTTGCGCCAGGACAACCATGCCCACCCGCGCCGCCGCGACTCGGGAATGTCCGGCCCGAACACCTCGCGCATCCGCCGCAACGCCTCGGCCCGACGCCGGCGCATGAATGGATAAGAAAGTGCGGCCAGCACCCAGCCCACCGCCAGTGCGCCTCGCAAGGGCAACAGGCAGACCAGGGCAACCACCAACCGGAGAAAGGCGTATTCTACATAATGTTTGGGACGCGTTGTCATCGCCATTCCCGTTTACACCATGACGACCATGTTGTCGCGATGCACCGCTTCGTCGTAGTCGCGCGAGCCCAGAATGCCCTGAATTTCCGACGTCTTTTTGCCCATGATCGCGCGAAGGTTGGTGCTGGAGTAGCAACTCAGCCCGCGCGCGATCAATCGCCCTTCGTCGCTGAGGATATTCACGACCGCGCCCTTGCCAAACTCGCCATCGACTTGGCGAATGCCGGCGGGGAGCAGGCTCCGGCCCTGGTTCAGCAACGCGGCGACCGCACCGCCGTCAATGGTCAGGGACCCGCGGGTTTTATGGAAAAATGCGATCCAGCGTTTGCGCATGGGCAAGCCGCCCGCTTCGTGGCGCTGGGCGGGGCGGATGAAGGTACCCACATCCTCGCCGGCCATGGCCCGGAGGATCACGTCGTCTTTGCGCCCGTTGGCAATCACCACGGGGATGCCGGTGGAAAGCGCCATGCCGGCGGATTGCAACTTGCTGGCCATGCCGCCGGTCGACAAGTCGCTGCCTTTGCCAATGGCATGGGACAGCGTTTTCGCGTCGACCCCGGCGAGTACCGACGCGCGCTTGGTGCGGCCCTCACCATGGGGCAGGCGAAACCCGTCCACCGTGGTGAGCAGGACCAGCGCCCGCGCCTCCATCATGATGGCGACAAGCGAGGCGAGCAGGTCGTTGTCGCCGAACTTGATTTCGTCCACCGCGACCACGTCGTTTTCGTTGACGATGGGGAGGATGCGGTGCTCCAGCAGGTTCCGCATGGTGTTGCGGGCGTTGAGGTGGCGCGCGCGGTGGTTGAGGTCGTCGTGGGTCAGAAGAATCTGGCCGATTTTAATGTCGTGGCGGGCGAACAGTTCATCGTAGGTCGCCATCAGCCGGGACTGGCCGACTGCGGCGGCCATTTGCAGGTCGGGTACGGTGACCGGGCGGCGTTTCATGCCGAGCGCTTCCATGCCCGCGCCGACCGCGCCCGAGGAGACGAGGATCACGTCGCGTCCGGAGGCATGCAGGCGGGCCAGTTGACGGACCAGCTCGCGCATGCGGCGGATATCCGGGCGGCCGGTGCGCTGAACCAGCACCCGGCTTCCAATCTTAACCACCACGCGCCCGGCGTGGTTTAAACAATCACGATTTACAGTATTCATGGGAAACAACCCTCGAAGATAATCAAACCGTGTCCGGTGTCGAGGGCGTTTCCGGCGGAGGGCTAGGCCGGGCGCATCCCTGAATGACCGAGGTCAAGGTGACGGATTAGGGATGCGTCATGCTGGATGGGTGGGGATCCATGCGGGAATCCGTCGGCGGGGAGTCGTTTGTCCCAGCGTGCCGCCAGCGGTG
>CALMYG010000128.1 GCA_937873455.1 uncultured Verrucomicrobiota bacterium
CGTCGGGGGAGTACTTGGTTCCTTCGCCGTCGATATCGTCGTCAACGAATTCTCCAACCTGCGTGGGGACAGACAATATGTGGCGCGAAGCTCCAATCCTTGGAAAAAACAGAACAAAAAAGTTCCAATGTTTGGAAATCAAGGGGTTGCGACAGCGAACAACCTCTCTGTCCCTGCGGTTATCAAGCCCATCTCATACGGGTTTCTATAGCCCCGCCAAATCCACCATGCGAATTTCTTCGCCGATTTTGGGGCGGCCCATGGCATCAACGGCGGCCGCATGCCACACCCCGGACGCCCCCCGGTGAACAATGAGTGCGCGGCCATAATCCGGATGTTCAGCCAGCACCTTGGGGAACTCTTGAAAACGCTCGAAGCCGAATTTGGTGTCGGCCAACAAAATGCCGTCTTTCGTTTTGCGATTTTTTATCCCGATGACGAAATCAGGATAGAAACCCTTGCCATCTTCCAGGAGGACACATACCGAATAGTCCTGCCGGGGCGGATTACGATGCCACCAGAGAATCGTGCCGCTGGTATCCCGGTCCAGATAATCCACAAAGGCCCGTTCCCAGGTGTTCAGGCCCGGAGGAATGATCCCATAAATATTGAAACGCGAAGCCGGTAGCGCGGTTTCAGAAATACAGACGCCCGGAAGGTCCGCGCGGGCGGATACGGAGGTCGCATATTTCAAAAGCGCTTTCCGTTGCGCATCGTACAAGAGCTGCGGATGAGTCGCCAAAATAACATCAAGGAAATGCTCCACCCGTGCGAGATCGTCCGCGCCATCGAGCGCTTCTTCGGCGAGAATCCCTTGTAACCGCGTAATCAAGGCTTCTTCCAAATCCTTCGGATGAATGCGACAATAGGAGGAGCAATAAGGATAGAGATCATCTTGTGATTTCTATCATTGGTGAGCCGCATTTTCCAATGACATTGGAAGTCAGGGGGTTATGCGCAAGGCGGGAGGTCGTGAATGGGATGTAGATGTTTCTCTGTCCCCGTTATTCTGTCCCCGTTATTCCGAATTGCGGCTTTCTGCAGGCCGAATTTAGACAGGCGGATGAAAAGTGCACCTAAGGGCGAAAATAGTTCTTGCGCGTATCGTGTGACATGGGTTACGTTACATGCATGGCGCAGAATAGCATTTCAGGAAAAGTTGTCGTAAACATCGAGCCCGAACTGAAGCGGCGGTTGTACTCCACGCTATCAATGGCGGGAATTACCCTCAAAGACTGGTTCAGAAGGTCGGCAGCAGCCTACTGTGATGAGCAGCGTAGTCCGTCGCAAGAGCGTTCGGTTGTTTACCAAGCGACGAGGAGAAAACGATCTCCGGCGGTCCGCGAGGAGTCTGGCAAATACTGCGATACTGTTTCAGGGAGGAATGGAGGCGGGGACACATCCAGAAAATACTCTGTGGTTTCCATGTTTTCGGGTTGTGGAGGAATGGATCTCGGTTTTATGGGCGGGTTTGAGGTCTTTGGCCGACGGTACGGGTCGCTACCCTTCGAGATATCTTGGGCGAACGATTTGAACGCCGAGGCGTGCAAGACCTATCGCCGGAATTTGGGTCACGAGATTGCCACGGGCGATGTCTGGGAACTCTTGGACCGCATGCCAACCACGGCGGATGTGCTGATTGGCGGCTTCCCTTGTCAGGATATATCGGTCAACGGTAAGCGAGCCGGCGTCAACGGCAAGCGGAGTGGTCTGTACAAAGCGATGGTTGAGGCAATCAAACGTTGTAAGCCAAAAGTCTTTGTTGCCGAAAACGTCAAGGCTCTCTTGCGTCACGAAGAATGGCTGAGACAAGTGGTAGGCGATTTTGAGGGTTTGGGATACAAACTGCACTATCAACTTTATCAAGCTGCCGACTATGGGGTTCCACAGACGCGAGAACGCGTACTATTTGTGGGAACGGCCAAGGGCGTTGAGCCATATGTGCCGCCTGTTGCGGAGCGCAGTGCGGCGACGTGGATGACCGCAAGAGAAGCGATCGGAAACTTGGAGGATATGCCGCAGAACCCAAGGATCAATCATATCTGGAGTCTCGCGAATACGAGCCCCGAACAGGGGAATCGAAGATTGGTTGCGGATCGGCCAGGGTACACGATTCGTGCGGAGTGCCATGGGAATATCCAGTATCACTACCGACTTCCTAGGCGGATTTCCATGCGCGAGGCCGCGAGAATCCAGTCCTTTCCGGATAAATTCCTTTTCGTTTCAGGCTTACGGGAAACAGAACGACAGGTGGGCAATGCAGTCCCTCCCGTACTCGCGTGGAATGTGGCGAACGCAGTCCTAGGTTGCCTACGCGCCTCCGAGAAAAAGAACGCGTGAAGGTTTCCAAGGCGGATTGGCGACCGTGGCGTAAATATCTGCCGTTTTAAGCCATTCTCGTATTCGCTTGTTGGGCGGAACATTTCTACCCCAATACTCCTTGAACAGTGACGCCTCCATGTATTGAGCGGCTGCGATCATTTGCGGCTCAATGCGCTTTAGGGCTCTTTGGACATAAATTCCGCCCCGCTCTGGTCCCGCAGCGCTACCCGCCGAAAATGCATCCCTCGTCGCCAGGATGCCATGATACGTAAGCAAGAACATGATTGGGTCGATGTATTTTGTTCTGTTACGTCCAGACCCAACAATTTGTGGGCAGAGCAGAGCCGCTTCGGCTCGCATCTTGAGTTTTTCGTCCGTGCTTAGGTTCGCAAAAAGTTGAACCTGCATCGGCAAGGAATGTCCGTCACCCGACTTTTCCTCTAGCCACCAGAGCCGTTCGCCAGGCTTCATGCGCCCTCGGGCATACTTTCGAATGTATTTCATTCGCCCGTCTTCCGAGAGAGCGGAAAACTGGTCGTAGGTAATGCCGAATTTCTTGAACAACGACTCTTTGGCGTCCAGATCGACCTCAAACCGGGGCACGTGAGAGGTTCTTACGTGCATTACGCACTCTTCATAACGCCCCCACCGCACTTGTGGGGCGCCACCCATCTTTCCAAAGACGACATAAATGGTCTTTACGTCCTTGTTTCTGAAGCTCTCAAAAACGCTGTTCGCAACCGAGCGCCATGTGTCGTTTGTGGTGAACTTGACCTCGACTCCGAATTCTCCAAGCACGATGTCAGGAAACCCGTATGGGTGGGGTGCGAAATCCACGGGAACCTTGAATTGCTCAAGGAGGGTGCGGATAACTTCGCGCACGCGATTTTCAAAAGCCTTCGAGACTGTGAACCGCGTTCCCGCCAAGCACTCGCGAGTTAAGCGGTCACACAATTCGTCAAGAAGTTGTTCGAATTCTTTGGTGTTCAAGTTGCCTTTGTACCCTATCTTGATGCCCTTCGCAAGACCAGCCGCAGCTTAGCGATGACCGCGTCAGGTTGAGCAAGAGAGTGTTCCCATATGCGATGGACTCGCCATCCTCCTTGCTTAAGGACTCGGTTAATAGCTCTGCCTCTTGACATGTTTCGACTGATTTTCTGTTTCCAGTAAGTCTGTCTGGATTTCGGCATTCGACAGTGCCATCGGCAGCCGTGCCAGAAGCACCCATCGACGAAGACGGCGACATGTTCACGGCGAAAGACGAAATCAGGCTTGCCCGGGAGCGACAGCCCTCGACGCCATCCGGTAATACCGTGTTCACGGAAGAGAGAGGCAAGCCGCAATTCCGTGGCACGGTTGCCGTGTGAGGGAATCGCGGCCATAACCGCCGACCGCTTCCGTTTGGTAAGACGATCTGTCACAGGATTATCTCTTATTCCGAAGAACGGGTAGTTGTAGAGACATTCGGTTCGGGTGTGCTTCTGGCGGCGCAGATAAAACGATCTGTTTCTTGCCGTACGACCACAACCGGGACAGAGATTGTTTATCTTTGGCCCCGGAGAGGCCCGACCTCCCGGGCCAGCGCTTCACCTAGCCATGATTTCAATGTCCCTGTATCCGTTCCAGATCAATCCGAACCGGGTCGCCGCCTGCCGGTCCCGCGCCTCCAGCAATCGCACCAACGCCTCCTTGCTCAAATCGTTGTATTTTTTCTTGGTCATTTAAAATTTACCTCGACTGCGCACCACCGGCCGAGGAGCCGCGCCTCGGTGCGTCTCGAGGGACATGTTCGCATCATTCGTACTGTGAGGTCGTCCAACTGTTAAGCTCCATCAAGACAGCGCAATCACCCTTGTTGTTCCATATAGGGTGATCTAGGCCCCAGTATAAAAAGTGCGATGTTGTTCCGTCGAGATTGGCCTTCGAGTTTGGCGTTCCTTTTCTGGTATAAAGCACAACGTTGTCTCCAGTTTTCACATTCTTGCTCGCGAACCAATATGCGTGACGCTGGAGATTCGAAATCTGATTTTCGTTCACATACGTTGTATCAAATACAACATAGAATGATAGATCCGCATCTTGTAGCACTTTGAGCCAAAGGCGTTCATCCTTGGCGCTTGTGCGATCAATTATTTTTACGATTTTTAATCTCATCGCTTAATAGCCCTCGCAACACTTGCCCCAATTATAAGGCATAATCCGATCATTGCACTTATCAATCCTGCCAATTTGTCTACGCCCCAAAGATATGGCGCAAGACCCATGATCACGCCACCAAGAGCGATGCCAACACCGAACGTGATTTCGACGGAATGATCGAGGTTGAGCTTCTCGGCAAGGATGGCCGCTCTCTTATCCGCACCATGAAACGCATCGACATATGCCTTGTACTCATCCCGTCCTGACTCGGCATCTTCCAATATGTCGATGAGGATTTTCTGAACTGCGGAACTCTTGAGCTCATCTTCCGTCAAAGGTCGACGAACAGACCCAAGGGAGGCCCTTTTGGATTTCGGCTGCGTCGTATTGACGCGCTCTGGCAGTGGGCCGTCAGAAGGCGGAGCTTTGGGCGCCTCAACTTCTGGCGGCGTTATATTTTCAGTTTCTGTTGTCATAGTCTTTTAATGCGACCAACCTGCAGGGGCGTGGTACTTCACCGCTTCACTCTGGCGGGAAATGGTTGTTCGGCATTATCTGTTGAGTATCTCGATTCGCATCCTATTCTCAGCGCCATCAACATAGCTGTCGTATTCAATTTCAACAATCCACTCCAGCTTAGTGCCGCGAGTCGATGTAGTGCGAAGTGCAGTTGCATCAATTGAGGAGACAAGGGGTGGGATCGCCATGAATTGTTTTGGTGTGAAGACTATTGACTTGATCATGTTTGACTTTCCGCTCCACGGAATTGTTTCTATGTCGGTAAGATATTCCATGCCACCCATGTCGGCAATTATGGAGCCTTTACCGTCAATGATAATTTCGGGTTTAGAAGCTTCCGCAACACGTCTCAATGTTGCTGGGTCGGACAGTTGTTGCTTAATTCGCCAATCAACAAACTGTTGAATCCCATACACAATTGCAACAATCGATCCAAAGCCGACCATCGGGCCAGTGACGTATTTCCAGTTTTTTGCTATCCATGAGTTCATATCTTTTGCCGAACATCTTAATGGCCGTCACGCATAGCAAATCGTGCCGTGGCGATTCCGTCATTTCTTTTGTTGCTAATCAATGACGTGCATCACCCCCGCGCCGCCGAGCACAGAAATAGGCGTCCGTGGAAGCCTTCACCCTCCGTTTCGTCCTCCCTGAACACGCTATGCGTCATGGCGGGAGGGTAATGGAAGCGTCATGATGGGTCAATTCCGTCCTCAAGCTTCCAGCGGGGAGGAAACGTCGGCGGGTGGCCGGGGGTCGGGTGCTGGTTCTCTGTCCCCGTTATTTCTCCGTTGGCGAACTGGTCGAACTTCTCGAAAAACGATTCGAGCTTCACGCCTTGGCTTCCTGTTCGCGTGTCCATTCGAGTAGCTTCTGTTGCAGCAGTTCCTTGGAGGGGAGGTAGAGCTGGTATTCCTTGGCGTGGATGTTGGCGTCTTTAGGCAGGGTGAGCTTGACGATGGTATCCTTCTTCGACTGGCAGAGAAGCAGCCCGATGGTCGGATTTTCATCCGGCAGCTTTACCTCTCGGTCATAATAATTGACATACATCTGCATCTGGCCGAGGTCCTGATGGGTGAGCTTGTCGATCTTGAGGTCGATAATGACGTAACAGCGCAGGAGGCGGTTGTAGAAGACCAGATCCACAAAGTAGTGGTCCTCGTCGAACGTGAATCGCTTCTGCCGGGCCTCGAACAAGAAGCCCTTGCCGAGTTCCAGCAGAAAACGTTCGAGATTGCCGATGATGGCGGATTCCAAATCGGATTCGGAATAGCCGGCCTTTTCGTCCAGTCCGAGGAATTCGAGGACGTACGGATCCTTTAATGCATCTTCCGGCTTCGTGATGACCTGCCCTTCTTGGGCTAGTTGTTTAACGCCAGCCTTGTCACGGCTCAGAAGCAGGCGTTGGTAAAGCGCGGAGGCTTTTTGGCGCTTGAGTTCGGGGACCGACCAGCCGCACTTCGCGGCTTCGATTTCGTAGAAGTTGCGAGCGTCCGGGTCCTTGATCGTGAGAAGGATGACGTAGTGGGTCCAACTGAGGGTGAAGGGTTTGCTGAATCGCCCAGCAGGCTGTTGGGCAATCTCAGCCAAGGTCAATTTAACAGGAGGTTTCTGTTGAATCTCTTCTGCCACCAATTGCCCAGACGCCTGCTGGGTAATTCGCGGAGCACGATCCTGCCACTCCAAATAGAACCGCCTCATGTATTCGAGGTTCGCTTTTGAAAACCCGCGTCCGAATTCCTCCGTCAGTTGTGCCGAAAGCTCCTTCAGCAGTTCAGCCCCATACGCCGCCCGCTTCGCGCCCTTCTGCTCGTGCTCGACGATGCGACGGCCGATCTCGAAATTTGTCATCACCTGAAGCGTATCGACGACGGAGGCCACGCCCCGGCGGGCGGACTGGATGAGATTGCGGACTTCCGCGATAAGCGGAGCAAGTCCGTCGGGCTTCGCCTTGGCGGGGCTGGATCGTTTGGGGGCAGGTTTCTTATTCATCGCGTAGAATCGCTATCAATTCGCGGCCACGCAAACGAGGTCTTTTGGGCATGACTAAACCTCGACGCGTTGACATATTTAAACGATTGGCCACATCATCCTGCGTGAGGCCCGCCTCTTCACGCGCAACGCGAAGCATGACGCCAATTTTGAATTGTTCGTAGCCGACCTCAAAGCCATCGGCAAACTTCTTGGAGCGTTTTTTCCTTCTCTGTATATATTTTTCCAGATCATCCATGATGCATCCTCCGAGTCCTGTAATCTTTTTAGTTATCAACGACTTACACCGGCACCACACCGCCGAGCGCAGAAATAGGCATCCGTGGAAAGCATCAACCTCCGTTCCGTCCTCCCTGTGCGCGCGTCGTTTCATGGCGCGAGGGTAATGGAAGGGTCTTGACGGGTCAATTCCGTCGTCACGATGTCAGCGGCGAGGAAGTTTTGCCGGGTGTTCGGGGGTCGGGTGATGGTTCTCGGCCCCCGGTATATCCTGCTTGGCCCATCCCGGAAACCGCCGAACCGCTGATTACGCGATCCGTATGATCAGGTGGTGTGGGAGGGGCGCTCCGAAAGGGGCGATCCTATCCCGATCGATGGTCTTATTTTCTGTAAATATCTTTTCGGTGCCCGACCCTAAGAATGAGTACGATCAAAGCGTCATTTCGGATTTCGTAGATGACACGATACACGCCGATACGAATCCGCATGGCATCGTCACCAGAAAGCTTTTTGCTGTCTGGTGGGCGAGGGTTTCCGGCTAACCCCTCGATCCGTTTCAGAATCCGAGCCGCGTCCTGCTTGGGAATATTTCTGAAATCTTTCCGAACACTGGTGGCAAATTCGATCTTAAATGATGCCATCTTTTTTCAGTTGCCCTAGAAATGCCTCAAACCCAACAGTTTTTTCCTGTCGCCGCTTCTTGATCTCGCGAAGATCCTCAAGGTCTTCCGTTAGGCTGGCCCGGAGAGCATCGTTGACTAGGTCGGACATTGATTGGCGCGTTTCGGCAGATTTAATCCGGATCGCTTTATGGATCGCCTCGTCAAGGTATAGGGTTGCTTTGCTCATACGGTCGACAATTTAGCGCTATGACGGCATGACGTCAAGACGCTTTCTTTTGATCGAACATAGTAATCGCCGTCACGCATAGCAAATCGTGCCGTGGCGATTCCGTCATTTCTTTTGTTGCTAATCAATGACGTGCATCACCCCCATGACGCCGAGTACAGCAATAGGCTTCTGCGTAAGCCGTCAACCTCCGTTACGTCCTCCCCAGCCATTCTCATTATGGCCTCTTCCACCACCTAACGGTGGCGGCTACAAGGGAATTAGGCCATATTTTGCGGTGCGTAGCTGCGTCCGTTAGGACGTGGCGCGGCCAAAATGAGAATGGCTGCGTCCTCCTTGAACGCGCTGCGTTTCATGGCGGGAGGGTAACGGAAGCGCCTTGTCGGGCCAATTCCGTCGCCACGATGCCAGCGCGAAGAAGCGACGCCGGGTGGTCGGGTGCTGGTTCTCTGTCCCCGGTATATCCTGCTTGGCCCATCCCGGAAACAGCCGAACCGCTTATTACGCGGTCCGTATGATCAGGTGGCGTGGGAGGGGCGCTCCGCAAGGGGCGTCCCTATCCCGATCTGCGATTCTATGATGCCCACTTCAGGGTCAGTTTCTTTCCTGAATGGGCGCACTCGCGCAGATACAGGTTGATCAGATTCTGGTAGGGCATTCCGGTTTCCTCGGACAATGCCTTGAAGTACTCAATCACGTCCGTACCCAGGCGCATGGTTACCTGTTTCCGGAAGTGCTTTGCGTATGGGTTGCGAACCGAATCTGTGAAGTCGTATTCTTTTCTCATATGTAGCTCCCGTACTGTCTCCGCTCGTTGGGAGTAGCCCTACGCGCGGAGATGATCCGTATTACTTCGTCGTTCTCGCGATACGCATGGCACACGATAAGCATGCGCAGTTTTGCGCTAAATCCGAGGAGGAGAAACCTGTCCTCCGTTTGTGAGTGATCTGGGTCATGCTTCAACCGGGCGTTCTCATCGGCGAAGACCGTCGAGGCCTCCTCAAAGGTGACTCCGTGTTTTCGTATGTTTTCCTCGGCTTTCGCCTTGTCCCATGCAAATCGCATTGCAGTCATAATGCCAATATATTGCTTATAGCATTATGCGTCAAGAGGGGTTCAGCGATCCTCTTTCCCGCAGAACGACAGGCCTCAGGGTGGCGAAGCCTGCCCTGGAGGCGCATGTTGGGCTGCATGTTTTCTCATCATCTCGCGATTTCTTATTGCGAATCTTTGCGCAGACAGGATTCTTTGCTTTTTGGAATAATTGCGATATGCAATTATCATTCCGGCTGTGAACAATCCGAGACCGGTGAGTCTTACTGTAGTCGCAGTTCGTGCGGCACTCGATACACTGCCCTCCAGATCGTTCCGGATATCATCAATTCCTCCTTCATTCAGTAATTGGTGCATCCTGTCGAAGTGCCCTGAGACAAAGAATGGCGTCGAGAGCTCAACGGCCAAGCCCACCGCGACCAGTGCGATACCAATTCTAAACCAGCGCTGACATTTCCGAAGTGTTTGGTCGTCATTCATAATGATCTGTGCTCAGCCCAGACAAGCCGCAGGGCCACCCGCTTCGGGCGTGCTTCTGGCCGAGCATGTTGGACTCTTATTCATTTAACCCGTATCTGACCACATCTTCAGGTCCTACATTGCTTGTCGTGATCTCTATTCCCAGAGAGTCCGCGACCTTGCGCATGGATTCTACCTCGGTCGCTTGAATTCCTCGTATGATCAGGTGAATTGCATCCTTCCCAGGATCGAGTGTCTTGCAGTATTCGATAAAGCAATGATCGTCTGCCTCCGCAGAAAGTCCTCTCGCATCACAGTCAGGTGGTGCCTCTCTCGGGAGCAGGGCCAGTTGATTGAGCATGGCAAAGGACACATCTACAGTAAATGCAGTCCTTTGCAGCGTTGATGTGGCCAAGGTCAGCATCAGTAACTGTTCATTTCCACCCGCCTGCTCTTTGGCCTTGGCCAGTATGATCTGCGTCTCCGCCCTCAATTCAGGAATAGGCGCGAAATAGAGCAAGTGGCCACGGCAATCGATGTAATGTTTTCGTTTGGCGATAGGCATCTCCATCGGTCTTGCAAACAGCACCTCGGTCGCATTGTTCCCTTCACTCACAATCATCACATTCGGAGTTGCGTCTTGCCCGGCGGCGGACCGTGTCTGGGCATTCACAATCGTTACTTGCGCCATCAATAAAAAGTATACAAGGAAGGTGTTAGGTGTATTCATATGTCTTCTTGAGCCCAACGTATTAATGGCCGTCACGCATAGCAAATCGTGCCGTGGCGATTCCCTCATTTCTTTTGTTGCTATTCAACGACTTGCATAACCCCCATGACGCCGAGCACAGAAATAGGCGTCCGTGTAAACCGTCAACTTCCGCTTCGTCCTCCCTGATCACGCTATGCGTCATGATGGGAGGTTAATGGAAGCGTCATGACGGGTCAATTCCGTCGTCACGATGCCAGCGGCGAGGAGGCGTCGGCGGGTGGTCGGGGTTCGGGTGATGGTTCTCTGTCCCCGGTATTTCCCGGTGTTGTTCGGCTAATAGTGATACCGTGCCTGCGCGATC
>CALMYG010000129.1 GCA_937873455.1 uncultured Verrucomicrobiota bacterium
GCGCCGGAGTCGGACCAGCGGGCGATAAAAGCCGAAATGGCGGCGGCATCGGACATGGTGCTGCGGTTATAACCGATTCCGGGCGAAAGGGAATGAAGAAAATGGCGCTTGGTGATCACGGGGCGTTTGGTTTATGGCGCGAAAAAGTTCCAAGGTTTGGAAAAACCGGGTCCAAAAAGTTCCAAGGTTTGCCTGCCCGCCCTCCCGACATGCGGGAGGGAGCAGGCGGGGAACTTTTTCGCGGTTGATTTTCCGAACCTTGGAACTTTTTTCAGAGGTGCATGAAGCCGAGGTTGGGGCGGGCGAAGCGGCTAATGTTGGGCAGGACGAGGGGCAGGTCGGATTCGGCGATGCCGAACCAGCGGGCAAGGGTGGCGGACATTTCGTCGGTGCTGATGGTGGGGATCCAACTGCCCCGGGTGCCGGTGTCCTGGGGGCCTTGAATTTCCAGGGCGGGCATTTCGCCGTAGAGCCGGCCGCCGTTGACGGCATCGCCGACGACGACGTGGTGTCCGCCCCAGGCGTGGTCGGAGCCTTTGCCGTTGCTGTTGTAGGTGCGGTTGAAGTCGGAGGCGGTGAAGAGGGTGACTTTGTCGGCGATGCCGAGGTCCCGGGTGGCGTGGTAGAAGTCGGCGATGGCGTTGCTGAGCTGGGCGAGGAGGGCGTTATGGTCGTCGAGTTGTTCGTCGTGGGTGTCGAACCCGCCGAGGGCGGCGAAGAATATTTGCCGCTGCATGCCGAGGGTTTGCCGGGCGGAGATGAGGCGGAGGATCATGCGCAGTTGGGCGGCGGTGGGGCTGAGTCCGCCGCCGGGCAGGAGGCTGTTGGCAAATTTGTCGGTGTAGTCGGGCACGGCGGCGAGGGAGGTTTTGAGCAGGGTGTCGTTGGCGACGGCGCGGTTGATGATGTTGGCGTATTCCTGCTCGAAGATGTGACCGTAGCTGCGGCCCAGCATGTTGCTCATGGCCTGGTAGCCTTCACGCACCGGGGACCAGGTGGCGTCGACCTGGTTGAGGCCGATGCTGCCCTGGGGGGTGACGTGGTACTGGATGACTTCCTCGCCGACCTGGAAGAAGTTGGAACCGGCGATGGATATGTTCATGGAGATGTTGGAACCGGCGTTGAGGGACTGGAGGAGGTCGGCCATGCGCCCGCCCCACCCTACTTTGCGCGGCGAGTCGGGGACGGAGGTCTGCCACTGGACTTGTTGGTCGTTGTGGGAGAAGAGGTGGGGCGGAATGGCGGCGCCGCCGGAGAGGTATTCGGCTTTGGTGATGGGGGCGACGAGGGTGCCGACGTTGCAGACGATGGCCATGCGGCCGTCGTTGAAGAGCGATTGCAGGGGGGCCATGGCGGGATGAAGCCCGAATTCGCGGCCGTCGTCGTTGGGAATGCCGATGGGGAGCAGCGATTCGCGGGGAAGCGCGAGTATGCCGCGGTCGCGGGCGTAGGCGTTGTAGGCGGTGAGGTCGCGGGGGACGAGGGTGTTGTTGGCGTCGTTGCCGCCGTAGAGGAAGAGGCAGACGAGGATTTTGCTGGTGTCGGCGGGGATGCTTTGGGCGGAGGCGGCGGCGCTGAACAGGCGAAGGGTGCCGACGGTGGAAAGGACGCCGGCGAAGCTGAGTCCGGCGCAGGCGGCCTGGCCGATGAATTCGCGGCGGTTGATGGGGCGGTTCAGGGTTTTCATCGCTGGGTGAGGAACTCCGGTGAGTTGTAGACGAGGTAAAGGGCCATGGCGGCGCGCTGGCGCTGACGGGTGAGGTTGTAGTCGAACCAGCCGGGCAGGGAGGCGAAGGCGTTTTGGATATCGGTGCGGAGGGCGGGGCTCATCGCGCCGAAGAGAATGGCGTCGTCAAGAAAATCCAGGAGGCGGCCCTGGGCTTGGGCGGGGGTGAGTCCGGGGGTTTGCAGGATGTCGACGAGCGGTTGGAGGTTGAGTTGGAGGACGGCGTTGCCGTTGGTGCCGCCGAGGGGTTCGGGGGTCCAAATGCCCCAGTTGAGGGCGGCGTAGTGGAGGTTGGCCTGGCGGATGGCGGTGGTCTCGGCGAAAATCTGGAACTCGGGCGAGAGGAGTCCTTCGCGGGTGATGCGGCCGGGCTGGGCGTAGACCGGCTGGAAGAAGTTGAAGACGGAGGGCGAGTGCAGCGGGGCCTGTTCGGGCATGGAGTAGAGGTAGTTGAGGAACAAGCGGTGGTCGCCCTGGGCGGCGAACGGGGCGGACGGGCGGAACATCCGGAGCATGCGGCTGATGCGCATGACCGGCTCGATGGGTTTGCCGTAGGTGGCGGAGGCGCGCACGGCGGGGGCGCGGGCCTCGGGATCGAGCAGGACGGCCTTGATGGTGGCGCCGAGATCGCCGCGCACGCCTTGGCCGTTGTCGTTGAAGGCGGCGGCGACGCGGTACACGTAACCGGGGCCGGGATTGCTGGTGACAAACCGCTGAATGAGCTGGCGGGCGATGAAGGGGCCGGTGTTGGGATGATGAAACAGGGCGTCGAGGGCGAGGCGCAGGCGTTCGACCCCGTTGGTGCCGGCGGGGATGAGGACGTTGCCGGCGATGACGCGGTTGGAGGTGTCGTGAAAGGCGCCGTAGAAGGACATGGGGCGCAGCGAGTCCCACCCCCACTGGAACCAGCCGGAGGGCGAGGCGATGGTGCCGTTGTTCCAGCGCGGCGGATCGTTGGTGTCGTAATGGGCGCTCCAGCCGGTGAAAACGTGGGCGAGACCGACGATGTCGTCCTGGGTGTAGGTGGGGATGGGCATGCCTTCGGCGTCGAGCATGAGCGATCCGTCCGGATGCATGCGCATGAGGCCGATGGTGAACAACTGCATGATTTCGCGGGCGAAATTTTCGTCCGGTTCGTGTCCGGTTTCCGGGTCGGGCTTCCGGTTGCGCATCATGCTGAGGTAGGTGCCCATCATGGGGCTGAGGGTGACCTCTTCGATCAGGTCGCGGAAGTTGCCGAAGGCGTGTTCGAGCAGCATGTCGTAATACAGGGTGGTGCCGATATGCTCGCCATCCAGCGGACCGAATTGGGAAATGACGAGGATTTGGCTGAGGGCCCAGGCCATGCGCTGGCGAAGTTGGTCGGGCGCGTCGATGGCGTGTTGCCACCAGGCCTCGTGGCGCGGGGTTTGCCAGCCGTCGCTATCGCCGCGGGCGAGGAGTTCGGCGCGGCGGTGCTCGACGTACGGGCGATGATAGGTGGGCGGGAGGGCGAGTTGGGCGTCGATCCAGCCGGCATAGGAGGCGCCGGTGGCGTTGGTGATTTCGGCGTACGTGGGGCCGAAGGTGGCCTGGGCGAGAAAGCGGGCGGCTTCGCCGTCGGTGGCTGGCGCAGCGGGTGCGGCGGGCGGTTCGGGAAGCTCGGGCATGGCGTCCCATCCGGGGGAGAGCACGAAGCGGCCGATCAGCTCGCCGCCGGGAACGCCGGCGCTGGCCAGGCGAACCCACAGGTTGCCGGCATCAAGCTGGGTCACCAGGTCAGCGGATGAAAACCCGTTGGTGGGGGCGAGGCTCCAGGCGTGGTCGGGGATTTGGCCGGTCGGCAGGTCCAGCACGGCGGGACCGGTCAGGCCGTTGCCGGAAACGAGCAGGGTCGAGGCGGTGTTGTCGCCGGAGAGTCCGTGAAAGCTGACGCGCACCCACGCGTGTTGTCCGTTGCCGGCGCGGCGGATGACGGCATGACCATAGCCGCTGGACAACACGTCGGCGGGCGGACGCAACGAGGCGACGTACAGGACATCCATCGCATCATCGATGGCGACGGTGGCGGAGGCGGGAACGCCGAGGGCGAAGCCGTCGCCGGGTTGCAAGGTGACGGTCACCGTTTCCTGCGGCTCGAGGAGTCCGTCGGGAATGGGAATCACGTCGATGACCGCGGAGCGCTGGCCGGGCGGGATGACCACGGTGCCGGAAAGCGGGTGGTAGTCGGCGCCGGGGACGGCGTTGCCGGATACGGTATAGGCGATGGTCAACGGCTGAACGCTCCCGGCCCGGTAGACGGTGAAGCGGCCCGGCACTACCCCGGCTTCGTAGGCGCGCGGCGTGGTGGCGCCGATGGTGACGAGGTTGCCGCTGTCGAGGATGGCGAGGGCGGCGGGATAATCGGACTGGCGCGGCTTGGAGGTGGCGAGGGAGGGATTGAGGCCGAGCAGATGCTCCTCGTAGTCGGACACGCCGTCGCCGTCGGAGTCCACCTGGTCGATGCGCAGGCGGAAGGAGACGACGCCATCGCCGGCGAGATCGCGGATGGACAACCCGGAGGAAGAGACGTGGGGCACGCCGATGATGTCGCGCTGGTCGAGCGGAGCGCCGGGAAGGGTCCAGGCCACGGACAAATTATCGCCGCCATGCGACTCGCGCTGATAGACCTCGAAGTAATAACTGCGGTTGGTTTCGAGGAGAACCGGCGCCGATTGTTGTTCCGGGTATTTGGTCCATTGGCGGTGGGAGGTCCAACCGGAAACGTACGCGATGCGGGATTTTCCGGCGGGACTGGCGTTGGTCGAGAGCCACAACTCGCTGTTGTCGTCGCTGGCGATCCAGAAGGTGTAGAGGCCGCCGACCGGGGGAATCAGCCAGCCACGGATGTATTGACCGAACTGGTCCTGATTGGGATTGGTCGGCGGAAAATCAATCATGGCCACGGTATCCGCGATATGTGGCGGCACGTTGTTGGAGACATACTGCTTGATCAGGTTCACGCCGGACCCGGTGAGATTGGTCCAGACCGAGCGGGTCAACCCGCCGGATGTGAAGGTTGTCTCCAGCTCAATGACGCGTTCGTACCAACCGCCATCGCCGATCACCGGTAGACCGACGGGAAACCAGGCGAACAAATCGGAGGATACCTGCGGCTGGTAGCGGATACCGGCCACGGTGGGAAACTGTGCGATCACGGTTTTGGGAGAAACCGGGCGAAACACCACCCGGCTGGGATAACTCGCAGGATCGTGGGGATCGGTGCCGGCGATGGCTTCCTGCAGGTTGGTAAATCCATCGCCGTCGTCGTCGGCGTGGGGGTCTAGACCCAGGCCGTACGCCGTCTCCCAGACATCGCTCAGGCCGCTGCCCGAGCGATCAATCCAGGCGTAGGTAGACGCAACCGCCCCCACCATTACTGCCACTGCCATGATAAATGACCGCCTCATGCCGATCATATGTACCGGGAAACCCCGATGCTGTATAGGGGTGGTATTCGCAATTTTTCAAAGACTAGAAGGGTGTGGCCCGGTGATCCGGCAAGGCTTTTGGTAGCCAATAATCTAACCGGTTCTGGGAGAGCGCTTTCCGTTTACGCGCGGGGGAATGGAAGCCGAAGCTACGGGTCGGCGGTAAATATCCGATACGGGCCCTGGCGCAGGCGGTCGCAGCGTCTTGCCGGCAATAATCGCCGCCAAGGAATCACCGGAAAGTTTTATTCCATTTTGAGGGGTGCTACCGTTCATGATTTCAAGCGACCTCCTTGCCCACCGCCATTACGCCAAGAACATGACCCTGCTCATCGGTTAAGGCGGAAACCGACCAATTGATTTTAACGATGCCGCCATCCCACGTTTCCTGGATCGCAATGGAAGACGGTTGCTTGATCGCTTCTTTTCCGGCCCTGATGAGCACGGCGGCAAAGGAGGCGGGGAAGATGGCGTCGGGCGTGAGACCGGTCGCCGGGGTTCCCGCCGCCACACCGGCGGCGCGGAATACCGCCTCGCTGATTTTTACGGCGCGGAGCGAGCGATCGAACATGCAAAGCGGCAGGTTGATCCGGTTCATGACATGCGTGAGGTACCGCTCCTGGTTGCGCGCGTTCTCCTCGCGTTGCGCGGCGTAGAGCGCATGATCGTTGAGGGTGCGGTTTTGCTCGCGCATGGCGCGATGGGTCCAGCGGTACTCCCAAACCAACCCGAATGCCGGGATCAGAAATGCCGCCAGCTTGATCGCGCTGGCCACCGTGGCGTTCCACCCCCACCCCGTCTCGGCATGAAGGGCAAAAAAGAGATACGCACCCCCCAGGGGAAGGCAGGCCACCCACACCGACTGCACGAACAGCGATGGATGAAGCTTGACGTAGGTCGGCAACACAAAGACGCCGAGAAAGACCGCCAAACCCAAAGGAAGCCAACGAAACACATGCTGCGAGAACGGTCCGGCCATGACCCATTCCTGCACGGTGGAACTATGGGTCAAGGCCCGCAAGCCCCACAAACTCACCGCCACCATAACCACGGAAAGACCGATCGCCCATTCGGTGGCGCGGTCCTGCCGGCGCTTGCCTTTGATCGTATCAAACATGATGAACACCGTGGGCAAGAGGCAAAGCCAGAACATCATCACGACCTCGGTCGTGATGCGGGATACGGTGATAAACACATCCTCCGGCACGTTGGCGGGCAACCCGCCGACAATCACCAGCATGCGAACCAACTCCAACAAACCGCCGACA
This sequence comes from uncultured Verrucomicrobiota bacterium, assembly GCA_937873455.1. Taxonomy (GTDB): domain Bacteria; phylum Verrucomicrobiota; class Kiritimatiellia; order CAIVKH01; family CAIVKH01; genus CALMUP01. Next base: position 6,444 of record CALMYG010000129.1, read on the forward strand.
AACAGGGGAAGTGCGAGGATCGGCTTTACGATCCGTCCGGTTTCCTTGAACTGCAGAAAACACAATGCCGATAGCGCAGACGCAAAGGCGAATATCAAGGTGTTGAAAAACACGAGCCCGGCCAGCTCCACCGGATAATCCCGAAGTTGCGCACCCGGCGGATAACCCTCAACCATCGGGAGGCTGGCCCGCCACATCCACAGAATCGCCAACGCCGGAAGCACGCCGGCCAACAACAGGCCGCCGCCATGGCGCCATCGGAAAGCCCGCATGGGTTCGACAGGTATGATTGCTTCATTCATCGTTCGATTCCTCCTACACAACAAACGTCAACCGGGCCATCGCGCCCCCGCCGGGATGGTTGGAAAGTTCAAGCCGCCCGCCGTGTTGCTCCATGATCATCGCACCGACCGGTAATCCCAGGCCGGTGCCGCCATTGGCGCTCTTGGTCGTGAAAAACGGATCGAACACGCGCGGCAGCACGTCGACGGGTATCCCGGGACCGGTATCGGAGATTTCCGCCGTGACCAACATGGGATCGGGCCATTCCGATTCGGGAGGCGCTTGCGGAGAAGGCGGCATCGGCGCCATGACCGTGCGCACGGTCAATACCCCCGCACCCTGGTCGGACATCGCCTGCACGGCATTGCTCAGCAAGTTCATCAACAACTGAATGATTTTCTTGCGGTCAAGTGCGAGCGGCGGCAGCGATGAGGTCAACTCGCACCGCACCTCAATATGATACCGGACGCAAAGCGGGCGTATCAGGTCCAGCGCTTCCTCGATCAACGCATTCAGGGACAACGACTCGACGCGCGGGGTGAGCGGAGCGGAATAATCCATCATGTCGGCAATGATCCCCTCCCCCCGGCTCAACGCCTTGAACAGGTCCGGCAAAATCTTGGTGGCGGCCCCGCCCCGCCGGTCAGGATGTGAGCGGTCGAGGTAATCCAGCCCCATCCGGATAATCGCCAGCGGGTTTTTCAACTCATGGGCGATTCCGGCCGCCATCTGACCCAGGCTTTTGATTTTTTCCGATTCGATCAAGGCCGCGCCGGTGCGCTCGAGGTTGGCCATCGCCTCTTGCAATTGTTTGTTCTGACGCAGCAATTGACGACGCGCACTTTCGATTTCCTTGATATACCGGTGGCGCTCCACGGCATAACGAAGAATACGGGCCAGCAATCCGGGAACCCGTAGCTCGCTTTTAAGCAAGTAATCCTGAGCGCCCTCCTGCACCGCGCGAATGGCAATGGCTTGGTCGGGATCGCCGGTCAATACGACAATGGGAATATCCGGATAGTGCTGGTGCATCCGTGAAAAGGTCGACCAACCGCGGCTGTCGGGCAGATTCAAATCCAGCAGGATGACGTCCCCGACGCCGCCGGCGCCGATATCCAAGGCCAGTCCGGCATCGCCAAGACTGGCGTAATGGTCGACACGAAAATCATCGGGGGAGGACTGGTGAAGAATATGAGCGGCCAACGAAGCAACCTGCGGATCATCCTCAATATGGATTACGTGCAGCATGTGATCCGTCTTCGCCTTGAACCCGGTGAAGGACATCACCACCTGATCGTTTGCGCCCGTCACCATCATTTGTTTATCGCCCGGAAACAACCGCCTCCAATTGCCGGAGGATGTCCAGAAATGACACCGGCTTCACCAACACCGGAAATTTATCCAATACGCCACCCTCCACCATCGGCTGCTCCTTTGACATGGCCGCGGTGAGAAAAACAAGGGGGATGCCGGACAATTCCGGGTCGGCCTGCCACTCCTCGGCCAACTTGATGCCGCTCTTTCCCGGCATCAAAATATCGAGCAACACGACATCCGGACGGTACAGACGCGCCACCCGGGTCGCCTGCGACGCATCGTTTACGATGCGCACTTCGTAATCACCCGTATCCTCGACATTCAAGGCCATGAGGCGGGTAAAAGACTCCTCATCATCGACAATCATCAGTCGCTTCATGGTCAACACTCCTTAATGCAAAAAGTGTTAATCACGATGCGGCAACAGGAACAAGCGAATTGGATGGTTAAAGCGGTTTTTAGGGCTTCGCCCTAGGGCTCCATTACCGCAAACGCTTAGCGAGCATTCTGGAGACGATGCATCACGGCCGATTTTGATTCAGCTCCTCGCATTCGAGGGCGGCGCGTTCCCATGCCGCGGTGGCTTCGGCGATCTCTCCGGGCAGGGCGGTCAGGCGTTGATTGATTTCCGCAAATGATTTACCCGCTCCGCATTCCAGCGAACCCACCAACTCCGCTTGTTCGTTTTCCAGCCGGGTAATGGTCGCTTCCGCCTTCCGCATCGCCGCTTCCAATACACGTTTGCGGGCGGCGGTTTCGCGAATCCGTTCGGCGCGCTCGCGCTTGGCCAACCGGGTGGAGGATACCGGCGCGCCGTCGACGCCGGTTTTGGCGGCGACCAGCTCGGCGGCAATTTTTTCGCGGTAGTAGTCGTAGTCGCCGGCGAACCGCCGCACGCCCGGCGGTTTCATTTCCAGAATGCCGGTGGCCACCCGGCGCACAAAGGCCACGTCGTGGCTCACCACCAACATCGTACCGGGATACTCCCGCAAGGCCTCCTCGAGCGCTTCACGGGCATGAATATCCAGATGGGTGGTCGGCTCATCCAGCAGCAGCAGGTTGGGCGGCTTCACCAGCAGCCGGGCAAAGGCGAGGCGAATCTTCTCGCCGCCGCTCAACACCCCCACGGTTTTTTCGATCGCCGCACCGGAAAAACCGAACCCGCCGAGCAGGCCGCGCAATTCCCGTTCCGGACGATCGGGGGCGACCGCGCGCACCGTCTGCAAAACCGTCTCGCGTTCGTTCATCGCCTCGGCAAAATCCTGCGTTTGATAGCCGGGCGTTACCTGGTGGCCGAGTATGCGCTTGCCCTCGGACAAGGGAAGCGCACCGGCGAGCATGCGCAACAAGGTGGTTTTACCCAAACCGTTATGCCCGACCAGCGCCAGCTTCTCGCCGCGCTGCACCGACAACTCCACATCGCGGAGCACCCACCGCTGACCGTCATAGGTAAGCCCCGCCTGTTCCAGCCGGATCACCTCGATGCCGCAATGCGGGGGATCCGGAAGTCGAATGCGCCCGCGCACGGCCAAGTCATCGACCTCCTCGACGTCCTCCATCTTCTCCAGCATCTTCACCCGGCTCTGCACCTGAGCCGCCTTGGACGCCTTGGCCCGGAAGCGCTCGACGAATCGCTCGACTTGCCGTCGCTTCTGATCCTGATTTTCCTTGCGGGCCAGGGCCTGCTCAACCCGGATCACCCGGTCGCGTTGGTAGGTGTCGTAATTTCCGGCATAGGCCGTGGCGCGGCCGGCGTTGATTTCCAGCGTTCGCCGGGTCAGCGTATTCAACAAAAACCGGTCGTGGGAGATCAACACCAGCGTGCCTTCAAAGTCCCGCAGGAAGCGCTGCAACCACTCCACGGCCGGCAAATCGAGGTAGTTCGAGGGTTCGTCGAGCAGGAGCGTGCCGGGCCGGGCCACCAGGACCCGCGCCAATTCCGCGCGCATTTGCCACCCGCCGCTGAACGTGCCCACGCCATGCATCAACGCATCGGCGGAAAAACCCAAACCGCCGAGCGCTTCCTGTGCGCGCGTGCGCATTTCGTATCCCCCGAGAACTTCGTAGCGGTGTTGAAGATCACCCATTTCATCGATGAGCTTGGCGCGCAGCGACCCCTCGCCCCCGCCTGCTTCGGCCAGTTCATGCTCCACGGCATGAATCCGCTGATCGATCTCCCGCAACTCGGGAAGGGCATCGGCGACGTAGTCCAGCAGCGGCACCTCCTCATCCCGCACATTCAACACCTGGCGCAGATAGCCCAGCCGGCGGCGATCCGCGACAAAGACCTCGCCGTCATCCGGAGCAACCTCGCCGAGAATCAAGCCGAAGACCGTCGACTTGCCGGCGCCGTTCGGGCCGACCAAACCGACACGATCGCCCGGGCTGATTTGGAAGCTCGCGTCCACCAGCACATCCTGCGCGCCGTAATGTTTGGATACTTTTCTGAATTCAATCATCGCGACCGGGTTATACCAAGTCCATCGCGGAACGGGTACAAACTCTTTCGCGCGAGGTGGCGCCAGCCACTTATGGGGGCGCATCCTTGATTGGCTGACTTCAATGTGACATAGGCATCCTTGCCTGTGCACGGGACGGAGCCAGGCGGGAATCCGTCGGCGGGG
>CALMYG010000130.1 GCA_937873455.1 uncultured Verrucomicrobiota bacterium
ATTCCGACCGGAGTCCCGGAGCAACGCGACGGGCGGAGTGGAGGAATCTCTGCCGTAACCTTGACGAAGACGGAGATCCCTCGACTACGCTCGGGATGACTGGAGCAAGTAGCAACACGGAAACGTATTATCACGGCCAAACGGGCGCATCCCTGATTCCTTGACCGATGCCATTGGGTTCATCATCCATCCCATCAGGATCACGAAGAAATCAGCGACGAGGGATGCGCCTTTTTTGTCTAACATCAAGAAAGCCCTTGAGGTTGTTGGGCTGAGTCTTTATTTTGGCATCAAAACTGCTCACCACCATCATGAACGGCCCCAGCTTATCGCAAACCCAACAGCAGCGCATGCAATTGTCGCTGGCGCCGCAAATGCGCCAGTCGCTGGAATTGTTGCAAGTTCCGGTCCTGGAATTGCGCACGCTGGTGCAGCAGGAAATGGAAGTGAATCCAACCCTGGAGGAACTTTCCCCGGACGCCGAGGCGCCGGAAACCGCGGAGACCGAAGGAGACGGCGCGGAGGAAAACGCGGAGGCCGAAGAGGCCTTTGATGAGTTTGAAATGATCGCCCAGCTCGACGACGAGTGGAAGGAATATTACACCCAGACCCAGTCTCCGGTCAGCCGCTTCGATCCCGACCGCCATCAATTCGCGCTGGATTCGCTTTCCGTATCCGACTCGTTGCAACAGCACCTGATGAACCAACTGACGATGGCTGATCTCGGCGGCGACGAGCGCCACCTCGCCGAATTGATCGTTGGCAGCGTCGATGACGACGGCTATTTGACCTCCACGCCGGAAGAGCTGGCCATGTCCACCGGGGAAAACCCGGAAAAATTACAGGAGATGCTGGAACTGGTTCAGGAGTTTGATCCAATCGGCGTGGCCGCGCGGGATCTCTCCGAATGCCTTTTCCTGCAGCTTAAACGCCTGGGGCGGGGTGAATCGCTGGCCGCAACGATGGTGCAACGCCACCTGGACCTCCTCGCCGGGCACAAATATGCGGAGATCGCGCGGGCGACCGGCGCCTCCGTGACCGACGTCGAAAAAGAAGCCCGGCTGATCGGCACCCTCGACCCCAAGCCGGGACGACGATTTGCCGCCGAGTCGCCTCATTACGTGTTGCCGGAGGTTACGGTCATCCGGAACGACGAGGGCGAATACCTGGTCGTGATGAACAACGATAACCTCCCGCACCTGCATGTAAGCGAGCACTACCGGCAGTTGATGCATGACGGCGACACCGCCAAGGAGGTGAAGCAGTACATCCGCGACAAAGTCCGTTCGAGCCTGTTTCTGATCAAGAGCATCAACCAGCGCCAGCAAACCATTTACAACATCGCCCGGGAAATCGTACGGGTGCAGAAGGATTTTCTGGATAACGGCGTGACCCACCTGCGTCCGTTGACCATGTCCGAGGTTGCCGGCGTCGTCGGGGTGCATGAAACAACGGTGAGCCGGGCGATTTCCGGAAAGTACATGCAGACCCCGCGCGGTATGTATGAAATGAAGTATTTCTTCACGCCCGGCTTTAAAAATGCGGACGGACAGAGCGTATCCAACCAGGCGATCAAGGATGCCATTTCCCGGATGATCGATGAAGAAGACCTGCGGCATCCGCTTTCGGACCAGGCCATCGCGAAGCAATTGGCGGATACCGGCTACCATGTGGCCCGCCGCACCGTGGCCAAATACCGCGAGGAACTGAAGATTCTCCCCTCGCATTTGCGCAAATCATCAGGCGGGTGAGTCGAAGCGCGTCGGGAGGGACGGCGGCCTCCTGAGTTCCGAGCAGGTTAAATACGCATAGGCAACTCGTTGGTTTGCAATGATGTGATCGCGTGTTTGGGTGTCCCGAGTGCAGAGAGAACGAGATCATCACCACGTTCATGTTCCCTTCATCATCCACTACACAAGGAACATGAAGATGACCGTGTAGCGTGCCAGACCATTCTTTATGCGCCGAAGGCGCATGCGGTACCGCGGGAAGCCGTCGGGCAGGCACCGCGCTTCGCGGGGTCCGGGGAGCCGGTTGATCCAGCGGGCCGAGCCTGTCGCAAGCGACAGGCGGCCAGCAAGGCGGAGCGGGTGGCGCTGG
>CALMYG010000131.1 GCA_937873455.1 uncultured Verrucomicrobiota bacterium
CAATACCGGCAAAAGCTTTTTCAGCGCAACGCGCATTAATTCAAATGTGGCACCAAGGCATCAGCAACCCGGGTCCCGGCAAATGGCACCACCTTATTCGGGGTGTGCCAATACTCGATAAAACTGATTTCCAGCACGTCATCAGCATTGAGCACAGCTTCAATCCGGCCATCGCCGGTCGGCGGATTGGAAAACGGCGCGACCAAAACCCCGTCCTGGACCGACCAGGTTCCGGTCATGCGTTGCCGTGATCCATCGGGAAAGTTGGAAATCAGCAACGTATTGTCGCCCTTGAGATGAAGATAAACGGCGATTTCGCCGGCGGGAGTTCCACCCCGGTGCATGGCCCACGTGCCGACAAAGCGATCTTCCTCGCTGCGCCCGCCGCCCCCGCTGTCACAGGAAATCGAGCCTATCGCGGCCGCTAGAATAACAAATATATAAAGATTTTTTTTCATGCCAAAACGAATGATTGGGCGGCAAAGTAGAACGTTTAGGCGAACGAATCAACATAAAAATTATCGCGCAATGAATATTTTTAAATAGAAACCACTTGCTTTTTTGCCGACCCGTGGGTATGACGCATGCATCTTTATGTCAACAAGCAACTTAAATACAGACCCGCGCGGCCTGGAGGGGTTATCCCAACCGGCGGCACCCAAGAGCAGCGGGCGTCCACGCAAATTCATTGAGCCCAGTCACCCGATTACCGTGACCCTTCCCGAACGGACGCTGGAGGCCTTGGCCACCATTTCCGATGACCGGGCGAAGGCCATCGTCATGGCCGTTGATACGCTGCGACCACCGGATAATCGTTCGGAGCACGCGCTGGTTCAAGTCATCAAGGCATCTGAGAAAACCAGCATGATTGTTGTCGGCGCCAATCAGCTTTTAAGCGCCATTCCCTTTCTAGGCTTGGCGGAGGTCGCCCCCGGGCGCTACCTGCTTCACCTGATTTCCGGCACGTCGTTGGCCGACTTGGAGGTCGCGCTGGATGATATTCTGGAAGGCGATCGCGGGACGGACATCGAACGGGCCATGGTCGCCCAACTGCGCATGCAGCTAAAAAAAGTCCGCCGCACGCGGAGCGTTCACAAAGCGGAAGTGCTGATCGTTCACACCGAATAGCCGCGACTGCGTCCGTTACCGCCCTTCATACAGGCGGAACGTCCGCGTTTGAGCCTCGTCACGAAATACCGTTCCCCGCGCGCTATGCACAATCGTCCGGTACGCGAAGGTTTTTTCCCACTGCGGTTCGGGCTCAACCGGTATTTCTACGGGATAAATCGCCATGCCGCGCCGGGTGCTGGTGAGCCAGACCACCCGCAAGCCCTCCTCTTGCTGCAAGCGCCGGATCATTTCCAAAAAGGCGCGATGGTGCTCAGGATTTTTGGACTGCCAGAGCGGGCGAGCATTAAGGACCTGCCGGCCTTCAGCAAGCAACAGGGGCGTTCCCCAGCGGGGATCATCCGCTACGATGACTTCATCCAAACCGGTTGCCGCCGCGAACTCGCGCACCAGCGTTACCATTCCCGGGTAATCGCCGACCCGGATGGCATCCCGGGTCAACCGGACGGCATCGACCGCGCCCCACAGCAGGGCACCGGCGGCTAGCGCAGACCAACCCTTCGGCCAGGCATGGCGGTTTCGCCAGCACCACCACATGAAAAATCCCTGGGCAAAGGCCATAAACGGCAGCAACGTCGGGACGTAGCGACGCAAGGCCCACGGATAAATCCCGGCAATACCGGGCAGACACAGGAATAACGAGGTCGCGGCGCCGCACAGCAACACAAAAACCAACCAGGGCATGACCGTACGATCAGCGCGACGGCCAGCCAGTGCGAGCATGCCAAGCGCGGCAAGGACCCAGGACCCGGCGCCGGTGAACGCCATCAGCAACCGGACGCGGTTGAGGATATCTCCCATCCGGGTTCCGCTCAGCCATTCCGGCCAGGCTGTCGCCAAGCCGGGAAGATGCAGGAGCGCCACCAGACCGATGATTCCCACACCAACGACCAAGGCGAAATAGCCGGCCCCCTCGCCCAGTTTTCCGGCCGCCCGGGAACCAGGACGCACCCATGCCAGGACCCATCCCGAGGCAAGCAACAGGCCATACGGAATCATCACCGCCAACCAGACCTGATCCTTTTGTTGCAAACGGTCGAGCGTCACATCCGCCAGAAGCGCATTCACGAGAATGCCGAGCAGTAATCCGGTGTGTCCGGCGAAGTACCGCGACATCACGCGTCGAGGCGTAGGCGATTCATCCAGCAAGGCCAGTCCGGTTAGCAGTAACGCGCCGATGACGGGAAAATTAAAGTGATTCACGGTGGCTGCGCCAAACGCCCATGCGACACCCGCCGGCCAGGCCTGATTCTGCTCCGCCGCCCGCCGGGCCAGCCACCAACCGCCGGTCAACAACACGAGGTACAGCATCTCGGCCGTGGGAATGGCCTGCTGGTACCACCAGAGCGGGGCGACCAACCAAAAGAATCCGCAACAAACCGATGCCGAGGGTCCCCAGCGCCGGACCATCGCCGCCACCACCGGAAGTCCCAGCAAGGCCAGAATCGCCGGAAACCTCACCAACAATTCATAGCCACCCAACCGGTAAAGCCAAGCGCCGCAGATCGGGGTAAGCGGAAAAAAATACAACGGGAGATCACCGGTTTCCATGGTCAGCGGCACACCGGGAAATGCTTCGCGGTAGTCGCCTTCCGCCTCGCTGACCAGAAGGCGCTCCTGCTCGGTCAACCGGGCGTGAATGCCGCCGGATAACGCCACCCACCCCTGGCGATCGGCAATCGCCACCGCGTTGTTTTGGTAAAGCCCGGGATCCCAGCCGCCGGCCAGCCACTCGGAGCGCGGCGGGGCCACCGCGCCGATCACCACCAGCAGCGCGACCACGCCACCGGCCCGAAGGGTCGATGCCGCCCGCCAGTCGGCGCGGCGCGCCCGCACAAAGCCGATGGCCACCACCGCAGCCCAAGCCAGTACGTCCAGCATCGGGGTCCATATGCCAAGCGCGGCCAGCACCAGCACGGGAATGAGATTGGCAAACAGGCCGTACAGCGCAATCAATCCGGCGCGCACCCACGCGCCGTCATCCGGATCACCCGAGCGAGCCGCGGCCCACGGCCAACCGGCCAGCACCACGCGCGCGGCCAACCATGCGGCTTCGATCATCATGCCTCAAGGTGCGGGAGGTTGGTTTTCGCCGTTATCGCGCAACGTGCATTCCAAGCGTTTAACCCGGAATAACGACTCGTCCACCGCGACGCGAATGCGGTCCAGCATTTCCGCCACCACACCGACAATAAACATGAAGATGGCGGTTCCGATAAAGGCGCCACCCACGAAGCCGGACCATTTATGCGGGGTGAAGATTCCGGTCGTCCACTTCACATAGCCGAGAAAGGCCACAAAGCAGAGACCCAGCAGGGTAAGCACGGCGGCAATTTTGCTGAAGAACCGCAGCGGGCGGTAATCGCGGTAGGTTTTCAAAATGATCGAGGCCGTCCGCCAGCCGTACCGGAACAGGTTGTTGGCGACCCGGCTTTTGCCGTGTTCACGCACGCCACGCACCCGCACCGGCACCTCCTTGATTGGGACGTGAGCGAAGGCCAAGCTCAAAAACACTTCATGGGTGTAGGTAAAGTCACCGAGCAGCACCAGCCGGAGGAACGCATTTCGGGAATAGGCGCGAAACCCGCAGGAGACGTCATAAAACCGGATTTTCACCATGGAACTGACCCAGCGGGCGATCTGATCATTGCCCCACTTTTTCACCGCCGGCATCTCGGGAATAAACGCCGGGTCGACAAAACGCGAACCGGTGACGAAGTCCGCCTCGCCGTTAAGGATCGGCCGGATCAGGGCGGGAATGTCATCGGCATTAAACTGTCCGTCGGCATCCATGGTGACAATGATGTCCGCGCCCAATTCAGAGGATTTCATCAGGCCGGAGCGGAAGGCCGCCCCCACCCCGCGCGGCTTTTCGTGCGAGACCACGACCGCGCCGGCGGCTTCAGCAAGGGACGCGGTCCGGTCGGAGGAACCGTCGTTCACCACCACCACGCGCACCGCATCGATGCCCGGAATGGTTTTCGGGATGGAAGCGATCACCTCAGCGATCGTCGCTTCTTCATTCAATGCCGGCAATTGAACCACCAGTTTCATACGGTTTCCGCCTTGTCTCGCAGCGTGTTGTTTCGGTATCTTCTCTTGCCAGTACCGCATGTGGCGGGATTGAGCAAGACGATACTTCATGGACGCAAATCAAACGACTCCGGACAAACCAGCTTCTGCATTACAACCCATGCGCATTCTGGTTACCGGCGCTTCGGGCTTTATCGGGAGCCATCTGTGCCGCGCCCTTGTGGCCGATGGCGCAACGGTGGTCGGGGTAAGCCGTGAACACCCGGATGCGCTTCCGGATGGTATCACGCCGACCCAAGCCGACTTGACCGATCCCGAGCAAGCGACGGCGCTGATCGCGTGCCACCGCCCGGACGTCATTTATCATTTGGCCAGTTGCGTAACCGGCGGCCGCGACATCAGCCTGGTCCGCCCGACCTTCACGGCCAACCTGGCCGCCACGGTTTATTTGATGGAGGCGGCATCGCGCGCCGGTTGCCGGCGATTCGTTCTGACCGGCTCGCTGGAAGAACCGGACCATGCGCAGGCCCCGCCCTCCTCGCCGTATGCCGCGGCCAAGGCGGCCGCCACCGCCTATGCGCGAATGTTTCACGCCCTCTATACGTTTCCCGCGGTCATTGCCCGGGTCTTCATGGTGTACGGCCCGGATCAACGCGATGAAAAGAAGCTGGTCCCCTATGTGATCAACCAGCTATTGGCCGGGACATCTCCGCGCATGAGCAGCGGCACCCGGATGGTAGACTGGATCTATGTTCAAGACGTCGTCGAAGGACTGATTCGTTTGGCCCGGGCGGAAGGCGTCGCGGGCAAAACCATCGACCTCGGCTCCGGGGAAATGACCTCGGTCCGTTCGGTGGTGGAGCAAATCGCCGGCCTTATGGGCAACCCCACGGCGTTGCATTTTGACGCCGCGGCCGACCGTCCGATGGAGCAGGTCCGGATCGCCAACATCCAGGAAACCGAAGCGGCGATCGCTTGGCGACCGCGTTTTAGCCTGAGTGAAGGGCTGCAAGCGACCATCGACTGGCACCGTCGGCGCCGCCCCCCCGTGACCCACGCGTGAGCACCCAGCCTCCAACGGATGCGACGCCTTCGCCTGATCGCCGGGGGCGCACCTTGGCCAACCTGCTATTCGCCAGCTTCGGTTACGTGGCCATCCGCATGCTGATCGCGCCGGTTCGCATCAAACTGCTGACCACCCTCTTGACCAAGGAAGACTACGCGCGACTTACCTTGATCATGCTGACGGTCTCGTTCATCACCCTGATCTCTTCCCTGGGCAGCCTGGAATACATGCTGCGAAAAATTCCCGGACAAGCCGCGGCGTTTCAACATTCCGTTCTGCGCACGATCATGACGTATTTCGGCCTGTTGGCGGGGGTGATCGGGTTGGTCGGCGCGGGGCTTCTCGTGCTGTGGGCGCCGGAAGCGCTGGGGCTATCGTCCACCGATATCGTGGCCTGCGGCCTCATTCTGATCATCGCGGTGCATCTTACCCAAATTGTTTATTTTCTGATGGGGCGTTCGGCGTACGCCCAGTCTCGTATGCTGATGTTGTTTTATGCGGACGCCTGGTTTCTTCCCGTGCTTGCCTTCATGTGGTTCCAGGATATTTCAGTCAGCTTCATGTTATGGCTGTGGGTGGTCTGGTTGATGCTCAGCGTGCTGGTTTCCCGTTACCTCGCGCCGATGAAGGCGGTGTGGCAAGCGCCGGCCTCACAAAAACAACTGCGGGAAATCCTGGTCTTCGGCATTCCGCTGCTTCCGATGATCATGGGAGAATGGATTTTCCAGGTTATCGACCGCTATGTGTTGGTCGCCTTCTCCGATCTGGAAGGACTGGCCAACTTCACCTTATGCTTCAACATCGCCTGGGTCGGCGTGGCGACCGGGACCTCCATGCTCGATGTGCTGATCACCGAATTCTACAAAACCCGGAACCGGGTAGATTCGCGCGACCTGAACCAGCTGCTCGCCAATCCGCCCCTGCGCACGTCCTTCACCATGCTGCTTCGCTTCAGCCTGCTGCTGGTTATTCCCATGGTGGCGGCCCTGGCCATGGCCCGCGAGCCGATCATCCTGCTGCTCAGCGATCCCAAGTTTGCCGACGCCGCCGACCTGATGGCTTGGATCGCCCCCATTCCCTTCTGTTACCTGATGGTGGTGATTGCCGGACGGACGCTGCTGGCCATTGACCGCGGCTCCATCGTGGGCGGCGCCACACTCGCCGCCGCCGGCGTGCATGCTGTGCTCAGCATGGCGCTCGCCCCGCGCCTGGGCGAGCGCGGCGTGGCCCTTTCCGGTTGCCTGGCGTACGGGTTGCTGGCCATCTACCTGGGTGCGCGGGCGCGGTTGCCGGCCTGGGTCAATTGGCGCGAATTCAAGCCTGTGCGCATGCTGGTCTTTATCGCCTGGTGTTTTGGCATCATCGCCGTCGCGGTGGACGGACTGGATGGACGACCACTCGCCAGCCTGGTGGTTGCGGCTTTGGGCTGTTTGGCCGCGATGTTCGGCCTGAATCTCGTCGGTAAAGCCGATATCCACCACCTGATGGCCTCCATGCACGGGCCATCCGCCGCGCCGGAAACCGGAAGCGGAGAACCGGAACCCTTTGCCCGGGATTAACGGGAAACGAAAGGATAGAACCGTGCTGGACAGCGCCATGATAAAATCTACGTCTCGATTCCTGAAGCGCGTGTGGCGTCGCGCGCGCGGACTCAATGAACGGTGTGTTTCGCTTCAACCCGTAAACCACGCGGCGTCTCGCGGCCGGGTCTTGTTGTCGTATGTTATTGACGCCGCGCTCGTCCGTCGACCGGATGCTTTACCGTATTCCCACCCTCACTTCTGGGAAACGTGGGCGATGATCCAAGGCTTTTTGGACGAGGGCTACGCCGTGGATGTTATTCACTGGACCCGACGGCAACCGTTGCCGCGGCTGGATTATGACATCTACGTGGATGTTCGGCGCAACTTTGACCGTTACGCCGCGGCCCTGCCCGCCTCCTGCCTCAAGATCGCCCACATGGATACCGCGCATCATACCGTGCATAACGGCAATCAGCGACGACGGCTGGCGGAACTCCAAGCCCGGCGAGGCATCGCCCTCGACCCCTTTAAGCTGATCGAAGAAAATCAAGCCGCCGAACATGCCGATCTGATTACGGTATTAGGCAATACGTTCACGATCGAATCGTTTGCCTTCGCACAAAAGCCGATCACCCGCATTCGCCTCTCCAACGCTTTCACCTACCCATTCCCGGAATCCAAGGATTTTCATTCCGCGCGCTCGCGCTTTCTTTGGATGGGAAGCGAGGGGTTCGTCCACAAAGGATTGGACCTGGTTTTGGAAGCGTTTGACGGGATGCCGAATCGCGAGTTGATCGTCTGCGGCCCGATCGACCGGGAACCGGCATTCCGAAAAGCCTTTGCCGACTTGTTGTATCGCCGCCCAAACATCAAAACGCCGGGCTGGGTGGATGTGGCCGGGCCAGCCTTCAAGCACATCGCGGAATCGTGCATCGGCCTGGTGTATCCATCCTGTTCCGAAGGCGGCGGCGGCTGTGTGATTACCGCCATGCACGCCGGGTTGATACCCATCGTCACGCGGGAAGCCAGCGTCGATGTCGAGCCGTCCTGTGGCATGCTGCTGCCCGACGCATCCGTGGCGGGCATTCGGCAGGCCGTATCCGATGTGGCGGAAAAACCCGAAGCCGAATGCGCCGGCATGGCGCGCGCCGCCTGGTCCTGGGCGCGCGAAAACCATACCCGGGAGCGGTTTCGCCATGAATACCGGGCATTCGTCCGCTCGCTCGCCGACCGGCTCGAAGCGAAACGCGCGACGTGAAATGCCGTATTGTTTCCGGTCCATCTATCGTTAAGATGCTGCCATGCGTGACGAATACGATTGGCTCTATTTATCGCCCCACCTGGATGACGCCGTCCTCTCCTGTGGCGGGCAAATACACCGCCATACCCGGGAGGGGCAGACGTCACTCGTGGTCACCCTGATGGCGCCCGATCCCTGCTGGCCGCCGCCCTCACCCTTCGCGTCACGCTTTCTGGAAATGTGCGGTTTGGGGCCGGATGCCGGAGCGGTGCGTCGTCGCGAAGATGAAGCAGCCTGCGCCGTCCTCGGCGCGGACACCCTCCATGCGCCGTTCCAGGAAGGCAATGTGCGCCTTGACGCGCACGGGCAAGCGTTATATCCCGACCCGGCCACGCTGTTCGGTGCTGTGCGCGATGACGATCAAGCCGTACGACAAGCCGTGACGGCCTTCCTGAACGAGCTGCCGCGTGGCACGCGGGTGGTTGCCCCGCTCGGCATCGGCGGTCATGTCGATCATCAAATCGTGCGGTCGGCCGCCGAAGACGTTTTCGGATCCGACCTGCTCTACTACGAAGATTTTCCGTATGCGAACAAATGGGGCGCGACCCGCCCGTTCACCCAACCCGCCTCCGCCTGGCATTCACAGGTCATTCGTCTGTCCGCGGCGGACCGGAACGCGCGGCTGGCCGCCTTCACACGCTACGAATCGCAATGGCGCATGCTCTTCGGAAGCGAAACCGCCATGCGCGTGAAAAACCGATTGTTCCTTTTGCGGCGCGGCGGCGAACGCCTGTGGCGCCATCAACCCGGAAAGAGCACCCATGAATGAATCTCAACCCATGCCTTCCGTCTGGGCCGTGGTCCTCGGTTACAACCACCCCGAAGACAGCATCGAATGCCTGCAAAGCCTGACCAACGTCACGTACCCCAACTTCACCATCCTCTACGTCGATAACGGCAGCGCCCCCGAAGCCTGCGAACAGGTTCAACAAAGCGGAACCGGTTTTGGCGTGCTACGGCTGGATCCCAACGCCGGCGTCGCCGGAGGATTAAATGCGGGCATACGCCATGCGCTTGCCCACGGCGCCGACTACGTGATCATTCACAACAACGACACCACCGTCGACCCACGCCTCGCCGAGGCCTTGGTTGCCGCCGCGATAACGCGCCCGGATGCGGGAATGTTCGTGCCGAAGATTTATTATTATGACCACCCCGACACCATCTGGTCGGCCGGATCGTTGTTCCGGAAATTCCCGCCGGTGGTGTATATGCGCAAAACCCGGGAGGCGGACGACGGGCGCTTTGATCAGCCGGTTGACATGGACTTCGCCACGTTTTGCGTGATCATGTTCAGTCGGGCGATGATTGAAAAAGCCGGCCTGCTCGATCCGGACTATCACTTTCTTTACGAAGATTATGATCTGTGCATTCGCTGTCGCGAAGCGGGCCTTGCCATCCGGTATGTACCCGACGCCAAGGTGTGGCACAAAATCTCCAAGACCACCGGAGCGGGCACGCCCAACCCGAAATTCTGGCATACCTACGGGCGAAGCGAGGCGATTTTCACCCGGAAGTTCCGGCGTTATCGCTGGTTGACCGGACGGACCCATGCCGCGTACATCGTCGCCCGCTTTGTGTACGAAGGCAACTGGTACGGCTTTAAACCATACCTGCAGGGCTGGCGGCAAGGCGCCAACGATCCGATTCATCCGCCGCCGCGGCTTGATGATGCGCGCGTCGCCCGGGGAACCGTACTGCGGGAACCGACCACAACGCATCTTCCTTGATGACATTTCCCGGGCGGGACGTTACCGTTTGGGCCATGAAAGCAGTGATTCTGGCGGGTGGTTACGGATCCCGCATGAGCGAAGAAACCACGGTGCGCCCGAAACCCATGGTGGAAATCGGGGTGCGGCCCATCCTCTGGCACATCATGAAGATTTATTCCGCATACGGAATCAACGACTTCGTGATTTGCCTCGGCTACAAGGGCCACATGATCAAGGACTTCTTCGTCAATTATCCCCTGTTGGTGGAAGACGTTCACTGCGACCTGGAAAATCAAAAGACCGAGATCATGACCCGGCGCATGGAGCCGTGGAAAGTCACCTTGGTGGAAACGGGCGAAAACACCCAAACCGGCGGAAGACTCAAACGCGTGCGCGACTATGTCGGTGATGAAACCTTTTGCATGACGTATGGCGACGGCGTGTGTGACGTCAACATCGCCGACCTCGTCGCATTTCACCGCGAACAGAAGACCCTGGCCACCGTCACCGCGGTGCAGCCGCCCGGGCGCTTCGGTTACTTCAGCCTGCCCGGCAACCGCACCAAAGTCGCCCATTTCCGGGAAAAACCCCAGGGCGATGGTGCCTGGGTTAACGGCGGTTTTTTTGTTCTGGAACCGGGAATCTTTGATTACATTCAGGAAGACGCCACCCGCTGGGAAATCGAACCGCTTGAGCAACTGGCCGCCGAAGGTCAGCTTGCCGCTTTTCGGCATCCCGGGTTCTGGCAATGCATGGACCACCTCCGGGATAAAATCGACCTGGATCGCTTGTGGAACGAGGGGCGCGCCCCCTGGAACGTATGGGAGAATTAATATGCTGACCTGCCGATTTTGCGGAACCCGACTGACCCGCACCTTTGTCAACCTGGGGTGCTCGCCCATCGCCAATGAATTCATCAAGGCCGAGGCGCTCAACCACATGGAGCCGTTTTATCCCTTGCACGCCTACGTCTGCGATCACTGCCACCTGGTGCAAATTCCCCCCGAGCAAACGCCGCAAAACCTGTTCAACGCTGAATACCCCTACTTTTCCTCCTTCTCCGACTCGTGGCTCGCCCACGCCAAAAAATATACCCAGATGATGATCACGCGATTCGGCCTGCATCCCGGCCACCGCGTGGTCGAAGTCGCCAGCAATGACGGCTACCTGCTTCAGTACTTCAAGGAAGTTGGTTTTCCCGTGCTCGGGATCGAACCGGCCAACAACTGCGCGGAGGCGGCCATTGCCAAAGGCATCCCCACGGAAATCCGTTTCTTCGGCAATCTGACCGCACGGGCGCTGGCCACCGAGCATGCCGCCGACGTCATGGTCGCCAACAACGTGCTCGCCCACGTTCCCGACATCAACGATTTCGTCGAAGGCTTCCGCATCCTGCTCAAACCGGAAGGCATCGCCACCTTCGAATTCCCCCATCTGCTCAACCTCATTCAACGGAATGAATTCGATACCATCTACCACGAGCACTACTCCTACCTTTCCCTGCATGCCACCCGGCAGGTGTTCGCCGCGCACGACCTGACCATCTTCGATGTGGAGGAACTTCCCAGCCACGGCGGCTCGTTGCGGCTATTCGTGCGGCATGCCGCCAACGGCAAGCTCGCGATCACGCCGAATGTCGCACGGGTGCTCGACAAGGAAGACCAGGCCGGCCTCACCCGTATCGACGGCTACCTCGGCTTTGAGCCAAAAGTTCAAAAGGTCAAACGCGAGTTGCTGAAGTTTCTCATCACCGCCAAAGAAGAGGGCAAGCGCGTGGTCGGCTATGGGGCGCCGGCCAAGGGCAACACCCTGCTGAATTACTGCGGCGTGCGCACCGATCTCCTCGACTTCACGGTTGATCGCAGCCCCTACAAGCAGGGCAAATTCCTTCCGGGAACCCATATCCCGATTTACGGCCCGGAGAAAATCGCCGAGGTTCGCCCGGATTACCTGCTGATTCTGCCCTGGAACCTGCAACGCGAAATTGTGGAGCAAATGAAGTCCGTGCGGGACTGGGGGTGCCGCTTCGTTATTCCCATACCCGAACTCAAGGTGTTGGCGTGAAGTTCGTACCGCTCTCCATTCCCGGCGCGTTCCGAATCGATCCGGAACCGAAAGAGGATGAGCGCGGCTTCTTCGCCCGTACGTTCTGTCGCGATACGTTTGGGCGTCACGGCATCGACTTCACCCCGGCGCAATGCAGCATTTCCGTTACCCGGGCACGCCATACCCTTCGCGGCATGCATTACCAAACCGCCCCCTGCCCCGAAATAAAACTCGTTCGTTGCACCGCCGGAAGCATTTGGGACTGCCTGATCGACTTGCGTCCCGACTCCCCCACCTTCGGTCAGTGGACCGCCGAGGAATTATCCGCGTCAAACCGGCGTGCCTTGCTGATCCCGGAGCTCTGCGCGCACGGATTTCTCTCCCTAACCGCCGATAGCGAAGTCCTGTACATGATGTCCGCACCCTTCGCTCCGGAATGTGCCCGCGCCGTTCGCTGGGATGATCCGGCCTTCGGCATCACCTGGCCGGCGCAACCTGAAGTTATGTCCGAGGCCGACCGCCACCACGCTGACGTTGCGAAATTCACATGAACGCCACGCAACCGCCAATGAACTCCGGATCGGACCTGATGGCGCTCATACGCCGCCTGTATCCAATTTGCCGGAGCATCACCGGCGACGGCAACCGTCAAACCCTGTCCATCCTTCGCGAATACCTTGATCTCACCATTCACGAAGTACCCACCGGCGCTGCGGTTTATGACTGGACCGTTCCGCCTGAATGGAATATCCGGGAGGCGTGGATCAAGGGTCCGGATGGGCGAAAGATGGTGGATTTTCGGGACTCGAATCTGCATGTCGTTGGCTATAGCCAACCGGTGCAAACCACCCTCACCCGCGACGAACTACTCCCACGCCTGCACAGCTTGCCCGAGCATCCGGATTGGATTCCCTACCGCACCTCCTATTACCAGCCCACTTGGGGATTCTGCCTGGCCGACCGGGTCAAACAACAACTTCCCGAGGGACCCTTCGAGGTCAACATCGATGCCGACCTCAAACCGGGCAGCCTGACCTACGGCGATTGGGTCAAGCCGGGACGATCTTCCGACGAAGTCCTCATCACCACCCACCTTTGCCATCCCTCCATGGCCAACGACAACCTCTCCGGCATCGCCGTCGCGGTTCATTTGGCGCAGCGCCTCGTGTCGATGAGCACACGCTTTACCTACCGCTTCCTTTTCATTCCCGGAACCATCGGCTCCATCACCTGGCTGGCCCGCAACGAGGAGGTGCACGCTCGCATCCGGCACGGCCTGGCGCTTTCCTGCCTCGGCGATGCCGGTCCGATTCACTACAAAAAAACCCGCGATGGAAAGGCGGGAATTGACCGGGCCGTCGCCTTGGCGTTGCGCGACGGTGCGCCGGGACATGTCATTCAAGAGTTTTCACCTTACGGTTACGACGAGCGTCAATTCAATTCACCGGGTATCCGGTTGCCGGTCGGCTTGTTCACCCGGTCGCCCCACGGCACCTATCCGGAATACCACACCTCGGCGGATAATCTCGATTTCATACGCCCCGACTCCCTAATCGACTCCTTGGAGAAATTGATTGCCGTCATGACCATCCTTGAAGGCGACGGGACGTACCTCAACACCCAGCCGCGTTGCGAACCACAACTGGGACGGCGGGGTCTCTACGACCAACTCGGAGGCGCCAATGACCGCCATCAACAACAAATGGCCATGCTTTGGGTCTTGAATTTGTCTGACGGCGAGCACTCCCTGGTGGATGTCGCCGAACGCTCCGGCTTGCCTTTCGGATTGATCCGGGATAACGCCGATCGCCTGGTGAGCGCCGGTTTGCTCATAGAAAACAACGGACCGCGATCATGATCCTGCACACCTTGGGCCGATTGTTACACGCATGGCGGAAACTTCAGACGCTATGCCTTGGACATTATTGGCGCCGACGGTTTTCATCGTGTGGCGAGCGGGTATCCATCGGCGAAGGCTTCCAGGCCTACGCGCCGGAACGCATCACCATCGGGCGCGATGTAATCATCGCCAAGCGGGTCACGCTCCGGGCCATGACCACCTATCCCTGGGCGCAGCCTCCCCAGGAGTTTTCACCCTCGATCACGCTGCACGATGGTTGCTTCATCAACAACGGCTCACAGATCGTTGCCATCGACCGGGTAACGATTGGACGCAACGTCATGATCGCCGAGAACTGCTTTATTGCCGACAACAATCACGGCTGGGCCAATCCTGAAGCGCCCATCAAGCATCAACCCCTTACCTCCAAGGGGCCGGTTACGATCGGCGACGACTCGTGGCTCGGCGCAAATGTGGTGGTCGCCGCCGGCGTTTCGATTGGCCGGCACTGCGTCATCGGCGCAAACAGCGTTGTCACCCGCGACATCCCCGACCACAGCATGGCCGCTGGCGCCCCCGCGCGGATCATCAAACAATGGAATCCCGAAACAAACGAATGGGCGCCGTCGCCATGACCAACATGGTTGGCGGCTGGATGCGACGCCATCCCGCGGGTTTTGTTTTTATCACCTCGTTGTTGGGATTCGCGCTGTTTAATGTGCTTCCCTTATTTCGCGAGGCTGGACACATCGCGCAACACGGCCCGTATCATACGCATGTCCTGCTTGCCGATGCGTTTTTGGATGGCCGATTGACCTTTCTCGATAAGGCTTACAAGGACATGGCGGAATTTGAAGGCAAACTCTTCTCCCCTTTTCCCCCTTTCCCCGCGATTCTTCTCACCCCCCTCGTCGCCGTATTCGGAACGAGCTTGCCAATAACCCTGGTCACGCCCTTTTTAGGCGCGCTGGTCGGCGTCGCGTTATTCCGGTTTCTCGCCGCCATGGGCATGCGTAACGATGTTTCTCTCTGGAGCACATTCGCTTTTCTGTTTGGCACGGTGTTCTGGTTTACTGTCCGCACCCCCATCGACACCTGCCTGGCCCACATCTTGGCGACCGGATTGATCTTTTCCGCTCTGGATGCCGCCGCCCGCCAGCGGGCGGCGTGGTTTATTGGCCTGGCCATCGGTGCGGCATTTCTCTGCCGGCAACTGACGGTATTCGCGCTTCCGTTGGCCTGGGTATTGCTAATGCGGCCGCCCGAAGGCGGCTTCGCTTGGAAAAACGCGCGATTCATCGCTCAAACCGTTCCCGGACTCGCCCTCGCGCTCATCGGCTATCTGGTTTATAATTTCATCCGGTTTGGCGACCCTTTCAACGCCGGTTATGCTTATATTCATGAGCCGGATTGGTATGGTTCCCGCATGGAAAAGTGGGGCATTACCCATTGGATGTATATTCCATCCAATGCCGTGCGTTTGTTTCTCCAGGGGTTTGTCATCGAGTGGGTAGACACGGATCGAATGATCCCCACGATGAGTGATGGAGGAACCTCGCTAACCTTCGCAAGTCCCTTTGTCTTCTTCGCCTTGCGCGGCGCGTTTCCCCGGGCCGCCGGCATCAACCTGGCCGGATGGACGGGCATTGCAATCATCATGCTCGGTGTATTGATGAACAAAAACGGGATGGGCGGCTGGCAAATCAATGGAATGCGTTATGCCTTGGATTTTCTGCCCCTCGTCATGGTATTCGCGGCAAACGGCATGAACCGGCTGGCGGACTCTCCATATCGTGCACTCTGGAAAGCCGCCATCCTGTATGCGGTCACGCTGAATCTCATCGCCATCGGCCTAACCTACGTGCCGAAAATCATCACCGCGTTTCATTAACTCAACGCGCTCCCGCAAATGCAAGGGCATCGCGCCATTGGGTATGAATGGCCTGCCAGTCGTAGAGCGCCTGCGTGACGGCCCGCCCGGACCGGCCCAGGGCGGCCGCCCGCGCGGTATCGGCATCCAGGGCGCACACCGCATCAGCCAGTTGCATCGCTTCGGCCACCAACAGATCGCGATCATGCTGGATGCGGATACCCTCAACCGCCTTGGCGGTTGCGACCACCGGCTTGCCCCAAGCCAGGTAATCAAGCACTTTCAACCGCGTGCCCGAACCGCTGAAAATCGGCGCAATTCCAATATCCGCGCGGCGAAGATAAGGCGACAGGTCAGGGACGCGACCAAGCGCCATGATCGACGGATGTAAACTCCGATCCGGAACCGGAACCCCGATCACCATGACCTTAAATCGTCCGGGCATCCGTCTCTCTAATTCCGGCATTAAGACATCATGGATAAACGCGAGTCCTTCAGCATTGGGCGGATAGTCCAACTTCCCCCCGACAAATAAAAGCACCCGGGAATCGCCAAGGCGTTTTTCCGTTTCATCATCCAACCGCCGCGGCGTCAGCTCGGTCTCCTCGGGGAACGAGGCGCCGTTGGGAACCACCCGCAACCGTCCGGGTGATACGTTGTAATGATGCATGAAGAGATCCCGATCCACTTCGGAACAGGTCATAATCAGATCGCAGGCATTCACGACCCGGCGTTCCCAGCGATACACCAGACGGGTAAAGGGATGGCGCCACCCGTAACGTTCGGCAATGGCCACGGCGTCCACATTCTGCGCATCGAGCACAACGGGACAAGAGGGCTTCGAGCGCCGGAACGGCGCCCAACACCAGATCGAACACAGCACCAAGGCCCGGGGCGCGGTGCGCTCCACGTCATGCCGAACCTTCCGTGCCGTGGCCGGCAAGAAGTAGTTGAACATGCCCCAGTTGATGCCAACCCGGCGACAACCCAGGTCGGGGCGAATCGAAAGTGACGAAACCTCGGGATAAGCATCGCCCGGCTGAATCAATCGAACCGAATCGCGAGGAAAAGATGCCAACAACTCACCCACCCGGCGTGCACCGCCGCTGGCCTGTCGGTTGATCGAGTAGTAGGAGAGTATGGCGAGCGGGTCCGGCATGCGGGTCGCCGTTTCTATTCCCTGCCGATCAGGCTATTTATTTTCTCCGGCCTTGAGACGATCACCGTCACCGGACTGTCTTTGGCCGGGATTCATAATACGCCAACCGGCATTACGCAAATTGCCCGTTGCCGCATCCCGCGTGTTAATAAAAACCAACACCGTTCCGTCGTCACCCACGTTCAGTGATTTCTGGCGCCAACTATTCCCATTGCCGGGAATGATATATTCGACATTTTGTTCCTTGTTTCCGCCACGATTATCGGGGCCGTACAAGGTAAAATGTTTGCGCCGGGAAAATACGTGCATGCTCCAGTGAGGCAATGAAGCAGGGATCACAATGCGAACGGAATCGCTTCGCGGTTCCCACAAGAAACCGGCGCCCGATGGTGCGGGAGCGGGAGCCGGAGCGGGGGCGGGAGCAGGAGCCGGAGCCGGATCGGGTACAAATTCGGGTTCAGAAGGGGGAGGCTGGGGAGATGGCGCGGACCCGGTCGTCGTCGCCTCCGCCGGCGAATTGCCGAACGGATTGCTATCGGTTTGATCAAGCTGGCAACCGGTAACGGCAAACAAAGCAATCATGCAGCCCATTACACACCAGCGTACGCCCATAAAGTTGTCACGAATGTTCATAAATGGGCTTTAGGTCATACTGGAAAGGGTGTCAAGCACCGTCGAACGTCGTCACGTCGATTTTGGCGAGCCCTTGCCGCCGGTCTGCGCCAAAATTTCCCCGGCAACCGCCCTGACATCGTCAACCGATATGTCCCGCAGGCATTGTCCCTGGCATGGACAACGGATTTTACTTGATGCGCTATGAAACGGATACCGCAAGCAGGGACGCCCTGGCCCCTCCTTGCGAAGAACCCGATGCCCCTCGCCCACCGGTGACGTTCGGGAAGGTTGCGTCGGACCGAAGAGCGCCAGGGTCGGCACGCCCATGGCCGTGGCGACGTGCATCAATCCGCTGTCATTGCTGATCATCAGCGAACACCGTTCGAGCACGGCGGCGGTGCGCTTGAGATTGGCGGTCAGCCGTCGAACATTTGCCGGGGAACCTGCTGCCTCAACCACCGCCGCTTTGAGTTCATCTTCCTCCGGACCACCCACCAGCACTACCGCGAGGTCCTCGCGCGCGGCCCATCCGCAGAGCAGTTCGGCAAAGCTCTCGTGCGGCCATCGTTTCCAGTGGCCCTGCCAGTGTTGATACGTCACCGCCGCTCCCGCACCGGGATGGATGCCAATCAGGTGGCGACCGGACCAGCCCGCCTCTTGCACCCAGGATGCCGCGAACGAACGATCTTCTTCAGTTACATGAAAAAAGAGCCGACGATTCAGGGCGGGTTCCCCGGCGCTACCGTCCTCGAATACATCCAGGAGGGCCAGATTCTGTTCGACATCGTGCAGCGCTTCCTGCGCGGGAACGCGGTGGGTCAGCAACCATTCTCCGCGCTTCCATCCGTCGGCGTAGGCATGGCCAACCCGATAGCGGGCGCCGGTCAGCATGGCGAAAACATGATAAGCGGCTTTATTGGATGGGAACACGGTCAATACGACATCGTACGCGGAACGGCGCAGCGTGCGAATCATCGCCATCCAGGCGCCGAAGCCACTGGGCGCCACCCAGATGCGGTCCACCCACCCGCTTCCCTCCAGTGGCGCCGCCGCCGATTTTCCCCAGACCAGCAGGTCAAGCGCGGCTTGGGGAAATTTTCGTTTGAATTCACGCAGAAAAGGAGTCGCCAGCAAGGTATTGCCAATGCCGGAAACCGAAACCACCAGGACCCGGTGCGGCGCGGGTATCCGTTTTGATGCCCTTCCGCCACGCTCAAGGTTCATCGTAGATCTCCTCGAGGCGAAAACGGGTCAACTTGATACTCAATTCCCGGCCATCCCGAATTCCATGATCGCGCGGTGTCCAGGTCGGGGCGATCACGTGAACCGTATTGCTGCCGCGAACAATCCCGGCGGGTACCCGCGCCGACCAGGTGAGATGACCGCTCGTGGTTTCAATCGGCTCGGCTTCGGGAGTAAGAAACTTGTCATTGAACATGACATGCAGATCATGGCGCTCACCGCGAACCGCGTCCGGCATACCCTGCCGGTCGTAGTCAATGATCACGCGGCGATCCCGCTCCGACTCCCGAACCTCGACATGCAACAGCCCCCGACCCGCCATCCAGCGGAACGGTTGCGCGGTGCGATGCCCCTCCCGGCTATAAAATCCGGAACCGATAAAAGGCGTATCTTCCAACTGGCCGATGCGAACATCCACATTGCGCCCGCCGCCAATCCGATGAACAAGCACACGATGCATTTCGGCGGCAGGAGGCGGTAAACCGTCGGGCGCGGGCGCATCAGCCGCAGACCAGACCAGCCGAACCAACCGCTCATCCTGATCGGGGTTGCGCGGAAGCGTAATCCAGGCGGCATGGACCTTGCGATCAAGCGGCAAATCAAGCTTTCCCAGAAACGTTTCCCCCTCATAAAAGTCAATCCGGGCCTTTTGTTCCGGGGCCAAACGCGAGGAGCGAACGCGCCACTCCATCACAAAACGGCCCAAGACGGGCGCGGGAGTCGGCACGGCAAACGTCGCTTCGCCATGCAAACGGGGTATCGGTTGAAGCATATCGGCGGTTTCTACCGCGCCATCCCAACGGCGGCGGTGATCAAAACGGCTGAAAAAATCGAAGCGTAAATCCAACGGTTTACCGATGGGTTGAATTTCGGTAAGCCATTCCGCGGGGACGGGAACAGGCGCACGCCATGAAACGTCCAGATCGTGAAGAATGTCGGCGCTATCGGGACAACGAACGACAAAGAGGGTATCACGGGCAAGCGCATGTGTTTCCAGCGGTTCACCATCAACCACCACGCCGACCACACCCTTTTCCTGCACAATCGCTCCCGCGCCCGCGGCATCAACCAGCACCACGACGCAATCGCGGCCCATCGAACCGACCTCCACCCGACGGCCTCCCTCGCGGGCGCTGGGAGGCAATACCCGATAAAAATGGAACGGGCCAAATGCGTAGCGACCCATTCGATATGCGGCAGGGTCAAACGATGCCACCCGGGTGAAATCGGCAAAGCGCCGGAGGTGGATGGTCTCGCCTTCCGGTTGATCATCCGTGGGGATTTCCATCACAAACACCGGTCGATCCGCGGCCCAGAGATCCTCCACATGCCGACGCAAGGACGCCTCGGGAGCTTCATCGCCTTGGCGCCACAGCGGCATCGGATACGACGTGCGCCGGGCCACCACCGTCAACAACTCACACATGTGACGGGGCGCCAGTACAACCGCGTTTTCCGGAATATGTTTATGCACGTCCTCGACAAATGCCCGCGCCTGGGGAATACGGAAACCATCCCCCACCCGTGGCACGGACAGCAATCGCCAGCCTGACCACACGATGATGGCCGTTACAATCAACAGGAATGCCGGACGCCGATAACGGTCGCCCAACACCGCGATCAACCACCCGGAAAACACATGCACGGCATAGCCGGCGGAAAGACAGAGCAACAACGTGCTGACATAGAAATACCGGCTGACGAACGTCCAATAAAACGAGTAAAAAAGTGCATAAACCAGGGTGGCGGGAACAAAAAGGAACACAAGTTCACGTTGACCGCGAACCATCCCCAAGACCAGCCCAAGACCCGCCAACACCACCAGCGCCGGCATGTTCGACCAGTAGAATCCCCAGGCTTTACCGGCAGTTTCCTGCAACATGGCCAGGTTGAAAAATGCGCCGGGAACGACCTTGGACTCGATGGCCGCCTGCGGCGGCAGCACGAGTTGAGACGTCGCCATATAGGTCTGAAGGGCAAGAGGAATCAACGCCAGCGCAAACGGAATGCCGAACAGCGCGGCATCCCGCAAAAGAGGCTTCAAACCAAGGCGTGGCGACCACGATACCAGCCGGTACAAGGCCATGGGCACGATCATCAGGATCGATGGTTCGCGCACGCTACAGGCCAACCCCAGCAGAAAACCCGAAGCAACCATGGCCAAGGGCTTGTCTCTGCGCACCGATCGGATGAACAACGCCATCGCCCCGAACAAAAAGATGTACGAAAGCGGATCGCGGTACGGGTTCACATAATGAATCACATTGCCCGCGTCGGCGGCGACCGCCAACGCAAACGCAGCCCAACCCGGTGAAATTCCGCTGCATGTCCGTTCCCCCGCCATCCATCGCCCAAGGCGACCGATCAACAGAAAGAGGGCGATCAACAGCGGCGCATTAATCAGAAAGATCGCATAAGGTCCGGTTACCACTAGCGCTAACCGGAGAAACAAGGGGAAGCCATACGGCCAGCGGCTGGCCAATAATTCGTCCGGCAAATTCAATGCGAACTTGAGCCAGTTGTAGGGATCGGAAAAGGCCCGGATATAATAATCGCGGTAGATGACGAACACGAAGACACCCAAGAGAACAAGCGCAGCCACCAAGGGCCATCGCCGATCGCCTCGCTTCGTTGTTAATGCATCATCCATGAAACACGTTGTTATCTTTAGTCGATCACGGGTAGTCCGAGCTGTTCGGGCATCGCGCGGGTGACACGTTCACGACAACGAGTATAAAGAAAAGCCCGCACGAAGCAAGTTACGGGAAGTCCGCCTGTTCGGCTTCGCCTTCCGGGCGTACCGCCATGCTCAGACCCACCATTCGAAACCCGGGGCGGGGCGCATCCACGGTCTCCGCGGTGAGATCGATGTTAACGGTTTTCCCGGCCACGGGTCCGTAAATCATGACATCATGAAACATCCGGGCTTGGGAAAGCCGGTTGGTAAAGGTCACCGGCTCCTGACCCGGAGTCCGGTAGGTAAACACCGCCGTCCCCTCGCCTCGCCGCATCGGTTCCAGTGCCAGTCGAATGGTGTATACGCCCGAGGTAAATCCCAGCGGAACGGGAAACTCAAACGCGGCTGACCCGGCAAACGTCGCCCCCCACTTGGCCCCAGGCATGCCGGTATCGGTTGGCGGGCGAACCCAACGCACCGCGGACGGTATGCGTTCGGGGCCGAGGGTGAACAGACTGCGGCCATGCCGAACCGGTGCATGATGTACCAGATCCGAGGGTATGGCGGCATCCGACCAGGCATAACCATGCACCGGGTCGGATTCGGAAAACACCTGCGGGTCCAGCCATACCGGACACAAGCCGGCCGTCGCGATATCCCTCCATTCGTGCACCTCGCCGGTCCGGCGATTTTCCACCATGACATGACGGGGAACATTTAAGGGCGTGTTTTGAAAATCCAACCAGATCAGAGAGCCGGAGCGATCCTCCGGCTCAAGCGTAAAGTCAACGGCATTGGCCCGCCAGGGCGCAACCCGGTAAAAGGAATAAGCCAAATCACCAAGCTGAACCGTAACCGGCAACCCGTCCGAACGAAGGACCGGTACAAGATCGACCGAATGTTTCAACCAGGCATCGGTGCGCACGCCGATGGGTCTTCGCGTCGTAATGGCTTGCGCATGGACATACAGCATCGGCGCATCGCGCAATCCCCGGAGCGAAGCCAACCGCAACTCAAAAGGCCGCACCCCGGCATGAATCCACGCCGCTTCAACGAGAAATGGACACTCCTGACCGATGATGATCCGCTCGCGATCGGGTTCGAGTTCGCGCAGCAGGCCGGTGAATGCCGTTATCTCGGCCCGGCTGATGCGCGGTCCCCACATCGGCGGATTACGCGTTACCTCCAAATTGACCGCCACCCCGGCCACCACGGCAAGCGCCACCATGGCCCGGCCGACGCTGGACGGCAAGCGGTCGGCGCACCACTGGACGGCATGGGCCGCCCCCAAGCCACCCAGCACGGCGCCCAAGACAAAGAAGTCCAAGGCATACCGGCGATGCACCATAAAAAGGGCGTAAAAAGCAAATAAGCCGAGCGCGGGAAGGACCCACAACCCCAGCACATCCGGACGGCGACGGAATGCCGCGACGCCCATCAGCATGGCGACCACACCCCACCCGTGCGCATACGCGAGGAACAGATGCATATACACGAGACCGCGGGCTTGGATATCCGCCAGGGACAACCGCTGCACCGCACCCAACCAAACCGCGCCCTGGCGGGTCAACCATCCTCCGTCAGTCCCCGCCAGCAGGAATACCGTCAGACCCGTGATCAACGGGGCGATAGCCACCCAAACCAAACCCCGCCATCGAGCGCCACGCCACGCAGGATTGCCAAGGACCCACGCCACTAGACCGGGATAACCCAAAAGCACCGCCTCCCGAATCGTCGCGCCACCCAACAACACCAACGACGACGCGAGGACCAGCCAGCACCGCCGGCGGGTCGGCGCGGATCGCGAAATGAGATAAAACGCCGCGATCAAACAAAAGAACTGCGGCGCGCCGCGAAACGCATAGAGCATCATGTGCGGCGCCAAAGGATCGCTCTGGAAGGTCAACCCCATGGCCACCAGCACGGCCAGCAAGGCCGCGCCCGGCTTCAACCCCCCGTCAAGCGCCATGCGATAGATCAAGAGCCATGTCGCACCCAGCAACACCGGATTCACCCACGCCACAGCAAACGGACCGGCAACGTGCATGACCAGCGCCAACAGCAACGGATAACCCGGTGCCATCCACGCCGCAACGGAACGCAACGCGTCAATCCCGAACCCGCCCGCAATCACATCCAGCCCGAGCCGGGAAAAAATAAACGGGTCCTGTGCGGTGACGTAGGTGAGGATGGCCAGGTGAATCACCAGCAAAACCGAAAGAATAATTCCGGGAGGTCCCAGTCGGCTCAGCCAGAGATTTTCACCCAGCCGCTGACATCGATTACTCAGATTCATGAACCTCCTCATCTTCGGCGGCGGACGGACCCGCTTGCCAGCCAAAGCTCATGGCGGAAATTCGGAACGAAAGATCGACCGCCCCGGCTTCGAGATCACGAACGGTCAGTTGAATCGGCCAAACCGGCGATACCGCGGGAAGCGACGTGGTCAGGCGATGTCGAAACCGTGCCCGCATCAGGTGGTTGGTAAAAATGCCCAGCACCTGATCATCCGCACGGTATTCGAACACCCCAAGGCGATCCTGCGGCGGATGCGGCGCCAATTCAATCACCGCGACGAACTCTCCATCCTCTCCACCCAGCGGGAAAGGCACGGCAAAGCGGGCTTCCGTCGAAAACGCGGCCCCCCACCGTGCGGTAGGTGATCGCGAGACCGGAGGCATAAGCCACCTCAAGCTCGAGGCCAGGCGGTGTTCATGAAACGGGAAGACGCGTCCACCGGTAGCCTCCGGCGGCGCCGTCGCCAACACCGAAGGAAACGGTGACGAGGATGTGATTTCCAAGCGCTCACCGGCCGCGGGCGCCTCGGGCATGACCACGGGAATTAACCCATTGCCGCGTGCCAACCTCCATGAAGCGACAACCCGCCCATCGGCATCGAGCCGGGTTATTGTGCGCTCCGCGTCCGGATCGGATGACCGGAAATCCAGCCAAAGCAAGTTGTTCACCGGCGAAATGTTTCCCCAATCAACCCTTCGCGTGCCGGATTGCCACGGCGTCACCCGGAACACCTCATACCAAAGAGGTCCCAGACGGATGCGGCGGGGAGGAAGCTCCGGATCGGGAAACGCCTGCAGATCGGCGGTTCGCAACAGCCACTCCGTCCGCTCCGGCTCGGGCGGTGGACGCCAAAAGCGGCGGTTCAACGGATGCAGGTAGATCATCCCCTCCTCGTTGGCCGTCGCGACATCGCGATTCATATCCGAGACGCGTGGATAATCCGTAAACACCCACAACGCCTCGTGCAAAAACACATCCCGCGTATCCACGGCAATCCGCATGTCCGACGGACCAATTTCCGCCAATGCCGCCTGAAACGCACGCACATGGGATGCGCGGACCCGTGGTCCCCACATGCCCAGATTGGCGATGACCGACAGGGTAAGGCCGAGCGCCGTTCCCGTCATGAGCAGTGTTACCCCGAGGCGTCGGCGCTCCGCCACCCGTGCGGCAAGAGCCTGCATCACGCCCGCCACCCCCATGCCACCGAGCATGGCCAACAAGAGCGCGCTATCCAGCCAGTAGCGCTGGTGCACCATAAAAACGGAATAAAAAGCCGCCAGCAAAAGGGCGGGAACAACCCAAATAAGAATGCGATTTAGGTTGCGCCAGTGAAACCAAACGCCCAACACCAACAAGAGCGAGCCCGCCGCACCCTTGGCCTGCCAGCCAAGCTCCGAATACATCAATAGCCGTTCGATAGGAACCTCGATTTCCTGTCGACGCAAAAAAAACAGCCACGTGCGGAGCTGCTGATTCGCATCCGCGCCCAACAGAAGCGCCGCACTCACGAGGCCCAATACCGCGAGGACCGGAAGCAGGCACAGCCAAACCAATCCTCGCCGGCGAAAACCACGCCATTCCGGAGCGACCAGCAACCAAACAACCAATCCCGGCCACGCGAACACCGTTGTTTCGCGTATCACCGTTCCGATCATCAACCCCGCGCACGCCGCCGGCAGCCGCCACCAGGTGCGCCGGTCATCCGGCAGCACACCGGCCACCGCGTACATCGCCGCCAGCATGAAAAAGAACTGGGGCGCCCCGCGAAACGGATAAAAGAGAAAATGCGCGTTCAAGGCGCTGCCACTCAAGGTCAACCCAAACGCCGCCAACGCCGCGCCGCAAGACGGCCCGGCCTCGAAACCCCACCGGCGAAGCAACCGGTAATACAGCAGCCAGGTTCCGGCCACAAAGAACAGGTTCACCCAGGCGACGGCCCATGGGCCGAACAGACCGATGACCGCAGCCAGCAGTCCCGGATAGCCGGGGGCAATAAACGACGCGATGTCGCGCCAGGCCGACCAGGAAAATCCCGCGCGCAGCAGGTCCAACGCCAGCCGCACGTAAGTAAACGGATCTTGGCCGGTGACATAGGTCAGCACCTTCAAATGCGCGGCCACGATGACCCCGACCAGCAACCACGATGCGGCGAGATCCGGTCCGGGCCGGGCCAGTTTATGGCGCCGGTTCGCGTTCACTCCCGGGACCTTCCGTGGGGTTGGCCGGCGTGGTAAGCCGACGCAATCGCTCCTCAACCAACGCCAACTCCCTTGCCACCCCGGCCAGTTTTTGCTGGGTTCGGCTTAACGCCACGGAGAAATGGAACAACATCAGCAAAATAAACGTAAACAGGATGACCATGACCACTGCGCCATAGCTCATTCCGGTCAGTCGTGAGATAAGATGAGAGAGATCGGGAAACAAGGCGCCGCCGAGCAACAGACATCCCGCCACCAGCCACAAAAACGCATACCGCTCCTGCATGCGGGCAATCCGGATGGCTTCCAAGGTCACGGTCAGCACAATAAAGCTGATAAGCGCCACCACCAGTCGGATGCGTAATTCATCCGAGTCGGGACCGAACGTTTCAATGATGGTGGGGCGGAAACCGGCATAGACCATGGTCGCGCCGATCGCCATCCAAAACATCGCTTTAAATCGCCGGGTTCTGAATTGAATGAAAGAATACAGACTGATTGCGACCACCATCCCGCCGGTCATCATTGAAATCAATTGGGGTAGCGTCATAGCCTCGCCTCCACGGATTTCCGGTCAAAGCGGGGGTCCACCGCGCGGCAGCGATCGACAAACAACGCCACGCACACCTTGAACATGTAGTACATCGTGCCCCAGCCACGAATGGAGGATTGGCCATGGGCGCGTTCGCGAAACTGCGCGGCCACCTCGGCGAAACGGTAACCCTGACGGCTCAACAGCGCCAGCGACTCCGGCTCCGGATAATCCACCGGATACTGATGGGCGAAATAATACATCACCGCCCGGTTCACCATTTGGAAGCCGGAGGTCGGGTCGGTAATTTTCTGACGGCAGGCCCAACTCAACAAAGCAGCCAGCCCGTGAATGCCCGCCTGCCGGGCCTTCGTGCTGGTATAGCCGCCATCGGACAGAAAACGTGAACCCACCACCATGTCCACATCCCCCGCCGCCATCCGCTCCACCAGCGCACTCACCTCGGAAGGCGGATGTTGCCCGTCGCCATCCAGTCGAATCGCATAGTCATACCCGTTGTCATACGCATACCGGTAACCCGCCTGCATCGCGCCGCCCACCCCGAGATTGCACGGGAGACTCAGAAATGAGCACCCGGCTTGCCGCAAAACGCGAAGCGTGCCGTCGGTTGAACAGTCATTTACGACGCAGATCGACGTGGAAGGGTAGAGGCTCCTTACGTCCATAAGTAAACCCGTGATGTTCTGTTCCTCATTGTAAACAGGAATAAGAAACAACGTTTTTTCAGGCAATACAGGTGAACTCAAGGCTGAAATAGCCCTTCCGAATTGTGTCAATTTCAATTACAGCTTGTCGATGAATCTGATAAGCTATTTCGAAAAATCAATCAACCGCAAACCCAGCCCAGTCATGTACACGGCACGACATAATAGGACGCGTTGCCGCTGGGCGAGTAAAAGAATGGAACGCTTGCCGCCTGCTTGATGCTTTTTCACCATGAAGCGCACCGGTTATATTGATGTTGCCCGCGGTATTTCCATTGTTCTCGTGGTGATGGGACACGAAAGCGGATATTTTGGATCCATCCCGAGTGCATCGTTCCATTCCATGGTATCGTCAACCCGACTCCCTTTGTTTTTCTTCTTGTCCGGCTTGTTTCTAATGGGCGACACCTCATCCTGCACGCACCTTCGCAAGCGGACAAAGACCATTCTACTTCCCTACCTAATCACACTTACGGCGGTGTGGTTTCTGGGAAAAATGTGGCCCTTATCCGCCAACTACGACCTGGTGGCAATTGCCTACGGCGCGGGTAATCTTTTGGGCTGGCCCTGGTCTCCCTGCTGGTTTCTGCCTCATTTATGGTTGGCCTCCGTCCTTACGCATCCGGCGGCCAACACCGGGGTATTCCGGAGCGCTTCCCAACTTAGACGATATGTCTATTGCGCCGCTATAGCAGGGGCCGGTGTTATCGTTATGGGCATCAGGTGGACCGACGTAATTCCCGGATTCTATTTCTTCACCAGGAATGGCCTTCCCTTGGGTCTGGATTTAGTCCTTTTCACATCGGCCTATATGCTCTTAGGGGCAGGATTGAAGGCGCGTGTGTTGAGTTTAGAGCCAAACATCCGCCTGCTTATGGCTACAGCATTTATCTGCATGGTCGTCATATCCCTATTCCCCGGGGGGGGGCTAGACTTAAACCAACGAACGATTTTAATGCCGGCGGCAACCCTTGCGTTATCCCTCGCAGGCATTTATTGGGTCCTAGGTTTGGCATGGCTTATCGATCACGAATGGTCTTGGGCGGCGGAGGGCGCCCGGCTAATCGGACAGAATAGCCTTTATATCTTGATGTTTCACGGGTACGTCTATGACTCGATGATGCTTTCCATGGACGGCATGTCTTATGTATATCAAAAGGCGCTGGCATCGACATCGTGCATCTTGATCCCCACCGGCGCGGGATATGTCGGAAAACGTATGGCGTCTTGGGTCCACTCAGGCTAGGGCGGGCAACACGTGCCGGCGACATAAAACATGAAGCACACCCCCATCCAATTCATGCGAAGCGGTTTACGGGCCACCACCAGCCGGCTTCTTGACCACATGGATTGTATTACCAGAAAGCCATGGCCGGCCGACGCACCATCACGAATCGCACCTGAAGCGTGCCGGGTGGGAATCGTGATCGCGTCATACAATACCGCAGAAATTCTTGCCGGATGTTTATTTTCCATATTCCGAATCCTTGGCGATCCCCGGGTTCAGCGGGTTGTTGTGGTGGATAATGGCTCAAGCGATAAATCACCAGAAATGCTGCTAGCCATGCAAGATGCTGGATTGATCGAGGTCATATTCAATCGAGGACAACGACAACATGGCCCTGCCCTTAACCAGGGCATAAACCACTTGTGCCGAAAGCAGCTTAATCACCCCGAGCAATCGCGCTGTAATCTTATTTGGATTCTGGATTCGGACGCTTGGATTTTACGCGCCGACACCCTGACGGCATCCATTGACCACCTGTTTAAAGTAGACGCCGCAATGGCCGGAGAATTCTTGCCCAGTCACATGCATCCGGAAATACCTGGATATATTCATCCGTGCTCCATGCTCATGAACCCGGCACACATCTGGAGACATCCCTATCCGCCATTTGACCGGAGCGGATCCCCCGGACTGCGCATGCAAAAAGCACTGGTGGCCAGGGGTGCAAAGCGACTCAACTTTCCATTCATGGCCAACCAATATGTTTTACATTTGGGAAGAAGCACCCTGAATATGCTGCGCCAAAACAATGAGCAAAACCACAATCTATACGAGTGGTCCCTTTCCAGCTTCATCCCCCATTATCATGGCAATAAAAAGGGGGAGGCTTGGCACCGGAGCTTTCTCGCACAATTTCAGGCCGAACTCGGCGGCGGTGGCCTACGCAACCTCGCCTCCATATGCCAGAAAACCGTGCGCCTTGAACTTTCAATCCCCTCTTGAGGTTTAAGTATCAACCGTTTTTTAGCAAATGAGGTGTCCGAGATCCAGGTGGCGAGGGCATCATCGCCGGGAATCTTTATATCCAAGCACACAAAGCTCCTCGCCCGCTCCACGGCATAATCGCGACTTTATGGTTGCCGTAATCATACGTAACCGGGATGGACGCTCGCTTTTCGAACCGGCGGTTTTGGCGATTGCCCCGCTGGAACGCACGTACCAATCCGTCAAATCGTTGGGTGGTGTCCATTCGCAGCTCAAAAAACCTGTATTGTGCAACAGATACCTCAAGGATTGCGTATTAAATACCACAAGATGCCGGGGGGGCTCAAGCCCGCGCCAGTGTTGACCGAATCGTCCGTGGCTAAAACTGTCTGTGTTCGGAGTGGTGATCCACACCCACCCACCAGGCTCAAGTATGCGGTAAATTTCCCGCAAGGCGTTTACTTGATCGTGAAGATGTTCGATTACATGGTTAAGGGTTACCGATGTAAACGAGCCATCTGGCCAGCCCGTTTGCGGCAGGCCGCCCTGTTGAACGGGCCGACCCAGCTTTTCCGCGACCGCAACAGCTTCCGGGTCCGGCTCCATGCCGTAGGCATCCCACCCCATGGCCTGCGCAACGGGCAACCAGTGACCATTTCCGCAGCCCATATCCAGCAAGCGGGCGCCCGGCCATGGCGGCCCCCGATGACGACAGCGACCACGCAAGGCGTGACGCATTGAAGACGCCAACGATATCACCCAACGATCGCCGCGCTCCCGAAACTCCGGCGCCTTGATACCAAGTCGCTCCATCCAATCCACACCATACGTCCTAACAAACCAGGAGCCGTCACCGGCTATACCATCGGGCTCTTCGCCTGCATTCGAATGGGTGTAATAATTTGCATAATACCGCCCTATGGCGGCACGGGTAGGTCTTGGATCCAAATAATGCGCACGGCATTCGGTACATTCGTGCATCGTCCAGGCAGACGCGCTGCTTTGGAACAACCAGTCACGAAGATTGTTGTAACGCAAACCTCTTGACCCGGAATGGCACACGGGGCATCGACCCATACATTCAAGATCGGAGTCCGGCCCGTTTGAACCGCGCGGCGCAGACTGAGCGGCGGTTCCGGTCATGCCCGACCCGCATTGCGCACGGTGGTTATGTCCTTCTTTTTTTGCATAGTTCCCAGCATGGGTTTCGACAGCCTCATGGCGGGCGTATGGCCAATCGAAGCTTACCTGACCCGTTGCAGCATGGGCATCATCAGCAACGTTGGACGATTACCTTGGGTACGCCTACTCACCAGCCGTCTCTTCCTTCTCGTCAACAAAAACCCCCAGATATCCCAGGCTTTTATTCGCCTTCCCTGTTTGTTATACGATACCAACGGATTAATGTCAGATGAACGACATCTTGCCAACATGATAACGCCGGCGGACAAATTAAACGCCGTGGTGCATGCCACGTTTTCTTCTTTGGGTGGGGCAGGCGCCGTCGCCGCGCGTGTCGCCCAAGCACAACGCCACATGGGGTGGACGGCCGAGCTGGCATGCCTGGTCGACACCCCTTTTCCCAAATGGGCACGACGTTACCCCCTGCTGGCGACAGCGGCCCTTGCAGACTATTACCTCGTACGGAAAAATCGTGACGAAGCCCTGTTCTCTTTGTTTAGGCGCCAACATCATCGCGCGACCGCGAGACAGATCGTAGACTTTTCCGGCATCCTGCACCTCCATTGGCTCCCGGGCTTTCTTCGTCCGACGACTCTATTTTCGGCGCCCCTCCGCGCTCATAAAATCGTATGGTCGGTTCAAGATATGTGGCCGCTGACCGGTGGATGCCACTACGCGAATGCATGCCAGGGCTTTACCATGGACTGCGCGGCCTGTCCACAAGTGCGCCCAGCGTTTCAGCCCTGGGTCGAAAAAGCCTTTCATGAGAAAAAAGCCGGATTGGCCGGTCGTCATAACCTTCTCATTGCGGTGCCCAGCGAATGGACGCGCCGCCTTGTGCAGTCGAGCGCCATGATGCGCCATTTGCCATCCGTTGTGATTCCTAATCCGGTGGACACGCGGGTATTCACACCAGCGGATAAGGCCGCCTCGCGGGCCAGATGGGGTATCGGCGCAAACCGGTTTGTCATCGGCATCGGCGCTGCAGATTTACGCGACGAGCGCAAACAAATACGGCACACCCTAACCAAACTCGTAGCATGGCTGGCGTCATCGGGTTTGAGCCGCCCCATGGAAATTGTTGTCTTCGGGGCCGGCGGTCCGTTCCGGGATATGCCACAGTGGGTGCGATTTCTCGGACCCTCAAAAAATGCCGCGATGCTCGCAGACTGGTTCAACCTCATGGATGTATATGTAACGTTGTCGCGCTACGAAACCTTCGGCAATACCATTGCCGAGGCGGCGGCCTGCGGCACACCCACGATATGCGCTACCGGGTCCGGCATGGCTGAGGTGGTGGAGCCCGATGTGACCGGACTGCATGTTAACGCGTCCGCCGCACTCCCTGGCGCGATTCTATCCTTGATGCAAAACCCATCCCGCCTTAGCGAGATGGGAAAAGCCGCGCGGGCGCGAGCAGAGGTTTTGTTTGACGTTGAGGTGGTGGCCCGACAATTCATCCATGCCTATCAATCCTCATGATGACGGCGCTTAACATCGCGTTGGTTCAAATACTTTATTTGATCGTTCTGTATATTCCCATGCAATCGCGGGTACTTCGACTACCTCGCAGCACGCAACTTGGCATGGGGTACCTGGCCGCCAACCTGCTCGCCTTGGCAACCGGATATACCTTGGACATCGCCGGAATCTTCACATCCATCCGCATGTTCTACGCCTGGCTGACGATCTGTTTGTTCATCAACGTCACAGCTTGGCCAGATTGGCGAATCATTGGGTGGCCATGGCGCCATTGGCCTGTGCGAGGTCCTGCGCTTTGGGTCGTCCTGATTCTAGCCATGACCACCTGGATCCGCCTGGCCGCTCCCGTCATGAATGCGGCGCTGGCGGGCGTGGACAGTTATAACTTCGTTAATTTTTACACCTGGATTCTGGCGGACCAAAAAGCCATTCACTACTACCCCTCGGGATTTGCCCTGATCACCGCCATGGCGCCGGTGGCGATCCAGCCCTACGAGGCTGCACGGTGGGCTCCCCATCTGGTATTTCTCGCCTGCCAAGTCGCCGCCTTCGGCTTTTGGCAACGGTTGGTTGGCGCGCGCGCGGCGATAGGATTGACCCTGTGCATCGGAACCGCATGGTTTTTATATCCGGTAACGGCAATCTATCCGCATTTTATTCAATGGACGACGGCTTATGTGTGCGTTCCGGCTGTCGTATTCGTCTATGCCCGCCTGGTAACACACCCTTCCACCGCACCGCTCTTGTGGGGCATCTCCATTAATGCGCTCTTCGCCATGACCTCGGCGTATTTTTCAATTTTTATCAATGCCGTCTGCGCATTCATCGCCGTGATGATGTTTTTGTACCGGAGACTTTCAGCCCTTGAGCTGATGCGCACGGCCCTGCTCGCCATGACACCGGTTCTGATGCTCGCTTTCTTTATTGGTGTGATTACCTCGCACTTTTGGCACGATTGGGATACGGGTATTGCCGTACAGTCGCACCTAATTGCCGAAGAAGGACGCGGACAAGGGCACTCGCCAGACCCGGGTGAGGCGGATCCCTTGCTTCAGATCATCGCCTCCTTCCTTCTACCGAGGCAGAATGTTGTGCCACATGCCCGGTGGCTTGTTTATGCCGGGCTGCTCGGCATGGCCATGTGGATATGGCGTCGATATTCCTCGAAAAGGCATTCCGGCGTGCGCATCATCGCCGGAGTGGTCCTGGTGAGCACGCTGTCCGCCATGACCGGCATGATCGAGCTGCCGGCCTGGGAGGGCCGTAATGTTTTCATTGCGATTTTTTGCGGATTGGCTTTATTGATTTGGTCAGCAAACCGGCTGATATCAGCATGCGGGTTGCGTCTCATAAAAACCACCGGCGGCATGATTCTTGTCATGGCAATCGTTGCCGGCCCTTCCTTGTTGTGGCCGCCCATGATCGGCCGCAACGTCCCGATCGCTCCAGTTACCCAACCTCGCTTTCGACCCGGAGATAATCGCGTATTGGAAGAATTGTGCCGTACCCGGCCGGACTCCCAAAAGAAAACCATGGCCTTGCTTCTTCAACCGGGTGAACCGGCGGCGCTCATGCAAAATTTGCTGCGCCTTAAACCGCATGCCTGGCGAGATGCGTTCGCCGGCTACACGCTTTTCTCGACGGACGACCCCCGTGCCGCCCTTGAAGCGGATGCCGTACTGGCTCCGGTGGAATGGCTGGAAAAACAGGGGCGCCCGGCTCCGTTCGAGGTTCACGCTGAAGGACCGGGATATGTTCTGCTGATGCGACCCTAACATGAACGGGTTGCCGGGGGGGGGCAAAAGACCG
Organism: uncultured Verrucomicrobiota bacterium; assembly: GCA_937873455.1. Classification (GTDB taxonomy): domain Bacteria; phylum Verrucomicrobiota; class Kiritimatiellia; order CAIVKH01; family CAIVKH01; genus CALMUP01. The sequence continues at coordinate 33,653 of CALMYG010000131.1, forward strand.
TCATCCGCCGCGCGCATTTCCGTAATTCAACAGCAAAGCATCGGTCCGGCGTCGACGCCCATCCGCATAACCGAACCAATACACTGCGTGCAACAGCAAAAGCCAGCGCGCGGGATTATCCGCCCATCGGCCCATCAGCGCGACGAACACAGACCGGACGATGGCCAATCCGGCGATCATCCCAAGCAGGGCGCGGGCAGAGCGCTTCGTGCGCGAACCCTGTTCGCCGGTTTTTTCCCAAAATAGTACCGCTGAATGACCCATCCGATACACCCTGCGCACCGTTCCCGCCAGATCGAGGTGATGCCAGTGGTAGCCGATGGCATCAGGATCGTACACCAATTGCATACCGGTCCGTTCGAGGCGCAATCCGAACTCCAGATCCTCATGGGACGCAAAAGGAAATTGCTCGTCGAACACCCCCGCCCGTTCACAAAGCGCTCGCTTGAACGACACGTTACACGTGTAAAAATACATTCCGGACACGACTTTTCCCGGCGGCAGATCGGGATAGGCAAAGAAATAGGCGCGGCCGGCGCCCTCGAGGAATTTCATAAACGGGGTGACCGCCATTTCCGTCGGCCAGGTCGTGTAGCCGAGTAAGGCAGCGGCATCGCCCGGATGTTCTTCATGGAAACGTAGGTGCCGCTGCAGCAAGCCGGGACCGGGCACAATATCGTCTCCCAACAGCAAGATGGCCCGGCCGCGGGCGAGGCGCAGCGCATGGTTCCGCGCAACCGCCGGGCCGCCGCTCCGGGGAAGGCTGATCCAGGCCAGTGCCACATCTTCTTTCCCCGCCGCTTCCTGGAGCACCCGAATCGTTTCATCGCCAGAACCATCGTCACAGACGATCACCTCCATCTCCGGACGCTCTCCAGCTTGCCGGGCAATTTCCAGCAAGGTTCGCCGCAAAGCCTCCGGCCGCTTGTGCGTAGGCATGACCACACTCATCGCCGGAAACGCCACGCGATCAAAGGCCCGGTTGCCGGCGAAACCTTCGGTCATCATGTTTGGCGGCATTGTCATATCCAGCACGTCATTCCGTTTCGTATGCATCAATCAACACGTTTTATGCCCAGCGCCGCGGTAATGGTTTCTGTATAGCGTTGTGCGATGACACGCGGATGATAACAATGAAGTGCGCGTTCCCGCAATGCCGCACCGATGCGGCAACGGGCTTGGGGATTTAACAAAAGCCCACACACCGCATCCGCGAAGGCCGGGCTGGCCGGATCGGCCAAGGGGCTGTTGGTACCCGCCAGCATTTCCGGCATGCCTCCGTGCGGACTGCTCACCACCGGCACCTCGCGCATCATGGCATCCAACACCGCGTTCGGAAAGTTGTCCCAACGAGAAGGCAATATCAAAACCCAGGCTCGACGATACGCCGCATCCAGAGCTTCCGAACCCAGAACACCGAGAAAACGAACCGATGACCGCACATCCTTTGCATGGCGCTCAAACCGGTGACGCAAGGAACCCAGTCCCCTCGCATACGAATCACTTCCCGCTATCTCAAAAATCACGCTCGGCACCCGCTCCACAACACGACGGATGATGGCGGGAAGATCGTCCACACCCTTACCGATTGAACACCTGCCCACAAAAAGAACAGTGGGAACCTCATGCTCAACACGACCAGCAGGGCATAAGGCGACCGGATTGGGTATCAGTTTTATTCTGTCCGGCGAAGTCAATCCTTGCCGGATAACCTCCTTTTTTAAGCGATCGGACGGAACGAGTAACACATCAGCCACGTTGAAAGAACGATGCTCCGCAACAAATCGCCGCCACTGATACAAAAGCGAGAGACCGATCAACGGACGTTGCCAAGCATATACCAGCTCGGCCTCCCGGACGACGTGAATCGGATTGCTGTTGTGGACCTTAATCACCAACGGCGGGCGGTCGGTCACGTCCGACAAACCAGCCGCTTCGCCCAGGTGATCAGCGCCCTCGATCCAGTCTATGTTTTCCGCGCGGGCGATTTCCAGAACACGCTGGTGAACAGCCCGTGAACCCAACTCGTTCCAGTCATACCGCCGAAAGATCCGCACGCCTTCGATTTCTTCATCGTCCGGTTTTCCGGCGGCCCTGCCGGTCACCACCACCACGCGATGTCCCTCCCCGGTCAACGCGCGCGCCATCGCGGCGATATACCCGCCAACACCGGTACCGTTCGGGGGATATTCCCAGCAGTAGAACAGGATATTCATAATCCAAGCAAATTCCCCTGCGCCTTGCGGCGAGCCGGACTAACCCGCGCGAGCATCCCACTGCAGAAAAACCCCGCCCACTCTGATGATGCGGGCTTATACGCTCGCGCCCAATGGCTATGCGCCCAAGCTTGCCAGGCCGGCCAGCCCAAGTGCGCCGAATTACGGCACACCTGAAACCACACCATAGCCGCAGCCCAACGAAGTCCCTCGACCGGAAAAACCCGTCGTTGTCCATTCACCTCCTCAAGGCGCACCAGCCAGTCACGCATCGCCGCCAACTCCTCGGCATCATGGGCGCCTCCGCCATTGCCGACCCGGGCGTGAAAGCGAAGCGTAGCCTCATCCGGAACGTCCTCAAACAAGCGACTTAATTCCTCCCGCAAGCCATCAAGTCGACGACGCAAGGACTCTTGTCCCCGGGTATTGGATAGTCCCTCGCGATTGCATCGGTATTCCATCAGCACACGCGGCACATTATCGACATCGGCAACGCGGGCAACTTGCCTGTACAAATCGTAATCAACCGCCGCCCGCAACTGTTCGTTGTACTGTATACCGTGCTCCTTCAACGTACGCACGTTAAACAAAATAGCATCGTGCGGGGAGGGCATCCCGAACAACAAGTAGGATCGCACCGCATCGCGACCCCAAGGCAAACGGGCTACAAATGGCAAAGACCCCCAACCCCGCCACAAAGCCCATCCGCCGCACAAACCCAGTGACGGGTGCTCGCGCACGTGTCGAAGCGTCCATTCGATACGTTTCCGTCGACAAACGTCATCGGCATCCATGGGAGCCATGAATTCCCCGCGCATCAAGGCCAAACCCCGGTTGCGGGTCCGCGAGACCCCGAGGTTTTTTTCATTCCGGTACAGCCGGATACGCGGATCACGCATACGTTCCGCCACCGCAAAACTCTCGTCGGTTGACCCATCATCAATGATGATCAACTCGAAATCCGCAAAGGTCTGACGCAGAATGCTGTTGATCGCCGACGCCACGGTGCTGGCGTTGTTAAACACCGGCAAGATCACGGAAACCGTCGGATTCGGCACAGCCATATACTCCTTCCATTACGCCAGCAGGGTGCGGATCGCCAAAGGGTCTTTCCACAACAGCGGATATCGGAGGCCTTTCAGAAGCAAGTGCCGCTTGATGCCCGGACGGGACAGGCGGTTCTTGGCACAAGCATAATAAAAGGCCGTCGGCGGAACCTTCAGGTCGAAAGACGCCTTTAGCGTCGCCAGTATGTCATCATCGCGGAGAACAAGACGCAGGTCGCGGATAGCCGCCTCGCCGGCCTCCATCCGCCGGGCCAGCGGGGTGTTGTCGGGCAGGGTGGAGGAAAATTTTCGCCGCATGTACAACTGATCAATCATCACAAACGAAAACTCCCGATTGGCCAGCAAAATCATGGTCATCCAATCGTTTGGGCACAAGGGGTGAGCCGTATATACGAAGCCGCCAACAGCGTTCATGGTTTCGCGCGGGTAGCAGGTGCCGGAAGGGGAAACCCCGTAATAAAGAAAGGGCTTCACGGCGGACGGACCGGAAAAAACTTCATCCAGAGCATAACCGGAAATCTCCAGCATCCGGGCAAAGTCACGAAACAAACTGCGTCCCCACAGCACGGTCCGCTCCGGCGTTGGCACGGTGCACAGGGCTCGGTCAACCGTCGTCAAGGCATGCGGCTCCAGAACATCATCGGCGTGGCAAAACAGCACATGCCGTCCGGCCGCCTCCCTGAGGCAAACATTGTGGTTCTCATACATGGTCACCATGCTTGGATTTCTCAAAACGCGGACCCGGCCGGTGAAGGTTTGTATAATTTCCGGCGTGGAATCGGTGGATGCATTATCGACCACCAAGACTTCGAATGGGAAAGGCGCGTTCTGATCACGTGCAGAGGCGATCGCTGCGCCCAGGGTTCGGGCCCCGTTGTATACCGGTATGGCGATGGTGTAGTTCATGCGGGTCAACGCTTGGGTGCACCGCCCCGCGCACGACCACGAACCAACCGGTCCACTCGTTCAGCCAGCGCCACCAACAATCCCTGACGTCGCAGGCGCCACTGTTCACACGCACTGGGCATATAATCCGGATGAACCACGCGCGGGATTCGCGGCTCGGAGCCGGCCTCCGCATCACGCTCGGCGAGAAACAGATTTTGGCGGTACCAAGGCTCTATGCGGTGATCATCCCAGATTTTCCACCGCAACGTATCCCGGCAGGCAAAACCGCAACGATTAAAGAGTTCCTGCCAATAAACCGGCCACTGGCAGTTCAAGTGGTTTTGCCCTGGTTGCCACTCGTTCGCGGCGGAAAAAAACACGCGATCGCCACAGTTGGTTAATTTCCGGACAAACTCCCCGGCGGCCTCCGGCGGGAGATGTTCCGCCACCTCCAGCGAGATGACCAACTCATACGTACGCGTCACCTCCCAATCACTTAACAAATTGACGATTCGAATCCGGTCTTCCGGCACATGAAGCTGCTCGGGGGGCAGCGCGACTCCGTCCAACCCGAACACATCGGATATGCCCAGATCAAGCGCACTGCGCAGCCAGGTGCCGGTACCGCAACCGACATCCAGTATGCTGGCAGGCAAATGGCCCCCCAACAAAAGGGGCAATGCCACGACCGGCCCCTTCAGCGAATGCAAATTTTGTTCGTGATCGTAATTGACCTTCATTTTACCCGTCCCATCGCGGCAACCAGACGGAGCAAGAATAACAGAAATGCCAGGTTTTGGCCTGAAAAAACCATTGTGCTCGTTGGTCCAACTTCGTTCCTACAGCCTGCATGGATTAATTTGTACACGTCGCGCGGGGAGGCTTTATCAGGTGCCAAGCCCGCCAACCGCAACCGATCGTTATGACCATCGTTACCAATACGGAGGCAAGGATCCATCCACGCCCCTGACCCACCAGCAGAAAGAAATAAACAATCCCCCCAGATGCGTACAGCCAAACCATAAGCTTTTTAGCGGAGGGGGACCACGTAAACCCGGTCAATCGCCGGGCGATCACCAACGAAACCGCCACATAGATCAATGAAGAGACCACGTAAACGATCGCCGCGCCTTCTAGACCGCCCCACCGGATAGCCGGATAACTTAAGGCCAGGGTTATGGCCGCATAACATCCCTCCGCTCGCGCCGTAATGCGCGGGCGGTTCATTGCAAGCGGCATATAAGCCAACGGCCAGGCAAGCGCCCGCAGCATAATGCCTGCCGTCATCCAGCGGGCGGCGGGAACAGCCATGGCAAACTCCGCCGTGTAAAGCAGGCGAAGGATAAGCGGGGCGGCCACCGCGCACGCCAACATGCCTGGCAACAAAAGGATCAACCCAATCTCGACTTGCTCGTTCACCTTTTGATTCAATGCCTGATGATCACCGGACAAGGCGCTAATTCGGGGAAAAAAATCCGTCCCCATGGCCTGCAGAATCATGCTCCCGTAGAACGAGGACAAGGTCCACGCGGCTTGATACAATCCTGTCGCATCCAAACCCGCAAAACGCAAAAGATACAAGCGTATGCCGTATGCGGTCCCAGCCATAAACAGGGCGGTGGCCATGAATCCAAACCCCAACCTGATCAGTGACGCAAAACCATCCGCAAATTGCCGAAGACTTACCGTCACCCTTGGCGGGTGTAAACGGCGATAGAACCAAAGCGCGGCCAAGCCGGAACACAAGGCCTGACCCAGAAAAGCCGGGGCTATACCGTCTTTGCGCAGAAAATAAATCAAGATAACCCCGGTTATCGCTCCCGTCAGGGTGCCCCAAGCGCTGGCCATAACCAGCCGGTCGATCTTCCGCATGCCTTGCATGATGACAAGCGGAGCCCCGCTGGCAATGGTGACCATCAGCGAGGCCGCCAGAAACGGCATGGCCGCCGACAAAACGTTTCCACCGGCCATTCCCGCCTCCAGCGGAACCCGAACCAACAAGAACGCCGCGCCGCCGACAATCCCGAGAACGATGCTGACCCCGATCTGCACGTACATGGCCCGGGCCAGGGCATTTCGGTCATCACGGCCAGCCAAAGCAGCGATTTGACGTACACCGCTCCCCGCCGTACCCAACCCAAACAGGCTCTCCCCCAAATTCAAGAACGAGGCGTAAACACTGAACAACCCGGTTCCAGAAGCACCCAACAAAACGGCTACAACTTTTGCCTGAACAATGCCCACCACCAGGCGAACACCTTGAAGTCCGCCCATCATGCCGGATGAAACCAATATTTGGCGGTACGAATTGCTCATGGGTTGGGAGGGGACTTCGATCTTGCTCAATCGCTGAAGACAGACGCTACATTACGTACACAGCATCATAATCCAGATCGCGTAGCGGGCACAAACCCAGAATCATCGTATTGTTAACATTCCTGTTAAAAGAAGCTGATTATGTTCGCCAAAAGCCCAAAATATGACTTTTTTGTAAACGATCTGTTTATAGGGTAACCTTGCGCCACTGGAGTTGAAATTAATAAGAACCTTGACCACATCGCGACGATTCGCTTTTCTGTAAGCGAGGAATGGTAATCCATGAAGATCCAACACGCACTTTTTATCGTATGCATCTTGCTGGGCGGCCTGTCAAACAGCCAGGCCCAATTGAGCGTCTTGTGCATCGGCGACAGCATTACCGAGGGGGTCTATGTATCGACCCCCTACCCCACGCGCCTGGCCCGCAATACCGGTTACCGCGTGATCAATGCGGGGATTGGCGGGGAACGGGCGGCACGGGGGCTGGAGCGTATTGATGCTTTACTTCAAGAGCACAAACCCAGTCACGTGCTGATTCTTTTCGGAACCAATGACATTTTGAGCCCGAGCCAGGATTTGCGCGCTTCGGCCAATGCGGTCTTGGGCATGGCCCAACGCGCCCTCGCCCGTGGCGTGATCCCGGTGGTCGGCACCGCTCCGCCCATGGTTAATCCACGCGCCTGGAACATGCCCCGGGTGCGCACCTTTAACAATTACGTTCGCTCGCTGGCCGCCACGCATCGTTTGCGGCTTGCGGATATTCAGTCGGCGTTCGGCACGGGGGGCGGGTTGATCATCTCCGACGGCTTTCATCCGAACGACAACGGCATGGAAGTCATCGCCCGTACCTTTGCCGGGCGGGTATCCCCCAACGATATTCCCTTGCCCACCGCACCCGCCCTCGTCACCCCCACGGGCTTGATTCCCTTCGCTTTGCGCCCGACCTTCACCTGGCAACCGGGGGCTCACGCCTCCTCCCATGTCCTGTATCTTTACCAGAACGGTACGCTTTATCATCGCACCGAAACCACGGCCACCACTTGGACGGCAACCTTTGACCTGCCGTGCGCAGCGTACACGTGGACCGTGCGGGGTAAGAACGGTCGCGGCGAAGGCCCGGAGGCTTCGCGCGCCGCTCTCTATTTCCAGGAAGCGGCCTGCTGCATTCCCATAACCCCTACCGGCCTCCACCAGGAATTAATCGGCGCGGGACAGGTAGCCTACCTCCTGGATGCAGACGCATGCGCCACGGAATACCAACTATGGATTCAGCGCAATGGGCAGACATGGTCCACCAACTGGCATGTTGCCGCTGCCGGCAATCCGGCGCGTATTGTCGTGGAAGGGCATACCGCAGGAGCCTACCGCTGGTGGGTGCGGGGTCAAAGCGCTGACGGCATTAGCGCATGGACCGCCGGTCCTACGTTTAACTTTGGCACCCCCATTCCGGTTGAGCCCGCGGGCCGTCAACTGAGCGCCCCTGAAACCTGGGTATGGAATGACCTCACCTCCGATCTGGCGGAGCGCTATCACATTTGGCTTAAAGGCGGGGAGTCGTTTGTCTGGTCAGGTTGGATCAGCCATCCCAACACCTACGCAACGGGCGCCAACCTCCGGGCGACGACGCTCACCGGCCTGCCGTCATTACCCTACGGCGTTTACACCTGGTGGATGCAGTCGCAGGATGCTTCCGGGTCAAGCGCGTGGTCCGGTCCGCGCACGTTCACCCTGGGCCAACCGATTCCAATCGCTCCAACCGGGACCATCTCCTCCTTCGCAACGCTGGTATGGGATGACCAAGCCACACAAGATGCCACCTGGTATCAACTATGGGTCAGCCGGAACGGAACCCATTTTCATTCGGAATGGATTAAGTGGGAAAACACCATGGAGGAGGAAGGGCTCAAGCGGAGCTATCCGGTTCCCGCAACATCCGCCTACGGTCAATACTCCTTCTGGGTCCGCGCCTATAAGCCGCAGGGCATCGGCCCATGGTCGTCCGCGCTTTCCTTTAATCGTGGTTATGCTCAACCCGTCGAGCCTTATGGCCCTACCGCATACGGCGTACGTCGATTTAGTTGGGATGATACGCAATCATCCGATGGAACCTGGTTCAGGATCTGGATCAATCGTAACGGTGTGACGTTCTGGAACGGGTGGTTTAATCGCGTAACGGATGCCGTACAAGAATCCGACGCCTTGTGGTCCGTGCAGCTTCCTTCGCATGTAACCCTGCCTCCGGGTGAATACACCTGGTGGATCATGCCATGGAATCCTTCCGGCATGGCGGTATGGTCGGATGGCAATTCTTTCAGCGTACTGCCTTAGTGGATCCGCGCAGACCGGGGATCCACCCCCCGACTTCGCCGGGAATTAGATTCTTCCCATTTCATGCCACGTCCTCAATAAACATGCCCACCCCTCACGCGCGGGTCCCAACCACGCTGTATATCATCAAACTGTTCGTAATCGTATTTACATGGAATACTTTATTCTTCGCGAACCGAAAGACAAACTTTGCGCGGCGCGCTCGGGGATGGGTGCATCCCTGAACTAATGACGGGTTGATTTTCGCGCCATGAGGCTGTAGGCGCCGACGATTCCCCAACGCACGCCGAGATGAATCAGGGCCTGGGGCGAAAACCGTCCGGCGTCGGCCACGGCCGCCTCGTATTCTTCCCGGAACTGGCGCCGGAAATGCGTGCCGCTGATCGAGGCGGCATGCCAGCGAAAGTCGGCCAGCGGCGGTCCGGGAATGACGAAGCCCCCGCCGCACCGCCACAAACGCAGGATGTATTCGTAATCCCACGCGGCTTTCAGGTCCTCGCGCAACCCGCCGACACGGAGCATGGCCTCGCGGCGAAAAAACATGGCGGGCTGGGAAATATAATTGATGCACTGGATGGTGAAACGCGACGAAAACGGGAAAAATGCCTCCTTGAACCGGGTAATGCCCCGGCGGATTTCCCGGTCCTCTTCGTCGATGATCCGGCAGCGCCCAAAGCCCAACGCGCGTTCCGGAAACGCGGCGCATGCCGCCACCACCCGGGTCAAGGCGTCCGGCGCATACACATCGTCGGCATTGAGCCACGCCACGACATCGCCGTTCGCCCGGCGCAACCCCTTGTTGATCGCGGAAGCCGGCCCCTGATCCGGTTCGACGATCAGCACATCAATGGCGTCGCGATACGCCGCCAGGATTTCCCGGGAGCGATCGGTGCTGCCGCCATCCACCACGATGTACTCCAGCGCAACGCCCCGATTCCGTTGTTCACGGATGCTTTCCAGCGTGCGCTCGAGGAAGCGTTCGCCATTCCAGTTGGGCGTGATGACGGTAATGGCGGGATTCGACGTCATGGCAGGTTAAAAGTAATAAATCGGCCGGTTGACGACGGCCCAGATAACCGGTTGTCCGGCCTCAAGCGGGCCTCGGCGGGCGAGTATTTCGTTGAGGAGCGCCTCGTTGTTTTCCTCGCGGGCGCGGGCTTCGGCCCGGCGCGAGGCTTCCAGCGCGGCGGCGAAATCACCCTCAGCGGCCAACACCGCGGACCATGTATCCAGCAAAAAGGCCGGCGGGGATGCCTGCCGTTCCATCACCCGCTCCAGAAGGCCACGGGCCCGGGCGGTATCACGAAGCGCCTCGCGCGGGTCGACGGCGAGAATCCAAGCCAGACTGTTGACCAACCGCAGATCATCCCATGCCTGCCGCAAGGCTTCATCCATCAACTCGTGGGCCTGCTCCCATTGACCGGTGCGGGCCTGCCACAACGCCCCGCAATAATAGGCCCGGGCAAAACTGAGTTGACCAATGGCTTGCTGTATAAGCGGAAATCCTTTTTCCGGATGGCCCTGACGCCCCTGCAGCACACCCAGCCACAACCACCCATCGGCGAAATCGCGCCGCAGGGCGATGACCTCACGAAGCGTCTGCTCGGCAAGCACCAACCGCCCCTCTTCCATCTTGAATAAGGCGGCGCGGTGACGTTCCTGCAAAACGTCCAGGCGTTCACGTTCGAGCCGAATACGCCACCGGTAGTCGAGCGGACGCACCCGTTCTTCAATCCTCCTCGTCACTTCGAGGGCTTCAGATAAATGCCCGCCTGGAACCAACGCGTTGATGAGATGCGCGGTTTCCCCGTAAGCGAAATATCCATGTTTCTTCCGGTAGCGAATCAACAGATCGGCGGCTTCGTCATATCGGCCCTGCATGCCGAGTATATGCGCCAAGATGGCCCGGGGTCCGCGCCGGTGAGGATGACGGTTCATTGCGGGCATCAGGACGTCGCGCGCTTCAGCCCAACGATTGAAGGACACCAGGAACTGGGCGAAGTGAAGGGGAAAAAACAAGTCGTCCGGTTGTGACTGGATGCGTTCACGAAAACGTTCCGGAATCTGTTCGTCATCCATCGCCCGCAACTGGGCGGTCAATTCGCCCACCCGTTCGCTGTACGCCAGAATGCGCGCCTCGATATCCAACTGCCGGTCAAACGGCGGTTGGCGGTACCGCGCAAGCATCCGCTGGATGACATCTGTTTCGGAAACCTGGGTGAACATCATACGCTGGCGCAAGGTGTCCGCATCCGGCGGGGGTTGCAGGCCGGTGGCGCGGCCCAGTGAGGAATGGGCGAAGAGGTGTTCGGCCCACAACCGGGTGAGCTGGACATTTCCGGCGAACGAGAAATGAACATGATCAATAAACTGTTCGCGGGCTTCGGAAAAAGGAAGACGGCGGAAGTGATCGGCGGCATCCACAAGCAAAACCGTTTCGTCCGGGGTTCTTGCCTGAGCGCGTATGATGTCGTTCAGCGCGGAATCGGCGCGGTAACGGAAGGCGTCACGGTCCATCGCCCGGGTAAAAAATGGCACGGCTTCTTCATGGCGTTGCATGTTTTCCAGGGCCAGCCCCATCCAGTAATTCAGTTCGGCGTGTCCATCGTCCAGCGCATGGGCCGCCTCAAACGCCGCCCAGGCTACCGGCCACGCCTCGCGGCGTGCCGCCTGCACGCCTTGCTCATAGGCGGTTTGCCAGGCCGCCGATTCGGCATCGGTCAGGTTCGCGCGCTTCACGGAGATGGAGGGCGGGCAGTCGACCAGGTTCACCGCCACGGTGCTCAACGCCACGTGGGCGCCGGTGTCGCGGGCGGAGCGAATGATCGCCTCCAGGTTGTCGCGAAAACGCCGGCGCACGGCAGTCAAGCGCGGATCGTCCTCGGTCACCGGGCGGTTGATGAACATGGCAACACCCTCAAAACGAGCCGGAGCGGCGCCACGGCTTTCCGCGGCGATCGCCGCGGCAAAACGAATCGACTGTACCAGGCGACTACGGTTCACCCAGGTCATGAAACGGATCATGCCATCGCGGTTCGCAAATCCGGTGAACACGGTTCCGGGGCCGTACGGACCGATGACTTCGTTGTTCCCGATGTATAGAATGACCGCGTCGGGCTGGAGCTTTTTAAGGTCATGGGCGATCTCACGGATGAGGTGGCTATTGATCGCGGTGATGGCGCCGTTGATGACTTCGACCTTTAAATCCGGCGCCATTTCGCGAAGCGTGTATTCCAGCATGCGCGGCGGGCCGAACGCGGGGACCGGATCCCCCTGGGCGGCCGACTCTCCCAGCACCACCACCCTGAAAACATCGGGTTCTTTTTCTTTTTTCGCGACGATAACCGAGGGGGCGCGGGCAATCGGCGGCGAAAACACCTGGTAGGTGAAAAAGGGATTTTCGATCCACACCGGTTCGCCGTCCACGTCAGCGGAAACGAGAAAGTCGGTCGGATAACCGGCGTCGGCCAGGCGCAGGATCAGCTCGAGCAATCCGAGAAGGATTACCGGCATGAACAGCGCCAGCATTAATTTTCCTTTCCAGGAGGACATAGCCGGTGAAGCTACTCGCACCGCCGTCGGCAGAGCAAGTCAACAGTTGGGCTAATCGGTCGGGCGGGGGGGCATACCTGCTTGACTAACTTCATCGTGACGCAGACACCCCTGCCTGTTCACGGGCCTGAGCCAGTCGGGAATCCGTCGGCGGGGAGTCGTCTGTCCCAGCGGGCCGCCAGCGGTGTTGTCGCGGGCG
>CALMYG010000132.1 GCA_937873455.1 uncultured Verrucomicrobiota bacterium
GGCCGCTCAAGTGCTACGTCTACTTCTCCGAATGCCCGTTGACTCACCAGTCATCCTCATGGAGCACAACGACCAGGCTCAGGGGCGCGAGTCTTCGAGCGTCCCCTGGAGCCGCATGTTCTACTTTTTCCGGATGTCACGAATGCGTAATACTCGGAACTGTTTCTCAATATTTTCTCTTTTTATCATCTTCCGAAGGAGCGATGATCTGAATGAGGCGGCTTGCAGCGGTGGGGCGGCAGGCAGCGTGACGGGCTGTTCTCGGCGTCTTCGACGAGTACAGCCCGGCGCGATGATTGCCGGTGGCGTTTTTAGCAAATGAGTGGAATCCGCTGGGGGCGGAACACATGACGCGCACTTGACCGAACGAGTAATTGCGAGAGAGGGCAAGTGCGCGTGATGTGTGGAGGGGGAAGTGGTTCGGTATTCTCGGGATGTCCACATAATGTGTATTTCCGAACCTGATTATGATCATGGCATAGGTTTCTGTATGGCTAAATGCGCCATACGAGAGTCTTCATCAAGAAACTGCCCATTTTTTACTTCGTCATACGCTCGCCATGCAAGTGCATCTAGATTATGATCGCTTGGATTGCGGTTCACTCTATTTTCCCATGCATGCCAAAATGCAGCTTTGATGGGGGGCAATCCCTCATACTTGCCGCTAACTTTAATCCCTTGTTTCTCATATGCCGCAATTTCAACTTGCTGCTTTTGCAATTGTTCTTCAGTAAAATGAATGCGTTCAGGAAAATACCCAATTTCTAGGCGAAACTTCAGAAGTGCTTGAGCCTTAAGAACATTCTGTAATTCGAGACCATTCACAATGCGCTCGAAGCGCTTTGAGTTCCATGTATTTTTAAGAGTCACATAATCGGGTACACTTTCATCATCTTCAAAAAAATCCATATTTGCTTTTAGCAACTCACTTTCGACGAAATATCCTTGACCCGGCAAATCTCCTTGTGGACGCTGAATCCCGGCTTTGCTCTCTCGCAAAAGAAATCCACCTGATCCCCAAATATTTTCCAAATCCTCTTGTGATCCATTAGCAGGAAAAAGAGTAGCGCCAACTTCGCTATTTAATATCTGTGCTCTTGTTGCGACTGACATCCAATCCGGACTCAAACGCGCAGCAAGTATTTCGCACTCCGACGCAGGATATTCCAGCGAAGCTGTAAGATGTGCTATTCCTACAGCGGCAAGGTCAAGACATCGTTGTGCAAGGAAAATATTGCCATATCCTTGTGTTGATGCACACCAATCGGATAAGTTTAATAGCGTAAGCACTTTTTGAGACATCTCATTGTCGGCGGGCAGAATTTGCAATGAAGTTGCATATTTATCAAGTTCGTCGACTAGACGCCGACCAAAGTCTCTGGCGGCATCAGCTACTTTTCGACTGTTGTCGGAAGTTATTCTGTGTTCTACATGCCATTGCGAATACATGTGTGGCGAATTCCAGCGATTACGCTGCGCAATAGCTAACAATTGATCAACACCGCCATGATCTAAGGCGGCATCTAATTGAGTTATTCTGTCATATTCAGAATATTCTTCTGATGCAGCAGGTGAATTGCAAATCGCGATAGTTAGCAGAATAAATATTAACTTTATCATGGCAGCTCCGTGTATAATTTATTGAATTCGATCCGGTCTCTAAATATTTTACCTCGATTTCGCGAAGTGCCGTATGAACCCTTGCCGTATCCGACTTGTAAAATTGCAGCATCCTGAGGTGCACCGCCAGCATCATGATTAAAGTCATACAAGTCGATTACTTCACCCCATGACTGCACTTCGGTAACAAATACTTCTGGACCAGATCCCGTTTCAACTTTTTCAACTTTGAAACGTACCTTGTGAGAGACAAGCCTCCCGCGACCAACGGAGCCCAGCACATCGTCAGCGTTACTAGGCACTTCGAATGCCGCTGACAAAGAAACTGTGTTCGACGGTACCCAATATGGACTCTCGCTAATGCGTGTGACGTCAAATCCATTTTCAGGTTCGCTCGGGAAATAATTTGTTGTTCCAGATGGTAAGCTTGCAAAGTAATTGGTAACAAATGGATATATGGATTGTTCATAAAAGGACACTAATACCCCGTCAATTTGGGGTGTTGATGCAACCAAATTAGCAAGCGATGTAAATCTGTCCCATGTATATTCTGTCATTACGGCGTTGCCGGTATCATCAAACTGTGCACCAGAGTTATGGGTTAACCATTCAGAAAAATATCCCCCAAACGCATTAAAGGTCAAATTTGAAAATGCAGATGGCTGCTTGCTTAGTGGAACGCCCGATATGTTTCCATCTCTAAATATACGGAGTAATTGCCGCGCATGAGGAAGTATATACGCTGTATCCCCAGGCAAGTAGTACCAACCACTTACAATATCGTCGATTTTTCTTTTTGCGGTGTTATATCGACTCTCGCTCGTACCTTTAATTATAGGCTCGCCAACTATTTGATTTGTAGTCGTGTTTTTAACAAAGATGGGTATGAATTCATTGTTATCAAGCTGATTATTTCCATTATTGTCAAAACCTGCTTTGATTGTGAAATCCGCGATATCAGGGAAATATCCATAATGTAAGAAATTGAACTCGCACTTACCAGATGTATCGAAAGGCACACGCCCGCTGCCCGAAATAATTTCATTGCTAATGCAACCGGCGACGTAAAATCGCTCCCGCAAAGCAGCCGGTTGAATATTTGCAATAACAGTGACTTTGTACGTTCCATCAAAAGGGTCGGGCACCATATAAAGATGATTGCGCGGGACGCCATAAGTGTCGCCGTTTGAGTCGGGGTCTTCGTCGTTCACCGGATCGTCTTTGCGTGTCGGATTGAAAATCCTATTCGCCTTATTCATGGTTTCCCACATTTCCGTAAATTCAATAGATATAACCCCGAATTGAATTGTATCCGAGCAAAGTACGCTGTTGGTGGTGAGGCCATATGAAAGCGTCACAGATGCAGTTCCATTGGTCAAGCCGAGTGCGTGCCACGTTCTTGCCGCTGATTTCAACTGATACAGCGGATTGGTGGCGGAGATAGTCGCCACATTGTACAGAAGATTGTTCGGCATCTTGTTGTTGTTGTGATCGTAAAGAGCGAGCACATTCGTATTACTGATTGTAACGCGAATAAAACCGTTGGTAATGCCGGTCGGCAAAAATCGATCAACTGCCAACTTGGAAACATAACCATCATTTGTAGTCAAGGTTGCTGGAGCGGATTGATTACGAGCCGGAAGTATTACGGCAAAAGGTTGGTGCTCGTGGAAACGAGTGACTTCCACGCCGGGACTGTTAAGCGGGCCCGGTCGATGAGCACGAATGTTTATACGGGGAACATGTAAGGTAAAAGACTTGCTTCCAGAATTAAATCCGGAATCATTGACATAGCCAAATATATTTGTGTTCTGTGAGCCGCTATGAGGGAAATTTGCCACCACGACCACGCCCAACTGTTCAGCGCTGACGTACACTAAGTTGGTGGACGGACCCTCAATATAACCCCCTAAAAGGAAGGTGTAATCGCCATCGGTATCGCTATCCGGCAGGCTTCGCAATGCGCCGGAATAGGTCTGACCGCGTTCAAGAGGGACAATCGATGTGAACAAATATTCGGTGCCGTTCACAAACGGCATATCATATTTGAAAGAACCGATATCGAAACCATACATTTCCGTGTGCGATCCGCTAGCATCGCCAATCGTGACAGGAAGTTGCAGAAAATCGCCATCATCAAGTGTGGCGAACTGGGTGTCGGAGGCCATAGGAATATCGATAAATCCGTCACCATCCTGATCGTATGATTCTATAGGCGGTCCGCCTGCGGTGGCGGGATTGGGAATAAAGTCACCACCGGCGAGATAGCCATAACCAAGAGTCATATACGTGCCGAAATCGAAGTCTAAACTAGATGTCGAGTAGCCGCTGTAACCGCGACTATCCTTTAATCGACCGTAGTAATAATATCGAACAGTGGTTGTATCTGGAATATATCCTGCGGCAGATGCCCAACCCAAGCCAAGGCGGCCTTTCTTGTGAGTGGAAGTACGACTGGCGGGAAGCGTATGGGTTCGTGTCATGTTTGTGGAGTTAAAGTGCGCATACACCAAGCCTTGATAGATGTCATTATACGCTGAACTTAAGTCAGTGACGAATGAGCCGGGACGAGCCCATCCGAATCCCAAATAGTCACGATTAGCGTCGGTGCTATGTGAATACACAAACAAATCGGGATACGCGGATGGTTTTGGTCTAAAATAGCTAACTTGACGGGAAGCCTCGCGGAAGTCGGTCAAAAAGCCTTTGTTCCAAACCCAACCTTTGCCCATATCCACATCACTATCGAGCGTGTTGACAGAGGCGTAAATCCAACCGCCTTTGTTATTGGTGGTAGTGCCGATGGCCTCTCCGAAATATATGGTTTCGGAGGCAACAGTGAGATCGGGAAGGAACATTCCATTTGTCACCCAACCACGACCGATGTTGAAGCTTTTAATTAGTCCGCTAACGCCCTCTTTAAGTTGCCAGTTGGTTGATCCGCTGGCATGACCGTAGTAACACTCGACGGATGCGCGGGTTAATTGAAGAGGAATATCGGAAGCGTTGTTCGGATCAGTGCGGAAAATCGTGCGTTCGGCATAGTTGGAGATTTTATCGCCATCTGTATCCTGCTCGGTAAGAGTTAAGTTAACACCTTGAATTTGTCCCGTTACAATGACCGGGTTGTTGGAGTAAACACCGATTGCGTCCTCGGAGTCGAGTAATCCGTTGCCGTTCACATCACGAAACGCTTTGATGAAATACGTGGCTGGCGGAATATGAACAAGATGATAATTTCCAGTCGTCGCGATAGAAGTTGCATACGCAATCGACCAACTATTTGAATCGGTCACAGCCAGTACGCGAATAATATTCGTCTGTTGACCAACATATGAGACTGAACCTTTGATGTTCGGAGGGTCGTGAGGATTGTTGGGATTTGTAAAGTAATTCCACTCATGAGCATCGGTGAAACCATCACCGTCTGTATCCGATAATTCGGGATTTCCCTTGGACACGAAAAGTTCAAAAGCATTATTTAAGCCATCAGAATCGGTATCAATTTCATTATTACCAAAGGCGTAAAAACGATTGACAGTATTTCCGGCCAAATCTTGCGCCAATGGACGGGTATCGATCCAAGCGGTGAATGTTTCACCGGTCAAAAGTACTTCATCGGAAACCATTGTCCAAACTTGGTCGAGACCGTTAAAACTATCTGATGGGCTGGTTGCGCAATCGATGTCATCCTCATGACACACAGGGGCATCGTAAGAATATGCTGACCATACTGTACCGGAAAATGATGCAGTATATTCAAGGTTTAGAAGCAGGCCATTCGTGAGAATTTCCATTCCAGCGATGGCAAGCTCATCCCCGCCGCCCATAAGCATCATCATGCTTCCGCCTTCGCCCTCATCCTCTTCCATAGCGGCCAGCATGGCCGCATATTCTTCTTCGGCTTGGTTGATATCCTTAAGAACAACATGCCATGAAATTCGCCGCTTACTAAGCTCACGGTAAAGGTAATTCTTGTACGGTTCGTTCACGCCGACCTCAGGCCAATCAGGAGATTTGAAAACAATTTCTTCTTTGCCCGAGTCTTCGCGAACAATCAACAATTCACTGGTCAGAATATCTTCATAAATGACCAGTTTCGTGCCGTGCTCGATCTGTTGGGCAATTTCACTTTTGGGTGAGAAAAACAGTTCGCCGGAAAACGCAACGAACCAATCCGGCTGCTGGGCGAATCCCGCCAAACCATAATTTTCCTCTATCGACTCCAATACATCGCCATACATGTACCAGGATGGCACAGCGAGTTGGTAGCTGTTTTCCCTAAGCTCCAGAAATAGTTCGGCAACATCTTGCAGTGTATCAACAGTGTTGCTGTCGTCGGCAAGTTGGGCCGTTGCCCAGCCGATGGTGACCAACACGGTCAGAATTGCGAAACACACCAGAACGCGAAAATCCGCTCGGCCAATGAGACGATTAAGTTTCTGCACCATGATGGGCTCCTTGATGGGGTGAAGGTTTTACAGGTGGACTATGGAACGATGATGATTTGGAGTAATGTTCAGAGAAAGAGCATTGCGCTTGTCGCGTCTCGGCCAGCAATTCAGATTTACGCGTTGGATGCATGGCAAGTCTTCCTTGAGCCTTACACTACCACGAGCCTCTTGAAAAGTAGAACGACCAGCCTCTGGGGCGCCCGTCATCGGGCGTCCTCCAGGAGGCGCATGTTAGGAGCCGTCATCAATTGTATAACATGCCCCTCCATATTTGTGTTCATAACGCTGTTTATTGCATCAATTACATATGTGCCAGAGTGATATTTCTGAATTATCCATATGCGGTGCTCGCCAATTCCATAATGTGTATCGTTTGTATTGATGTGCCATTCGTTCCAGATAATTGGGACAACATGATTCGTAACTGTTCCCTTCAATACGCGATGAATATGCAAATCTGATTCCCAACTGGTTAACGAAACGCCCTCAATGGTTGTATTTGTCGCTCTGTCCAAGCTTTCAATGCTACCGACGACAATCATTTCTGAAGTGGAAATCTGCTCGGAAAGTGGAACAGTTCGCAATTGAAGGGCAAATACGCTTGTTGTGGTAACGATACCCGCAGCAATCATGATGAAACTAGGTCTTTTCACATGCTCCTAACGAAGAGGCTCATGACTCCGGAGGATGTCATGCAGCCTCACTGTTAGGCGATCTTCATTTTTGGATCCGTGAGCCAAAAATGTCTTCCTCCTGATTTTCATATCATGTTTTGAATCGATGGCAGGACGGAATCGATTCACTTCGAGAATCGGAGAGGACGTCGGCTCCGACGGAGTTGAGCTGCGGCCTATCCGATTCGAAATCCGAGCCGACAGCGCTGACCGCCTTGCGGACTTACAAGGCTAGGAAGCCTTGACGCCGCGCCGCGGCGGGCGCTGTCGATCGCGATTCTATGTACAATATCGATTCCGTCAAGTCAGCGATTCTTTGTCAAACTTTCCCAAAGTTTGTCGCCTAACGCCAAGCCGCAGGGCTGCCCGCTTCGGGCATGCTCCTGGCGGCGCTTGTTCGGCTTTTCATTTTTTACCACTCCGCTTTAATCAGCAGATACCTGGAACATTTTGGACCTGCGCAGTCTGTCTTGGCAACTTCAGCATCGTTATCTTTTTCAGACGTCGTCATGACTTCAACTCCATTTGCCCCCTTCAAGAGGGCCGCCGTATCGGCGGACCTCTTGTCGTAATTCATCAAAGGCTTCGACTTTTCAAATCAATCTCACGGGTAGATGCTTGACGGCGCGACAACATCACTAGGCTTGACCAGAGCAATCACCTGCCGAACCCAGAAATCCGTGCCGACACGTGGCCTGCCTAACGGCGATCCGGCAAGTTCAGATGTCACAGCCACTTTGAATTGAGCATTGTTGATTGCGCCCATCCTTCTTCATGCCGAACAACCAGCCTCAGTGCGCCCCGCTTCGGGGCTGCACTGGAGGCACATGTTCGGCATTAATCTTGTAGTAGCCTGAAAGTTCGGGTTGATTTTCCTTTAAATATTTCAAAGCGACTTGTATCGACGTCAGGAATCGTATGAATTGTCCATACGTAATAATCTAGTAGCCACTGTAGCTTCGCCTCCGATTTCGGATCATTTAGACGATTCATTGTTTCCAATATCTCGATCATTTCACGATACATATCATCTAAATTTAGACCCTCTCTGTTAATTAGGCCATGAGCGTAGTGGAGCATGTAGTCATCTCCATCTAGCGCGACTCGTGAGAGCTCTTGCTTGGAAAGAGTTTCTATGACTATTGGGTCGATAAGAACTCTTGGGTAGAGGGCCTTTTGAGACTCAAGAATATAAGCCCTTTGCAGTGCTTCGGATATGAGTATTCGGCTATTGATAACTGATGCCTGCGAGTAGTGCCTTCCCATGGATAGTCCGCCGCGGATGTGAAGTCCTTCAAGGCTTAACTGTGAGATGAAAGACATGATATATATCATTAGAGTTGCGCAGCCGAATTTGTCCGCTGGATTGGTAATAATTATGCTGTCAGAAAAAACATCTACAGATAGACGCGTTATGTCCATCAATGGACGCGCGATATGATCAGTCAACGAGACCCCTTCCATGGCCCGATTAATACGACCTGGTAAGTTGTAAGAGCCTGCAAAGAACAGGGCAGCTTTTTCCTTGTAGCCAAGGATGTCCAAGAAAGCACAGTAGTATTCTGTGCAGTCAATATGAACCTTATCTATGCTGTCCCACTGATGTGATGCCATCTGTGTCTCTTCTTGCCGAACGCCAAGCCGCAGAGCTGCCCGTTTCGGGCATGCTTCTGGCGGCTCTTGTTCGGCTTTTCAATTTTTACCACTCCGCTTTAATCAGCAGATACCTGGAACATCTCGGGCCTGCACAGTCTGTCGTCGTCATGACTTCAACTCCATTTGCCCCCTTCAAGAGGGCCGCCGTATCGGCGGACCTCTTCGCCATAATACTTCAACGACTCTGCCTGTTTAAGTATTCTCGAGCACCCTGACTGAATCTGTCTAAAAGTTTATCAGATAATAGCCCTTGCCGCTTCATGTGTTTCATCTTTATCGCGAGCGTCGAACGCTTTAAATCATTGAAACAATCACCGATAATCGAGTCAGAATCTTGTATGTGCTTGTATAGATGCAAATATCGCTCGTGTGGTGTGCCGACCTGTGATTCCAGAATTAACGAGCATTCCCGATTAATTCTGTCGCAAAGCCTCCAGAGGAGTTCATCGTGAACTTCACGTAGCGTCTTCCAATCATGCTCTGTGAAAGGCGGCTCCATTAGCTTTCTCCGTATGCCGAACGCCAAGCCGCAGAGCTGCCCGCTTCGGGCATGCTCCTGGCGGCGCTTGTTCGGCTTTTCAATTTTTATCACTCCGCTTTAATCAGCAGATACCTGGAACATTTTGGACCTGCGCAGCCTGTCTTGGCAACTTCAGCATCGTTATCTTTTTCAGACGTCGTCATGACTTCAACTCCATTTGCCCCCTTCAAGAGGGCCGCCGTATCGGCGGACCTCTTGTCGTAATTCATCAAAGGCTTCGACTTTTCAAATCAATCTCACGGGTAGATGCTTGACGGCGCGACAACATCACTAGGCTTGACCAGAGCAATCACCTGCCGAACCCAGAAATCCGTGCCGACACGTGGCCTGCCTAACGGCGATCCGGCAAGTTCAGATGTCACAGCCACTTTGAATTGAGCATTGTTGATTGCGCCCATCCTTCTTCATGCCGAACGAACAGCCGCAGAGCTGCCCGCTTCGGGCATGCTCCTGGCGGCTCTTGTTCTGTTTTTCCGGATTTTTTCTCTTACATCCTTGGCATCAGACAGATTGCACCATTCAACTCGCAACCGACGGATTGCACCATGCTTGACCATGTGCGCCGTACTGACTAACCGACTCGGAACGGACAAAGAATAACCGCCAGGTTTCCACCACGCGACTCCATTATGGATCTGTGCTCTGGGTAACCTCCGACCAGACCACAAAGCATCATCATCTGGCATGACCGCTTGACCGGCCCCAACTTGCCTCACCGGACATCAGATAGCCGCGTCTCCTTCCTCCTTCAGTCACAAGCCCCTGCATGCTTGAAAGAGCAGCACAACCAAGCGCCTCGCACTGGCGTGCCTGATCCGAGCGCAGCAGAGAACCCCACGTTAAAACAGAACGACAAGCCGCAGAGCCACCCGCTTCGGGTGTGCTTCTGGCGGCACATGTTC
>CALMYG010000133.1 GCA_937873455.1 uncultured Verrucomicrobiota bacterium
GGAACTTTTTTCTGCGGCGGGAGGCGACGTTTGCGGTTAAGGCCGCGGAAAGTCGAAATGCGTCTCGAACAGGATTTTTAATCCCTGGGCAAGTTCTTCTTCGTTGGGCCCCTCCACTTCGATGACAAGGGCGGTTCCTTTGCTCAAGCCGAGGGAAAGCAGGCCGAGCATCGAACGGGCATCCACGCGGCTGCCGTTTAGGCAAATATCGACGCGGCCCGGATAATCGCCGATGTGTTTGATGATCATGGTCGAGGGCCGGCAGTGAATACCGTCGTCGTTTTGAATGATGGCCTCAACGTGAAACATCGGGTACAGTGTAACGAATCGTCATGGATTTACACGCAAAAGTATTGGGATTGTATTGCGAGCGGGTCGGGGAGGGATTTTGGGATGAGCCGGTCAATGCCTTGACGAATTTGGCCTTTTTGCTGGCGGCCTGGCTAAGCTGGCGCGTCTGGCGCGAGGAGCCCCGCGCGCGAGGCGACCGGCTCACCCTGGTTCTGATCCTGTTAACCGCGGCCATTGGCCTTGGCAGCTTTGCCTTTCATACCTTCGCCACGCGCTGGGCATTGCTGGCCGATACGATACCGATCTTGATCTATATGCTGACCGCAACCGGGGCGATATTCCGCTACGGGTTGGGTTGGTCCCGCCTGGGCGTCGCCGCTTTGCTGGTGGTCTTTATCGCTTCAATGCCGACCCTCATGGCGCTGTTGCCTCCGACCCGGTTTCAGTTTTCGCAAGGGTATTGGCCGGCCTGGTTTGCGTTGGTCGGCGCGGCCTGGCTTGTGCATGCGCCGGATAAGCGCCGTCATCTCACCGGGACCGCCGGTCTGTTCGCCATCTCGTTGGTGTTTCGCACGCTTGACCGGCCGCTGTGTCCCTATGCTCCGTTCGGGACGCATTTTCTGTGGCATCTCTGCAATGCGTTGGTGCTCTTCCGGGTGAACACGTGGTTGTTGTACTCCCGGCTCGACGTCGCCGCGGGAGGCGCCCGCTAATGGGATCGGCGGGTAATCGTCTGGGCGCTTGGTTGCGCCTGGTGAGGCTGCCGAATGTGCTCACCGTTCCCGGGGATGTTCTGGTCGGTTTTGCCTTGGCAACCGCGGATCGAACAGCCATTCCGGCCGATTTGCTGGCGGCGTTGTTGGCCGGGCCGGCGTTTTACATGGCCGGGCTGATCCTGAACGATCTCGTGGATATCGAGCGGGACCGGGTGGAACGGCCCGCGCGTCCGCTCGCCGCCGGCATCATCGGGCGAGGCTCGGCGATGCAAGCCGCCGTTGTGCTGCTTGGCGTGGCCATGTTGCTGCTCGGGATTCGCGGTCTGGCTCCGCTGATGGTTGGGGCAATCCTCGGCGGGCTGATATTTTTGTATAACCTTCGCGCCCGGCGTCATCGCGCACTCGGCGCCTTGGTGATGGGCTTGTGCCGCGCGGGCAATGTCGCGTTGGGCGTGGCGGCGGGCGCGCCGATTGCCTTTTTGCATGCGGAGACCATTGCGGTGTTGGCTTGGTGGGCGGCGTATATCGGTGCGGTAACCTGGCTGGCCGCGCGGGAAATGGACCGGGGAGCGTACGGCCGCGAGCGGTGGCTGCCGATGGCGGCCGTTCTGTTCGGCGGCGGGTTTCTTCTGTTCTACGGCGAACAATCGCATCCCATTTCGCTTTTTCGCGCAGTCTTCAGCCTGGCGTTCGCCGTGCTGATTATTTACCAGAGCGGCATTCGACTGGCCATGCCGACGCGCTGGAAGACGGTTAGCGGCCGTATCCGAACGCAGGAGCCGGCAACCTTGTATCCGCCGGCGATCGGCGGGTTGGTGTCGGCCTTGCTGCCGATGCAAGCTGCGGTGATCATCCTCATGTCGGATGAGGCCTGGATGCTGCTGGCGGCGCTGCTGATGTTGTTGGCCTGGCCGGTGAACCGCTGGCTGGCCCGCAAGATTCCGGCCAGTTGAGGCGGCGCCTCAACCCAAACCGGCAAGAAAGCGTTCCGCGCAAGCGCTGTGTTTTTGGCGTCGCTCCGGGTCCATTCGATCCAGTGAACGCACCATCATGGAAAGTCGCGGTTGCCCGGCGTAAAAGTCCCGATGCCGTTCAATGAACCGCCAGAACAAGCCATCCCACGCTTCACACCATGGGCCTTCGGGGATATCGCTCATCTTCCGCAGGTAGTTGGAGCCGGAAAAGTATGGCTTGGTGGTGATCAGTCCGCCGTCGGCATATTGGCTCATTCCGTAGACGTTGGGCACCATGACCCAATCGTAGGCGTCGATGAACAACTCCATAAACCAACGGTACACGTCGTCCGGATGTATTTCCGAGACGAGCATGGCGTTGCCGATCACCATTAAACGTTCGATGTGGTGGCAGTAAGCGGTATCGACAACGCGGCGGATCACACGGTCGAGCGGATCAAGGCCGGTGCGTCCCTCGTACCAGCGGGCGTTGAGGGTGCGGCGGTGGTTCCAGAAGTTCGCGGTCCGTTGGCGCACCCCTTCACGTTCGTAGACGATGCGCATGAACTCCCGCCAACCGATGATCTGGCGGAGAAACCCCTCCAGGTCGTTCAGGGCGACTTCTTCATGACGCGAAACATCAAGCGCGGCATCGACAACTTCGCGCGGGGTGAGCAGGCCGATGTTCAGCGCCGGAGTGAGTTGGGCGTGATGCAATACGGCGTGTTCCCGGCTGATCGCGTCTTCGTAATCACCAAAGCCGCGCAGGCGATGTTCGAGAAAGTGCCGTAGCGCGGCGCGGGCCTGTTCGCGGGTGACCGGGTAGGCAAAGGTGGAGGCATCGCCGGGAGCGTCCGGATATCGGTTCCGGACCACGTCGATGGCCTCCGAGCGCCAAGGTGTATCCGGCGGGCGGTATACCGGTGGCGGGCGGCGGTTGGCGGGCCAACGTTTGCGGTTCTCCGTGTCGAAGCTCCAGCGTCCGCCTTCAGGTTTTCCCGCGCGATCAACGAGAATGCCCAGCCGCTTGCGCTGGGCGATGTAGAAATCCGCCATGTGGTAGCGTTTGCGGGAATCGAACCAGGGATTAAACCATGCCGGCGGGGTCAAAAACATCGGGGTGTCGGAGATGACCAGTTCGATACCGGCGGTGCGGGCGAATCGCTGCAAGCGACGCATGACCAGGTAATCGACTGGGTCAGCAAGGTGGAGGCGTCGCAGGGAGCGGGGCAGTTGCGCGGCCAGTTGTTGATCCAGGGTGATCCCGGGTTGGGCGTCCAGATAATGCACCGTGAAGCCGTGTTTGGTTTGTTCGTCGGCGTAGGCGCGCATGGAGGCCCGGTGCAGGACGCGTTTGTGGGCATGCAGGTTGAGCGGGTGGTGCGGGTCGACGCCAACATACAAGCTGTCTTCAACCAGCCAGGCCGGGCGTGCCCGATCCAGGGCCGGATGCGGATCGAACAGTTGATGGGGAAGAATCAACGATGCTTCTGAGGGATTACGCATGACATACTGTACAATACTTTGGGTGATCGTGATACTGGATGCTGGTTGATCATGCCGGGAGGGACGGCGGCCTCGCCGTCCGCGGGGTAGAGGGGCGCGGTCGCCGCCCGCGCCTACAGATGAACCGAAGTGGTTTGGGGCCGTTTTTGTAGCCGCCCGCGTTGAGGGCGGCATGTGGTGCGGCGGCGGGAGCCAGGCGGGAATCATCGCCATGCGCCTGCGGCGCAGAAAGAGGTCGGGCGCGTTGCATCATCATCTACATGCTCCTGAAGAGATGCTGCCGTCCGCGGGGTAGAGGGGCGCGGTCGCCGCCCGCGCCTACAGATGAACCGAA
>CALMYG010000134.1 GCA_937873455.1 uncultured Verrucomicrobiota bacterium
CCCGCCGGACCGCACCTCCAATTTTCCCTGGAAAAAATTCATCGGCGGGCTGCCGATGAATCCGGCGACGAACTGATTGGCCGGACGGTCGTACAGCTCCAGCGGAGCGGCGACTTGTTGGATCAAGCCGTCCTTCATCACCACAATCCGGTCGCCCATGGTCATCGCTTCAACCTGATCGTGGGTCACATAGATCATCGTGGATGACAGCCGGGTATGCAGCTTGCTGATTTCCATGCGCATCTGCACGCGCATCTTCGCGTCCAGGTTGGACAACGGCTCGTCAAACAGGAATGCCTTGGGTTTGCGCACGATGGCCCGGCCGACCGCCACCCGTTGGCGCTGGCCGCCGGAAAGTTCCTTGGGTTTGCGCCCGAGCAATTCATGGATGCTCAGGATTTCCGCGGCTTCGCGGACCCGGCGCTCGATTTCATCCTTGGGAAACCGGCGCAGCTTCAAGCCAAACGCCATGTTCTTATACACCGTCATGTGCGGGTAGAGCGCGTAGTTCTGGAACACCATCGCGATGTCGCGATCTTTTGGCGGCACATCGTTCACGACTTTGCCATCGATGGAAATGGTTCCCTGCGAAATTTCCTCCAGCCCGGCGATCATCCGCAAGGTGGTGGACTTTCCGCAGCCGGACGGCCCGACCAGCACCACGAACTCCTGGTCTTCAATGACCAGATTCGCGTCTTTCACCGCCATCACCCCGCCGGGATATATTTTGTGAACGTTTTCCAGAACGACTTTAGCCATGGCTTCTTTCCGGCCGGGGGCGATGTGCACCCGCCGACCTGACTTCAAACCATCATTCATAACACCCCGGGCGGGTCATCGTCAAAACAATCGCTTGCATGCCTGGTTGCGTACACCGGAAGCAAAGAAGTTCCAAACCTTGGAACTTTTTGGGCGTGGTTTTTCCAAGGTTTGGAACTTTTTCCCGCGCGCCGGGGCGAAGCCGACGTCATCCAGAGAGCGAAGGCGGGCGGAAAGCGAGCAGGCGAAGGCCGTTCAAGCAGACCAGAACGGTACTGCCTTCATGACCGATCACCCCGACCGGAAGCGGCAGCGAAAATCCCAGCGCCGCGACAACGAGCACCACGATTACACTAAACGCGAAGGTCAAGTTTTGACGAACCACCCGGCGCGCCGCCCGGCTGATCGCCAGGGCATACGGAATCGTTTTCAACTGCTCGCCCATCAATACGATATCGGCGGTTTCCATGGCGACGTCGGTTCCCGCCGCGCCCATCGCGATGCCGATATCCGCGCTGGCCAGGGCGGGGGCGTCGTTGACCCCGTCGCCGATCATCGCCACCGGACCCGCAGCTTTCAGTGATTGGACAATCCGCCACTTGTCCTCGGGCATCAGTTCGGCGTGCACTTCATCCACGCCGGCCTGTCGTCCGATTGCCTCGGCGACCCGGCGATGATCACCGGTCAGCATAACCACCCGCTCGATGCCGATTTCCCGCAGGCGGGCGATGACTGCCGGGGCGTCGGGCCGCAACGTGTCGGCCAGGGCGATCAAGCCAAGGGCGCGGACCGTTTCCTCGCCGTCGGTTTGTTCGGCGACGATGATACACGAGTGACCGCGCTGTTGCTGCTGCTCCAACCGGGCGGCCAATACGCCCATGCCCTGCAGCCCGTTTTCCTGAAACAAACGCGGGTCACCCAGCCAGATCCAGCGGTCCCCCACCCGACCCTTCACGCCCTGGCCGGTAATGGCCTGCAACGTTGAACACGCCTCGATCGTTCCGGACACGGTGCGCGCGGCGGCGACCATTGCCCGGGCGAGCGGATGCTCGGACTTGATCTCCACCGACGCAGCCAGCGCCAACAACGCCGCGCCATCCGGCGACAGGTCGGGAAACGCCTCCGTGCGTCCGTTGTGTACGACCTCGACCACCTGCGGTTTGCCGCGGGTGAGCGTGCCGGTTTTATCAAACGCCACCACGCGAATGCCGGCGGCGCGCTCCAGATGCAACCCGCCCTTGAACAACACCCCGTTGCGGGCCGCCCCGCCAATCGCGGAAAGAATCGAGGCGGGCGTGCTGATGATCAACGCACAGGGCGAAGCCACCACCATCACCGTCATCGCCCGGTAAAACACGGCGTCAAACGGTTGTCCGCCCCACCACCAGGGAATCAGAATCAGCCCGATGACAAACGCGATCACGCCTGCCGCGTAGTATTGCTCCGCGCGGTCGAGAAAGCGCTGGGTTTCCGCCTTTTCGCTTTGGGCATGCTCCACCATTTCGATCAACCGGGCGATCGCGGTGTCGCGGGCCAGGCGGGTGACCCGAACCTCCAGACCGCCCGAGGTATTCAAGGTGCCGGCAAAAACCGGATCGCCGGTCTGCTTGGTTACCGGCATCGACTCCCCGGTCAGCGAGGACTCATCGAGCGCGCTTTCGCCAAGCTGGATGATGCCATCAAGCGGTACGCTTTCGCCGGGCCGCACCAGCACGACATCGTCGACCACCAGATCATCAATCGGCAACAAGACCAGATCGCCATTGCGCCGGGTCAGCGCCTCCGAAGGCCGCAACTTCATCAAGGCGTGGATTGCCCTGCGCGCGTGGTCCATTGCCGCGTGTTGCAACAGATTCGACAACGAGAAAAGGAACAGCAGGACGCCGCCTTCCATCGGCGCGCCCACGTACGCGGCGCCCAGGGCGGCGAGGATCATCAGCAAATCGATATCCACCGTCCGCTCTTTCAGCGAAGCCCAAGCGGATTGCACGCCAAACCATCCACCCGCCACATAAGCCCCCAAAAATGCCGCGGCGCTTAACCAGGCCGGCAAGCCCGCGCCAGGACTCAACCCTCCGACGACCAGAAACAGCAGCGTCGCGCCGGTCATCAGCGCTTCCGCCGGACTGGCCATCAACCAACCGACCCAGGCGGGACGTTTGCGCGCCGTCTCCACGGCAGCCGGCGGATGCCACGGCTTCACTTCCGCGCCGTGATCCAACAGCGCCTGCAACAATTCGGACTCTTCAATACGCGCCTGGTCGAACTGGATGCTCATCGTTCCGCCGATGAACGAAGCGCTCGCCCGCCGCACGCCTTCAATGGCCTCCGCCCGTTTTTCCAGCTTGATCGCGCAGGCCTCGCAAGCCCGGCCTTCCAAGGTGAACAGACACCGCCCGAAATGTTGGCGCAGGTAAGGCTCCATGCGCCGGGCATGGTCGGCGATTTCCTCGTCCGACACTTTTCGCGGGTCGTACATAATGTGCAACTCGCGGGAGACCGGGCACATGTCCGCTTCGAGAATGCCGTCGATCTTGCGGAAACCCTCGCGTTCCAGCGCTTGGGCCGGGGTTTCGTTCGAACTATCGGACGGATGCGTCATGGTTAAATACTACCCGGCAAGCATACCGGTTATTCAGTAGAAACCAATGCTGAAAAGGTGACCCCGTGGCCCGGGGGCGCCCCTGACGCATTAACGGATGCCATTTCAATCATCATCCATCCCATCAGGATATTAAAGGGATTAG
>CALMYG010000135.1 GCA_937873455.1 uncultured Verrucomicrobiota bacterium
TATTTTTATCAGAATAACGGCTGAATCCACGAAGCTTCAGCCATAAGGTCTGGCATGGAATACTTGACGGACGTGATCGATCGGCGTACCGTATGACATCATGCAGATCGATAAGGAGTTTTACACATGCAAGCAGTAACAGTGTCCCCAAAATATCAAGTGGTTATCCCACGGGCTGTCCGGGATAATCTTCATCTTCGACCCGGCCAGAAACTTCAAGTCGTCGAATACGATGGTCGCATTGAGTTGGTGCCAGATCGCCCGGTAAAGGATCTCCGCGGATTTCTTAGAGGTATCAATACCAACTTCAAACGTGAAGCAGACCGCATATGAATGTCGTCGATTCGTCTGGTTGGCTTGAGTATTTCGCAGATGGACCTAATGCCGCTAAATTTGCTGACCCGCTTAAGGATACAGACAAACTATTAGTACCATCAATCAGCATATACGAAGTTTTCAAGGTCGTACTGCGAGAACGTGGTGAACACCAAGCATTGCAGGCCGCAGCCGTTATGCAAAAAGGTAAAGTGATTGATCTGAGCCCACGACTTGCCATGACGGCGGCGAAGTTAAGCATTGCCCACGCTCTTCCCATGGCTGACAGCATAATTCTGGCAACGGCGCGTATTAATGACGCAATAATCTGGACACAAGATGTCGATTTCAAGGGACTTGAATCGGTAGAATACCTTGAGAAAAGATAGGGCGAATCGGGTCATCGGGACTAACCGGTGAAGGTTAGCCCCGATTCCCACACCACCGGACTTGCGGCTCCGCATCCGGCGGTTCAGAAGAATTGCCCGCATCCTGCGCGGTCATCCGGACTGATTTGTTGCCGGAAAGTGGAACGCTATCCACAGGGAGCGCACCGAGACAAGTCCTTGTGATTCCAGCCATGCGTTGGTCATGCCGCTTTGGGTCGCCATCGTCTTGGACCCGTCTTTGCCCTGCGGGCTTCGCCGAGGCAAGGAGGCGCCAGCCTGCCACAGCGAAGCTTCGGAGCGAAGCCGGGTAACCCTTTCGGCTGAGCGCGGTCAGAACCGCTTGGCTTTCCGATACACCCAGCTTGAGCAGTTCGCGAAGATACCGCAGATGGGCCTCCGGCCAGGTACTCACGCCCTTGTACAAAAACCCGTTGCGCAGAAGCAAAGGTCTGACCTAATTCGACCGCCCGCCGCTTGATGTTCCGTATATTACATATACCCGTGAAAGAAATAACCGACAGTGCGGGCTTTCAGCGGGATGAATACAACACCGGCACGATTTGGGGAAAACACCACGTTACCCCATCGGAATGCGAACAGGCGTTTTTCAATCTGCCTTTCATCGCGACCGAGGATGAGAAGCATTCCCAAAGCGAGAAACGCTACTTTGCCCTGGGTCAAGCCGATGCGGGAAGACGCCTTTACATGGTGTTCACATTTCGCAAGTCGTTGGTCCGATTTATTTCGGCGCGTGATATGAGCCGGAAGGAAAGGACGGTGTACGAGCCGTCATGAAAAAACAGATTCCAAAATTCAGAAGCGAAGATGAAGAGCGTGACTTCTGGTCGAAAGCTGATTCCACGGACTACGTCGACTGGAGCAAGGGCAAGCGGGTGGTATTTCCAAACCTTAACCCATCGGTGAAAACCATCTCTCTTCGACTACCCGAGGCATTGCTTGAAGAACTCAAAATGTTGGCCAACAAAAAAGGTGTGCCCTACCAATCCCTGCTGAAGGTCTATCTGGCAGAGAAGGTCGGAGAAGAATTAAAGACGGCCTAAGCGCCTCCTGTGGACGCCCGAAGACGGGCGCCCCAGAGGCTTGTCGAATCGAGAAGAAGAAGTTGACGCCACACATGCCATTGTGTGCAGTTATGTGTGGAGGTGATCACTATGGCAACCAACCTACAGATTGACGACAGACTTATCACGCAAGCCGTCAAGCTTGGGCGTCACCGCACGAAAAAGGCGGCGGTCACACAAGCGCTGACGGATTACATCCATCACTTGAAACAGGAAAATGTCCTGTCGCTGTTCGGCTCAGTCGACTACGTGCAGGGGTACGACCACAAGAAGCAGAGAGCGAGAGCATGAGGGTACTTGCGGACACCAGGGTCTGGTCCGAAGCGCTTCGCCGCCGCAGCAAGGTAGAGTCAGATGTTGTGCGAGAATTACGGAGCCTGATTCTTGAACATCGCGTCGACATCATCGGCCCCATCAGGCAGGAGATACTTTCCGGCCTACGCGAGGATGCGCAGTTCGAGAAACTGGAGAAACACATCGCGGCATTTCCCGACATCCCCTTGGAAGCGGCCGACCACATCATGGCGGCGCAGTTCTTCAACACTTGTCGTACGAAAGGGGTTCAGGGCTCCAACACGGACTTTTTGATCTGTGCCGTAGCCGTCCGCCGACAACGCTCCATATTCACCACGGACGGTGACTTCCCCCTCTTCGCGAAATACCTGCCAATTGTACTCCACGAAACAAGGCAATTCGAACAAAACAAATCCAGCGTACGCGGTAAACCGCGCCGCTGATTTGCAACGTTAGGCGGGAAGCCGTCGGGCAGACCCGCGAACGCGGGTCCGGGGATTCAATTGGTCCAGCGGCCCGCGGGGACGGACGACTCCCCGCCGACGGATTCCCGCCTGGCTCAGGCCCGTGTACAGGCAAGGATGCCTGTGTCACCTTGAAATCAATCAATCCGGGATGTGCCCGTTGTGCGGTCGCGGTTTGACTTTAGATGGATTTGGCGTTACACAGCACGCTTGAGGACATTATGAAGGAATTGGAAGAAGGCTCTCGATTACAACTCGACTTTGACAAACTGGCGAAGGCCGCGCAGTGCCCCGGGGTGTTGCCGGTGGCGGTGCAAAACGCCGATACCCAGGAAGTCATCCTGGTGGCGTATATCAACAAGCTGGCGCTGGATAAAACCATTGCCACCCGCTCGCTCGTGCTTTGGAGCACCTCCCGCAACGAATTGTGGGAAAAAGGGAAAACCTCCGGCGAGACGTTTGATGTGCTGGATATCCGGGTAAACTGCGAACAAAACTCGCTGCTGATCCATGTGCGTCCGCGACGCGGGGGCATTTGCCACACGAAAAACCAGGCCGGTCAACCCCGCAACTGCTATTACCGCCGGCTGAACCTCGATACCGGAGAGCTGGAAAACCTGGACCCGTAATCGACCGGGCTCCCACGAGGAGCACAGTCCCCCGAACCCCGCCCCCTTATGGCTTACCTTCCGTCAGAGTCCGACTTCCTGAAGCGCGCGCAGCACGGCAACCTGGTGCCGGTGTGGCGCGAGTTGCTGGCCGACCAGGAAACGCCGGTTTCCGCCTACGAGCGCTTGCGGGCGTTTCTGCGGCGCGAAAACCCGGAGGCCGCCACCTTTTTGCTGGAAAGCGTGGAAGGCGGCGAAAAAATCGCCCGCTACTCGTTTCTCGGCGGGAACCCGCACGTGATCTTTCAAAGTGACGGACGAAACGTGACCTTGCGTCACGCCGATGGCCGGGTGACCGAACAGCGCGATGTCGATCCGGTGGAAGCGCTACGCGGCATGTTGAAGCCGTACCGCCCGGTGCATGATCCGGCGCTGCCGCGCTTTTACGGCGGGCTGGTCGGCTACATGGGGTACGACGTGATTCCGCAGTTTGAACCGCGGGTCGGCCTCGCTCCCGAGCGCGATCAGTCCTGGCCGGACATGCAGTTCATGCTGACCGACACCATCCTGATTTTCGACCACGTTCGCCACACCGCCAAGGTGGTGGCCAATGTCTTGATCGACGGCGATCCGAAGGAAGCCTACCGCCAGGCAATTTCCCGTATCGACCGCATTTGCGATGCCTTGTCCCGCCCGGTCGCGCATACCGTGGTCGACATTCACGAAAAGCCGGAGCCGGTCGAGGTGCGGTCCAATCTGACCCGCGAGGCCTTTGAGGAATCGGTGCGCAAGGCGCAGGAATTCATCCGGGCCGGGGATATCATCCAGGTGGTGTTGTCCCAGCGGTTTGAAACGGATTACGACGGCGACCCGCTGGATGTGTACCGCGCGCTGCGTTGCGTGAATCCTTCGCCTTATATGTTCTGCCTCGAATTCGGGGAGCGCAAGGTGGTCGGCTCCTCGCCGGAGGTGCATGTGCGGCTGGAGGACGGGCGGGTTGAGGTGCGGCCGATCGCCGGCACCCGGCCGCGCTCCGACGATCCTCACGAGGATGTGGCGCGCGAACACGAGCTGCTGGCCGACCCCAAGGAGCGGGCCGAACACATCATGCTGGTCGATCTGGCCCGCAACGATCTTGGCCGGGTGTGCGCCTTCCGGTCGGTGCAGGTGCCGGAATTGATGATCATTGAGCGGTACAGCCATGTGATGCACATCGTATCGGATGTCACCGGTGACCTGGTGGGGCCGGCCGATGCCTTCGATGTCATGCAGGCCACGTTTCCCGCGGGTACGGTCAGCGGCGCCCCGAAAATTCGCGCGATGGAAATCATCGCCGAGCTGGAGCGCACGCGCCGCGGACCTTATGCCGGCGCGGTGGGCTATTTCGGTTTCGGCGGAAATCTGGACTCCTGCATCACCATCCGCACCGTCCTGCTCGACGGCAAAAAAGCGTACGTGCAGGCAGGCGCGGGCATCGTGGCCGACTCGGTGCCCGAGGCGGAATTTGAGGAAACCCGCAACAAGGCGCGCGGCATGATGAACGCCATCGCCCTTTCCCGGCTCTATGCCAAGGCCCGGCGCGGAGAGGCTTCGCCATGATGCTGATTATCGACAACTACGACTCGTTTACCTACAACCTCGTGCAGTACCTCGGGGAACTGGGCGCGGAGATGAAAATTTTCCGCAACGACCGGATCACCCTCGACGAAATTGCCGCGATGAAACCCGAGCGCATTTTAATCAGTCCCGGGCCCTGTTCGCCAAACGAGGCGGGCATTTCCTGCGACGTGATCCGCCGCTTCGGCGAGCGGGTGCCGATTTTCGGCGTTTGCCTCGGCCATCAATGCATGGGCCAGGTTTACGGCGGGCGCGTGGTGCGGGCGGCCCGGCTGATGCACGGCAAAACCTCGCCGATCCTCCACCAGGGCGAGTCGCTGCTGAACGGGCTGCCCAGCCCGTTTGACGCCATCCGCTACCACTCGCTGCTGGTGGAACGCGACACCCTGCCGGATTGCCTGGCCATCACCGCGGAAACCGCCGAGGGCGAGATCATGGGCCTTCAGCACAAGACCCTTCCCGTCCACGGCGTGCAATTTCACCCCGAATCCATTCTCACCCAGAATGGAAAAACCATCCTGCAAAATTTTCTCGATTTGCCGCCCGCCGGATAATTCAGGCTTTTCAAAACTTCCAATCATTGGAAAACTGAACCTCGAATTTTTCCAAACCTTGGAACTTTTTTATGATGACGCTTTCCGGACATACCAAGCCGTACGCCGTACTCGGCCACCCGATCGGGCACAGCCTGTCGCCGGTGATGCACAACGCCTCGTTCGCGGCGCTGGGACTCGATGCCGTTTATCTCGCGTTTGACGTCACCCCGGGCAACCTCATGGAGGTGCTTCCGGCGATGCAGGCGATGGGGTTCGGCGGGGTGAACCTGACCATTCCGCTCAAGGAGGTGGCGTTTCGCGGCCTGAGCCGGCTCGACGAGTCCGCCCAGGTGCTCGGCGCGGTGAATACCGTGCAGTTTACCGCCGACGGCATGGTGGGCCACAACACCGACGGCTACGGATTCCTCCGCGACATGGACGAGGCCTTCGGGGTGACGCTGGCCGGCGCATCGATGTTTGTCCTCGGCTGCGGCGGGGCCGGGCGGGCGGTGGCGCTGATGGCGGCGGGGGCCGGAATATCCCAAATCACCCTGGCCGATATCGACCGCGCGAAGCTGCGGGCGGTGGAGGAGGAAGTTACCAGCCGCTACCCCATGACCGGCATTAAAATTGTTTCGGAAAACCAGGACCAGGTGCGCGCGTGTCGCGCGGCGGACCTGGTGGTGCAGGCGACTCCGGTCGGCATGAAGCCCGGCGATCGTCCGTTGCTCGGGCCCGAGGCGTTTCATGCCGGGCAATGTGCGTACGACTTGATTTACATGTTCCCGGAAACCGTATTCATGGCGCAGGCGCGCCAGGGAGGGGCGCGCACCGCGAACGGCCTCGGCATGTTGCTGCACCAGGGGGCGCGGGCGTTCACCATCTGGACCGGTCAGACTCCGGACCTCGGCGCCATGCGCGCCGCCCTGCAGGCCGCGGTTTACCCGTCATGACCGCCGAGTTTCTTGCCTGGTACGGCCCGCTGGTTTCGCTGGTTGTCGGCCTGTGCATCGGAAGCTTTCTCAACGTCTGTATTTACCGGATTCCGCTTGAGCGTTCGATCGTGCGGCCCGGTTCGTTTTGCCCGGCCTGCCAAACGCCGATTGCCTGGTTCGACAACATACCCGTGCTGAGTTACCTGCTCCTTGGCGGGCGTTGCCGGCACTGCCGCGCGCGTATTTCCCCCCGGTATCCGCTGATTGAACTGTTGACCGGCATCTTGTTTGTCGCGGTGTGGAACCGGTACGGCCTGGGTCCGGAAACGCTGGTGTTCTGGGTCGCCATGGGCGGGCTGGTGATCGCCACCTTCGTGGACCTTGAACACATGATCATTCCCGACAGCGTGTCCATCGGCGGGATGGTGTTCGGCCTGGCGGTCAGCGCCCTGGTTCCTGCGCTGCACGACGCGGACGGAATCGGCGCCGCCTTGATTGCGTCCGGCATCGGCTTGGTGTTCGGGTTCGGACTGTTGTGGTTGGTGGCGGTGATCGGTCGCTGGGTGTTCAAGAAGGACGCGATGGGTTTCGGGGATGTCAAACTGCTCGGCGCAATCGGCGCGTTGCTGGGCGCCCCGGCGGTGATTTACACGATCCTGGTTTCGTCATTGATCGGCACGTTGATTGGCGTCATCATGATCGCGATCGGCGGGCGCGAATGGCAAAGCCGCCTGCCCTACGGGCCGTATCTGGCGATCGGCGCGGGATCCTGGATTCTCGGCGGCGACGCGTTGTGGGCGTGGTATGTGCGGTTGATTTCCGGCGGATGAGCCGGTCTTTTTGATCCCGAAAACGGTAGCGCGGAAGCCATGAAAAAATCGCTTCTTATCCTAATCGCCCTGGGGTTGCTCGGCGCCGCCGCGCATGGCGAGGGTCGCCTCACCATCGCCGCCGCGGCTGATCTCCGCTATGCCCTGGACGAAATTATAACGGCGTACCGGCAACACCATGCCGGGGCTGAGGTCGAGGTGATTTACGGCTCCTCCGGTAAAATCACCACCCAGATTCTCAACGGCGCCCCCTTCGATGTGTTTTTCTCGGCTGATATCGCGTATCCCGAGCGCCTCTTCCGCGAAAAATTTGCCGTCACGGAACCGCGCGTGTATGCCCTGGGACGGATCGTCCTGTGGAGCAAGCGGCATGAGGCCTCGACCCTGACGCTTCACGATTTAACCCGGAAGGACATTCGCCGCATCGCAATCGCCCAGCCGGCCCATGCGCCGTATGGACTTCGGGCGCGGGAGGCGCTGATCGCGGCCGGCATCTGGGACGAAATCCAGCCGAAGCTGGTTTTCGGCGAAAACATCGCCCACGCCGCGCAAATGGCGCAATCAGAAGCCGCCGATGTCGGCATCATCGCGCTTTCCCTGGCGCTTTTTCCCGATCTGGCCCGTCACGGTTATCACCTCATCGACGCCGACCTCCATGCGCCGTTGACGCAAGGCTATGTCATCACCCGGTACGGCCGGGAAAACCCGCTGGCCCATGATTTTTCTGCTTTCATGAATGGCGATCCGGCCCGGACGATCATGGAATCGTATGGATTCGTCCTGCCCGGTCGTGAAAACCGCGAGACCGACACACCATGAACCCACGCACGCGACGCAAACCATGATCGATCTCGCTCCATCCGACTGGGTCGCCATCCGGCTTACCCTCAAACTCGGCCTGTATACCACGGCCATTCTCCTGCTGATCGGCACGCCCCTGGCGTGGTGGCTGGCTGGCGGGCGCTCGCCGCTGCGCACGGCCGTGCAGGCCGTGGTCGCCCTGCCGTTGGTGCTTCCGCCCACCGTACTGGGTTTTTATTTGCTCATCCTGCTGGGTCCGCGCGGGTGGGTCGGCGGTACGCTGGAAGCGATGGGTTTCCCCCATCTCGCCTTTACCTTCTCCGGCATTTTGATCGGATCAGTGCTTTACTCCCTACCATTCGCGATTCAGCCCTTGTACCAGGCCTTTGCCGCGCTGGGTCGCCGGCCCGCCGAAGTTGCGGCGTCGCTCGGCGCGGGGCCGCTGGATCGGTTCTTTACCGTAATCCTGCCGCTGACCCGCGGCGGTTTTATCGTCGCCGCCACCCTGAGTTTTGCCCATACCCTCGGCGAGTTTGGCGTCATTCTCATGCTGGGCGGAAGCATTCCCGGACGAACCAAGGTGTTGTCGGTGTTGATCTACGATCACGCGGAGGCGATGAATGTCGCCGCCGCCCATCAGCTTTCGTTGTTGTTGTTGGCCTTTGCTTTTTTGGTGTTGTTTATCGTGTATGCGGTTCATCGCCGCTTTGATGTGGTGCGTCCATGAACCTGGAGGTTGCCGTCCGCTTGCAGCTCGGCACGTTCACCTTGGCGGTGGATGCGGCGTTTCCCTTGTCGGGAGTAACCGCTCTTTATGGGCGTTCCGGCTGCGGGAAGACCACGCTGCTCCGGGTCATCGCCGGTCTCGAACGCACGCGCGGGGCGCGGGTGGGTTATGGCGACCAGGTATGGCAGGACGACCGGGTATTTATTCCGCTTTCCCGGCGGCGCATCGGTTTGGTTTTCCAGGAGCACAGCTTGTTGCCACACCGCGACGTGCGCGGCAATTTGTTGTACGGCTACCAACGCACGCCTCCCGCGGAGCGCCGCCTGCACGTGCCCGAAGTGGCGGATCTGTTGGGGGTCGGCAACCTGCTCGACCGCCGGGTGGATCAGTTGTCCGGCGGCCAGCGGCAGCGTATTGCGCTGGGCCGCGCCTTGTTGACCAGTCCCCGCCTCCTGCTGCTGGACGAACCGCTGGCCGCGCTTGATACCCAGACCAAGCGGGAAATCATGCCGTTTCTGGCCCGGCTTTCGCGGGAGGCCGGCGTGCCGATTCTCCTGGTCACCCATGTTCCCGACGAAGTCGAGCGGCTGGCCGACCGGGTCGCCTTCATGCATGACGGGCGAGTGGAACGCATGGAAAATTTGCATGCCGCGCTGACCCGGCCCGACTCGCCGTTGTTTGATGAAGAGGGACCGGTTTCCGTTCTGGAGGGAACATTAAGTGGTCCCGACGACGACGGACTGTGCCGGTTCGTTCAAGGCGGCGTGACCCTGCGCGTGCCCGATCCCGCCGGCGACGCCTATCGCGGACCGCAACGGATGCGCCTGCGCGCGCGGGATGTGATTTTGGCGGTAACGCCGCCGGAGGGAATCAGCATCGTCAACCAGCTTCCGGTGGTGATCGACGCGGTGCATCCGGGCGCGCGCGGCGAAAGCTTGGTCGTCACCCGGTTGGACAATGGACAAACCCTGCTCGCGCAGATTACCACGGCCTCGTTGCGCCGGCTCGGTCTTGCCGCTGGCGATCGCTGCTTCGCCCTTATCAAATCCCTCGCACTACATCAGGCCGGGCTGCATGCGCTTCGTGAAGACGCCGCCAGTAACCGGTAAAAGGCGGGCGGCCTAGCGTATTATCATTAAACGTATCGCCGCTCGCTTCGCGTCATTTGTTACCCCGAGCGCAGTCGAGTTAAACCCACTAAATTCTCGTTAATTTTACCGGGTCATTTCGAGCGCAGTCCGGCAACCGCCGGACGGAGTCGAGAAATCTCGGGTCAAAATGACTGAATCGGAGACCCCTCGACTTCGCTCGGGGTGACCGGTTGTGTTGTCTCTTTTATCTTGGTTAAGCTCCTGTCAGCAGGAGTAAAAACGTAACTGTCGTCAATCGGTTTCGGTAGACGTGCGCAGCGCGGCTTCGTAGACGGCGCGAACCGACGCGCCGGTTTCGCGGGCACGAGCGATGCAGTCGGCCATTTCCGGGGCGTGGGTGATATCTGCTCCCCGCCAGGTTCCGATCTTTATGCGAATTTCCCCGTACGGGGTGGCGACGGTTGCGAACCGCCGCCCCAACTTGGTGCGTTGAACCGGGTATTCGCGCACGCCAAAGGTGGTGCTGCCGCGAAAAACGAGGTCGAGCAGCCGGTCGCGATGACCGGGCGCGCACAAGACCGTCAGCACCAGGCCGGGGCGTTGTTTCTTCATGGTGACGGGCGAACACCACGCATCCAGGGCGCCGGCGGCGAGCGCGGCTTCAATCAATACGCCGACCAATTCGGGCGTCGTGTCGTCAAGGTTGCATTCGAGTACGAGGCAGGTGTCGCTTTCCGGAGCGTCAGCGCTTTCATACAACGACGCGCGCAGCGCGTTCGGGCGGGTGTGCAGTTCGCGACGCCCCAAGCTGTAGGCGACGCGGGCAAGCACGCCGCCGGCGGGAATGGTTGCGGCGTTTTGCCAGGTCGCCAGCAAGGCCGCGCCGGTCGGGGTGACCAACTCAAAGGGTTCTTCCGTTTGAACGACGGGAAAACCAATCAACAACTCCTGGGTGGCCGGGGCGGGATTGGGAAATACCCCGTGCGCGCATCGGATGACCCCTTGGCCTTGTGGAATCGGACCGACCGATACGGTCTCGATACCGAGGCGATGCAGCGCCCAACAACAACCAACCAGATCGAGAATCGAATCGTCGGCGCCGACTTCATGGAAATGAATGGCTTCAAGCGGTACGCCGTGAATTTTTGCTTCGGCCCGTCCGAGGGCCTGAAAGGCCGCGAGGGCGCGGGCCTGCACCGGCGCCGGCAGCGGGGCGGCGCGGATGAGCGCTTCAATGTCGGAAAGGGCCCGGTGGTCGTGATGGTGGTGATGGTGATCCGCCGGTTCGTGGTGGTGATGGTGGGCGTGGGCATGCGCGACGCCCACCGGATCCGCCGGCTCGCCCGCCTCGGGGTGGCCGGCAATGTGGACGCCGAGGTGCAGGCCGGTCAGGTGCATGCGTTCGCCACGCTCGGTGGTGAGGGTGAAGGGCGCAAGGCCAAGAGTTTTCAGCGCGGCGGT
The DNA here is from genome assembly GCA_937873455.1 of uncultured Verrucomicrobiota bacterium. Classification (GTDB taxonomy): domain Bacteria; phylum Verrucomicrobiota; class Kiritimatiellia; order CAIVKH01; family CAIVKH01; genus CALMUP01. The sequence goes on from CALMYG010000135.1 coordinate 11,151, forward strand.
GAGTTCGTCAAGCGGCGCCCCCAGCTCCACCAACGCGCCGAGGATCATGTCGCCGCTGGCTCCACCGATGCATTCAAGATGCAGGTGTTTCACGGGGTGCGGCTTTCTTCAATTGTCCGATTGATGATCGCGGCGGCAATGCCCGCCCCGAAGCCGTTGTCGATGTTGACCACGGTTACGCCGGCGGCGCAGGAATTCAGCATGGCCAGCAGCGCGGCGATCCCGCCGAGATTCATGCCGTAACCGACGCTGGTCGGCACGGCGATCAGCGGGCGGTCGATCAAGCCGCCGAGTACCGAAGGCAATGCGCCCTCCATACCGGCCACGCAGACCACGGCGTGCGCGCTCCGCAGCATTTCCAGGTGCGGCATCAGCCGGTGAATGCCGGCGACCCCGCAATCAAAGACGCGGGAGACCTTGGCGCCGGCCCATTCGGCGGTGAGGGCCGCTTCCTCGGCGACCGGGATGTCCGCGGTGCCCGCGCTGACCACGGCGACCTTGCCGATGCGCGGACGGTCCGCGATGTCGGCGAGGGTGATGCAACGGGCGCGCTCGTGATAGATGGTGTCGGGATGCTCGGCGTGCACCGCGGCAAAGGTGGCGGCGTCGGCGCGGGTGGCGAGCACGGATTGACCGGCCTGCTTGAGGGTGCCGACAATCGCCGCAACCTGCGCGGGCGTTTTGTTGGGACAGTAAATGACTTCGGGAAAGGCGCGGCGGCGGGGCCGGTCGGTGTCGATGCGGGCGAAACCGAGGTCGCGGTAGCCATCCTGTTTAAGTTGTTCCTGGGCCTGGACGGGGGAAAGCTGCCCGGCGGCAACTTGTTGAAGTATGGCTTCGAGGTTCATGGGTTGGGTCGGCGGTGCGGAATGTCGGGAAACCGGTCCCGGATGATTTGTTGAAATTCCGGCATCGGCCGGATGGAATCGAAGTCGGCATCGGATAAAAAGGACTGCAGTTGCGAAGGCGTCGCGTATTCCGCGCCGCGCCGAATCCAGGCCAGCGCGTTTTCATGGTCCTGTTCCAGCACATAACTGATGGCGAGGTTAAAGTAGGCGATCGGGCGATCGGGAAATTCCTGGATTACGTCAAGCAGGTGCCGGCGGGCGCCCTCGAAATCCCCCAGCCGGATGAGGCAGACGGCGAGGTTGTTGATGGTGCCGGGATTGCCGGGCATTTGCTGCAGGCCAATCTCGAAGTTTTCGGCGGCGAGGTCGTAGCGCGCCTGCCGCAGGTAGGTGAAGCCGAGGTTGATGAAGGCGACCGCATAATCGGGGCGGATTTGCAGCGAGGTAATCAACAGCTCTTCGGCCTTGGCCGGCATGTTTTTCTGAAGATAGTTGATGGCGAGGTTGTTCAGGGTTTCCGCATTAAACGGGTCCTTGGCGAGGGCGCGTTCGAGCAGGGCGATGGCCTGGTCGAACTGTCCGCGCTGGGTGTAGATCGAACCGAGCATGCGCACGGCGAGGTTCATGTCCGGCCAGATGGTCAGCGCCTTGCCGACTTCTCGTTCGGCCGCTTCCATGTCGCGCCCGCGAACGTACTGCTGGGCCGACCGTATATGACCCATGGCCTCGGCGATCTTTTGCGGCGAGACGGTCGGCGGCGGGGGTTGGGTGCCCGTGCCGAGGTCGGAGAGCAGCGACTCGATGGCCGCGGTTTCCGGAGGCGTGCGCATTTCGCGCGCCACGGGCAGGTTGGTTGGCGGGGCGGGCGTGGTCAGGAGGGAGTCGAATTCACCGACGGTTTCACCTTCTTGCAGGGAAAAATAAATCGCCAAACCGGCCATCGCCGCCGCCATCAGCAACACCACGATAATGGCGTTCCGGTGCGGCGGGGTGTGATCCGGCGGCGTCGGCGCGGCGGGCGGGGCGCTCTCCGGGCCGCGATCCGTCTTTTTATAAATGTCTCTGGGTTCCGGCATGACAATCACCCTACCACAGCCCCGGCGGAACATCCAGCAAAGGCGCTCATCGGGCGCGGATCATGATGTCCGGAAAGGCGAGCAAAATGCCGAGCATGATGAGCTGAATCACGATAAACGGCAACACGCCCCGGTAAATATCCGACGTCTTGACTCCCGGGGGGGCAACCCCGCGCAAATAAAACAAGGCGAATCCGAACGGCGGGGTGAGAAACGAGGTTTGCAGGTTAATGCCGATCATCACCCCGAACCACACAAGATCGATGCCGAGCAAGCGGGCGGCCGGCACCAGCAAGGGGAGGATGATGAAGGCGATCTCGAAGAAATCGATGAAGAAACCGAGGACGAAGATCAGCAGATTGGCGAGAAGTAAAAACCCGATGACGCCGCCGGGCAGGTTGGTGAGCAGGTGCTCGATCCAGAGATCGCCGTTGAGTCCGCGAAAGACCAGGGCGAAGGCGGCCGAACCGATGAGCAGGGTCATGATCATGGCGGTGAGCCGCAGGGTGCTGTCCATCGTGTCGCGCAGGTTGGCGAGGGTGAGCCGACGGTTCATCGCGGCGAGCGCCATCGCGCCGACCGCGCCGATCGCCCCGGCCTCGGTGGCGGTGGCCACGCCGAAAAATATACTGCCGAGCACCACCAGGATCAGCGCCAGTGGAGGCGCCAGAGCCTTGAGGATGCGTCCCCACAGTCCGCGGGAAACCGTCAGGTGTTCGTCGCGCGGCAAGGCGGGCGCCTGGTCGCGGCGCCACCAGGCAACGGCAAGTACATACAGCGCATACAGGCCGGCCAGCCCCAGTCCGGGCACCAGGGCCCCGAGAAACAAGTCGCCGACCGACACCCCAAGTTGATCGCCCAGCACGACCAGCACAATGCTCGGCGGGATGATCTGGCCGAGGGTGCCGGAGGCGGCGATGACCCCGGCGGCCAACGGTTTGGCATAGCCATAACGCAGCATGATCGGAAGGGAGATCATGCCCATCGCCACCACCGAGGCGCCGATTACCCCGGTGGCCGCGGCGAGCAACGCGCCGACCAACACCACGGCCAGGGCCAGACCGCCCCGCACCGGCCCGAACAATTGTCCGATGGTTTTGAGCAGGTCTTCGGCGAGCCGCGACTTTTCGAGCAGGGTTCCCATGAAGATGAAGAACGGAACGGCCAGCAGGGTGTAGTTGGCCATGAAGCCGAAGATGCGTTCCGGCATGGCGAGCATGAAGTGCCAGTCCAGCACGCCCATGGAAATGGCCGACACCGCAAAAAGCAGGGAAATCCCGCCAAGGGTAAAGGCCACCGGATAGCCGGTGAAAATCAGCGCCAACACGGCGATAAACATCACCGGGGCCATCCACTCCGGCGGCATCATCACGAGGACGCCTCCCCGGCTCCGGCCCGGTGCTCGCGCAAGAAGGCCACGCGCTTGATAAGGGTGGCCACCGCTTGCAGCAACAGCAGGAGAAATGCGACCGGAATCAGCGTTTTCACCGGATAACGCGCCAGCCCGCCCGGGTCCGGCGACTGCTCGAAAATCATCCAGGAATTGCGCACCGGAAACCACGAGGACCACAACACAAAGACGCAAAATGGAATGAGAAACAGGATCGTGCCGACGACATCGACCCAGGCCCGCGCGATCGGATGCAGGCCGGCGTGCAGCACGTCCACCCGCACGTGTTCGTCGCGTTTAAGGGTGTAGGCCGCACCGAGCAGGAATACCGCGCTGAACAGGTACCACTGCAGCTCGAGGTAGGCGTTTGAACTGAGGTTCACCGCGGTGAACCGGGTGGCGTAACGCGCCAGGGCGTTCCAGGCGCCAAGCAGCACCACGGCCAGGACCAGCCAGGAGGCGAACCGCCCCACCCGGTCATTCAGGCGGTCGATCACCTCGGCGATTTTCAACCAGCGCGACATGGCGGCGTCGATCAGGCGTCGAGCACCATCTGATCGTAAAACGTGACGTAGTCATCCGGTGTGGCGCCATCGCGGAAGGCCATCGCATCGCGCGGGTGGGCGTTCAGGAAGCCGGTGATGTTGTACGGAATCGACGGGCCCCAATCGAGTTTCTGCTTCATCGGCAGAATGCGCTCCTGAATGCACTTCAGGAGGGGGCGGAGCTTGAACTTCGGGTTGCGCAAAAAGCCAAGCAACAGCTCGGTGTGGCAATTGCCCGCGCCGCGGCCCAGGCCGAGCATGGTGGCGTCGACGCGGTTGCAACCGAGGATGATCGCTTCAATCGTGTTGGCGAAGGCGAGTTGCAGGTTGTTGTGGGCGTGCATGCCGACTTCCTTGCCGGCGCCCTCCAGCGCCTTGCGGTATTTGGTGACGAGGTGGTCCACCTGTTCGCGATAAAGCGCGCCGTTGCTGTCCACCACGACGACGACTTGCGCGGGCGTGCCACGGGCGATCTCCAGCACCTGGTCGATTTCCACCTCCTTGACCGTGGAGATGGCCATGATGTTCAGGCTGGTTTCGTAACCAAGCCGGTGCGCGTGATCGAGCATCTCCGCCGCCTCGGAAATCTGGTTGGCGTAGCAGGCCACCCGGATCAAGGAAATCGCGCTCTGCGCCTTCGGCAACAAACAGGTTTTCCAATCACTTTTGCCGCCGGCGTCGATCATCACCGCGAGCTTGAGGCCGGTCTGGTCGGGGTCGTGATCGCCGACGACGCGGCGGATGTCTTCTTCGTGGCAGTGGCGCCAGGGCCCGTAGTGTTTGCGCGGAAAGGCTTGCTCGGTGTTTTTGTAGCCGATTTCCATATAGTCGACGCCGGCCTCGACGCAGGCTTCGTAGACCGCCTTGACTTCGTCGTCGGTGAAGTTGGAATCGTTGACCAGGCCGCCGTCGCGAATGGTGCAGTCGAGTACTTTTAATTCGGGGCGGTAGGTAATCCAGGGGGCTTTGCTGCTCATGGTCGTATCCTTGATCGGGCCGTCAGCCTACCAGGCTTCGGGCAGGGGGGTGGCCGTTTCTTTTTCAGGCAGGTTGTCCAGCAGTTCGCGCACCGGGCAACGCACGGTTGGCAGGACCAGTTCGGGGCGCACCTCGGCCAGCGGGGCGAGTACGAACCGGCGTTTCAGACATTGCGGATGCGGAAGTTTCAGGGTCGGCGTATCAAGCACCCGATCACCGGCAAATAAAATATCAATATCCAGCGGTCGCGGGGCGAACTTGTCGGCGGTCCGGCGTCGTCCGATTTCCTCCTCAATGGCGAGCAGCCGCGTGTGCAGGATTTCCAGCGGAAGTTCGCTGGTGATGACAAGCACGGCGTTGATGAACTGCAGGTCGCGGTACTCCGGCTTGACCCCGACCGGCTCGGTGTCATACAGGCGGCTTTGGGCGACAATGGTCACGCCGGGGATGCCGCCGATGAGCGCCTTGGCCGCGCGCAAATTGGCCGCGCGATCGCCCTGGTTGGCGCCCAGGCCGAGGCCGATTTCCGGCAAGCTCATAGGCCCAGCACGTCCCGCATCGTGTACAGCCCGGGGGTGCGTCCGGCCGCCCAGGCCGCCGCCCGCAAGGAGCCGATGGCAAAAGTGTCGCGGCTGGTCGCCCGGTGGGAAAACTCCACGCTTTCCCCGCCGGTGGCGAAGACCACGGTGTGGTCGCCGATGAAATCGCCGCCGCGTACGGCATGAAAACCGATCTGTTTGTCCGGGCGAATGTCTGCGCTGATGCCGGAGCGCCCATGCACGGCGACCTCGTCCAGCTTCCAATCCAAGCCCTTGGCCACCGCTTCGCCGAGGCCGAGCGCGGTGCCGCTCGGCGCGTCTTTCTTAAGGCGGTGGTGCCGCTCGATGATTTCCACGTCGTAGCCTTTGCCGCGCAGCGCCCGTGCCGCTTCTTCCAGCAGCACAAACAGCAGGTTCACGCCTAAACTCATGTTCGGCGCCATCACCACGGGAATCACCCGCGCCGCCTCTTCCACCGCCGCGCGCTCGCCGACCGACAACCCGGTGGTGCCGATCACCCACGCCTTGCCCGAAGCGGCCAGGCGCGTAGCATGGTCGGCGGTCGCAAGATGGGAGGAAAAGTCGATGACGGCATCCGCGCCGGCGGCGGCCGTCGCCACGTCCGCTGAAAGGGTAACGCCGGGCGCGACGGCATGCCCGAGATCAGGATGCCCGGCCGCGTCCACCGCCGCAGCCAACGAAATTCCTGGAACAGCGCCTTCGCCGATACAGCGTATAATCGCCTTGCCCATTCGCCCGCCCGCGCCGACCACGGCCACCCGCACCGGTTGTTGATTAGAACGCTCGTTGCTCACAAACACCTCGGATAAATCAAAGGATGCCCGCCGCGGATAGGGTTTGCTTCAGCTTGAGGCGCAGCGCCTCCGGCATTTCGCACAGGGGCAGTCGGTACGTTTCCTCGATGCGGCCCATCATGGCCAGCGCCGCCTTGACCGGCACGGGGTTGGTGTCGAGAAACAAGTCGGAGAAGACCCGGTAATACTGGTAATGAAGCCGACGGGCCTCCTCCCAGCGCCCGCCAAGGGCCGCGTTCACCATGCGCGAAACCTCCGCGGGGATAATATTCGACGCCACGCTGATCACGCCTTTTGCGCCCAGCACCATCATCGGCAGGGTCAAGCCGTCATCACCCGACAACACATCCAGGTCGCACTGGCTGAAAATCTGGCTCACCCGGTCGGCGCTGCCGGCCGCTTCCTTGATTCCCGCCACGTGCGGATGGCGGGATAATTCCACCACCACATCCACGGGAATTTCCTTCCCGGTTCGTCCGGGCACGTTGTAGAGGATGACCGGCAGGCCCAAGTCCGCCACCGCGCTAAAGTGGCGGATCAAGCCTTCGCGGTTCGGCTTGTTGTAATAGGGGGTGACCTGGAGGGTCGCATCGGCTCCGGCGTCCTTGGCATGCCGGGTCAGGGCGACGGCTTCATCGGTCGAATTGGCGCCGGTTCCGGCGATGATTTTCACGCGGCCCTTGGCGTGGGTGATCGCCGCTTCAATCACCTTCTGGTGCTCTTCGTAATTCAGGGTCGGCGACTCCCCGGTGGTGCCCACCGGCACCAACCCGGACACCCCGCCCGCGATCTGAAACTCGATCAACTCCCGAAACCGGACATAGTCCACCTTACCGTTGCGGTCGAACGGCGTCACGATGGCGGTAAACGTTCCCTCAAACATGCTCAAACCCTCGCTCTTTCAAAAAGTTCCAATGCTTGGAAAAATCGAACCCTAACTTTTCCAACCTTTGGAAAAAAGCATAATTTGCGGGGATTTAGTCACCAGCCTATGGCCTGGGCCTGGTGCTTCGGATGCATTGAGCCGGGATTATTTGTAGAACCAGCTTGTTTCGCAGCCTTTTTATTGAGCATTTGCATGCCCACGATGAAACCTTTACGATCAGCACCATGAAAGCGGTTGTCCTTCTATGCGTGTTGCTTGCCTTTGGGACGACCACGGCCGGAGCATTCAACACCCTGTATGTAAGCGACACCGGATTGCCCGGAGGCATAGGAACCGAGAGTGATCCCTTCGGCACGATTCAGCAGGGAATTAACGCTGCCGATCCCGGCGACACCGTACTGGTCAAGGCCGGCGTTTATCGGGGACCCGGCAACAACAATCTATCGTTCGCAGGAAAAACTATTCGGCTGGTCGCGGAAGACGGAGCACTTGCGACCATACTGGACGGGTCGGAAGGTCCCGTAGGCTCCGGGCGGGCGATTGAACTATCGCATTTGGACTCAACGGGAATCGTGATCAAGGGGTTCACATTTCTGGGTTTTAATTCTGCTGTATTGGCCACCTCAGGCGCGCCGGACGAGCCGTATTATAGCGTCCAGTATGATTCCCACCCCTCGGCGATCTGGTGCCCACCCGGCAGCGGAGCAACGTTTGAGAGCTGCCGGTTCATCGACAACCAGGCCCACACCCAGTGGTCCTCGTATACGATTGCGGGAGACACCGAGCACGTGTTTGCTGAATCCGCAGAGGGCACTGATGGTGGCGCTATTCGCATTGAGGGCGGGCATGTCGTATTATCAAATTGCTTTTTCAGTGGCAATCGCTCGGCACGTAACGGTGGTGCAATCAGCGTAACCAGCAACGGCGTATTGGAGGCGGTCGACTCGGTTTGGGAATTCAATAATGCTGACCTCCAACGGATCCAGCGGATTGTTTGGGTTGGCCTTCCAGGCAGTTCTTACTTTCGGCAAGAGACATCGGTCGAAGCCGAGACCCGCGGTGGCGCCATCTCTTTTGATAATAGCGTCGGGCGCTTTCTGCGGTGCCGGTTTGACGACAATCGATCGGGAGGCGGAGGCGCCATCGCCGTTCAGGCCGATGCGGCAATCCTGCTGGAAGAAAGCACACTGGCCAACAATCACGCCACCATGGCTTCTTCCAATCATCTGAGTGGGGGCGGCGCGCTTCTGTTGGAACAAGCTACCGCCACGGTTACGTCCTGCTGGCTTTCCAACAATCGGGCATGGAACGGAGGCTATACCGAAATGATCACCATCGGTTCTCCCGGTGATGTGTTTTATCGCACAGAAACAACCTTGCATGAACACGGAAGCGGCGGAGCCATCGCCGCGCTAAGCGGATCCGTCCTCCGACTCTCCGGAAGCGCATTCACCAACAATACCGCCGGCGACCGGGGCGGTGCACTGCTCCTTTACGCCTGCCAAACCGCCGAAATGGAAGACTGTCATTTTGACGAGAATGTTTCCCGGTCGCGAGGCGGAGCGGTTCACACCGAAAGTTTTACCAACGAGCTGCTTGTCGTTGCCACAACCTTCAACGAGAACCGAGCCGAGCCAACCACCCACAAACTTACGGTGGTCACAATTGGCCAGCCCGGGGAACCCTTCTTCGCCCAAGAAATAACGGACGAACATTCCGGCGGCCATGGCGGGGCATTGTCGGTGTCGAACAGCGTCAATATCTCGCTTCAGAACGCGGCCTTTAGCGGGAACCGTGCAGGCGTTGGCGGCGCGATATTCCTTACGCATGTGGAAAACGCCCAACTTTCACACTGTCGATTTGAAGCCAACGCGGCGTATTTTAATGGTGGCGCCTTGCATGCTGAATCCATTAATGCAAGCCTGCTTGTGGATGCCGCTGATTTTATCGGGAACAGCACCTTGCCCAAATCACAAACCGTGATGACAAGCACCATTTTCCACTCGGACGGGGATTTTTCCTTCTTGTATGAGTACACAACCAGAGAGGCATTCGGGCGCCAAGGCGGCGGAGGCATGAACCTTCGCGATATTGCGGACGTTTCGGTGCGAAATACGCGCATGATCGGTAATATAGCTGGAGCCGGAAGCGGCATGACGGTTGCTGACTGTCCGCGTGTTGCCCTTTCGTTTATCGATGCCACCCGCAACGCATCAGAAGCCACATGCCGACAAACGCTCACGGTTATTCGTGTGCCATCTGAGCACTATATGGCATCGACAAACGAGTTGTCGTATGCAGCCGGCGGCGTGATCGCGCTGGTCAACAGCGCAATGACCATAACCAATGCCCAATTTTACGACAACAACGGCGCCGGCGGCGCTATCGTAAACGCCGTGAGTTCACGCGTCGCAGTCACCGCCGCCCTGATGCGAGATAGCATTGCCTACGAGCAACAATCATTCTCCATGTGGAGTAACACCTTTTCCGGCGCGGTTACCGTCTCGCCACCCGTGATTACCATCTCTAACGCCAGCGCGGTGGCTCTTTACGAGTCAACCGGCTCCATCGTTCATGTTACCGCCTTGCGTGGAGGCATCATTGCCGAGCGGTCGGATATTACCGCTCTGAATGCAATTGTCTGGGATGGTATGTGGGAGGTGGATGACGAGTCGACTTCCTCCGTCTCCTACTCTATCTTCAACGACATCATGCCAGGACCGGGAAATCTCACCCAGAACCCCCTTTTGACCATGACCGGACGCCTGCGACACGACTCGCCCGCGATCGATGCCGGAATCGTTATTTCCGGAATAACCCACGATTTTGACGGCGAACCGTTTGTCGGAACAGCGCCCGATATCGGAGCCGACGAATTTGTAGATGACGACAACGACCTGCTGGCCGACGCCTGGGAGCTTGAACACAGCGACTCCCTCGAAACATTCGACACGAACAGCGACAACGATAGCGACTTTGCCACCGCGCTGGAGGAGTACATAGCCAGCACCCAACCCACGAACGCCTTTACCAACAGCGAGACCATCCCGGATGGATGGCTCCTGCGTCATGGGTTAAACCCAAGGCTTCCCCAAGAGCGCTTTGATCACGATGGTGATACCATTTCCACCCGCGATGAATATGTTGCCGACACATCGCCAGTGGACGCCCTCGATTATCTGGCCGCAGACATCGTCTTGCTGCCGGATGATGGCGCCCCGTACGTGACATGGTCGTCCCGTTCGCAACGCTGGTATCGCGTGGAGTCCTATTCCGGCGCTTTCGATCCGTGGGTGGCGCTATCACCCGCGTTGGCGGGTGACGGATTAACAACCGACTATCCGCTAACAGCAACCAATGAAATCGCCATGCTTAGGATTCGCGTGAGTTTATCGCCGGAATGATCTACAAACACTACAATGCGAACGCGTGTTATCATTAATCGTTTTCGTGCCGCTTCATGATTGCGTAAGGTATCTATGTCGGTGTCATGACAACGACAAGCAATCAAACTTCTCGTTTTTCCGCTACGTTGCTTCTTCCGGCGAGTCCGGGGGAAGGCGCTCCGTGGACCTTTGTCGTGCTGCCCAAAGCGGTGAGCGATACCCTTCCCCGGCGCGGCCGGACTACGGTTGACGGCGCCATCAACGGTCAGGCGTTTCGGGCGACCCTTGAGCCGGACGGCCACTTGAGCCACTGGCTTCGCGTCACACATGACCTGATGATGAGGGCCGGTGTCGCCGCCGGGGACGTCGCGGAGTTTGAAGTGGCGCCGGTGGATCGCGAGCCGGAGCCGGAGGCGCCGCCTGACTTGCACGATGCGTTGACGGCCTCACCCGAGGCGCTGGCGGGATGGGAAGATACCACCGCCATCGCACGGCTGGATTGGATTCATTGGATCACGTCGGCCAAGCAATCCAAGACCCGCGCGCAACGGATTCGCAATGCGTGCGCAATGCTTTCATCCGGCGAGCGACGGGTTTGCTGCTTTGATCCATCCGGCTACTACAGCAAGGCCTTCAGCGCACCCAAAGCGGCAAGCGGATAATTTCTCTGTTCCCCGATTCGTATTCCCGCAATCGTATTCGTTAGGTTGAGGTTTTTTGCTGTGTTGCCCGTGAACGAGCATTATAGTAGGTATACATACTTGGAGAGAAACAGCGATGACTCATACCTTGGCAATAAACTACGGAGATGACGTTCTGTTCAGCAGCGGAATGACGCGCGATGCCTTTGATCGTGAGGCCCGCTTTCTTCTTGCCGCCAAGCTGTACGAGCTTGGCCGCCTTGCTTCCGGTCCAGCGGCAGAGCTTTGCGGCAAAGAGCGTGTAGAGTTTCTGCTGGATTTGCCGAAAGTGGGTGTATCCGTCAGCAATTTGAGGCCGGAAGATGTCGTCGACGAATTGGATTTCATCAAAAATGGATGAATACATCGTCATTAATACGGGTCCTTTGATTGCGCTGGAGCGCATGCGAGGCCTGGATATTCCCCCAAAGCTGCCCTACCAGTTTATCGCCCCCGAGGAAGTTAAGGAAGAATTAGATGCCGGAGCGAGAAAGGGATACGGTATTATAGCCCCAGCTTGGTTGTCATTTCATCGCCTTGGCCATCAGCCGCCCCTGATAGAAGTATCATCATTGGGAAAGGGGGAGGCTGCCGTCATCGCCTTGGCATTAGAAAAAAACATTGAGCGCGTATGTATTGACGAATGGAAGGGAAGAAGGGCGGCCTTGATGGCGGGCCGAAAAGTTTTGGGCGCTTTGGGCATTTTGGGCCGGGCCAAGAGCCTTGGATTGGTATCAGCGCTTCGCCCCTTCATAAATCGGGCAATTTCCTGCGGAATCCGCTATGATCAGGAATTGATTCGCCAGGTTCTTCATGCTGCTGGAGAAGACTAGCGCCTCCTTTTCTAGATGGTGCATTCCGGTAATCGTTGGCTGCGGGTGTATCCCAGAGTCGAAAGGCGTTGTAGGTTAAGGTCCTGCTCGGTGACGCAGGTGGCATGCTCCCCGGGCGTGCCATTGGTTTCATTGGAACAACTATGGATACCTCGATATGAATACCGAATTGCTGTTGCCGCTGGCCGGGGCGTTGTCGCTCGGCCTGGTGACCGGTCTGCATTGCGTGGGGATGTGCGGTCCGCTGGCGCTTGCGCTTCCGGTGGTGGGGTCGAGCCGGACGGCCTACGTGTCGGGTCGGCTGTTGTATAACCTGGGGCGCGCGCTTACGTATGCCGGCATGGGCGCGGTGCTCGGGTTGATGCTTCAGGCGGGCTCTCTCCGTTCTTCCTTTAATGTGGGTTCGTTTCAGCGCGGCGTTTCCCTGGTGATGGGGTTGTTGTTGCTGACCGGTCTGCTGTTGATGGCGTCCGGCGTATTGAACCGGATACTGGAGCGGTTGGGCGTGTTCGCGGTGTTCGCCAAACTGCAAGGCGTTTGGGCGCGGAACTTCAAGCATCGTACGTTTTCCGGCCTGCTGACCCTGGGGCTGATCAATGGGTTGCTGCCGTGCGGGCCGGTTTATGTGGCGCTGGCCGCGGCGGTCGCGCTCGGCTCTCCCGCGACTTCCGCGTTGTTCATGTTCGTTTTCGGGCTTGGGACGTTGCCGATGATGCTCGGGGTGTCGCTGGCCGGCAAGCTGGTGCAATTGCCGTTGCGCCGTCGGCTCCAGAAGTTGGCGCCGGTGTGCGCGGGCGTGGTGGCGGTGCTGCTGATCACCCGAGGCCTTGCCCTTGGCATTCCCTACCTCAGCCCGCCGGTTGAAGCGACCGAATTGGGTGGAAACCCGCACGCATGTTGCGGATCGGAACCGTAGCGGCCCGGGCCGCGCCGGCTGGAAGGCTGGACAGTTTCATGCGGACGGCGAGGCCTCCGTCCCTCCGGGCACATCCTTGATTGGCTGACTTTCGTGTGACACTGACATCCTTGCCTGTGCACGGACCTGAGCCAGGCGGGAATCCGTCGGCGGGGAGTCGTTTGTCCCAGCGGGCCGCCAGCGGTGTTGT
>CALMYG010000136.1 GCA_937873455.1 uncultured Verrucomicrobiota bacterium
TACTATGCCGAAACGAGATGTCCAAAACAACTGCAAACGGAAAGCGAATAGATTCCACGGTCTTTATTTTCTCTGTCGTAACCACCGTTGATGGCTGCGGTTAAATTTGTACTAGCCAAAAAGCTGAGAATATGGTGTTCTAGGGTCGAAGGAGAACGCCATGACAGATCGACGAAATGTAAAAAGCATCGATAAACCGGAGAAATCCGACTCCAAACTCGAAGTCCTTATCGTTCGAGGGAAACGGGATGAAGTCCGGTTCGACAAGCTGCTGACCTCGGACCATTATTTGGGGGCCGCCGATCGCGTCGGAGATTTTTTGCGGCAGGTGGTGGTCCGCGATGGCGAGTGGGTGGCGTTGCTGGTGTGGGCTCCGGCTTGTTATGCGATCAAGGATCGGGACCAATGGATCGGATGGCATGCCACCCAGCGGGTGGAGCGACTTAAATTGATTGTTCAGAACCGGCGCTTTCTCCTGCTCACGGAAAAAGGCGCAGAACCCAATCTCGCTTCGTCCATTCTCGCGGCGTCCACTCGCGTCTTGACGGCGCAATGGAAGGAGCAATTTGGTTATGAGCCGGTATTGGCCGAGACGTTTACCGACCCGGAGGCGTATGCCGGAACGTGTTACAAAGCCGCCGGATGGGAGGCCGTCGGAAAATCGAAGGGGTACGGACGGCACCGGGCGGACTTCTATATTAAACACGACAAACCCAAGCGCCTGTGGCTCAAGCCGCTCTGCCCTCAGGCGCGATCAATCTTGTGTGCCGCCAACCTGACGCCTCCGCAACAACCCGGAGAAACGGCCGCGCCCACCGGCACGTTACCCCTGAAAACAGGCCAGATGCGGTCATTCTTCGAGGCGTTGCAAACCGTTCCCGATCCGCGAGCGGGTAACACCCGATTCCGCATCGGGTCTGTGCTCTCGGTGGTGGCCATGGCACTCATGTGCGGACAACGCGACATCAGTCAGATTCAACGCTTCGGTTGGCGCTTGAGTCAGTCGCAACGGGGATTACTTGGATTTCCCATGAAAAAAGGTTCCAAGCGATTTCGTGAAATTCCCGGTTATAATGTCTATTACGAAGTGCTCAAGCGACTGGACCTGGATCAACTCGCCCGGGTGCTCAATGGTTGGCTGACCGCTCGTGCAGGAGACCTTCCCGGAGCGCTGGCCCTGGATGGCAAGATGGTGCGTGAGCTGGTGGGTACCCTCAGCCTGGTTGATCATGATACGGGCGTCCCGGTGGCTACAGCCGTCATCAACCAGAAACAAGGCGATGGTAATCGCTGCGAACTCAAAGCCGCCCAGATCCTGTTGGCGTCACCGTCGGTTGTGGAGGGCCACATCGTTACCGGCGACGCCCTCCACACTCAACGCGAAACCGCCAAAGCCATCGTGGAGCACGGGGGCGACTACCTCTTGCAGGTCAAAGGCAATCAGCCCTCGCTTCATGAAAAAGTCGAGAAACGCATCGCGGCACAAGGCTCCCCCTTTTTCGCGAAAACCAAAAAGGGCATGGGCGCATCGAACAACGGGACCTGATCCTCGCGCCGATGGAGGCGACGACCGCCGACTTTCCATATGTGCGAGCGGTGGTGGCGGTGCGCAAGCGCACCATCATCAAGGAACGACTCAGCGAGGAAACGCGCTACTTTATCAGCAGCATGGATACCCATGAACGTATCCCAGCCCGCTGGCTTCAACTGATCCGGGGCCATTGGGCCGGAGTCGAAATCCGCAACCACTGGCGCCGGGATGCGATCTGGATGGAAGACAAAACCCGTAGCCGCAATGAAAACATCGTCGGCGCGCTGGCCCTGATCCGAAATAGCCTTTTAGCCGTCGTAGGCAATGAAGCAGATCGACACGGCTCATTGCCCGCATTAACCGAGGCCCTCTGCACCAAAACCCACCTAGTCCTAAAACTCATCCGCAAGAACTTATGACGACAAAACAAAAGACCGTGGAATAGATTCTTCACAAACCGCACGGAGCAGCAATCTTCAGGTCTATGGTCCTCA
>CALMYG010000137.1 GCA_937873455.1 uncultured Verrucomicrobiota bacterium
TATTTTTATCAGAATAACGGCTGAATCCACGAAGCTTCAGCCATAAGGTCTGGGCGGATTAGACCGCAGAAAATAGAAACACAAACAAAGGAAGGATTAGACAATGAAGTTGAAGGTAACGCGAAACCAAGTAGATATGAAAGGGCTCTTCGGAGGCCATAAGGGAGTCCGCTTTTCAATAACGGCAAAAGCAGACGTTACCCCAGAAGAAAAGGAACTGATTGAACACTATAAAATGGGCGACCAAGTTCTCGCCCGTTGGGAACCCGACCGCGAAAAGGATAAAACTTTCGACGGAACCCTCTCCGTACAAAGCCTTCTAAACGGTCGTACTGTTGAGTCAGAATCGCTCGGGAAATTGCAGGAATTGGAGGAGCAGGTAATTGAGGGATGCAAAAAGCTTAAAGGTTACCTTGCGGTCGCTCGCTCCTTTGGCAATGAAGTCGAACTTGATATTGAATAACCAAAACAAAGAGGCTCCAAAATGGCAACATGTAAAGAATGTCACGGGAAAGGATCGGTTAGCTGCCCCGACTGCAAAGGTAAGGGGAAAAAAGATCATGGCGGCTTTATGTCCACCGATTGGAGGGAGTGCAAACTCTGCGGTGGGTCGGGCAAAAAGAAATGCGGCGTTTGCAATGGCCGTGGTAGCTTATAAGTAAGCTTTCACGTGGTTTGTCGGGTCGCCGACCCGTTGAGGGTCGGCGACCGGCGTCATATTGCGAGGCGATAAACTAGTCACCAGATGGAAACCCTCATCTATATTATTCTGATAATCGCCGGTCTCATATTCGCGGCGATGACGCTTGTTATTTATGGTATCCCTTTGGGTATAGTGCTGCTTCTTGGACTGATAAGCATTCCCATTCAGCGCAGTGCGCTTGTTGCTCCGCACCGAGCATTTCAGTTTATCGCGATATTACCGCACTCATCGGCCAAACCTTGGCAGGTCGCGGCAAACAAGGTCGAATCAGCGGTTACGACAGAATGGCTCTCCGTTGTCGGTTGGATATGTACGGTCATTCCAAGCATTCTCGTGGTGATGAATATCACAAGATCGGCTGGGGACGCCGGAGAGGTGTTCTGCTCAGCGGTTGTCGGTATCATGGGGGTGATCGCTGGCGGCTACATCGCAGTTAACTATCCGAAATGGACTAAAGAGGTCATCGTCAAAGGGGTCAAAAAGGATCTAGAAAATGGCGTTGCCGGCCTTGAACAAGCCATCGAACTTAAACAACTCAGTCAAGAAGTTGCGGGACTTTATAGCGACTCGCTGGGGGTTCGCCCGCCGGAGAATATTGACAATTCGTTCTTCTCGGAACTCGCATCTGGCTCGACGCATGATTGTGAACGGCGCATTCGGGCAACAATTCAAGACACTCAGCAATGCATCGCCGATCTTCGCGCCGCAATCAGTTCCCACAAGGATGCATGTGACATCTATAAACGTGTGTCACTTGGGGTGAATCGCTCTGGATTTGGTTCACTCATTACTGAGATGGACGAAATATATACAGGCCTGTACTCGGAACAGCTCTTCGATCTGCTCCGAATCAGAGACTGGACGACGTTTAACGACGTGTTGGCAAGTCTTCGGGCCGATCTTGATCGAATCGAACGATTGGCCCAAAATCACGCCACAGGCAGTAACGCTGCGGATAAGCGGGAGGACATGTCACGTGAAAAAGCGTTGGAAATTCTCGGTGTTGGGCCAGATGACTCAATGGAGGAAGTCAAGCGACGCTACAGGGCTCTTGTGAAGCAGCTTCACCCAGACGGTAAAGCGCATCTGTCGGAAGCTGAGGTCCAGCGTAGGGCAGAACGTTTCAAACGCGTGCAAGCGGCATGGGAGTTGATGGAATCGGGGAGCATCGCATAATGACTAGTTCACAGAATCAACCTTTAAAGACCGAGTCCCGCAGTATCGAGTCCACCGGCTGGCGGAACATCCTAGCCAAGTCATCAGCCGGTCAACCGATCACCCGATCAACACGCGCCGCAAACGCGCGCGTGGTTCTATTGATCGACGTATCCGGCAGCATGGACGGGGGGCCACTCGATGAAGCCAAGCGCGGCGCCAACAACTTCGCGAAGGAAGCGATCGGCTCGGGCTACAGCGTCGCCTTAGTGTCATTTGGCTCGACAGCATGCGTCCAAAGTGACTTCACGTTCGATGCAGATGCACTTGGCCAGTGTATCGCTCGGTTAGCTGTGTCTGGCTCGACCAATATGGCGGCCGCCTTTGCCGAAGGCGGTCGCCTTTTTGACAAGGCGGGGACTACATCCGCCGTGTGCGTGGTCACAGACGGATGTCCAGACGACCGCGACTTAACTATACAGGAAGCCGCCACACTTAAACAGAGAGGTATTGACATACTGACTCTGGGCACCGAAAGCGCCGACCATGATTTTTTGCGATCAATTGCAAGCAGCAAAGAACTAGCGCACAAAGGAAACAGCCGGACTCTTTCTGCTGATATGGGAAGACTCGCCAAGCTTCTGCCTAGTTGCGCAGGGCGTGGATTGCTTGATGGCAGTTGAAATGGATTGCGATGGAATTGATTGCCGAATGGCGACAATATGTCGAATAGAGTGTGATGCATACTGAGAGAAGAACGCCGTCTGCGGAGGTAGTAGCTGTGAAACGGGTTATTTCATTATTTCCAGTTGTAACCGTGTTGACGAGGTCATCAGCGTTAGCACGCGGATCAATTACCCAATATTCGGCAAGCTGGAACGCTGACCACAACCCGCCCAACAATCGGCGGCACTCGTACGCGCGGCCCGCGGCGGGCCTCGCGCCGGTGCGCCGTGTCGTTCGCGAAATGAAAGACAGACTCAATGACAACGGGCCATATATCTGACGCCGTGCCGCCAGCGTCACACCCAGATCCATTCCTCACAGTTCGAGTTCAGCGCGATAGCCTCGCGCCCGCGCTTCTCGGCATCTGCGCGGGCTACGAATTGAACGAGTGGCGATGTACCCAGTTGGTGTCACACCTTGTAGAATGGCTGCCTGAATTCGCACTCACAAATGGCGAGCGGGCATCTTTGGCCGCGCACAATGCAGTTGCCCTCGTCGCGAAGGCTGCCCGCTCCGTATACACGTCGCCCAAGTACCAAAGGCGCGGTGAACCCGGCGAATTGCTCCTACACGTGGTGGTGAGGCAGGTGTTTCGCACAATACCGGCTATCTGCAAGTACTTCTTCAAGGACAGCTCTAATGATACGGTCAAGGGGTTTGACGCGGTTCATGTAGTTGCAACTGACCGCGATCTGCAGTTGTGGTTGGGCGAAGTCAAGTTCTACGATGACATCACGCGCGCCATTCGAGATGTTGTCGCTGAACTAGCTAACCACATGAAGCGCGACTACCTGCGCTCCGAGTTCGCCGCGATAACGAACAAGATTGAACCGACTTGGCCATTCGCTGATCGCCTCAAAGGGCTTCTACACAGGAACACGCCGCTCGAAACAATATTCGACGCCGTATGTATTCCGGTGCTGCTGACCTATGACAGCCCAACGATTGCGGCCCACAAGGACGTCAGCGCGGCATTCCGTGCGGCATTTGAGGATGAAGTGATTCGAAACCACGCTGCATTCGCAGCTAACCCATTGCCAGCAAACGTCCGAATCCACCTATTCCTCTTCCCATTGAAGTCAAAAGCTGACCTGATGCAGCAATTCGACAGTCGCTTGAAGGTATTGCAGGCGCTCCTTCCATGAACGCAACAACACTTCGCAAGGTGCTCGCCGACCCCGCCGCAATCAAGTCGCATGGGTTTGAGATTCTTCAATCGCTCTGCTGCTTCGCCGGAGAGTCACGCGGGCAAGTGGCTCAAGAGCTCATCTTACGAGCTCTAGAGTACCGTGAGCTATTTGGCGACGGTGCCGAAGTAGTCGATGGGCTTGCTCGTCAGTTCGGTCTATTCCCCTACTTGGACCCCGAGCGTCTGTCTTCGGCTGACCTCATAGCGTACGAGGTTCATAGGCCCGAGCACATGGCCGACGAGGTGGTCTTTCACCGTCCACAAGCGGAAGTGTATTGGCGCCTCATGGCAGGAGAGAACGTCGTGCTAAGTGCGCCGACGAGCTTTGGAAAGAGCCTTATTATCGACGCGGCAATCGCCAGCGGGCGATATAAGAACGTTCTCATTGTTGTTCCGACCATTGCACTCATTGATGAAACACGCCGCCGCCTAGCTGATCGCTTTCGAGGCGCTTTTAAGGTGATCACTCACGGGACTCAGACAAGAGCGGAGCGAAATATATTCATCGTCACGCAAGAGCGAGCGCTGGAAAAGGAGTTTGAAGACCCCATTGATCTTCTTGTCGTCGATGAATTCTACAAACTGCGACCCACCAGCGCGCACGACGAGCGCAGTGCTCTTCTAAACCAAGTAGTCTACAGCTTTCTAAAGCGTGTACCACAGTTCTACATGCTTGGCCCAACAGTTCTTGGCATTTCGCCTGACTTTGGGGAACGCATCAAATACAGCACATTCCTTGAGCCATATCATACAGTTGCATCTGAACTACACACCGTCGCGGGGACGGGTGATGACCTTTCTCGACTCGTGGAGCTATGCAAATCTCTCCCCGACCCAACTCTCATATTCTGTAAATCACCAAGCCGCGCCGGTGCTGTTGCTAGGCACATGATAAAGGCCGGGCTCGGCAAAAGTTCAAAGGAGACCGAGGAGGCCGCAAATTGGGTTGGCGAACACTATCACCCCAGTTGGCACTTTGCAGAGGGCCTGCGTCAAGGCATCGGAGTCCATCATGGCCGTATTCCGCGAGCCTTGGCACAATATGTGGTGCGCGCCTTTGACGACGGGCACCTGCGGTTTCTTGTCTGCACCTCTACGCTGATCGAGGGAGTAAACACCAAGGCGAAGAACATCGTAATTCTCGATCACGCCATCAATCGTGTTCCCATCGATCTCTTCACCTTTAATAACATTCGAGGGCGCGCGGGACGGATGCGACAGCACTTCGTTGGTCACGTGTATCTCTTCCACCCGGAACCGGATCAGGAATTGCCCCTGGTGGAGATGCCGGTTTATACCCAACTAGATGACACTCCCGAAAGCCTGCTAATTCAACTTGATGATGATGACCTCAAGCCGTCATCGCGCGAGCGAATGGAACACTTCTTTACACAAGATGTGCTCAATCACGAGACGCTGAAGGCGAGCGTAGGTGTCGATCCTCAGCGTCAACTGAACATGGCCCGCGAGATCCGCGAGGACCTTAAGGCATTTGCCCCCATTCTGATCTGGGATGGCCTTCCGACGGCCAAACAGGTGCAAGGCATCTGCAAGCTGATGTGGCGACACTTCGAAGGGCACAGGCTGGGCGGCGGTAGCGTCAGAAGTCCTGAACAATTGGCCTACCTGATCAACGGCCTCCGCTCAGCACCCAGCACCAGAAGCATGGTTAGCGATAGCATTGCCTACTGGAACGACCCCGACGAGGCCATTCAGCAGGTCTTGGATTTCCTGCGACTCTGGGCAAACTTTCACTTTCCTCGACTCTTACGGTGTCTAGATCGAATCCAAAAGGATGTATTCACACGTGCCGGAATGCCGCATGGTGACTACACATTCTTCTCCGACTGCGTCGAGAACTTCTTCCTTGATGCGGGGATCGTCGCTCTTGAGGAATATGGTGTTCCACTAGAGATAGGCAGAAAGCTAGCCAGCATACTTGCTGCCGAAAGTGATTTGGATCGTACGCTGGAGCGATTTGGCCAAGTAGACATAGGTGCACTGAAATTGAGCCCATTTGAAATCCGGATATTGAGAGAGGCCCAGGCGGCGCTATAGAGAATCGCGAACAAAAGGGTCCTGCTTATCGTGAACCCGCAGCGGGTCCACGAACGCAGACCCTCGACGTTCATATGGCTGAAGTTTTGTCAACGGGGCACACCTCTTTTATTTTCCATCAT
>CALMYG010000138.1 GCA_937873455.1 uncultured Verrucomicrobiota bacterium
GCGCGGAATGACCGGTGGCGTCGCCCCGGGCGATCCAATACAGCAACACATTGGTGCCGAACACCGAACCGCCGTTGTTGACCGAACCGATAATGTATACCGCATTGGTCGGAGTCTTGCTGGCCAAGGCGGTGTTGCCATGCAAGCCGATGTTGAGGCGGGCCCCGTTGGGCTCCGGCTCCTGGTCAAACGGCGAAACCGGATCGCCGGCATCAATGGCTGGCGAGGTTTCCACGTCCAGCACCCAGTCACTGATCAGCGGATTCCAGCGCCCGGCCTGGCTACGCAGGTGAAAATTACCCGCGTCGGCTTCGGCAAACAAGGGGTTGCGAAGCATGCTGAACGCATCAACCTGGGGTCCTAGATCCCGCGTCCATGAAACCAAGTTAATGTATTGCCGGGGAAAGGGCTCCGCATCAGGACCGCTACCAAACTGAACACGGCCCAATCGGGCGGAATCCATTAAATGGTACACGTTGTGATTGGCTTGAAAGGTGCTGTTGGACGCCCCGGCGTAAACAAATCGTTCCGCACCCCGCGCCCCCAGAATAGAATGGTGCACGCTCAGAAAGGATATTGAAGAAAAACCAAAATTGTTGTTGGTCCACAGGATGCTGTGTTCAAAGTTGATCGTACGTCCGAATTCGATGTTCACCCCGTTGGTTTGCGAGCCCACGATCGCGGAGTAGCGGATCGCCAACGTATCCGAATTTCGAACGGTTACCCCATGGCCGGCGCCAAGAATGGACACGCTTTCCAACACCACATTGGTGCTGGTGGTCAGGTTCACCCCCGCCGACACGGCGTTGGATACCGCAGCAATACGTAGATGCTCGAGACGCAGCCCCCGGGCGCTATCGATGACGATGCCACGGTCGCGGAACTGGGTGCCTCCGGCAGCCACATTGGTGCTGCCGATAATGCGTACCGGATTGACCCCGTTGCCGGTATCTTCCTGCCGGATGGTGATGGGCTGCTGGAGTACATACACCCCGGTGTCGACATACACGGTATCGCCGGCCTCCAGATCGTAGGTGTCCAGAACCCGCTGTAGGCCATCCATCGGCTGGTCGGCCGACAAACCGCTGTTGGTCGGATTGCCTGAAGCCGTGGTATATACCAACCCCGTGGTTTCCGAATTGTTTACGTAGAACGAGAAATTAGTGTTACGCACGGCAAAGGGTTTATCGTTGATCGCCGAGATCAGAATGAACGTTTCATCGTTGATGCGCCAACGGTAATTCAACCCGGACGGCTGTTCGGTGGTATTCCAACTGTACACGCGGGACAGCGCGGGATGGTTGGTGGCCAACGTTGTCCAGGTCAACCCGCTGTTGGTGGAAACCTGAATCCGCACCGTTTGTCCGGTGAAATCCCCGCGGTAATCCCACCGCAACGGGAAACTTGTTCCCGAAGCGATGCCACCATCATTGAGGGTTTGAATGATCAGCGCCCGGTTGGTGGTGCTCAGGCTGGCCCGCCCGCTGTTGCCATCCGGTCCGATATTCACCCGGCCGCCGTTGGGCGCCGGTTCGGCGACAAAGGCGAAGGCGGGATTGCCGGCATCGATCATCGCCGAAGTGACGGAATCGGTTACCAGGCCGGTCGGGGTCCAGCGCCCGCCGTCGCTGAGCAAGCTGAAATCCATCTCCCCGGGATCGGCAAAACGCGGATCGTGGGCCAAACTGTTGGATTCCTGCCCGCTAAAGGTTTGCCATGCCGCGAGACTCTGGAAGAGGACGGGTGCACTGATCGCGGGAATGGAATTGTTGATGATCTGATTCACCAGAAACAACGCCGCGCCGTCTTCCGTCCGATGGTTGTTGTAATCGCCCCGCAGCGTGGTTCCCGGCGTAACCTCCACGCCCACGGCATCGCGGCCGAACGATTGAATAACTGAATTTGACAAGGTCAAAGTAGCGCCGCTAATTCCTCGGAATCCATACGAGTTGGACCAAAGTACGCTGTTGACCAGGTGCAACGAACTGGGTAGCGCTGATCCAATGGTCCACAGGAACACGCCGGCGCTTAGATTTCGGTTGGTGACATTCTGGATGATCACGCGATCCAAGGTGATGTTTTGAATGGCATCCAGCCTGAATCCGTAGTAGGAGGAGTTGTCGGAAAAACTTGACCCCGACTTGAAGTGAATACCCCGGAAAACCAAATTTGAACTTGCTTGCACCAGGAAGCCGCGAGCGCCATTCGTGAACACCAAATCATTAAAGTGAAAGGCGGTTAGTTCATTGAGCTGGAAGGCCGGGCCGCCTCGGCCCTGGTCGAAGCGGGCGCCTCCGGCCTGCCAGTTGGTGCTGCCCTGAACCGTCACCACATTGGTGCCCACCCCGCTGAAGCTGGAGTTCAACATAATGGTGTTGGTTTGCGTGTAATGCCCGGTATCCACATAAACGACATCGCCCGGCGCCGGTTGGTAGCGGGCGAAGATGGTGGCCAAACTGTCCGCCGGGGTAAATGGAGTTAATCCGTCGTTGGCTTCATCACCGGGGGCGAAGGTGTAGACATCGTCGGCATCCGCCACGGCATCATTGACATAAAAACTGATCGGTCCGTTGTTGATACTGAACGGGACCGCCGATGTGACAGCCAGGGTCGGCTGGTTGTCGCTGACCACCCGCCACCGCACCAGTGGCGAGGACAACAAGGATGTGGTATCCCAGTTGACCGTCTGAAGGGTGGCATTGACCCCTACCGCGATGTTGGACCAGGTCGCTCCGTTGTCGATCGAGAACGATACCGTGACCAGATGACCGGTCGCCGGCCCATGGACAAACCAATAGAGCGGCACCGTGCCGCGCACCGATCCCCCGCTGTTGAGACTCAGCGTCATGAGCCGGGCATTGGTGGCGCTACGACTGGCTTCGGGATGGTTGCCAAAAATGCCGATGTCGGCCCGTCCGCCATTCGGGGCGGGCTCGGCGGCGAAATCCGAGGCCGGACTGCCCGCATCGATCATCACCGAGGAAACCGCATCCGTCACCACCGCACAACTATCGGGATCAAATCGTCCCGCCGTACTGAGCAGGTGAAAGTCCTGAATATCGGGATCGGCAAAGCCGGGCGGATGGGATAAGGAGCGCAGGTCGTTGGTGGTGGTCAACTGCCAACCGGAAACGAACCGGCTTAACCTCCCATTGTACTGGGCAGCATCACTCAGATTTTCCGGCAGGATGTTGTTGTAGTCGGAACGGATCACGCCACCGTTGATCGCGGTAAAGATCGCCCGGCCCGAACCCGAACTTTGCATAACCGAATTGGTGACCCCTAGCGAACCGCCTTGCACGAATACCCCGCCAAACTGGTTCGACCACACCATGGAATGCAAAAGGTTAACGTGCTGGTTGGTGACGCCCCAGAACGCATAGCGTTGATTGTGAGCCAGCACCGAACGACGAAAGACTACATTGCTGGCGAAACGGATATCCACCCCGTTGGTCAAGCTGTTCAGGGCCCAAAGCCCGTCAAAGGAAAGATCGCTGGATCGGTCAGAACGAATGGCACTCCCGGCGCCCCGGATCAGGATGTTGGATACCGCGACATGGCGACTCTGGTTATACCGGATGGCGGCAAACGAGGACGCGCCCGGACCTACCCATTCCACCGCCGGCTTGCCCCCGGTTCCGCAAACCGTCGCCCCGACAATCGATACATAGGCGGAGGTTGACCCGCGATCCAACGGTCCCATCCGGACCTCTTGATTTACCCAATAGGTGCCCGTATCAAGATAGACCGTATCGCCCGGTTCGAGATCGTAGCGATCCACCAGCACGGACAGATTGTTGAGCGGGCGGTTGGAACTGGCCACCCAATTGGTGGCGGCGCCGGGCGCGGTGGTGAAACGATTGCCGTCGATGGATTCGTTGTTGATATAATAGGCCAGCGGGCCATTGCGCACCCCGAAAAAATTGGTGGTTTGGTCGGTGATGGACGGCGACGCCACCACGGTAATCCGCCATAAACCAGCCGGGGTGTTGTTGGTCGTGGTGGTGTTCCAGTCATACCGCTCCACCGAGGCGGCTACGCCGGTGGACAAGATGCTCCAGGATTCCCCGCCGTCCGGCGAATACTCAACCCGGACCGGGGTGTTGCTGGCCAGCCCCGCCGCAACCCAATGCAACGTAGCGGTGCCGCGCATAAATCCTCCTTGGCGCAGGTTACCCGCCCACAGGCGCGGGAAATCCACCCGGCTGGCTTCCGGTGTATTCCCGTACAAACCGATATTCACCCGCCCGCCGTTCGGCGCCGGTTCCAAGCCGAAGGGATACGAGGGATCGCCGGCATCGATCAAAGGCGACGTCGTCGTGTCGGTAACCCACCCCAGAATCGGATCGAAACGGCCCTGAACGGTTTGGCTGCGGAGGTGAAAATCGCCGGCAGCCGGGTTGGCGAACAGCGGATCGGCATCCAAGCTCATCCGTTCCATCCCACCGGCATCCTGCCAGGCTGACAAGGTATTAAACAAACGGTCTTGAGCAGGCAGGAAGCCGACCGAGGCTTCGTTGACCGCGTAGAGATTGTTGTAATTGCCGACGATATTGGTGGCCGTCGGGGAACGGTAGATCACCGCCGTATTTCCACTCGCCCCGAGAATCGAATTGGTGATCATGATCCGCCCGCCTGCCGTTTGGATCGCGTTGCTGATGTTCATCCAGATTACCGAATGATCGATGGCCAACTGGCTGCCGCTGGACAACAACACCCCGTCCTGCTGGTTCAGGCGGATCACCGAGTGGGAAACCCGGGTGGTTTGGGCGCCGTTGAGAAACAACCCGGCCAACCGGTTGGTTTCCACCGTCAGCCGCTCGAAACCGACTCGGCTGACCGCGCCCATGGACACCCCGTAATTGCCCTGCCGGATGGTTAAATCGCGAAACGTAACGTCCTGCAAGCCGGCATTCAAGGTAATGACCGGAGCGGTTTGTTGGGCGGAAAATGAGGGGCCTTGAATGATCGTGCCACCAGCCAGGCGATTGGTACTGCCCTGAATAATCACCGGATTGTTGTTGGTGCCGGATTGGGGGGAATTGAAGCCAATGGTTTGACCGGCGGTAAGGCTATACACGCCGGTATCCACGTAGAGAATGTCGCCGGCGTCCAACTGGTAATTGGCCAGCACATTCTGAATCGTTGCCTTGGGCAGATCCGGGGTGGTACCGAGGTTGGCATCGTTGCCTGGCGCGGTGCAAAACACATCGTTCGCGGTAGAACCGTCGTTCACATAGTACCGGTAAGCGCCGCTGCGGAAGGTAAAGTTGGTCACATTGGCGGCCACCACCGTAGTGTTGGTTTGCAGGACGATCCGCCAGCGGGCAAACCGCGAGGAGGTGAAGTTGGTGGAGGTGAAGGTGTACGAACCGGCGCCGACCAGGATATTGCTGTCGATCACCGTCCACGAGGACCCGGAGTTAAAAGAGAACTCGATCCGCACCAAGGCGTTGCTGGCCAAGTTGCCATAGTTCCAGTACACCGTATCGCCCGGCGCGTTGAATTGTCCGCCTTCGTTGTAGGTCAGGGCCAGTAACCAGGCGTTGGTCCGGGAACGACTGGCTTCCAAGGTGTTGCCGTAGGGACCGGCGTTGATGCGACCACCGTTGGGGGCGGTTTCCAGGGAAAAGGGAAAGGTCGGATCGCCAAAGTCGATCGCCGGCGAGGTTTCCACATCATTGACGAAAGCACCGTTTTCCCAACGGCCAGCCTGGGACCGCAAATGGAAATCGTTGGAGGCGATATTGGCAAAGCGAGGTTGCAGCACGGTACTGCGCCATTCCCGGTTGAACGCACTTTGATACTGGGAAAGCAAGGCATTGGTGGTGGTCCCAATAATGGCGATGTTAGCCCCGTTTTCCGGGCAGTACATGTTGTAATCCGACGGCTCAAGGATGGTGCCGCTCAGCGGTTGATACACCGCGCCATTGGCGCTGGTGATCTTAAACAAATTGTT
>CALMYG010000139.1 GCA_937873455.1 uncultured Verrucomicrobiota bacterium
AGCAACGAGCGATAGCAGCGTGATGGTGCGTATAAGGGCGGTCATGGCAGTCTCCTGTTGTTACGATTCGTGAATTCGTAACATTCATGGCGCGGCGGGTCAAGCCTTGCCTGCCCGCGGAACCGTGCCTGGTTTCTGTGTTCATCGACACGGTCGGGATTATGAAGGTGATCGTGCTTCGAGCCAGGCCTTCTTGATGCGCCCGTCACTTCCCGCCGGAAATATGAGTATTGAGCTTTTTTGTCGTTGGCGGTTATCGTAGCGGATGGCGAGAGAAAACCATGCGCGAATATGATGTCATTCTGATTGGTTCCGGCGGCGGGGCAAAGATTACCCAGGCGCTGAGTCGGCTTGGCCGGCGCGTAGCGCTGATTGAAAAGGACCGGGCTGGCGGCACCTGTTTGAACCGGGGGTGCATTCCCAGCAAAATGCTGATTCATCCCTCCGGGCTGGTGGAAAAACTTCGTCGGGCGCACAAGTTGAAGATCACCGCCGGTTCCCCGGTCGTTGACTTTGAGGCGCTGGTCGCCTCGATCAACGCCTATACCGATGGCGTCTCCGATCATCTGGCCTCCGGGTTCGAGCGCATGGACCACGTCGATTATTATCAAGGCGAGGCTCGTTTTGCATCGGCGCGGGAGGTGCGGGTGGGTGAACATCGTCTCACCGCGGAAAAAATTGTCATCGCGACGGGTTCGCGGCCGTTTATTCCGGATATTCCCGGTCTTACCGGAACGCCTTTCATGACCAGCACCGAGGCGCTGCGCGGACGGAAACTCCCGCGGCGTCTGATCGTCATCGGCGGCGGTTACATCGCCGCGGAATTGGGCGGCGCGTATGCCGGATTCGGCACGGCGGTAACATTTCTGCTCCGGCATTCCTTTCTCAAGCGCGAGGACCCCGAGGTGGTGGCCGAATTCACCAAGGCGTTTTGCCCGGGAAAAACCGTGCATGAAAATACCCGGATCGACCGGGTGGATTATCGCGGCGGCCTCTTTACCGTTGCGTGTCGCCACGCCGACGGCCGGTCATTTAACGTGGAAGCCGAGGCGCTGTTGGTTGCGACCGGCATCACCCCCAACAGCGACCGCCTTGACCTGGCTGCCGTCGGCGTAGCCGTTCGGGCGGATGGGTTTATTCAGGTGAATGACTATCTGCAAACCTCGGTCTCCGGCATCTATGCGCTCGGCGATGTTGCCGGGCGTTATCTTTTCCGGCATAGCGTCAATTTCGAGGCGGAGTATTGGGTTGAGGCTAATGTTATCGCGGATGCGCCGGCGCCGATCCACTATCCGCCCATGCCGGGCGCGGTATTCACCCATCCCGAGATCGCTTCGGTGGGCCTTACCGAGCCGGAGGCGAAGCGCCGGGGCCTTGATGTGGTGATCGCCCGCGCGCATTATCCTTCCTGTGCGATGGCGGTGGCGCGTGGTCTCGAACACGGCCTGGTAAAGTTGGTGCTTGATCGCAAGACGGGGCGCCTGCTTGGCGCGCATATCGTGGGCGAGGAAGCATCCACCATGATCCAGGAACTCATCCTGGCCATGACCCACGGCATGACCGCCGCCGAGGTGTACCGCGCCATCTACATCCACCCGGCTTTCCCGGAAGTCATACGCAACGCGATTCGCGACGCCATCCGCCAACTCGATCCGCGGCGCGGCCAATTGTTTTAAATGGCTTCGGCGGTAGTAATCAGGAATGAATACGAATATTGACGAATGAAGTGATAAGGTTCCCGTTATCACCAATCATTTTGCATCAACCCCGTAGCCAACATCCTTCACCAACCGGATTCATGACCATCGTGTCGCGACCATGGGTGATTGTTTTTGGGGGTAATGATAAGCTTCTGATTTAACCAGCTTTTTTCCCTTTGTACTGAGCCGGCGATTCAAGCAGGCGCATTTGCAGGTCAACATGGCCATTGCGGAGAGCCACGCCGTGATATGAATTCTCCTCGACGTCTTCATTGCCCCACTGGCGCCAACCTTCGCGGCGGAATCGAGCGAATAGCTCAAGATATGGGCCAGGAGAGCAAGCCTCAATTAAGTCATAGATCTCATCGGGTTTACGAGAATGCTCACGCTTTTGAGTTGATAGAATGTTCACTTGCCGCCTACCCGGTTGGAGTGTGCGCATACTTCCCCGAACACCAAAGAGAATAAGTTCGGTGACGTTGCGGAAATAAAAACCCACACCGCGACCATCCGGACCTCCGTCTTTCCGTATTTTGAACCACACAAGATTGGATTTGTAGGTATAACCCCATGCCTCCATTACCCTGAGTCCTTCTTGTAAAAGCGCATTGGGTACCCAGAGATAAAGGTGTGATTTGGCTGCGGCCAGTTTTGGAACAGGTAGATCCATGATCTCTTTAAGTTCCATGGTGG
Source organism: uncultured Verrucomicrobiota bacterium (assembly GCA_937873455.1). Taxonomy (GTDB): domain Bacteria; phylum Verrucomicrobiota; class Kiritimatiellia; order CAIVKH01; family CAIVKH01; genus CALMUP01. The sequence goes on from CALMYG010000139.1 coordinate 2,394, forward strand.
GGTATCTTAATAAGCGCTTGTGCTCAGGCGCCATCTTGCCCGTTCGGTTTTGAAATTGCCAAGGAGGATCGGCAAGAATCGTTGAGTAGCGTCCTTCTGCTTTGGCAATAAGATCATCAGCCGGCGTTGGCTCAGTAAAGTTAACAATTCTGGTCATATAAAGAGTCCTTTATTCCGAAAACAAGCACGGGACAACCGCCACCGCCACCACCTTCGATTTTAGGTAAAAGCTTGCTCATATGAGTGGTTGATGCACCATAACTTTTACCCCTGCCAAGCTTGTCGAAAATGGCCTGAAGAGAGTCGCAACGCGTTACAATGATGCCGACGGAAATCACGCGAAGGTCGAATAGAAGGCGGAAATTGTTGAGGTCGCGATCAAAAAATGGGTCCTTGTTGTTCCATTCAATTTCAAGCGCAACTCTGTTTTTATAGCAGTCAACGGAATGTGTCGGGCTTTCTGTTGCGGTGCCGTCGACAACTACCGACGTGTCGAATTCGCGTTCCGTCCATCCTTTTTTGTATAATTCTCCATCGATCCACTCAGAGACTTGGGACTTTCTTCCCCCGGGGGTTTTAACAAAACTTGCGCAAAGGCGGAATCTGGAAAGAACATCACAAATGTCTTTCCATTCTGAGGGGAAGTCGCGCTCCAGAATAGCCGAAGCATGCCGCCACTCGTGAATCTCATAATTTGCTCGAATAGTTCTTGGCAGGGCAGTGATTGGCATAATGGCGGAGATAATGGCAATGATTTTAGGATGGAGCGAGTGCAAAATTAATTTGCAGATGATGATTTGTTTGTAATCGTTGAAACTATCGTTGCTGAATCTGCCATTCTTTTCGCCAGAACTCCGTGGCGCGGGGCGAAGAGCCAGGCGAGCAGGAAGAGGAGTCCGGCGGCGAGGGCCATCATG
>CALMYG010000140.1 GCA_937873455.1 uncultured Verrucomicrobiota bacterium
GGTTCAAGCGCAAGGTCGGACCGTTTGAAGACAGCTACCGGATCACCGCGGTATCCTGACGAGCGAAGATATGAAACTTTTGTGTCCGGCCTGCGACATACGGATTCCCAAAGAAAACATCCATGTGCCGGAGGGCATGTGCGCTTGCCCGGCCTGCGGGGAGGTTTACCGCATCGCGGATTTTTTACGCGATGACCCCGATGAAGCCTATCGCATCGAGCGACCAGCCTACTCCGAAATTGAAACTCTTCGATCCGGCGAGTCTTTCGCCATACACATTCCACCGCTGGGATTCCGATCCCCCGCCCGCTTCATGCTTTTTTTCACCCTTTTCTGGAACACCATGGCGTGGTTCATGTGGATCATGGCCATCCGGGATCGCGAGCTGATACCCATCCTTTTCATGATTCCCTTCATCCTGATCGGCCTGGTGACCCTGGGCATCTTCCTGTTTTTCTTACGCGGAAAAACGCATGTTCTGATCGATGACAAAAAAATGAGCGTCATCAGGTCGCTCTTCGGATTCACCTACCGGCGCGACGTAACGCGGAGTGACATCGCCGCCATAACCCACGATGTTGTATATGCGCAGAATTACCAGCCGGTCTATGGGATCGGAATCAAACGCACATCCGGAAAAACCATCAAATTCGGGGCCAACCTGACCGAAGAGGAACGCAAGTGGTTGATCGGCGAAATCCGATTCTTTTTACACGCATGAAGAAGTCATTACGGACAGCCCGCTTCAGCGTGTTGCTCACAAAAACGGATTGACGACCTGAAGGCCATCGTAGCGCTGACCATGATTGAGATCTTCGGAATAAAGGGTCTCACACTGTAACTCATGGGCTGCTGCGATAATGGCTGCATCCCAGTAGGTTATCCCGAAACGATCGGAAATTTCCGCTGCGGTTATGATCAAAGATGGCGTCATGCAAACGACCGGCCGCTTGCTCATTTGCCGCAGGGCATGGATGGCTTCGGCATGACTGATACCCAGTCGTTTTTTCCGGTAAGCAACTTCATGATACTCTTGTAAAACCTGACTGGAAAATCCAATGGATGGTAGCCTGAGTATTTCCGCAGCAATCGACCGTTTCATCGCGTCCTCGACCGCTGCTGAACCTGCATAAATCAGAATATTGGTATCAACGAAGCATCGGGCGATCATAAAGTTCATCGCGATTTAAACGGCCAACGGGTACCTGGTTCCGTCCAATTGATAACGACACCAATAATTGGTCGGGCACCTCGCGCCTCGCCGAATCCGAAGACAACTCACCATTTAATCCCTTTATAATAAGAGATTTAAGCGTGGTATTTCTTTTTGCAGCAACGACCTTGGCCCGGTGTAGCAATTCATCGGGAAGGTCTATTGTGGTCTTCATAAGGCCATATATACTGCTATACGGCAAGGTTGTCAACCAACCCGATCCTGCATCGCTTTCCACACCTTCTCGGCGGTGAAAGGCGATTCGCGGAGGCGTACGCCGACCGCGTTGTAGATGGCGTTGGCGATGGCCGGCAGGGGACCGTTGATGCAGATTTCCGAGACGCTCTTGGCCCCGTAGGGTCCGGTCTTTTCGTAGCTGGGCACGAGAATGCTTTTGATCTCCGGCTTGTCCCGCATGGAGAAAATCTTGTAGTGGGAAAAGCCCGCGTTCAGCATTTTGCCCTTGGGGCTGAACAGGTATTGTTCGGTGAGCGCATAGCTGATGCCGTTGAGCACCCCGCCCTCGGTCTGCCCCTCCGCCAGTTTCGGATTAATCGCCGTGCCGCAATCGACCGCGGCGACGTAGCGCAATACCTTGACCTTGCCGGTGAGGGTGTCGACTTCCACCTCGGCGAAATGCGCGGAAAACGGCGGCGGTGATTTGTGCGAGATCCGCGAGGAGACCGCGCCGATCTGAAACTGGTCGGTTCCGTACAGCGCGCGCAAGGCAATCTCGCCAAAAGTGGCGGACTTGCCATCGGCCGTGACCGCGCAATTGTTTTCCAACCGCACATCCTTGGGCTTGCAGTCGAACATGGCGCAGGCCACTTCGATGATTTGCTTGGCCACTTTTTCCGCGACATTCTTGACCGCCATCCCGCTGAGGTAGGTGGTGCTGGAGGCATACGCTCCGACATCAAACGGGGTCATGTCGGTGTCGGAGGAATAGACGATGATCTTGTCCATATCGCAACCGAGGGTTTCGGCGGCAATCTGGGCGAGCACGGTGTCACTCCCGGTGCCGAGGTCGGTCGCCCCCATGAGCAGGTTGAACGAACCGTCGTCGTTGATTTTCATCGACGCGGCGCCCATGTCGATTTCAGGAATGCTGGAGCCCTGCATGAGTGCGGCCATACCGATACCGCGACGGAACCGGCCCTTCTTGTCCTGCCAGCGCCCGCGTTTTTTCCAGCCGATTTCCTTCGCCCCGAGCTTGATGCATTTGTCGAGTTCGTTACTGCCAATCGACTGCTCGACCCCGGCCTTGCCTTCGCCCAGTGCGCGAAACACCGGCGAGGTCTCCCCGCTCTTGATCGCATTCATGCGACGGAATTCGAGCGAGTCCATTCCGATCAATTCGGCCAGTTCGTCCATCATACAATCGACGGCGAACGAAGACTGGGTCGCGCCGTAGCCGCGATAGGCCCCGCCGACCGGCAGGTTGGTGTAACACGATTCGCCGACGAAATGGATGTTGGCGGCGCGGTACAGGGGCAGGATTTTGCTGCCGCTGTTGCAGACCACGGTAAGGGCGTGGGAACCATAAGCGCCGGTGTTGGTGATGCAATCGAGACCCATGGCGGTAATCGTGCCATCTTTTTTGACGCCGGTACGCACCCGCATTTTTTCCGGGTGGCGGGTGCGGCTGGAAACAAACTCCTCTTCGCGGGTGTATTTCCAAAATACCGGCTTGCCGGTGCG
>CALMYG010000141.1 GCA_937873455.1 uncultured Verrucomicrobiota bacterium
GTATGTACGGTGGCAAGGGAGGGGCGCTCCGCAAGGGGCGTCCCTATCCCAATCGCACTATTGTTTCAGGTAATCTGCTGGGTCAATAGCAACCCTTGGAAAAATTTTCTTAACCGCCTTATCGAATGTCACAAGCGTGACGTTGAGTTCTTGAGCCAATACAACAAATTCACCATCATACGCCGTAACATTGTGCTCATGGGTTAACTCAAGGACATCATTCGACGGCACAGAAAATTCATGCTCGCGCCACAAGCGTTCAGCTTTTTCCATGGTGGCCTGCGCCTGATTCAATGACATTTTTTCATGGCGCATATAAAGTGTGAGAATATTCCGTATTTCCGATCTGCAAATGAGCGGAACCGCCCAATCAGGATCCTTCAGAAATACCTCATCCGCTATAGCGCTTTTGTCGCCCGGAATAAGAAGGTATGCGATTAAATTCGAGTCCGCGACGATCATGCGCGGCCTACCTCTAGTGCATTCCGGATTAATTGGTCATTAAGTTTGCCGGGTAGGGAAGCGCGATGTTTGCGCATCTCAAACAAAAGGGTGTGTGTATCAACGCGAGTCGGGGCCACAGCCATTTCAAGGCACGCCAACGCCTCCTTATTGAGGCTCCGTCCGTGAAGTTTTGCTCTATGTTTCAATGCAGAATGAATTGATACGGGAATGTCTTTAAGAGTGATGGTTTTCATAGCGCAACCATAGCACAACCATTACGGTTGTCAATCATCAGCTTTCATGCGAACGGCCAACCGCAGGGGCGGCGTCTTCGCCGTCCTCCTGGCGGTATATGTTAGATCGTTCAGATTCCTCGGGTTATGTCATCAACTACAGTTTCAATTTTCTTGTTGTTCGCATTCACGGACATGTATATCAAGTAAACACCGAGTAGCCAGAATATTGGGCACAGAATGAAAAACCCTCTGTTGGCACTATTTTCATCGCGAAACAGTCCTAGCAGCATTGTAATTCCAAATATTATCGACGCTATACCTGTAGCGAAAGTAATCAAGCGATAACCGCCACGGTTATGACGGCCAATAATGCGATTGCCCACCCAGTAGAGTATTAGGCCGGCAAGCAGTATGGAACACGTTAGTGCTATTCGGGTCATTTGCATTTACGATCTAACGTTAAGAATGAGGCGGCGCGTGATACGCGGGATGTGGCCCGGCCTTCACCAAAAAGGCCGCGACGCGTATCACGCGTCGCCTCCATTCTCTGGTTCGGTGCCCTTTTCCCGTTTTGCAATTAACCACAATCCGGCAACAAGTATGAGGGGGCCAAAAGGGAAATAGACAGTCACAGTTCCTGGGCCGGTATGGTCGAGTCCATGTTTCTGAAGTACTCGCTCAATCGCCTTGTCTACTTCGGCGTTAATCTCTTGTCGAACGATCTCATTAATGTCCGGTGCTCGACGTTCAGCCAGAACACGATTAATATGCGGCATGGCGACAAGAGAGAATATCACAAGTATGAAATAGGCCACAAAAGCAAGGTAGCCCCACTTTAAAGATATTTTATACGCCCAAACGGCTATGCCGAGCCCGACAATATGAACGAGGGGATTAAGCCAGTCGATTAATTCGTATAGATAGTAAGTAATCATAATTCACCGAACGTTACGGTTGAGGGGACGGCGAACCCGCCCCGGGTGAGCCGTACCCTCCAACCGCTGGTTGGGATCGTTTTTTCTTCCATTCAGAAAAAGCTTTGTGCTGATCATCTCGCGATAAATATTTGTTGGATAAATCAACGCGGATAAATTCCAGATATTCTTCTCTGGTTGCGTTTGAAATTACCGGCTCTGGTTTGTATCCGGTTATTATATCCCTTTTATGCGCAATCCAGATCAGGAGTAATCCTATCGGAAGTAATAGAATTATCGCCCACATCAGCAAGAGAAACACAGCAACCATAGCTCCCTGAGGAACTGGATCGTCTGGGGCTAAATATTCAATAATTGAGCCAGAGGAAATGAGTACAGCCAATGGCGATAGAGCAAGTGCGATACCGATCCATTTCAACCAATTGGCGAGTCTATATTGGCTTTTCATCTCTTATTGATCCCAACGCTTAGCGTTTTATCCAGAGTGCCGCCGACCAAACCGCTTGGCTAGCGC
>CALMYG010000142.1 GCA_937873455.1 uncultured Verrucomicrobiota bacterium
AATGCAATCTTGTGGTGTCACGGTCATATCTTGCGCGTCTTCATTCATCGAACGAATAGCCGCAGAGCTGCCCGCTTCGGGCATGCTCTGGCGGCACATGTTGTGCTCCTCGATCTATCCCTTCGGTTTGACTCCTTTTCAGTCTTCCTGATGCTTGACCGGCGTAGCCCTCATGCATCATGACCACCGACTGTGGTTATCCTAGCCCCCTAGCCGCTTCAAATCGAGCACGAGTTCACGGATCCCTGACCGCTTGACGAGCCCCATCAGCTTAACCGGCCGACTGAACCAAAACCGCTGTCCGCTTCACGCGAAATTGTACAGAGACTGGACAATCTTCCATGACCCTTGTCCACACCCTGGACAATTTTCACCCAAGGCTGTCCAGACTCTGGACAATTTTTCACCGGGACTTTCCAGACACTGGACAAACAGAGTGAATTGACCTGCCAGATTCACAATCGTCAACTTCTAGCCGGCCTGATGGCCGCTCAAGTGCTACGTCTACTTCTCCGAATGCCCGTTGACTCACTAACCATCCTCATGGAGCACAACGACAAGCCTCAGTGCGGCGAAGCCTGCACTGGAGGCGCATGTTAGGCAGTCATTCTTTATTATTGTTGCGCCGAAAACATTTACCTAGCCATTGAATCCCGTAGACAAATAAAAGAATAATACCCGCAGCTATTCCGCCACCAAGAGCTTTGGCAAGTATATCATCCCATGCATTATGATTACTCCTATTTGTCTTGCTTTGATTTGTTGGGAAGAAAAGATCATCAAAGTGTTTCGATGTTGTTGATGGGTCGTATATTAGATTTGCATCTGTTATTTGATCTACCCAATTCATTGACATGCTGCGCACCCAATCCAAATCATCATGTGTGTCGTAATTTCCATATACATATGCAAACAACACAGAGCCGTGTGCCAAAACAATTGACGTTCCATTGGCTACAAGGTGATCAGTTGGAACATCGTTCACTTGCATTTGATATTTGGCCAGAAAAGCCATCCCAATCACATTCTCCTTATCGTTAAATATTCCAAGTGGTACTTGCTCGCCCATTTTAATATTTAATGATACGTCGTATGCCGTTGACATTTTTTCTGACGCGTTATCTATAATGGTTTTCAGGTCGTCAGATATATTGCTTAACAATTCGTGCTGTTTCTGTTTTACGTCTTTGGTTATTTGCGCGAATGAATCATCGGTGACATATTCATTTTCAAGCTTGTTAAAGGATTGGAGTAACATATACCGATTGAGTGCTGGAGTTTCGCCCTTTAGAATCGCACCGACATCAACTTCGCTAGCATACACCGCAAGTAGACGATTGTTGGGTGGGGTTAACAACTCGGCTTTCTGTCTTGTTTCCGGAGAAAGTTCGCTGACCTCTATAAATCCAGTTGGGGCGGGCACAATAATCGGTCGGCCGCTGATAATAAATGTTTGAGCCGTCTCTTCAGTGTAGCTGGTAACTGCCATCGCAAAGAGTAGTGTGATTGTTGCGGACAATAGCGATTTAATGTTCATGTTATATGGCTTCGATTGTTGAGGGTGTCACAGGGATAATCCTTGTATTCATTCTGCCTAACGACCAATCGCAGGTGCGCGGCGCTTCGCCGCGTCAACCTGGCGATACTTGTTCGGCTTTTTTGTCTTTTTTCCTACTCCGCCTTAATCAGCAGATGCCTGGACCATCTTGGACCTGAAGTATCTGTCTTGGCAACTTCAGCATTGTTAGCCTTTTTCAGACGTCGTCATGTCTTCAACACTTTT
>CALMYG010000143.1 GCA_937873455.1 uncultured Verrucomicrobiota bacterium
ACAAAAAAACCGCTATCCGCGAAGTGCCCTCTCCGCGTAGCGGTTCCGTTCAACGCAGCCATTCAAGATTACGTAACCTATTATTTGAGATCTGCGGCATCTATTGGTTATCCTGAATGGCGGAGGGGAAATGAGTGGGCAACAAACGTATTCATTCAACCTGGACAAGGCTTCTTTTATTTGAGCCGTCTTGTTGCGGTTAGGACCAATACATCTGTAGGTGATGTTGTGTTGGCTGCGGCGGTGACGAATCTAGTCATGCCGGGGCTTCAATTGCTCTCCTATCCTTATGCCGCCCCGGTAAAAATTTCCGATCTCAACCTGAAAAGTGGTGTGCACGGAACTTCGGCAGCGGTTGCTGACAATTTGGTTCTCTACGATTCCTCTATACAGGACTACGTAACCTACTATCTGCGATCTGCGGCATCAATTGGTTACCCTGAATGGCGGCGAGGCAATGAGTGGGGAACCAATGTAGTCATTCAGCCGGGGCAATCGTTCTTTTTCCGCAGCAGGGTCAATAATTCGTACAATTGGGTTGAGCAGAGTCCTTATCCGGATCTTTGATAACACTTTTCACAAACCAACGTAAAAAAAAGGATACATCATGAAGAAAATACTAACAGCATTGTTTACCGTAGCGATGATGAGTCATTTGTCATTTGGGTCTCTCGTTTGGGGAACCGATGGCTCGATTCTTAATTTTAATGGTCAACCAGTACCCTCCTCGAGCGAAGAGTTGGCTCCATTTATCCCACAAGACCCTACAGTTGGTGCTTTTGCCCAACTCATACGAATTTTGTCTGGTAACCAACCCTTTTCTTTTGTCAACAGCGGCTCCGGTATTAGCGTGGGCAACGAACAAGTCGTCGACACCATGTACTCGGGCCAGTGGGATGATATCATGGAAACCCCGGGAGCGTTTCCTTACTCAATTAATAGCTTGTTGAACGGCAGCCAGTTCAACGGGTTTTATTACGTGCGGGTTTTCGACGCGCCTCAGGCGTCTGCTGCGGCATTTAATTTGGGAAATGCAGCTCCTATTCCTGCCGGTGCCCAGTACTTTTACCAATCCAGCGTCTTGAATTACACCCACAACGATCTTGCTCAGACGGTTTGGGATTTCACAGGTGCCCTTGGTGGCCAGACCCTCAACGCCGTTCCCGAACCCGGCACCGTGTTGCTGATGGCTATGGGCCTAGTCGGCTTGTTCGTGCATCGCCGTCGGGTGGCGTAAGTTTCGCCTGATTGTTTTGAAGGCCCGGTTCACATGAACCGGGCTTTTTTTTGCCCGGCTATCGGGATACCTTGTAGCCATGCATCCGGAATCCTCCATCCCGTGGCCAAAACGGCGGGCCGTTCTCATCCTGCTGGCGCTGTTGGCGGTGATTGTCGCCTACTCGCCGGCCTGGCCGGGGAGCTTTGTCTGGGACGATGACGTTAATATTGTGCAAAACGAACACCTGCGCACGGCTGACGGTTGGCGCCGGATCTGGTTGAGCCGCGAGTCGATCGAGTATTACCCGCTTTACTATTCCTCCCTGAAGCTTCAGCGGCAGATTTTTGGCGAACGCCCTGTCGGCTATCTCATCATCAATCTGCTCCTGCATGGTGCGAGCGCGCTGCTGCTGCGCCGGATTCTTCTTCGTCTTTCGATTCCTGGTGCGGATCTGGCCGCGGTGCTGTTTGTGCTTCATCCCGTCGGCGCGCACACCGTGGGATGGATCACCCAACACAAGACGGTGTTGTCGACATTTCTTTACGGCTGGAGCGTGCTGGCCTATCTGCGCGGCAAGCGCTTCTCCGCGCTGGGTCTATTTGTAGCTGGTTTGTTGACCAAGCCGACTATGATTTTCCTGCCATTCTTTTTGTTTGCGCTGGATCAGGTCCAAGCGCCGGGTACGGTCGCCCGTTCGCTCGTCCGCCTGGGTCCCTGGTTTGTGATCGCGGCGGTTTTGGGGTGTATTCGCCTATATTGGGAGCCACCGCCCGAGTTGGTCGCCACCGCTGATCGGGTTGGATCGGGTTGGCTGCGTGCGGCGGTGGCCGGCTGCTCGTTGTGGTTTTCGGCGTGGAAAATCCTCGTTCCGATTGACCTGATGATGATTTACCCGCGCTGGTCCATCGCGGGGTGGACGCCATGGTTCCTTGCGCCCCTGTTTATGGCGGCGGGGGTCCTGATCCTGCTGGCGCGTTATCGCGCGAAGGCTCCGGGTGTGTTTCTGGGGGTGTGGTTCTTCGTGCTGGCAATGCTTCCGGTATCCGGAATATTCGACAACACATTTTTTGCGTTTTCCCATGTGGCGAATCACTGGATGTATCCGGCGCTTCCGGGGATTATAGCGCTGGTGGCATTTGGTTTGACCCGGTTCCCGTCGCGGGCGATCCGTCGATGGATGGTGGCGGTGATCGTGGTCGGGTATGCCTTCTTGACGGCCCACGAGTCGCGTCGCTTTCATGATCCAATGACGTATTATGAACGTGGCATTCGGGAAAATCCGGATAACGTGATTGCCCATTTCAATCTGGCCAATCTTTTGGTCGAGCGCGGACGTCACGGTGATGCGCTGCGGCATTACCAGGAAGCGAACCGCATACACCCGGATTTCTGGGCGTCCAGGCTTGGCGCGGGCAAGGCGCTCATGGCGCAGGGCGACTACAAAGAGGCATTTGATCAGATCGCCGTCGCATTTGCGGTTGCGCCAGATCACCCCGAGATTCGTTTTCATCTTGGCGTCCTTTTCGGAAAAGCCGGGCGACACGAAGAGGCGGTGACGCACTTGCTTGCCTCCCTGGAGTTGAATCCGTTGGATCCAGCGGCCTGGAACAATCTGGGTGCGGCGTATTACCACCTTGGTGATGTGGAGGCGGCAGTGAGGGCCGTGGAGCAGGCGGTTCGCTTGAATCCGGACTATCCGGCGGCCCACGATAATCTGGAGCGCCTACGGAAGCGCTTGCGGGAAGAATAAGGGCGCGGAGACAACGCTACGGCGCGGCTTCGCTCCCGCTCAGGGCGGGAAACCGGGGATCGGATTTTATGGCGACCAGATACGGTTCTTCCCCCTCCAACCAAACGGGCATGCGTCCGGGATGTTGCTCGGCCAATTGCTCGAGAATCGGCCAGGCGGCGTCCATCTGTCCGAGTCCAGCCAGGGCGGCGGCTTGGGCGAACCGGGCATCCGCATAATCCGGATTGATCTCGCGTTCGCGGGAAAAGGCGACCAGCGCATCTTCATACTGACTGGCCGCGAGCAGGGTGAGTCCGTAATTGTAAAAAACCAACGGGTCTTCCGGAAATTTTTCCGTCAGTTCCGCCATGATGTCCCGGGCGCGATCCGCGTCGCCATCCACAAAGTACAGGCGCGCTTGTTCCGACAAGATTTCGCGGGTTCTCACGCCGTTGCCCAGGAGTCGGGTTATCGCCTCGCGATGGCTGTCGGATCCGGCGGCGATGCCCGCCATGACCGTGCGTAGTAATTCCGGAATTTCGTCCAGGTGTGCACGCGCGCCCTCGCCGAGCATGTGATCCGTGATCACGGTGAATTGCGTTGGTGAAACCACGGCCTCGATTTCTTCCCGGTCTTGCCGCAACCAGGTTGCCAGGGTGAGCGAATTAACCAGCGCTAAACGATTCCATCGAAACGGCCGGGTGACTTCGCCTCCCATGGCTACCTCAACAATCACGCGGTTGAAGTGCGCGCTTAAATTTTCCGGATCAAGGTGCAGCGCCCGGTCCACATAAACGCCCGCTTCCTGAAATCGGCCCTGACGAATCAATACGCCGGCAAGACCCGCAAGGTGTTCCGGCCGATCCGGTCGTATTTCGAGAAATCGGATAAAAGAGTCCGTGGCAATTTCGTATTGCCGGGCCAAGGCCGCGGTGATGGCGATTCGCTCCAGTAGCAGCGGGTTGCCGGGGGAGTAACGGAGCGCCTCCATGTATTCCCGCATGGCTTCCGGCCACTGCTCGCGATGGAAATGTTCCAGCGCCCTGGTTACATGAGCGCTCATATCGGCGACGGGGGGAAACATCGGGGCGGTGTTGCGATCCGTTGGTTCATCCGGGTTGAATACCCGGATCTGTAGCGGGGAGGACCCGGAATGTATTTCCCATGTGGTTGGTTCGTCTTGAAATACGGAACCGGCGAGATCCTGAATAACCCAGTCCGCACGGACGGGGAGCAGGATGGCGAGCAAGGCGAATGCGGCCGGTCCCGGATGGATGCGGGATCGCCGCACGCGAGGTTTACATGTGGTCATGGTGATCATGGTTCTAAACAAATAACATTGCGATTCGAGGCCGTTCATCGTACGTCATTTCCAGGGATGTGGAAAACTGTTTTATGGTGCGACATCACACGATGAACGTGAAGCGACGGTTGGTGACCGGGGCGGCGTTGGCGCTTGTATCCGGATGGTTGAACGCCGGTTCGGTCGCCGGCGCGACGATGACCGGCGCCCACACCTTTTCCGTCGATGCCGGGAGTGTTCCGAGTTCCGCATTCGTGGAGCCTTCGCTGTGGGTGGATTTTGACAGCATGGTCACGGGTCGGCGCAGCTTGCGACCGGTGGCGGCGAGCGAAAATTTTCTCGCCCGAGAAACACCTCCGCTGCGTTTGGACGGCCTGCGGGACGAGCCGGGTTTTGCCCCTTTTCTTGATTGGGAAATCCACGACCTGGAGCGGTACGCCCGATCGGTTCCCGGCGATGCCGATGCGTGGACGGTTCTCGGGGTGCGCTTGTTTCAGGCCGGTCGAATGGGCGAAAGCGTGGAAGCATTACATCGCGCCAGACGATCCGATCCCCGGCATGAGCGAAGCGCGGAGTTGTTGTCGGCGATTGTCATCCATGGGGCGGATGCGGAGCGGGCGGAGAGGGAGGTGCGTGAAATGCTTGACCACATACCGCACAATCCGATTGTTCGCTTTAATGCCGCCTGCGGTTATGCCCGGCAATCCAACCACGAGGCGGCGCTGTATCACCTGGGTGTTTTGACGAACACCGGGTGGCGGGCGCTGCGGTTTCACCTGGATGACCCGGACTTGGATCTGATTCGCGACCATCCCGCATTCCGGAGCATGGCCGAGGCGCTGGACCGCGAGGCGCGCGCCCGGGTCATCGACGCCTTGCGTGTTCCGCGTCCATGATGGCGCGCGATGCGGTTATCCCTGCATGGACTTCATGGCGGCCTGGAGCAGGGCGCGCCCGTCTTTAAAGCCGAGTTTCAGTTTGATGTTTTCGCGATGGGTGGCCACGGTTTTGGGGCTGATGCCGAGGGCCGGAGCGATTTCCCGGGTGTTCATTCCGGCGCCAATCATCTGAAAGACCTGGAGTTCGCGGTCGGTGAGGACGCCGAGATCATCCCGCGCATGTTCGATTTTGCGGTCGGCGAGGCGGCGTAAAAGCCGGGCATTCATCTTTTTGCTGAGGTAAATTTCGCCGCCGAGAATGATCTGGATGGCATCCATGAATTCATCGGTTGCGGCATGTTTGGTGATGTAACCGCTCGCTCCGGCCTTGATGCACCGCTCGGCGTAGAGTTCCTCTTCCTGCATGGAGATGATTAAAAACAACACGTTGGGATGGCTCGCCCTGGCTTGCTTGATCAACTCCAAGCCGTTTCCCTCCTTGAGCATGAGGTCGGCGATCACCAGTTCAGGTTGATGGCGGTCGATGGCCTGCAGGGCGCTGGACGCGGAATCCGCCGAGGCGCATACCTCGAGATCGGGCGCCCGGTTAATCAAGGCTATCAACCCGTCCCGCACAACCGCATGATCTTCAACAACCAGAATTCGATGCTTCATGAGAGAACCTTCTGATCTTCAGCTTGTTCGTAATAATGGATGTTCACCGAGCATTTTACCATCAACCCGCCCGAGGGAACCGGTTTGATGGCCAGGTTTCCCCCCATGATACGGGCGCGGTATTGCATGATGCGCAATCCCTGTCCGGAACCCGGCTCGGGGTTCTTTTTCGCCTCACCACCGCTATCGATCACCACCAACTCCAGCAGTTTTTCGGTTCGCGTGAGGTAAATAGCCACCGAATCCGGCTGACTATGCCGGATCGCATTGGTGATCGCCTCCTGGGCGATGCGGTACAGATGCGAAGCCGTTACGCGATCCAGACCCTCCGTGGCCCCGGGTTCGCTTTCGATACGCACGCCGATGCCGAACAACTCCTGGCTGGATAGCGCCAGGTATTCGAGGGCGGGCAGCAAGCCCTGCTGCAACTCCACGGGGTCAAGCCCCCGGGCGATTGCCCGGGCCTCCCGGGTGGCTTGATTGGCCAGCGACACCAATTCCGCCGCCTGGGCGGGTTCGGGGCGCGCGCCTTCGGTCAGTATGGCCTCAATCAATTTGGCCTTATACGCCAGGCCGGTCATGGTTTGTCCCAGTCCGTCGTGAATATCGCGGGCCATCCGTTCCCGCTCCGCGGTGCTCGATCGCACAATTTCCTCTTCCAGCCTGCGCTGTTCGGTAATGTCCCGGCCGACGGCGTAAATGCAACCGAACTCCTGATGGGTGGCGACATTCCAGGCGATTCGATGATAGACGCCGGTGCGATCCCGAAAGCGGCTTTCAAATTCCACCAGCTCCTGGCCTTGCCGCAAGTCTTCGACGGCAATGGCCACCCGGTCCTGATCGTCGGGATGAATCAACTCCGTATACTTGCGCCCGATCAGCCAGTCGCGGTCATAGTCAAGCAGCCGAATAAACCCGGAGTTGACGTCGATGATCCGGGTATCGTAGTCGGCAATACCGAGGATGTCTTTGGATTGATCGAAGAAGCGCCGCAGGGTTTGTTGGGTTCGGTTGAGTTCATTGGATTTTTGCGTGAGGGAAGCGCGGGCGATCTGCAGGTGTTTGGCCATGATGCGGACGGCGCGATGCAGTTGTTGCACATCGTCGCCATCGTCGTCCGGTTTGTCGAATTCCTCCCTGCGGTCATGGACAACTTGACGGGCCGTCGCGGTAATCTCGCGGATCGGACGCGTTATGTGAACGCTAAGCCAGGTCGATGCGGCAAGCATCACCGCCCAGACCACGGCAAACCACCAGGCCTCCGCACGCAGATGATCGCGGCTTGCTTGTTCCAGGGCGGCGATGAGTTTTTCGCCTCCGTTTGTGTTTTCCGCATCGTGCGGCACGTCGTCCTTCATGATGGTGATGCAATCGGAGACGATTCGCATATGGGTGCGTGCGTGAAAGATCCACAGCAGCAGCGACACCGACAGGATCGTGCCAACGATGGTGGCGAGCAGCCGGAAGCGAATCGTTCGGGTAAACCGTGGAAGCATCTACAAACCTCGTGGCACATGGTAGCGCCGGGGGAGGCATAAGGCGAGCGCGTTCTTGGGGGGGCGCAGGGCGTGCGCCCTGATGGGTTGACTTGTTTGTGAGACCGAATACCCGAAGCCCGTTCATGCCGTGAAGGGGTTTGGTCATGCGGTGCGTGAGCCAGGCGGGAATCCGTCGGCGGGGAGTCGGTTGTCCCAGCGTGCCGCCAGCAGTGTTGTCGCGGGCGGCGCGACCGAGAGGTCAGCGCCACCCGCTCCGCCTTGCTGGCCGCCTGTCGTCGACGACAGGCTCGGCCCGCTGGATCAACCGACTCCCCGGACCCGCGTTCGCGGGTCTGCCCGACGGTTTCCCGCGGTATCACATGCGCCTGCGGCGCATCAAGAACACGGGCTCGTTGCACAATCCCTTTAAAATCCTGACGAGATGGACTAGGAACAACATAGCATCAGTCAATGAATCAGGGATCCGCCCCAAGGCGCGCGCCCTGATGGGTTGACTTGTTTGTGAGACCGAATACCCGAAGCCCGTTCATGCCGTGAAGGGGTTTGGTCATGCGGTGCGTGAGCCAGGCGGGAATCCGTCGGCTTACGTGGCACCGGATGGCGCGAAAGCGTGAACGTCGTGCAGATGTCATTGTCAAAACAACGATCACGCATTAAGATATTCGCCAATTGGGTATTAACCTATATGTACGAATGGGAGTCGAAAAAAATGAAACGGTTGGTTTTAGTTCTCGCGGTCTCCATGTTTTCTGTGTTTCAAGGCGCCTCGGCGCAGGTTCCTTCCAATTTGGAAGCGCCTCCGGATATCGGGTTGGCGCTGCATGTCGACGTGCCCGGAGCCGGCAATTACGACTTGTACGAATACGGCTTTATCGCCGAGTTGCAGTTTCGTGATTGGGTCGCCCACCCCTGGGGTTATGCGATCACCATCGGATACGGCGACTGGTCGGTTGACAAGAATGCCAAGCGCCCGGGCGCCGCGCTGTACGACTTCAGCGGAAGCCTGGAAGTCATTCCGTTTGGCGGGTCCCTGTTGCTGAAAGCCTATACCGGACCGGAGTGGAGCGTGATCGTGGATGCCGGCATTCGGTACATGGCAAACGATTCGAACATCAAGGCCCGCAACCGCGACGAGGGCGGCACCCGGAAGATTGATGTCAACATCGGCGATGCCGTGCTGTTTACCGGAGCGGTTTCCGCGGATTACGCGGTGAGTGCGGATCTGATCTGGTCGCTGGGTGTTGGCTACCGTTACGATATCAGCCGGGGCAGCCTGAGTACGGAGTTCGGTAGCGGGCGGGACAGCATCATGGAGTCCTTCTTCTTCGAAACCGCCTTGCGCCTTCCTTTCTAATCGCGACCCCCAACCCGCGCCCATGGAGATCATCCGTTCAACCGGCGCGATGCAGGCGTGGTCACGCCGACAGCGGCTGGCTGGACGGGTCATCGGCCTTGTGCCGACGATGGGTTATCTCCACGAGGGACACCTTTCGTTGATGCGTATGGCCCGCGAACGGGCCGATGCCGTCGTGGTTAGCATCTTTGTCAACCCGACGCAGTTCGGCCCGGGAGAGGACTTTGATCGTTACCCAAGGGATTTTGCCGGCGATGAACAGCGTTGCCGTTCCGAAGGCGTAGAGGTCGTTTTTTATCCGGATGCCGCGGAGATGTATCCGCCGGAGTATTCCACCTATGTGGTCGAGGAGGCTCTGGGCCAAGGCTTGTGCGGAACTTCACGCCCCGGGCATTTTCGGGGTGTAACCACCGTGGTGGCCAAATTGCTGAACCTGACGCTTCCGGATGTCGCGGTGTTTGGCGAGAAAGACGGCCAGCAATTGCGGGTGATCCGGCGCATGGTGCGCGACTTGAATTTTCCGGTGATGATCGTGGCCGGGCCGACGACCCGGGAAGCGGATGGTTTGGCGATGAGCTCCCGCAACGTCTTGCTGAGTCCGGAAGACCGCATCCAGGCTCCGGCCATCTGGCGCGCATTATCTGCCGCGCGTCTCGCCTGTGATGCCGGGCAGGTTGACGCGGCGGGTCTTCTTGCGTTGGTGAGGGACGCCATAACCCGCGAGGCGCCCAGGGCGCACTTGGATTATCTCGCGTTGGTGGACGATGAAACGCTGCGCCCGGTGGAAAAAATCGAGCGCCCGGCGCTTTTGGCGGTGGCCGCGTTCTTCGGCGCGACGCGGCTGATCGACAACATCGTGTTGACGCCGCGTCCGGTCTAAGACCGCGAAGTTACCACGAGGATTCGAGGGTTACCTGGTCGACCTGCAAGGCGCCACTATCTCCTGAGCCGGCGACATTGATAACGACCCGCGCCCACCCGGCGCCCTCCGGAGCGCGTCCGGAAACTTCCTTTTGAACCCATATTTCCCCGACATCATCGAGGCCGATGGTTTCCGCGGCGATCATCTCCGAACGGTCGGTGTTCCAAAACTCGATTTTCAGTTCCTGGGTTTCGGCGCGCCATCCGGCATCGGCCCAGAACCAGGCGGCGGCCTTGTAGGTGGTACCGGCTTCGATCTCCGCTTCCTGCCAGAATCCGCCATAGTCGCCGGCATCGGCCCAGGTGCCGCGGACGGCGCCGATAAAGCGCCCCTCGGTGGCGCGCCAATCAATGCGAATAGCCGAGCCCCAGGCATCGCCATGGTCGTTGGGGTCGTTCATGCGCCAGTACCGGGCGGCTTCATCGTGTTCGCCCGCTTCTTCAAAGCCGGGGTTGTTTAACAGGTTGGCATTCACCGCTCCGGCGAGAAAGCTGGCGGCGATTAACAGGGCGATACGGGATGTGTTCATGTGGCGTTTTCCTTTCGTGAGGTGGCGGGCGCGTCAATCGATCGGAGGCAGGTAGCCTTCGGCGACCAGTTGCGCATCCTGTTCCGGGGTCAGGGGAATCGGCAGCGGCGGTAAGCCCTGCCGGATAACTTCCATCTGGTATTCGTACAAATGTTTGGTGAGTTCTTCCCCGGTGTACTTGGGTTCGGGAGGCGGTTGCGGCTGCATTTGTTGCTGTTGTTGTTCCATGCGTTGTCGCCGCCGCTCGGCATAGGAGGGCCGGTTGCGGGCCGCTTCCAGCCGAGCCTGCTGGTCGGACGGGGCGATTTCCTCAAAGGAGCCGCCGGCGCTGATTTTTAACAGGGCCATTTCATCTCCGTGGCGCAAAACCGCCTCTTCGTCTTCGAAGCTGGCCGAAACCAATTCGATACCGTCCTGGGCCTCCCCGGAAACAAGCGAATAACTCCGGCCGGTCCGGTTGTCGACGAATCCGATCCGCATTTCGCCGTCGTCGGTTTCAATAATCATGGAAAGGCGGAGGCTTTTTGCAAAGGAATCGGCGCGAGGGGGCGGCGGGCGTACCGGTTCCGATGGCGGCGGTGGCGCTCCGAAGGGTTTGCGGTTGAGAATGACTTGATAACGATCAAACGATGGGGTGCTCGCGTAAACGGGCCAAAACCCGGCAGCTCCGACGGCCATCGCCAATACCCATTGCCTTGCGTTTCTCATGAACGGTATGACCATACCTGATCACCCTCCGTTCAACAAGTGCCGAGTGCTGGAGCGCGGCGCGTATCCGTGTTTTGCCGACTTTTTGGGACGCCGCATACCTGAAGGCCGTTCATGACGTGAAGGGGTTTAGTGATGCGGTGCTTGAGCCATGCGGGAATCCGTCGGCGGGTAGTCGATTGTCCCAGCGTGCCGCCAGCGGTGTTGTCGCGGGCGGCGCGGTCTTTAGACCAGCGCCCCCCGCTCCGCCTTGCTGGCCGCCGGTCGCCGACGACCGGCTCGGCCCGCTGGATCAACCGACTCCCCGGACCCGCGTTCGCGGGTCTGCCCGACGGATTCCCGCGGTATCACATGCGCCTGCGGCGCATAAAGAAGACAGGCTCGTTGCATAATCCCCTTTAACATCATCATGGGATGGATGATGAACGAAATGACATCAGTCAGTGAGTCAGGGAAGCGCTTTCAAGCGAGGGTCGCGAGGGTTTTAGGTTGGCAGAGCCGCTGGAGAGGCCGTATAGATGCGCGGATATGAATGACCAGCGTCAGTTTTATGTTCCTCCGGGCGGTCCCCCGCAAGGGATTGCCCCGAGCCGGGACATTTACGGCATTATGGGGGAGGCGAACATTTTCCGCATGTGCGCGGACTTCTATGCCGAGATCGAAACGTCATCGATCCGGCATCTGTTCCCGGAAGATTTACCGGAAGCATCGAAAAAAATCGCCGCTTTTTTTGTCGGTTTGCTGGGTGGGCCGGCCTTGTATCACGAGCGTTACGGCGAACCGATGATGCGGGCCCGGCACCTGAAATTTCCCATCGATGAGGCCGCGCGCCGGGAATGGTTGCGTTGTTTTAACCAGGTGCTGGCCGACGCCCCCGCCCGGTACCGGTTTCCCGCCGAGCATCTGCCCGGGTTCATCCGCTTTCTGGATGAGTTTTCCAAGTGGATGGTGAACCGCGGTCCGGGACCGACAAACGCATGAAAACCCGGATCACCCGTTCGCCGCGTGTGGCCGCGGCGGCCTTGCGCGCCGGCGGCGTGGTGGCGTTTCCGACGGAAACCGTGTATGGCCTGGGCGCGGACGCCTTGAATCCCCTGGCGGTCAAGGCCATCTTTCGCGCAAAGGGGCGCCCGTCCGACAACCCGCTGATCGTCCATGTGGCCGATCCGGAGATGATCCGCCGGGTTGCGGCGCGTGTTCCGTCCGCCGCCAAGGTGCTGATTGCGGCATTTTTTCCCGGACCGTTGACGGTCATTTTGCCCCGTCATCCGGATGTTCCACGTGAAGTCACCGCCGGACTGGATACGGTTGGGGTGCGCTGGCCGCGCCATCCGGTGGCGCAAGCCTTTTTAAGCGCCTGCGGCGTGCCGGTGGCGGCGCCGTCGGCCAACCGGTCCGGCCGGCCCAGCCCGACCACCTGGCGGGCGGTACATCAGGAATTGGATGGA
This sequence comes from uncultured Verrucomicrobiota bacterium, assembly GCA_937873455.1. GTDB lineage: Bacteria > Verrucomicrobiota > Kiritimatiellia > CAIVKH01 > CAIVKH01 > CALMUP01. The sequence goes on from CALMYG010000143.1 coordinate 12,265, forward strand.
CGCGTGGAAGCCATCCTGTGCGGTGGCGCCTCGGATGTCGGCCTGGAGTCCACGGTGGTTGATTGCACCTGTTCGCCGCCGGTGGTGTTGCGTGAAGGCGCGGTTTCGCTGGAAGATTTGCGGCGGGTGTGTCCCCGGATGCGGGCGGCGGACGGACGGGTGCGGCATGTCCACGCACCCAGGAGCCCGGGCATGAAATATCGGCATTATGCCCCGTCCGCGCGGGGGGTGTTGGTGGATGGGCCCGCTGCGATTCCTGCGAACGCCGCCGAGCGCTTTGCGTATATCGGCCTTACGACACGAGGCTTTCCGAGGAAACCGTCTCGGACCAAACCATGCCGGGAAGTTCAGGCGTATGCGCGATCCCTGTTTCGCTTTTTTCGCGCTTGCGAGCAGGCCGGGATTCCGGAGATTTATTGCCAGCGCGTTCCTTGCGCGGGGTTGGGACGGGCGTTAATGGATCGACTTCAGAAGGCCGCGGCCGATCACCCCATTGGGCGAGCAGCTTCAAATAAAGCTCGCGGCTGACCCACGCATCGGTGGCGGCGTAAACAATTTGTGACCGGGAAAGGCTGGGGCGCGCCCAGTTGGACCGTTGCTCCTTTTTCGAGATGCGGAAGCCAAGCAGCAAACCGGCAAGAGATCGCAAACCGGTTTGTTTGTAGCCCAGCTCCTTGGCCATGAAGCCAATCTCGATGAAGGATTTCGGTTTGAACTTCCACACATCGTTTAATTGCTTGATGTCATCGGACAGGGCTACACCGGCCTTGATGACCCGCGGGCTTTCAAGAATATCGCGAAGCGCGCCCAAGCCGCCAAGGGCCTGGAACTGGAAAACAAAAACTTCGCGCTCGGTGGCCAACTGCATCAGCGCCGGCGGATAGGATACGCCGCGCTCGAAGGCCGGGCGGGTTTCCGTATCAAAACCAAGCAACGCCTCCCGGGAAAGCTGGTCCACGCATTCCTTGAGCTGGGCGCGGTCGTTGATGAGCCGAATAGGCCCCTCGTAAGCCCTTATCGGCAACCTGTTTAGATCGTCCTTGGAAATGGAGCGTCCATCGGATGCCGGTGTGGTATCCGGTGCTTCTGGTTCTTCTGTGCGGGCTACGATCATGTTTATGAAATTCAACCAAACGAGGACCCGGCGTGCTGATTTCAGCCGGACAATCCTTCGTAGACCTTATTGTTCACCAGATGGGGCAGAATGGTCAAGCGGCAGGCGCCAAAAAACTGCAAATTGCGCAAGTGGCTTTAGGGGAGCGCTTTGCGCGCCTTGTTGGTTTGCGGGCTGAGCCGCCGGCACGCGATACCGGGAT